>BEHM01000001.1 GCA_002923315.1 bacterium HR10
GAGTTTGGCCATCTGCACGCTCCTCTATATCCTCGTCTCGGGCGTGCTGACGGGCGTCGTGCATTATTCGCGGTTGCTCGTCCCGGACCCGGTCGCCGTGGGGATTGATGCGACCGGGCTCAAGTGGTTGGCGCCGATTGTGAAGCTCGGAGCCATCGGCGGTCTGACCTCGGTGATCCTGGTCATGTTGCTCGGGCAGCCGCGCATCTTCTGGACGATGGCGCGCGACGGGTTGCTCCCTCAAACGTTCGCGCGAGTGCATCCGCGATTCCGAACGCCCTACATCACGACGATCGTGACGGGCCTCGGTGTGGCGATCGCCGCCGGTCTCTCGCCCATCCACGTCGTGGGCGAACTGGTCAGCATCGGGACGTTGCTCGCGTTCGTGCTCGTCTGCATGGGCGTGCTCGTCTTGCGCTACACGAATCCGGAGGTGCCGCGCCCATTCCGCGCGCCCCTGGTGCCCGTGGTGCCGATCCTCGGAGCCCTGATCTGCCTGGCGCAAATGGTCGGATTGCCCTGGCACACGTGGGAACGCTTGATCATCTGGATGGCGATCGGGCTTGTGATTTACTTCTCTTACAGCGTTCACCGGAGTCGGGTCCGGCACGCGGTTCCGGGGACTTCCGCGGGGAGTTGAACGCGTGACGGCGAGGAGAGCCTGAAGGTCTGGAGGCAGGACACTATGGCGCGACCAGGTGAGGTCGTCGTTCATCGTGAGGAGGCGTTTGTTCGAGGGCTCGGCTTATTCGATTCGACGATGATCGTCGCTGGGTCCATGATCGGCTCGGGGATCTTCATCGTCTCGGCGGATGTCGCTCGACAGGTGGGATCGGCCGGATGGCTCTTGAGCGCGTGGGCGATCGCGGGGCTGCTGACGCTCATGGCCGCGCTGAGCTATGGCGAGCTGGCGGCGATGATGCCGCGCGCGGGGGGGCAGTACGTCTATTTGCGCGAAGCCTACAGCCCCTTCTGGGCCTTCCTCTATGGCTGGACGCTCTTTCTGGTCATTCAGACGGGGACGATCGCGGCCGTGGCCGTCGCCTTCGCGCGGTTCCTGGGCGTTTTGATCCCGCAGATCTCCGAGGAGCGGACGTTCTTCGCGTACGGTCGGCTGACGCTGTCGCCGACGCAGCTGGTCGCGATCGCGGTGATCATCTTCTTGAGCTGGACGAACTCGAAGGGGCTGCGCGCGGGGAAGATCGTGCAAAACATCTTCACGATCGCGAAGATCGGCGCGCTCGCCCTGCTCATCGGCCTCGGACTCTTCATCGGGCGGAACGCGGAGGCCATTGCGGCGAACTTCCGAGACGCGTGGTCGGCGACGTTCACCCAGCCGGTGGCTCCGGGCGCGACCCACTACACGACGATGCCGTTGGAGGGCTTCGCTCTGTTGCTCGTGTTGGGGACAGCGATGGTCGGTCCCCTCTTCGCCTCGGACGCGTGGCACAACGTCACATTCACGGCCGGGGAGGTGAAGAACCCGAAGCGCACGCTGCCGCTCAGCCTCTTCTTGGGCGTCGGATTGGTCTCGGTGCTCTACCTTCTGGCGAACGTCAGCTACCTCTGCGTGCTCCCGCTGCGGGGCGACCCCACGGGCACAACGGCCATCGAGCGCGGCATTCAATTCGCCGTGAACGATCGCGTGGGGACGGCGGCGGCCGAGGTCATCTTCGGCGCGCATGCGGCGGCCATTATGGCCGTGCTCATCATGATCTCGACCTTCGGATGCATGAACGGCTTGATCCTGGCGGGTGCGCGCGTCTACTATGCGATGGCGCGCGATGGCCTCTTCTTCCAGCGCGTGGGACAGTTGAACGCTCATCATGTCCCGGCTAATGGGCTTCTGGTTCAATGCCTCTGGGCCTGCGTGCTCGCGCTCTCGGGGACGTATAGCGAGCTGCTCGACTACGTGATCTTCGCCGTCCTCATCTTCTACGTCCTCACAATCGCGGGCCTCTTCGTCTTGCGGTGGAAGCGGCCGGATGCCGAACGGCCCTATCGCGCCTTCGGCTATCCGTGGGTTCCGGCGCTGTACATCCTCGCGGCCTCGTTCATCGCGGTGGATCTCCTGATCTCGCCCAAGACGCGACCCAATACGTGGCCGGGATTGATGATCGTCCTGGCGGGAGCGCCTGTGTATGCCCTGTGGCGGTGGAGGGCGGCGCGGAGACCCGCCCTCGGTCCCGGACCCGTGACGGCGGATTGAAGGATGCAACCCGCACCTGAGCAGAGCATGAAGGGACGACGTCGGCTCCCCCTGCATACACAAATCTTCCTCGGCCTGATAGGGGGGGCGATGGCAGGGATCAGCGTCAATATCCTCCTCGGTCGGCGACCGGAGGTGGAGGGGTTCGTCCGAATGGTGACCGAGCCGATCGGGCAGATCTTCCTGCGGATGCTCATCATGGTCGTCGTGCCGCTGGTTTTCGCCTCACTCGCGCTCGGCGTCGCCGGACTCGGGGATTTGCGGAAGCTCGGACGCATCGGCGTGAAGACCCTGCTCTATTTCCTGCTGGTGACGACGCTGGCGGTCACGATCGGGTTGATCTTAGTGAACGTCATTCGGCCGGGGGAGGGCCTCCCCGAACAGGTGAAGGCACAGCTTCTGGAGACGTATCGCGGGCAGACGGCCGAGACATTAGGACAGGCGGGGCGAACGCGCTTCGGCATTCAGACCCTCGTCGACATCGTCCCTCGCAATCCGATCGCAGCTGCCGTGCAGGGCGATATGCTGGGGATCATCTTCTTCGCCCTCATGTTCGGCATCGCCCTGACCTTTCTCCCGGCGAGTCGCGCGCAGCCGGTCATGGCCGTTCTCTCCGGTGTGGGAGAAGCGATGGTCGTCTTGATTGATCTGGCGATGAAGCTGGCGCCCTTCGGCGTCGCGGCCTTGATCTTCAGCGTCACGGCGCGCTTCGGGTTTGATCTCCTCGCCAAGCTGGGGGTCTACGTCCTCACGGTCGTCCTGGGGTTGGCCATCCATCAATTCGGGGTCTACTCGATCCTGGTGCGTGTCTTCGCGCGATTGAATCCCTGGCACTTCTTCAGCGCGATTCGAACTGTGATGATCACGGCCTTCTCCACCAGCTCCTCCAGCGCCACGCTCCCGACGACGATGCGCATCTCGGAGGAGAATCTGGGGATCCCCCGCGAGATCACGGGGTTCGTGCTTCCGCTGGGCGCGACGATGAACATGAACGGGACGGCCCTCTTTGAGGGCGTCACGGTGCTCTTCCTGGCCCAGGTCTTCGGCGTCGAGCTGTCGCTCTCAGCGCAATTGATCGTCATCGTCATGTCGGTGCTGACGGCCATCGGCGCGGCTGGCGTGCCCGGAGGTTCCCTCCCACTGCTCATTCTGGTGCTGCAGACGGTCGGCGTCCCGGGCGAGGGCATCGCCATCATCCTCGGCGTGGATCGGTTGCTCGACATGTGCCGGACGACGTTGAACGTCACCGGCGATGTCACGGCCGCTGCCTTCGTCGCCAGATCGGAGGGGTATCTGCTCACACCCCTGCCTCAGGTCGCCGAATCGGCCGCGGAGATGGAACGTTTGGAACCGGAGGGAGAGAAGCGATGGTAGAGCGCGCGGAGCCGAAACGATTCAGCTTCTGGGGCATCCTCTCCATCTTGCTCCTCGGTGTGGTGATCTATCTCTTCATGCAAGGGGGGCACCTGATGCTCCTTTACGCCGGGGCGACGATCGCCCTCTGCGTCATCCTGATCGTGGTCGCCTTCGATCTCGGCGTGCGAAAGGAGCGAAGCGGCGGGGAGTCGCCGTGAGCGCTCGCGCGCTCAGGAGCCGGACGCCGAGCGCTCGGTGCGCGCGCGATATCGAGCGCACACGATGCTTCTCATCCCCCCACGAACGTTGAACTCCCCGGTCACCTCTGCCCACACGGGGCGGCACGCGGCGACGAAATCCCGGAGGATGCGATTGACGGCGTTCTCGTAGAAGATCCCGAGCTGGCGGTACCCCAGGATGTAGTATTTGAGCGATTTCAGCTCGACGCACCACTCATCCGGCTCGTAGCGAATGGTGATCGTTCCGAAATCGGGCAGCCCCGTGCGCGGGCAGACGGAGGTGTATTCGGGGATGACGATGGTGATCTCGTAGCCCTTGAATTGATTGGGCCAGCACTCGATCTTCGGCAGCTCGACCTCCAGGCCAGCTCGGGCATGCTCTTCCGTGTACTCGCCCATAGGGGAGAGACTATAGCCAAAAGGCGTGCGGATGGACAAGCCGCCGGCGCGCGTGCTTGCAGGCGCGGGAGAGCGGTCCCCCTCACGGCGATCCAGCCCGCATGAGGGGAACCGCGTCCCGCTCAGCGCATGGACGGGGCGAAGAGCACGCTATTCAGAAAGAGGCGCGTGAGTCCCTGCCAGAAGAGCCGGAAGTTCGGATCCTGAGCGTAGAGGATGACATGACCGCGTCCGGTCGGCTCGTGGATGAGATAGGCCGTCCCGCTGAGCAGCTCCACCGTGTTATTCGGCCAGATGAATCCGCTCAGATGCAGGTCCTTGCCTTCGAAGGTGACGACGTTCGCTCCATCTCGGCTGCGCGCGAAAAAGCGCGCCGAATTCACCAAGACGGGCAGGTGTTCCGCGTCGTAGCCGAAGGTCAGGAAGTGATGCCGATCTACCGTCGCCCGCATGATCGCTCCGGGGACCGGAAGCGGGCGAGGGGGCGTCGCTCGCTCTGCCGTCTGCGCTTGGGCCGAAGCCGCGGCGCCCGATCCTGACGGCGCAGGCGTCTCCTCCTCGGCGCCGAGAACCCGGGCGGTCGTCAGCTCCACCCCCTTCCGCGTGAAGAGTTCCGCTGCGCCACCGATGCCGATGAGGACGCCGCCTTCGTTCACCCATCGCTTGAGCCGCTCCACGCCTCGATCTCCAAGGGCCGCCTGATAAGCGGCGGGGTTCCCATCGGGAAAGAGGATGACGTCATACCGGAAGATGTCGGCGCGATGGAGCGAGGCGAGCGTCATCGGGATGAAGGGGATGCCGAACCGCCGCTCGAAGAGGAACCAGATGGCGCCGTAGCTGGTGACTGAAACCCCCTCTCCAACGATGACGACAATCTTTGGCCGTCGCAGCGGGAGGACGGACGGAGATCCAATCCCCGTATCCCCGCGATCCGTATAGGCGCTCGAAGCCGCGTACACGGTCACTCCGCATTCGCGGGCGAGAGCCGCTATGCGTTCGTGCACGGATTCAGGATTCCGTTCAACAGGCACGACCAGGGTCCCGCGCGGGAAATCGCGACCGTCGGCGCGGAGCGGCCGCGTGGAGACGGCGACCTTATAGCCCTCCTTGAGCAGGGCGAAGGCCAAGCGAGCGGCCGCGTTCGTCTCATAGGTGAAGAGGTAAGCCGAGGTCGCGCGACCACCGATGACGCCGCCACTGACGATCGGCTGCCGATCGTCGCTCGTGATCACCCTCCCGGTCTCGTCCACTGTCAGTGAGACGGCGCGCACGCGTGGGGCGTCCTCCGTCCAATAGGCTTCGACGCCGAAGGCCAAGGGGAGCGACCACGCGGTCACGTCGTAGAACTCGTATCGCTCCTTCGGGACATTCTTGCCGCGTCGTTCGTTCCGCTCGCGGATCTGCAACTGACGCTGGACGAATTCCGGATCGAGCTGGGCCTCGGGTTCGAGCAGTGCCTTCGCCAGGCGCATCTGCGGCTGAGCCAGGTCAACGATGAAGGAACCAGCGGGGAACGAGCGGGCCGTCGTCTTCTTGCTCATGTAGTCGTACGCGGCGCGCGAGGAGAACGCCTCCTGAGCGCGTTGCACCTCGATCCCCGCGCGCAAGAGCGTCGCGACCAGCTCCGCCGCGCGTCCCGGATCGTTCCCCGGCAGCAGGACGAATCGGCGCACAGGGCCGCGCGCCCCCTCCTCGATCGCCGTGCGCTTGAAATCGTAGAAGTATTGCAGCAAGCGCTCGCGATGGCGCACGGCCGTCTCCACCGTCGCCAGGCTCGCCACGAAATGCTTCGCGATCCCATCGCGGAGGGTCACCACCGCTCCATCTTCCCGCTCCCAGCGGAGCCCTCGGCTTCCGCCACCATCGGTCTCGTAGGTCATGCCGATCGCCCCATTGAGCGAAGGCCAACTGTCCCAGTATCCCGGGTAGAAGAGATCGAAGACATCGCGGACGAAGTACGCCCATCCGTGGCGATCGAACGCCTCGGCATTGCCGCGCCCGAAGATATCCATCCACTCGTGATACGCCGTCGGGAGGTTCGCATTCACGGGAGCCGCCGCAGGGGGGAAGAAGAAGGTCGTCGTCTGGCCGTGATGATCCACGAAGACCTGCGGGTTCCACTGCAGGTAGGCGCGCATGAGCGCTTGCGTCTCCACCTGCGTGCTCGCCAGCGCATCGCGGTTGAGATCAATCTGGTAGTGATTGTTGTTCGTGGAGAGTCCCCAGGGGGCATTGTGCTCGTAGGCGAAGCGATCTTCGGCTCCCACGGCGACGGCATTGTACCAGGCGACGAAGCGCTCGTGGCTCTCCGGATTGTGCGCGGGATTGAGCAGGATGATAGCGCGCTCCAGGAGTTCCCGCGTCCTCGGCTCTTCGCTCGCCGCCAGGTGATAGGCGACCTGCATCGCCGCTTCGAAAGCGGCCGACTCGTTCCCATCGTTCGCATAGTTCAGCCAGACGATGACGGGCGTCGTGCGGATGATCTCCGCGGCCTCGTCGGGCGAGCTGAGCTTCCGGGGATCGGCGAGTTTTTGAATGCGAGCGCGGATCTCATCGAGTCGGTTCAGATTCTCAGGCGAGCTGATGATCAGCAGGCGCAAGGGGCGCCGCTCATAGCTCTGCCCATATTCGATCACGCGCACGCGATCGGCCGCCGCTTGCGCGATGGCGGTGATGACTCTCTCCATCCCGCGAAAGTCCGTGTGGAATTCGCCCGGCTCGTACCCGAGCAGTTGCGACGGGCGCGGGACAGCAGGCCGATATGGCCCCCGGGCGTAGAAATCGAACGCGTCGGTGGCGGCGAAACAGGGAACGAGAGGAGACATGACCAGAAGTCCGGAGACGAGCATCACGAATCGTCGTCTCATAAGCGCTCTCCCTCCTGATGAACATGCACCAACTCCCCGGCGGTGCTCTCTAATCATACGGTGCATCTTCAGGCGAGCCAAGCTGACCTTTCGCGCCCGCGTGGTCTGCTCCTTCAACGGATTGACCGAGCCCCTGGGGCCTTGTTTTGATTGAACGTCTGGAGGGGGGATGATCCGTCCGATCGCGACGTGGCGGGATCGGTGGCGCACGTTCTTCGAGCGCCACCGCACGTACGGGCCGATCCTGGCCTTCATCGCGGGGTTCACCTATGACAGCCTGACGCTCACCCGCATTGACCGATGGTCGGACAATGCGATCCTGCTCGGGTATCTGCTGGCGTCCGGCATCCTGATCGTGCTGATCGGGCGCGTCGAACGCGGGCGCGTGTGCTCGCCGCGACTTCGGCGGCGGCTCGATCTGATGACTACCGGGGTGCACTTCTTCCTCGGAGGCCTGTTGTCGAGCTACGTCGTCTTCTACTTCAAGAGCGCGGCCATCGGGCGGTCATTGATCTTCGTCGGCCTGCTCTTCGGCCTGCTGATGGTCAATGAGTTCTTCTCCCATCGGTTGCGCGACCTGAGGGTGCTCGCCACACTCTACGGCTTCTGCGGATCGGCTTTTTTCACCTTCTTCCTGCCGATCGTCCTCCGGCGCATGAGCGCGACGCTCTTCGTGGTGAGCGGGATTCTGGGATTCGCGCTGACGAGCGCGCTTCTCGGGGCGATCTATGGGCGCCGACGTGAGCTGCTGAAGGCGCTCGTCTTCCCCGCGATCGTCTTCGGCGGGCTCCTGCTCAGCTATTTCGGGGAGCTGATCCCGCCGGTTCCTCTGGCGTTGAAGGAGGGGGGGATTTATCGCAGCGTCCGACGCGTGGGCGCGCGATATGAAGTCATATATCGGGAACCGCCGCGCTGGCTCTTCTGGCGTCGGGATGAGCGCGAGTTCGCCTACCGACCGGGCGATGTGGTCTATTGTTTCGCGGCGATCTTCGCGCCGACGGCGTTCACGGAGCAGGTCTGGCACTATTGGCAACGGCAGGATGAGAACGGCGCGTGGGTCACGACCGACCGGATCGCCTATACGGTCATTGGCGGGCGCGACGGCGGCTATCGCGGCTATACCTTCAAGCGGAGGATCACGCCCGGCCGCTGGCGCGTGGAGGTACGGACGGCCGAGGGACGGCTGCTCGGGCGCATCCCCTTCGTCGTCGTCCCCGCGTCGGGCGAGCTCGGACGCCTGCGGATCGAAGATCGAGAGTGAGCGGGAACGAATGAGCCCATCGCACCGTAGTATGAAGGGCGATGCCGGAATCCGCGACGAAGGGAGAAAATAGCGATGGGGAGAGGCCGAAGTGCACTCCTGATCCTTCTCGGGCTCATGATGTGCGGAGTCGCATGGGGAGCGGCTCAAGATGAGCGCCCGCGGCTGCGGCTCGCGCGCGTCTCCTCACCTCCTCGATTGGATGATTATCGGCAAGGAGCGAGACCGGCGGGCAGCGTCTGCGTCTCCGATTTTCGACAGCGGGAACCGGGGGATGGGACGCCGGTCAGCCTGGAGACGACGGCCTGCCTCTCCTATGATCGTCACCATCTCTACGTCGTCTTCATCTGCAAGGACGATCCGGCGAAGGTTCGCGCGCGCCTCTCCCGACGCGAGGCGATCTTCGAGGACGATCTCGTCGGCGTCATCCTGGACACGTTTCATGATCGTCGCCGGGCCTACCTCTTCCTCGTGAATCCCCTGGGGATTCAAGCCGACGGGATCACCGGAGAGGGGCAAGAGGACGACTACAGCTTCGATACGCTGTGGTATTCCGAAGGGCGGTTGACCGAGGATGGATTCATCGTCTGGATGGCCATTCCCTTCCGCAGTCTCCGATTCCCCGCGACGCGGACGCAAACGTGGGGGATCGCGCTCGCGCGAGGCATCCCGCGTCTCAACGAGCAAGCCTTTTGGCCGTACATCACCCGGCGCGTGGCCGGATTCCTGCAACAACTGGCGACGCTCGAAGGATTGGAGGACATCTCGCCCGGACGCAATTGGCAGTTCATCCCGTATGGGACGTTCGCGGCTGCCCGATTCCTCGATCTCTCGAGTGCGGGCGCGCCCGCCTGGCGCAGGGAAGTCGAAGGTCGAGGGGGGATGGACGCGAAGTTCGTCCTGCGCGATGCCTTCACGCTCGATCTCACGGTGAATCCCGACTTCAGCCAGGTCGAATCGGACGATCCGCAGGTGACGATCAATCAGCGGTTCGAGGTCTTCTTCCCGGAGAAGCGCCCGTTCTTCCTGGAGAATGCGGGATTCTTTCAGACGTTGGAGAATCTCTTCTTCTCCCGCCGGATTGTGGACCCCCAGTTTGGCGCGCGGATGACGGGGAAAGTGGGGCGGTGGGCCGTGGGCGCGCTCGCTATGGACGATCGCGCTCCCGGACGGCTCGTGCCGCCGAGTGATCCCGCGCACGGGCGACGGGCGGCCATCGGCGTCCTGCGCGTGCAACGCGAGTTCGCCGAGCAATCGAGCCTGGGCGTCCTCTTCACGCGTCGGTCCTTCCGGGCGCAATCCAATAGCGTTCTCGCGCTCGATACGCTACTGCGGTTTGGTCGCCACTGGACGCTCACCGGTCAGATCATGCGGAGCTTCACGCAGCGCGACGGCGCACGATCGTCCGGGCCCGCGTACTCGCTCGATCTCTCCTATTCGGGGCGACGCTTCTTCTATTCGGGGGAGTACGTGGATCGCAGCCCGCGCTTTCAGTCGCAACTTGGCTTCATCCGTCGTGTGGACGTGCGGCAGACGGAGCATTTCGTTCGATATCGCTGGTTCCGCGAGGGGCGTCGCCTCCAGAGCTTCGGACCGAACGTGTTCGCCCTCGCCAATTGGGATCGGCGGGGCCGCCTTCAGGATTGGGTCATCAATGGAGGATTCCAATGGCAATTCGCCGGGCCGACGGCGGCCTCTTTTCGCCGTTCGGAATCGTTTGAGCTGTTTCGCGACATCGGCTTTCGGAAGCATGAGACCTTGTTCAACGTGGAAACGGCCTGGCTGCGATGGCTCTCCATCGGAGGAGAGTTCCGATTCGGAACCGGGATCAATTTTTATCCCCCGCCGGGAATGAGCCCCTTCTCGGCGACGACGAGAAATGCCGAGCTGTCGCTCACCCTGCGCCCGACGTCGCAACTTCGGGTGAGTCAGGTCTATCTCTACAGCCGCCTGGGGACGTCTCGCGCATCGGCGCATCCGAGCGGTGAGCCCACCGCGCTCCGCTCGTCGGGCGAACAGGTCAGCATCTTCAATAATCACCTGCTTCGCACGAAGGTGACCTATCAATTCACGCGCGAGCTGTCGCTTCGCGCCATTCTCGATTACGCGGCCGTGCTCCCGAATCCTGCGCTCGTGCGCGCGGAGCGAGAGAAGCGAATCGCCGTGGACATCTTGCTCACATACCTGGTCAATCCATGGACGGCGCTCTACGTGGGGTACACGGATCGTTGGGAGAACCTCGGGCTCGATCCGACGTCTCCCGAGGGGATTCGGCGCATCGGGGCGCCCACGCAGTCGGTCGGGCGGCAGGTCTTCGTGAAATTCAGCTACCTCTTCCGGTTCTGAAATGCGCGAAACTGCGGTATGCTGAAAAGCCGATGTTCGCCCGACGGACCCAATGGCCGACGGCGGTGAACGAGCTGACGCGTCGCGTGCGCGAGCGGCGTGAGCGCGGCGAGCCCATCCTGGACCTGACGGAATCCAATCCCACCCGGTGCGCCTTCGAGTATCCGCGCGATGTGATCCTGACGCCCTTTCTCTCCTCGGAGAATCTGCGATATGAACCCCTGCCTCAGGGGATGCGATCGGCCCGCGAGGCGATCGCGCGGTACTATGTCGAGCGGGGCGCGCGTGTGGATCCGGATCGCCTCGTCCTGACGGCGAGCACGAGCGAGGCGTATACGTTCCTCTTTCGACTGCTCGCCGATCCGGGAGATCGTGTCCTCGTCCCCAGGCCGAGCTATCCGCTCTTCGGATTCCTCGCCGATTTGAACGACGTCGAGCTGGACGCCTACCGGTTGGCGTACGATGGCCGGTGGCGCATTGATGTCGAGAGCGTGCGCGCCGCTCTCGGGCCGAGGACTCGCGCCGTCGTCCTAGTGAACCCGAACAATCCGACCGGTTCGTTTGTGAAGCGGAGCGAGTGGGAGCAAATTCTCGCATGCTGCGCGAAGCAGGGAGTGGTCGTGATCAGCGACGAGGTCTTTCTGGATTACGCCTATGCGGAAGATGCGGAGCGGGTCGGAACGCTCCTTCGGGAGGAGGGGGTGGACGTACTGACCTTCGTCCTCGGCGGTGTCTCGAAGCTGCTCGGGCTGCCGCAGATGAAGCTCGCGTGGATTGGCGTCACCGGCCCTGAGGCGATGGTGCGCGAGGCGCTCCTTCGACTGGAGATCATCGGCGATACCTATCTCTCCGTGAGCACGCCGATCGCGCGGGCCCTCCCGCAGTGGATGCGCGTGCGGGAGGGGCTCCGCGGGCAGATCCTGGGGCGCGTGAGGGCGAATCGAGAGTATCTGCGTCAGAGCGTCGAGCGATTGAGCGGCTGCCGATACCTGGACGCCGAGGGGGGGTGGTACGCGATCCTGCATCTGTCCGATGTGCGCGATGACGAGGCCTTCGCCATCGAACTGCTGGAGCACGAGGGCGTCCTCGTGCATCCCGGATATTTCTTCGACTTCGAGGGGGAGGGATGTTTCGTCCTCAGCCTGCTCCCGCCTCCCGAGGTGTTCCAGGAGGGGATTCGGCGGATTCTCCGCCGGGTCGAAACCCGATGAGGCGCGAGGTGAACGCACTTGGCGATCTTCGCGTGGGAGGAGAAGCCGATGACTGGCGAGAAACCGGAGCTGAGGGATCGGCTGATTCTGGCGCTCGATGTCCCGACGGCTGAGCAGGCTCTGCGGATCGTCGAGCAGACCTGCGGTCTGGTCGGCGCCTATAAGGTCGGGAGCCAGCTGTTCACGGCCGTTGGGCCGGATTTAGTGCGCGAGCTCGTCCGGCGGGGGGAGCGCGTGTTCCTGGACCTCAAGTTCCACGACATTCCGACCGTGGTCGCTCGCGCGGGGGTCGAAGCGGCGCGTTTGGGCGTCCGCATGTTCACCATTCATGCCCTTGGGGGGGAAGCGATGATGCGAGCCGTTGTCGAAGCCGTCGCGGATTTCTGCGCGCGCGAGGGGATCGCTCGGCCGCGCATTCTCGCCGTGACGGTTTTGACGAGTCTGGGAGCTGAAGACCTGGCGAAGGTGGGCGTGCGCGCCGAACTTGAGGAGGTCGCCGTCGCCCTGGCGCACCTGGCCCACGCGTGTGGAGTCGGAGGGGTCGTGGCCTCCGCACGAGAGATCCGGCGCATTCGCGCGGCCATCCCGGACCGCGAGTTCGCGATCGTGGTCCCAGGAATCCGCCTGGCTGGCGCTTCCATCCATGATCAGCAACGTCACGCGACGCCGGAGGAAGCTCTAGGGGCTGGGGCCGATTATCTCGTCATCGGCCGTCCGATCCTGGAGAGCGCGCACCCGCGAGAGGCGTTGGCGCATCTGCTGCGTCAGCTCTCGTCCTGAGTAGTGGGATGTGTTGTGGCGTTACTGCCCTTCCGGGAAGACGAGAGGGACGGTGACCTCAATGGCTCGATGGGGATGCACAGTGATCCTCAACGCTGAGGAGAGGCCCTGCTGGATCAGGGCTTCGGTGCTCAATTGCGTGTCCATCGGAGTAGCGAGTATCCAATATCGGCCCGCCAGCACCCCGCGGAGGACGAAAGGCTGCACGCCGGTCGTCCAAGCGACCCTCACTTCTTGAGGATCTTTCCACTTCGCTGGATCTTCGGGGACGAGGAGAATACGATAAGACGTCAGGTCTCCCTTCGGAGCGCTCACGCGACCGTATATCTCCCCCACTTCACTGGAGAGGATCACGCGCACGTCTGAGAGCGTTGTCCCAGGCTGAATGGACAGCTCGAAGCCGGGGACTATGCGGTTCCCAAGAGCGAGCGCCTTCATGGCGTATCGCTCATTCGGTGAGAAGATCGAGAATCGCACCCGCCCTTTCGGCAACCCACCAATGTGGAAGGTGCCATCCGGCTCAACCGGCCGGGAGAATGAGGAGAGTGCTCGATTGGACTCTTCGAGCTGAGTCACCGTGAGGGAGAGGATGAGCGAGTGCGTTGGATCCAAAGGACGGCGGTCGTCAAGCTCCACTCGCCCTCTCACCTGTCCGGCATCGTGGAGGACGAAATCCTGGTGGACGGGTCGGCGGGATGGAATGTGAATGTACTGGGCGAGCCCGACGACTTCCCCCTCCAGAGGTTCCACCCTCAGGTGATATGTCCCTTCGGGCAGTTCGGAGAACTCATATCGTCCGTCAGCATCTGTGTGCGTCGAGAGGGAGATGAGGTCCTGACCCGAGAGCATCACGCGTGCACGAACCGGGTGTCGTCCGTGCTCTCGGATGACGCGGCCCATCAGTCGCGCTCCCTGCAGCGGCTTGAGCTCGATGTCTATTCCTGTGATGTCTTGGCCCTCGCTCACAGGGATCAGGCTCGCCTCTTCGCGAGACAAGACGCCTGGGAAATATCGCAGTGCCCCGCGATACCCTTGTCCATCCGGTATACGAACGCCGATCACATACCGTCCGGGGGGGAGACCGGAGAGGCGATACACCCCTCGATCGTCCGTTTGAACGCTGCCTTGATACACAGTCTCTCCGCTGTCCTGAAGCCGTATGGCCAGGACTTCCGCTGCGATCACCGGGTCGCCCTCCTCATCGCGAATCCAGCCGCTGATCGCTCCTCCCGCTGTGAGGCGAAGCTCCACGTTTTGGAGATGCCCGCCTTCGGGGAGCTCCAGGGGATCAGTAAGGGTGGGGTCGCGTTCGGAAAAGAAGCCGACCTGAGAAGCCCGAAGCGCATAGGTCCCCGGGGGTAAGTTCTCGAAGGCGAAGGCCCCGTGCGCGTCGGCGCGCGTTTCAGCGACGAAGAGAGAGCCGGTCTCAGCGATGCGGTGCAGCTCGACGCGCGCATATTTCACCGGGCGACCGGTGTCTGAGAGGACTCGTCCGGAGATCTTCCCTGTCCCCCATTGAAGGGGATGAGTGCTTGCGGGTGAGAGGCCGGCGATCAGCGCGGCGATAAGCGATCCGTGCAAGAGGTATGGCCGTCGCATACAGCCCTCCAGACGTTTCCTTAGATGGCGCGTGCTTTCTCAGAGTTTGACGGCGCTGTGCTTGAGAAAGTTCCCGCGCGACGTCAGGGGAACTGAGGTTCATCCGTTGGCGTATCAGGAGGAGGTCTGGTAAGCTTATGGGCATGATGCGGGGGAGAGGCGCGACCATACGTCGGGTGATCTGCGCACTTGCGCTCCTCGGCTTCGCGATCGGCCACGTCGCGCGGGGTGAGGATTTCCCTGCCCCGCGGGGCTACGTCAACGACTTCGCGGGTGTCCTCGCGGCGGAGAGCCAATCGCGCATGGAGGCGCTCATTCGCCAGGTGCGTTCGAAACTGGGCGTGGAGATCGCCGTCGTGACCATCCCTTCGCTCGGCGATCGGCCCATTGAGGAGTACTCGATCGAGCTGGCGCGCCGATGGGGGATCGGTCGAAAAGGGGAGGATACGGGCTTGCTCATCCTCGTCGCCCCGAATGAGCGGAAATGGCGCATCGAAGTCGGATATGGACTGGAGGGGGAATTGCCCGATGGCTTGGTGGGGGAGGTCGGCCGGCGCATGGTCCCTTATTTTCGAGAGAGGAAGTACGGTGAGGGGCTGGAGTTGGGTCTGCAAACGATCGTCGCCACGCTCGCCAAGAAGCGAGGGGTGACAATCGAAGATGTGGATGCTTCGCTCGCGTACGCTCCGGAGCGGCGATCGGCCCCGGCCGTGGGAATGGGCCTCGTGATCCTGCTGGTGCTGCTTTTCATTCTCGCTTTTGTTCTAGCGGCGACGACAGGCACGGGGAGGCGACGAGGAGGACGAGTCATGCGCTCGGGGCCCTATCGAGATTCGGATTGGCTCTGGTATCCCATCATCTTCAGCGGCGGGGGATCGGGAGGATTCGGTGGCCATATCGGAGGAAGCTCGCACGGGTGGGGGGGATTTCGTGGGGGAGGCTTCGGCGGCTTCGGTGGAGGGTCTTTCGGCGGCGGGGGAGCAAGCGGGAGTTGGTGAGTGGAGCGGCGTGTCATGACGGATGCCCTGACGAAGCTCGTCGAGGGATTGAGAGAAGCGCACGGATCGCGGCTCCTCTCGATCGTGCTCTATGGATCGGTCGTGACGGGCGATTTCGACCCGGAGCGGTCGAACTACAACATCCTGGTCGTCTTGGAGACGATCACGCCGGAGGATCTTCGAGCCGCGCGTCCCGTGATCGAGGAGTGGCAAGCGCGCGGACACCCGCTGCCGCTCTATTTCACGCGGGAGGAGATCGCCGATGCAGTGGACGTCTTTCCGATGGAGTTCCTCGACATGAGCGCGGCGCATCGCGTCCTCTATGGAGAGAACCCTTTCGTCGGATTGGACGTGCCGACACTACATCTGCGCCATCAGCTCGAATATGAGCTGCGTGGCAAGCTCATTCGGCTGCGAGAGTTGTATATCCCGGCGAGTCAGAGCGCCGAGCGGGTGACGGCGCTCATGACCGATTCGATCGCGAGCTTCGTGGTCCTCTTCCGACACGCCCTTCGACTCTTCGGCCTCTCCGAACCTCCCCTGAAGCGGCGAGAGGTCGTTGAGCGCCTGGGCGATACGCTCGCGCTCGATGTGGCGCCGTTTCGGACGATCCTGGATCTCCGAGAAGCCAAACGCGCACTTCCGCTCGATGAAGCTGAGCGGCTCTTCGCCGCGTACCTGAGCGCCATTCAAGCGGTCATCGAGCGCGTGGATCATCTGGGGGGAGAGCTATGAGCGAATGGTTGGAACCGGGATCAGGAGCGCGCGAGGAGTTTCGTCACGTCTACCTCCGCGAACAGGAGCAGCTCGCGCGGGCGCGCCAGCAGCGGCGACGACGAATGCTCCTTGGGGGCGTTATCCTGGGCGCGCTGATCCTCCTCTTCGGCGGCTACTCCGTCTCGACCTATAACAGCCTGGTCGCCAAGCGCGAGGCCGTGCGCAGTCGGTGGTCACAGGTGGAGAATCAGATGCAGCGGCGCGCCGATCTGATCCCGAATTTGGTGAACACAGTCCGTGGGATCACACGACAAGAGGTGGAGGTCTTCACCCGCATCGCGGAGGCGCGGGCCAAGTTGCTCAAGCCCGATGCGACGCCGCAGGAGCGGGTCCAGGCGAACGCGCAGATCGAGGCGCTTCTGCCGCAATTGCGCGTGCAGGTGCTCTCGCTCGCCGAGCAATATCCCGAATTGCGCTCCAGTGAGACGTTCCAGCGGTTGATGGATGAACTGGCCGGAAGCGAGAATCGTATCGCCGTCGCGCGGCGGGATTACATTCAGGCCGTTCAGGAGTACAACATCGCGACATCCCGGTTCCCTTCGGTCCTCGTCGCGCGCCTCTTCGGCTTCGAGCGCGCGGAGGATTACTTCAAAGCCGCGCCGGAAGCGACGCGCGTCCCACAGGTGCAGTTCTGACCCGCTGCGGGGGGACGGGACGTCGTCGGCGCATCCTCATTCCTCGTCCCAGCGGACCCGGGAGACCTCCCGCACCGCACGGCGGATGCGCTCATAGTCGAAGCCGAGTCGCACCAGGTGATCGAAGAGGCGTTTCACATCGGCCTTCGTTCGCGGCGTCCCTCTCAGGCGCACCCATCTGCCAACGGCGCGCGCGATCAGGCTGTCTTCATCCGTTTGCTCATAGGCATGATCGAGAGCTGACTCGATCGCGTCCTCCGGAAGGAGTCTCCGACGCAGCTCTTCCCGAAGCCGCCGCCGACCCATGGGCTTAAGCTGCAGCCGCGCCGTGGCATAATCGCTCGCCAATTGTTCATCGTTCAGGTAGCCGAGCTCGCGCACGCGAGCGAGGACGCGTTCGACGAGCGCCTCTTCCCCTGGCGCTCTCTCCAGGAGCTTGGCGCGCAGCTCGGCCGCGCTCCGCGCCTTGCGCGCCAGCAGCCGAAAAGCCCTGTCCAGAAGCTGCTGATAAAGCGACGTGGTCACCGCCGTGGAGATTATCCCCGCTCGCTCCGAATCCCGTCAATGGAGCATCGGGAGCACATGGCGTGCAGCCCATGCGCGCTCGTTCATCCAGGGTTGAAGCGGTCGTCACCGCGCGGCCAGCGTGCGAGGCATCGCGGGGCGCGTTTCTGGACCCGACCTATTAGGTCCTGTCCTCGCTCTTTGAGCTGTGGTAAACTGCCTGGCGGTTTTTGAGACTCCATGCGGTCGCCCGTGTGGAGGCCTCGCTCGATGGGAGATCGCCGATGGAAGGAGGAGCAACGATGAGAGGCGATCTCAATGGGGGATGGGAGAGCGAGAACGAACGATGGGCCCGGTGGGATCAGGTGCATGAGGAGATCCTACGGCTTGCACGTCGGCTCATGCAGGAGTGCGAGGATTCGGTGGAGACTCACTCCTTGGTCTCTCGCCTCGAGCAGCTTCTTGAGGAGGCGGAGCAATTGAGGCGGTGTTCGAGTTAGCGCATCCGATCGCGGCGTGGGCTCATCCTCTGATCCGGTCCGGCGCGTCGCGGAAGGGAGCGACGACGTCAGGGCTGGTCGTGTGAGGGAAGGAGATCGGCTATGGCGAGAATTTTGCTCGTGGACGATGAGCCCAGTATTCGCCTGTTTTATTCCGCCGTCTTAGCCGATGAGGGGCATGAGGTCGTCGAGGCGCCCTCGGGACCGGATGCCTTGAGGCTCTTGGACGTTGAGACGCCCGATCTCGTCATCCTCGATATTCGGCTGGGGACATGCAATGGGCTGGAGCTGCTGCAGCAGATCGCGAGCCATCCTGCGCATGTCCCCGTCATCATCCTCACGGCCTACGCGTCCTTTCAGGACGATTACACCACGTGGTTGGCCGAGAGCTACGTCTTGAAATCGAGTGATCCGACAGAGTTCCTCGCAGAAGTTCACCGTATCCTCGATCGTCGGCAGAGGCGATCGCCGGACGTTCCGTCGCAGCCGGGGAGGACCCTATCACCGTTCGCATAATCGGTCGGATGTTGTGGGCGGTTTCGTGGGCGCTGAGGTTCGTGCGCAAAGACGCTGAGCATCCCGCGCGTGCTCGCCGATCGCAGGGGCGGTGTGAGGAAAATGAAGTCCTCATCGCCTCAGGAGCTTCGCTTTCGGCCTGCGCGCTCCGGCATCAGGCGGCGAGCTTGATCGTCCAACTCGTATCGTGCTTCTCGACGATGACGCCGAGCGCTCGCGCGAGTCGTTCGAGGACGCTCCAGGAGGGCGGCGATTTGGGAAGCCCGCGCTCGATCCGGCTGAGATATTCGACGGAGATCTCCGCGCGCTCGCTCAGGGCCTCTTGCGTGAATCGGCGCGCCTGACGCAACTGGCGCAAGGCGTGGCCGAACTCTTTGGCGAGATCTCGCTTCATGGCTCCCTCCTCCCGCATTCAGTGTACCGCCCTGATGCGCGCTTTTCAAAGCGTGCGCTCTTGGAGAATGCCGTCCAGAGCCGCATGAGGGACTTCCGGAGCGCAGGTCGGTGCTCGCGCCACTTGTGCGCTCTCACCCGATGAGTTCGCGCACGCGCTCAACGATCCGGCGGGCACTGATGCCGTAGCGGTCCAGAAGCTCTTCCGGCTTGCCCGAGCGCGGGAGATCAGTCACGGCCAATTTCACGACGCGCAGGCCGTCTTCGGAGAGGGCCGAAGCGACAGCATCGCCCAATCCCCCCTCCGGGTAATGATCCTCCACCGTCAGGACGAGTCCTCCCGTCTCGCGAGCAGCGCGGCAGAGGGTCTCGCGATCCAGAGGTTTGACCGAGAAGAGGTCAACGACGCGGACGGAGATCCCCTGGTTCTTCAGCTCCTCGTAGGCCCGCAACGCTTCATGAAGTGTGATGCCAGCGGCTACGAGTGTGAGCCGATCTCGCGAGTCCTGGCGCACGATCTTGCATTGGCCGATGGCGAACGGTTCGTCATTCGGATAGAGCACGGGCGTCTTCGGTCGCGTCGTTCGGATGTAGACGATGCCGTGATGAGCGGCGGCCAGCTCCACCGCCCGCTCGGTCGAGACGGCGTCGGAGGGATAGAGGACGACCGATCCCGGGATGGCGCGCATCATGGCCAGGTCTTCGAGCCCCATCTGCGAGGGGCCATCTTCACCGATGGAGACTCCGGCGTGCGAGCCACAGAGTTTGATGTTCGCGCGCGAGATGCCGGCCATCCGAATGTGATCGAACGCGCGGGTGAGGAAGCAGGCGAAGGTGGAGGCGAAGGGGATATAGCCGCGCGCGGCCAGCCCGATGGCTGCGCCCACCATGTTCTGCTCGGCGATGAACTTCTCGAAGAACCGGTGAGGATAGGCCTGCTGGAATTTCTCCGAGAACGTGGAATTCTTCGTGTCCCCATCGAGGGCGACGATCCGGGGATTCATCCGGCCAGCGCGGACAAGTCCCGTCCCATAGGCTTCGCGCGTCGCCACCTGGTCGCCGAGGCGATAGGTGGGGAGCGGCCAGGGTTCGTTCGACGCAGTGACCTGGACCGCGCCCGCTCCGTCGGGAAGAGGAGGCGGGGGGAGCAGTTCGAGTCCCGCCGGTGGTTCGATCTCCCCGATCGGCCAGTGCTCCGGAACGCCGAGGTCCCGCAGTGCCCGTTCGGTCTCCTCACCGCGTCTCAGCGGCTTCCCATGCCATCCCTCTTTATCCTCCAGGAAGGAGACGCCCTTCCCTTTCACCGTCCGGGCGATGATGGCGACCGGACGCTCCTGACTGCGTTGCGCGTCATCCAGTGCGCGGACGATCTGCTCCAGATCGTGTCCGTCTATCGAGATCGCCTGCCAGCCGAAAGCGCGAAACCGCCGCTCGTATGAGTCGAGATCGTGACCGTACATGGTCGCCTGGCTTTGGCCAAGGCGGTTGACGTCCACAAGGGCGATGAGGTTGTTGAGGCGGTAGTAGGCGGCCAGAGCGACAGCTTCCCAGACGGCTCCTTCCGCCGTCTCGCCATCCCCCAGCAGGACGTAGACGCGATAATCGAGCCGATCCAGATACTTCCCCGCCAGGGCCATGCCCACGCCGATCGAGAGGCCCTGACCGAGCGATCCCGTGGCGACTTCCGCCCAGGGGAAGCGCGGCGTCGGATGCCCCTCCAAATCGCTCTCAACGCGGCGGAGCGTCATGAGTCGCTCGGCCGGAATGGCCCCGGCCTCCGCCCAGACCGCATAGAGCAGCGGCGCCGCATGCCCTTTGGAGAGGATGAACCGATCGTTCGTGGGATGGTGAATATGGCGCACGTCATAGCGCAGCGCGCGGAAGAACACGGCGGCGATCAGGTCGGCCGCCGAGAGACAGGAGGTCGGATGACCCGATCCCGCTTCGGTCGTCATGCGCACACAGTTGCGTCGGAGACGTTGGGCCACTTCGCGGAGTTCCGTGAGTGTCGCCGTCATAGGGCTCCCTCACACGCTGTCGAGAATGATCGAGCGCAAGGCGCTCACGGGGGGTTCCCCCTGTCCCAGCACGCGATCGTGGAAATCTTTGAGTGAGAAGGCCTCTCCGCGAGCGCGACGGTATTGCTCGCGGAGGGCCTGAATCTGCCATTTCCCCCACGAGTAGACGAGCACAAGCGGATCGCGCGTGTAGCGCCAGACTTCGCGCCGCGCGTTCTCCGGCTCTTGATAGCATTCCCGCACGAGGAAGTCCATCGCCTCTGAGAGGGAGAGTTCTCCCAGGTGCATCCGCGTCGCGACGATCAAGCGGCCGATGCGCCAGAGGGCTTCGTAGAGTTGGAAGAGTCGGAGCTTCGCGTCCTCGTCCCCGAATCCCTCATCCAGCACCATCTGCTCGCAATAGTGCGCCCATCCTTCGACGAACGTTCCCGCGGCGAACACGCGCCTCACGATCGAGGGACACCGTTTCAGGTGCAGGGATTGGACGTGGTGGCCGGGATACGCCTCGTGGATGATCGTCGCGATCTGGGCGTAGGCATTGTGAGCGCGCAGGTAGGCGTTCTGATGTTCGACCGGCTGCGCCGGATCTACCGGAGTGACATAGAAGAACGTCGGGTGCGCCTCGGATTCGAAGGGGCCAGGGGGATCGAGGGCGGCGAAGATGAGGCTGCGGGAGAAGGGGGGCGTCTCAGTGACCTCCAACCAGTCGCCCTCAGGCAGGGTGACGAGATCGCGCTCCAGAACGAAGCGTCTCACTTCCTCGCAGCGCCGACGATAGGACGGGATCAAGTCCTCGGCCGTCGGATGCTCTTCGGACAAGTCATGCAGCAGATCGGGGAGCGAGCGAGTCGGAGCGATCCGACGCGCGATCTCGTGCATGTGGTGCTGCGTCGCCCGCAACTCGCGCCATCCGCGCTCCAGAATCTGTTCGAGCGGCGTGGTCACCTGTTCCTCCGCTGCGAGCAAGCGGGCGAAGGTCTCCGCGCCGAGGGCGAATTCCCCGTTGGCCCGCTCCAGAAGCTCCTCTGCGAGGAACCGGCACATGTCCGCGCAAGCGTGCAGGGCGTCGGCCTGTGCCTCTTCGAGCGAGCGGGCCCGCTCCGGATCGGCCACTCCGGCCAGGGCGCTCGGGACGGCCGTGGCGAAGAACTCGCGCGCGCCCTCGAATTCATGCTGGGCAATCTGGACGAAGATCTTCGGGAGGCCAAGCGAAGGCGTTTCGCGTGATTCCTCCACCGTGCGCGCGAGGTGTTCCTGCGCCTGAGCCAGAAGCCGCGGGACGGCGCGAAGGCGTCGCTCGATGGCATCCAGGCGTTTCGGCCCTGGCGTCGTCGGCCTCACCAGGAGGCTGTAGACCGACCAGGAGGCCAGATCGCTGAAGTAGCTCGGATCGCGCGCCCACCACCGAATCTCGCGCAGATGCAGGAGTTGGGCCTCGATCTCCGATCGGAGGATGGCCAGGTCCAACCGCGCCTCCGGGGGCAGCGCTTCGGGCGCGACCTCTCGATCCAGTCGGTCACGGAACGCCTCCAAGCGGCGGATCTCCGCGGCGATGGCCTCGGCCGACCGATCCTCCAACCGATCGTCATATTCGTGTAGGCCCAGGGCCGTCGCATGCGTGGGATTGAAGGCGAAATATCCGGTCAGGAACTCCTCGACCAACCGCTCGAATGTCGCTCTCCCACCCGTCGGCATAGCGCAAGAACACTTCACGATAGCACGGGAGGACGCGTTCGGACAAGACGGCGGCTCGCGCGAGAGCCTTTCCATCGGATGGGGGTTCCCCTATAATTGCTCGGTGAATCCTGCGAGAGGGAAGGAGGAGAGCCATGGCGATACGGGTCGGCATCAACGGGTTCGGTCGCATCGGGCGCAATGTGCTGCGCGCCTCTTTGGGAAACCCCGACATTGAGTTCGTCGCCGTCAATGACATCACCGACGCGAAGACGCTGGCGCATCTGCTGAAGTACGACTCCATCCTCGGGCCTCTGGAGGCGACGGTGACGCATACGGAGGATACGATCACGGTGGACGGACGGACGTTCGCCGTCTTCAAGGAGCGGGACCCAGCGAGGATCCCCTGGGAATCGGTGGGCGCCGAGATCGTTGTGGAATCCACGGGGCTCTTCACCAACCGCGCGGATGCGGAGAAGCATCTGCGGGGACCGGTCAAGAAGGTCATCATCACTGCCCCGGCGAAGGAGGAGGACATCACGATCGTCCTCGGCGTGAATGAGAAGGCCTATGATCCGAGGCGGCATCACGTCATCTCCAATGCGTCGTGCACGACGAACTGCTTAGCGCCGGTGGTCAAGGTGCTT
Source organism: bacterium HR10 (assembly GCA_002923315.1). Classification (GTDB taxonomy): domain Bacteria; phylum Acidobacteriota; class Blastocatellia; order HR10; family HR10; genus HR10. The sequence goes on from BEHM01000001.1 coordinate 22,930, forward strand.
CATGAGCGGTTCGGCATCGTGCACGGCTATATGACGACGGTGCACGCGTACACGAACGATCAACGCATTCTCGATCTGCCGCATAAGGACTTGCGTCGGGCGCGGGCGGCCGCTGTCTCGATGATCCCGACGACGACGGGGGCGGCGAAAGCCATCGGGCTGGTGATCCCGGAGTTGAAAGGCAAACTCGATGGGATCGCCATTCGCGTCCCTGTGCCCAATGTCTCGGTCGTGGATCTGGTGGCGGAGCTGAAGCGCCCGGTGACGACCGAAGAAGTGCGCGCCGCGCTCAAGGCGGCGGCTGAGGGGGAGTTGCGGGGAATTCTCGCCTATTGCGAGGAGGAGTTGGTCTCGGTGGATTTCCTTCGGAACCCTCACTCCTCGATCGTGGACGCGAGCTTCACGCGCGCTCTGGATGGGAATCTGGTGAAGGTCCTCGCCTGGTATGACAACGAGTGGGGATATAGCTGTCGCGTGCGCGATCTGATCACGTTCGTTGCTCAGCAGGGATTGTGACGTATGGCCAAGCTCTCGATCCGCGATGTGCAGCTGCAGGGGAAGCGGGTCTTCCTCCGCGTGGATTTCAACGTCCCCATCGAGGGGGGGCACGTGGTCGAGGCATGGAGGATTGAGGCCGCGCTGCCCACGATTCGGTACGCGCTGGACCGAGGCGCGCGCGTCGTTCTGGCCTCTCATCTGGGGCGCCCCAAAGGGAAGCGGGATCCGAAATACTCGCTGCAGCCGGTCGCGCGGAAGCTCGCCGAGCTTCTGGGGCAAGACATCCCTCTGGCGCCCGATTGCATCGGCGCTGAGGTCATGGCGCTGGTGGACCAGTTGGCGGAGGGACGGGCGCTCCTGTTGGAGAATCTCCGGTTTCATCCGGGCGAGGAGCAGAACGATCCGGAGTTCGCGCGCCAGCTCGCGCTCTTGGCCGATCTCTACGTGAACGATGCTTTCGGAGCGGCTCATCGCGCCCACGCTTCGATCGAAGGGATCACGCGGTTTGTGCGCATCGCCGCGGCCGGGTTCCTCATGGAGCGGGAGCTGGAGTATCTGGGGCGATTGCTCACTGAGCCGGAGCGTCCCTTCGTCGTCATCCTCGGAGGAGCGAAAGTCTCGGACAAGATTCTGGTCATCGAGAATCTGCTGGGGCGCGCCGATGCCGTACTCATCGGCGGCGCTATGGCGTATACCTTCTTGCGGGCGAGGGGAGAGGAAGTCGGAGCTTCGCGCGTGGAGAGTGATCAATTGGAGCTGGCGCGGAAGCTCATGACCGAGGCCGAGACGCGATCTGTCGCCTTCCATCTGCCGGTGGATCACGTCGTCCTGGAGCGCGCGGATGGAGAGACGCAGGTGCGTGTCGTGCGAACGGAGGAGTTTCCGGAGGAGGCCGTGGGGATGGACATCGGGCCGGAGACCACGCGTCTCTTCGCCGCAGAGATCGCCCGGGCGCGCACCGTCTTCTGGAACGGGCCTCTGGGCGTCTTCGAGCAGCCGCCGTTCGATCGCGGGACGGTGGCGATTGCGCGCGCTCTGGCGGAGTGCTCAGGGGTGACGGTCGTCGGCGGCGGAGATTCGCTCGCCGCCGTGCGACAGGCGGGGGTGGCCGGGCGGATCACGCACCTCTCAACCGGTGGGGGAGCGACGCTCGAATTCCTGGCCGGGATCGAGCTGCCGGGAGTGAGAGCTCTGACCGAGAAGGGGTGACGGAGATGGGGACGCGAAGGCCGGTGATCGCGGGGAACTGGAAGATGCATAAGCTCATCGCGGAGGCCATTCAGACGGTCGCGGACCTGAAGCCGCTCGTCGCTCAGGTCACCCATTGTGAGATCGTCGTCGCTCCACCATTCACCGCGCTTTGGGCCGTCGCTCAACAGCTTGAGGGGAGCAACATCGCGGTCGCCGCTCAGGACGTGTGTGACGTCAATGGGTTCGGCGCGCGAACGGGTGAGATCAGCGCCCTTATGCTTCGCGATGTTGGTTGCGAATACGTCATCATCGGCCATTCCGAGCGACGGCAGTTCTATGGGGAGACCGATGAGCTGGTGCGACGGAAGATTGGCGCGGCGCTTGAAGCGGGCCTGAAACCCATCGTCTGCGTAGGCGAGACGCTCGAAGAGCGGGATGCGGGCCGAGCGGAAGTTGTCGTCACACGGCAGGTGGAGGCGGCATTGAGCGGGTTGAGTCCTGAGGAGGTATCCCGTCTGCTCATCGCGTACGAGCCGGTCTGGGCCATCGGGACGGGGCGCACGGCCTCCCCTGCGCAAGCGCAGGCCATGCACGCCTGCATTCGACAGCGCGCGGCGTCGCTCCTTGGGCGGGAGGTCGCCGATGGATTGAGAATTCTCTACGGGGGGAGCGTTCGACCCGATAACATTCGCTCGCTCATGGCCGAACCCGATATTGATGGGGCGTTAGTCGGAGGGGCGAGTTTAGATCCCCGAAGTTTCTCGGAGATCGTCCAGTATCGCTAGAGGAGAGAAGGCCGTGTGGTGGATAGACGTTTTGGTCGCCGTGTACGTCCTTGATTGTGTGCTGTTGATCGCGGCCGTCCTGCTTCAACCCGGGAAGGCCGATGCCGCTGCGCTCTTCGGAGGGGGAGGGAGTCAGACGGCTTTCGGCCCGCGGGGGGCCCAGCATTTCTTGGGATGGGTGACGATCGTGACGGCGGCGATCTTCATGGGCTTGGGGCTTATCTTCAGTCTCCCCAATGTCTTCGGCCCGGCTTCGGTCGTGCGTGAGGTGAAGGAACCCGCGCCCGCCGAGCGGCCCGCCGAGACTCCGCCCTCCCCCTCGGCCCCGCAAAAGTGAGGGCGGGGTCTTGAAAATGGGCCGGAGTTGGTGTAAGGTTTTACTGCACTTTGTGGAGGACGCTGGCAAAAGGGTGCCGAAGTGGTGGAATTGGTAGACACGCACGTTTGAGGGGCGTGTGGGGCAACCCGTGGGGGTTCGAGTCCCCCCTTCGGCACCATGTCTTTTCCCCCTCTTCAAAAAAGTGGCCTTTTCTGTAGGAGCTTCGAACATGATCTTCCGAACCGTCGGCCGTAAAGTATGTGAGACCTTGCAGACTTTGGGCGTACCCCGACCGACCTTGGAGCACTTGGTGAATGCGCAGAAGGAGGCGCTGTTGGCCGTGCGCTCGCTCTTGGATGCCGCGATCGAGGACATCGAGAGTTGGCTCAAGCCGGAGTCAGAGGGCGGTGTCGAGAAGGTGGAGATTCAGTAGCGGGGGAGTCGCTCTACGGGGGGCGCGGACGTGGATCGTCGCCCTCACTTCGCCTTGACGAAGGGTGGGCTCTTTTGATAACTTCAAACGTTGTCTCAAGTTAGCGCGTCACGACGGAGAAGGCGGGATTCGGTGGCCAAGACCGTTCGGACAGCGAAAAAATCGAAGTCCCCTGCTTCGACTTCAGCAACTTCCCGAAAGAAGGCGACCCGGCCGGGGAAGACTCAAGCTGGTGGTGGGGCGAAGTCTCGCCAGAAAGCTCAGGCGGCGCGCCGTCGAGCTTCTCAGGGAGCGTCTTCGAAGAAGAAGGTAGCGCGGGCGAGCCGGTCATCGGTCGCGGTCTTGGAGCGGGCGCCAGCCTCTCCCGCTGTGCGTGCGTTCGAACAGGCCGTCCGGCTCTTCAATCGCCAGGAGTTCGAGCGGGCGCGCGAGGCTTTTCAGGCTGTGATCGAGCGCTTCCCCACGGAGGCCGAAGTTCTGGCGCGCGCCCGCGCTTATCTGGCCATCTGCCAACAGAAGCTGCAGGCGCCTCGTCCCGTGCCGCGAACGGCCGAGGCTCTCTATGATCGTGGGGTCATCGAGCTGAATCGAGGGCATATCGCTCCGGCCATCACCTACTTCGAGAAAGCGCTCAAGCTCGATCCTCGCGCCGATCATGCCGTTTACGCCCTGGCCGCCGCGTATGCTCGAAGTGGGCAGGTCGAGAAGGCCATCGCGACACTGCGCCAGGCCATCGCCATGCGCGAGACATATCGCCTGCATGCCCGTCGGGACCCCGACTTCCTTCCCCTCTATGCGAATCCGGAGTTCCAGAGGCTTGTCGGGATCGAGATCATCGAGTAGCAGGAAATCCCGGCTGAAGCGCTCCGCACGGGGATTCCCCTGAAGCATCGCCTCGGGCGGTCCAGCATCTATTCCTCCGTAGAGGTCCCCGCTTCGGAGGGCGGCAGGTCCTTGTACAGATACTTGATCGCGTGTTTGAAGATGAGCAAGTTGGGCTCCCCATTTCGGTGCAGTTTGATGCAGTTTTTATCGTACCATTCGATTGTGCCCCGAAGGACCTCTCCGTCAGTCAGGACGACGACCATCGGGGTCTTGGCCTCCATCTGCTTCCGGTAGTAGTAATTCTCCGCATGGGTCTGTTCGGGCGGCACGCGCTTTTTCGGCTGCGGCTGCACCGTCTGCGTGCGCGTCAGATTATTCGGGTCATAGAGACCTCGAGTGTTGACGTCCGTGTATGTCGTCCGCACTGTCTTTTTGGTCACAAATGTACCCTCCGAATCGTGTTTTCTCCATCCCAAATCCCATTGGGGAGAGCAAGCTGAGCAAATATTACAGGAAGTGCGGGCGTTTGGCAAGGTGGTGGAGAGTCGAAGAGCCAATCGTCGGCGCACCCGTGAACACCTGGAGTTTGACGGAAGCTTCGCGGGGATGCTATAGATTGAAGGACATCGCGGCAGATGAGGCATATGCTGGAGCGACTGCGAGAACATATTGTGCGCCATCTGCGGCAGTGCGTGCAGCGGCGGTTCGATTTGACGGTGGAGGAGATCGCCATTGAAGTCCCACCGCACGTCGAACTGGGAGACTTGGCTTTTCCCATCGCTTTTCAACTCGCCCAGTGGCTGCGCCAGCGAACGGGGCAGAAGTACAATCCGCGCGCTCTGGCGGAAGCGATCGCAGCCGAGCTCCCGCCGATGCAAGAGATCGCCCGCGTTGAGGTCGCCGGGGCCGGGTATCTCAATGTCTTCCTCGATCGCGCGCGGCTCTTGCTCGGCCTTCAGCAGCCGGAGACCGCGCCGGAGCCATCCGGGGAGAAGATCATCGTCGAACATACGAGCATCAATCCGAATAAGGCGGCGCATATTGGCCACCTCCGAAATGCCGTGCTCGGCGATGCTCTGGTTCGGTTGTTGCGGTGGAGCGGCGCGCGCGTCGAAGTCCACAACTACATTGACAACACGGGGGTTCAGGTGGCTGACGTCGTCGTCGGATTCAAATATCTGGAGAAGAAGGACCGGGCGGAGATCGAAGCGATTCCGGGGAAATTCGATCACTATTGCTGGGATTTGTACGCGCGCGTGACGGCTTGGTATGAAGAGAACCCTGAGGCTTTGGAGCTGCGCCGTCAAACGCTCAGTGAGATCGAGGAAGGCGGGAATCCGACAGCCGAACTCGCCGAGTACATCTCCATGCGCGTGCTGAACGATCAGCTGGACACAGTCGAACGGCTGGGCATTTACTACGACCTGCTCCCTCGCGAGAGCGAGATTCTCCATCTGAAATTCTGGGATCGTGCCTTCGAGCTGTTGAAGGCGGCGGGGCTCGTCACCTATGAGACGGAGGGGAAGAACCGAGGGTGCTGGGTGATGCGTCTGCCGTCGGAGGAAGAAACGGGGGCTCGGGAGGACGAGGGGAAGGTGCTCGTCCGTTCCGATGGGACAGTCGTCTACACGGGCAAGGACATCGCTTATCACCTCTGGAAGCTCGGGCGGCTCGGCGTGGACTTCAGCTATCGGCCCTTCCGTCGGTATCCGAACGGGCATACGACGTGGATCACGACGAGCGAGGCGACGGCCGACGGTGCGCCCCCGGAGTTCGGGCGGGGATCGGCCTATCTGAGCGTGATCGGGTCGGAGCAGACGTATCTGCAGCGATTCGTGAAAGAGGCTGTTCGCGCTCTAGTGCCGGATCCGCGCGTTGAGCGCAGTGCGCACATCGCCTATGAGAAAGTGGCTTTGACGCCGCGCGCGTGCCTGGAGTTGGGGATCGAGCTGTCGCCAGAGGAGCTGGAGCGGCAGCAGATCAGTATGTCTGGGCGGCGCGGCCTCGGTGTGAAGGCCGATGATCTCATTGATAAGCTCGAAGAAAAGGCCTTGGGGGAGGTGCGCGCTCGACATCCAGAGTTGTCGGAGGAAGGGGCTCGGCGTCTGGCGCATCAGATCGCCGTAGGGGCCTTGCGCTATTTCTTGCTGAAATATACCCGGACGACGGCCATCGCGTTCGATTTCACCGAAGCGCTCTCCTTTGAGGGAGAGACCGGCCCATATGTGCAATATGCCGTCGTGCGCGCGCGCAGCATCTTTCGGAAGCTTCAGGAGGCGGGTCTGTCGCGTCATCCGCTTGGGCCGGAGCAGATCCCGGAGATCAATCGCTTCCTGAACGAGCATGACGATTTATGGGCGTTGCTTTACCTGGCCGCGCGGCTTGGCGAATTCGCCCATCAGGCGTGCGAACATTACGAACCGGCGATCTTGGCCAAGTACGCCTTCCAGTTGGCGCAGCGGTTCAATACCTTCTACCACAGCTACCACATCTTGAGCGAGGGCGATCCGCTCGTGCGTGAGGTCTATCTCGCCATCACAGAAGCCGTGTGCGAGCGCCTGGCGCGCGCGTTGGAGCTGCTGGGCATCGAAGTTCCGGAGATGATGTGAGCGCGCCGGGGAGCGACGCTTTCAAGGAGCAGGCGCGATCGTCCGCCGCCGCTCATGATGGACTCGCCATGCCCAGTTCGCCAGGGCGAGCAGGGAGGTCACCAGGAGAACGAGCAGTTCTCCCCGTCCCATACGCGTCACCAGGATCGCGGAGAACGCGAGGGCGAGCGTGGCGATGAGGGGACCGCCAGGGAGCCGAAAGGCCGCTTCTTCGGCGCACTTTCTCCTGAGGACGATCAGGGCCAGGCAGGTCGAGGCATAGGTGAACAGGCGCGCCACGGCCGACAGCAGGACGTTCCAGGCGAACGTCCCGGCCAGAGCCAGGCTCCAGGTCAAAATGGCGAAGGCCACAATCGAGATGTGCGGTGTGCGGAATCGGGGATGCACGGCCGCGAAGGCAGATGGGAAATCGCCGCGTTCGGCCAGAGCGAACGTCAGCCGTGGCGCGTTCAACATCATCGAGCTGAGGTAGCCGTAGACCGAGATGAGCGCCCCTGCGCTGATCACCCCCGCTCCCAGCGCGCCCGCGAACATGCGCGCCGCTGAAGCGAGCGGCCGGTCCATGCGCGCGGTCTGCGGCAAAGTGCCGATGACGACCACCTGGATGAGGGTGAAGATCGCCGTGACGACCACGAGCGCGACAAAGAGCGCGAAGGGCGCGTCGCGTCGGGGATCTTTGGCCTCTGCCATCGGCAGAAGCGCGGCCTCAAATCCCCCATAAGCGTAGACAAGCACGAGCACGGCCTGCAGCCAGGCGTCGGCTGAGGGGGAAGGAGAGCGAGGCCCTATCGACTTCGTGAAGAAGAGACCAACGGCGATGAAGAGAAGGAGGGGGATGAGCTTCAGGATGGCGAAAATGTCGCTCACCTGGGCGCCGGCGCGCACGCCGCGATAGTTCACTAGGGCGAGCCCACCGATGAGCAGCGTCAGCAGCAGTGCGCGCGGGATCGGTTCCTCGGCGGGCGGCCAGAATTCGGCGAGGTAGAGGATGAAGAGATTCGCATTCGCCGCCGCGGCAGTGATGCGAACCAGCCACGTCAGCCATCCGATTTGCACGCCGAGCAGGGCTCCGAAGGCCTCTCGCGCGTACAGATACGGGCCTCCGGCCGCCGTGAAGCGCGAGGCGACTTCGGCGAAACAGGCCATGATCAATCCCATTCCGGCCGCGGCGAGGAGATACGCGACGGGGCTGAGCGGTCCGAGCAATCCGGCGACGATCGCGGGGAGGCCGAAGATGCCGCTGCCAATGATGGAGTTGATGACCAACGCCGTGAGGCTCCATCGGCCGATGGCCCGGACAAGCGACGGCTCGGCGCGTCCGTCCCTCACAGGCGTCGCCATCGCCAATCGCGCAGGGCCTGGCGCGCCGCGTTGTATCCGGGCACGCCCATGACGCCGCCGCCCGGATGCGCACCGGCCCCGCACAGATAGAGCCCGCGAATGGGCGTGCGATAGCGCGCCCATCCGGGCACCGGACGAAAGGAGAAGAGTTGATCCACGCTCATGTCGCCGTGAAAGATATTGCCCCCGGTGAGCGCGAATTCTTCCTCGAGATCAAGCGGCGAGAGGATGTGCCGGTCGAGGACCAGGTTTTTGAACCCCGGGGCATACTCCTCGATGATGTCCATCACGCGATCGGCGTACGCGTCTTTCAGCGCGCGCCAATCCCCCTCTCGAAGCCGATAGGGCGCGTATTGGAGGAAGATCCCCATGATGTGCTTCCCCGATGGGGCGAGCGAATCGTCATAGGTCGTGGGGATCGTGATCTCCAGCAGAGGGGATGAAGAGGGGTGACCGTGTTTGGCCTCCTCCCACGCGCGCTCCACGTAGTCCAGGTCGGGGCAGATGTGGATCGTCGTCTTATGGTGCGGCATGAGGTGCATTCCGGGCCGCGCTTTGAAATTCGGCAGGCCGTCGAGCGCCAGGTTGATCTTCATCGAATATCCGCTCATGCGGATCGCCTTCACCTGATGCGCGAACTCGGGATCCAGCTCGGCTTCGCCCACGAGCCTGAGGAACGTGCGCTTCGGATCAGCATTGGAGAGGACAAGACGAGCGCGGATCTCTTCGCCCGTGGCGAGCACGACGCCCACGGCACGTCCGTCCCGCACGAGGATGCGCTCCACCTCGGCGTCAGTTCGGATGCTCGCTCCAGCCGCGCGAGCGGCTGCGGCGATCGCCTCCGAGAGCGCGCCCATTCCCCCGCGCACGAACCCCCATAGGCCACGATGGCCGTTGACCTTCCCCATCACGTGGTGCAAGAGCACGTAGGCTGTCCCAGGAGTCCGCGGGCCGCCGGCTGTGCCGATGACCCCATCCGTCGCCAGCGTGACCTTCACTTCCTCGGACTCGAACCACGGTTCCAGAAAGTCGGCCACGCTTTGGGCGAAGAGCTTCAGCAGACTGACCCGCGCCCGCTCCTCTAACCGCAGAAGGCCCCATCCCAGTCCCCCGAGGGCCCACACATCGCGCGCGCTCATGCGTGCGAGATTCGGGGGCGGTTGCCAGAGGAGGCGATCCATCCATTGCGCGAGCCGCTCAAGATGAGCTTCGTAGGCGGGATACGCTTCGGCATCCCGGCGCGAGAATCTCGCGATCTCCTCGCACGTGCGCTTCTGGTCCTGCCAGAAGAGGAGGCACCGCCCATCCGGAAAGGGAGTGAAAAACGCCGGATCCTTCGCATAGACGTAATACCCGTAGCGGGGAAGATCGAGATCGCGAATGAGGCGCTCGGGGAGGAGGCTGCACAAATAAGCTGCCGTGGAGACCCGAAAGCCGGGGAAGACCTCCTCGGTCGTACTCGCTCCTCCCACCCGCGATCGGCGCTCGAGGACGAGAACGCGCAATCCGGCGCGCGCCAAATAGGCGGCAGCGACCAGACCATTATGGCCAGCCCCGACGATCAGCGCATCCCAATGCTCAGGCATGGGGGCGAAGCGCGGTTTCTCCACGCGACGGCATCGCGAGCTTCCGATGCTCCTTCAGCATGCATCGGTTCATGACGACGAGCAGGCCCGCTTCGCGAGCGCGACGTGCCGCCTCTTCGTTGACGACCCCTTCTTGCATCCATACGGCCCAAGCGCCAATGCGGATCGCCTCCTCCACAATTGGGAGGACGGCGTCCGAACGACGGAAGATGGTCACGACGTCAATGCGCTCGGGCACCTCTGAGAGTCGAGCGTACGCGCGCTCACCGAGCACGCGCGCCTCGTTCGGATTAACGGGGATGATCCGATACCCCTCGGCTTGGAGGTATCGAGCCACGCCGTAGCTCGGGCGCGTGGGCTTCGAGGAGAGACCGACGACCGCGATCGTTCGCGCTTGTTGCAGAATGCGCCGAATCACCTCCGGATCGTTCACGCGCATACAGCCTCCTGATCGGGCGCCGTATATGAGTAGCACAGAACGCGCCGCCGTGCAAAGTCTGAACGAGCGAACGCGGGCGATCCGGTGAGATCGCGTGAGCACCCCTTCTGTGGCGCGTTTCCAGACTGCCGGTGCTCAAGGGCGCGGGCGTCATCGCATGCGCACTTTGACCGGGGTGGGGCATTGGGCTACCATAGGTGCTCACGAGCGTGCTGAAGCATCACTTTCAGTGTCCTCGCCCAGAGTCGAAGGACTGAGGAGGCATGCCGAATGACACCATGGGATTGGCTCGTCGTCGGCGGGTATCTTCTCGCGCTCCTGGTGCTCGGACGATTCCTGGGGCGACGGCAGACGAGCATTGAAGATTACTATCTGAGTGGACGGCGCCTGCGCTGGTGGAGCGCCGGGCTCTCGACGATGGCGACGCAGCTCGGAGCCGTGAGCTTCATCTCGGCGCCGGCCTTCGTCGCCTTGCGACCCGGCGGGGGATTGGTCTGGCTGGGGTATGAGTTCGCCGTCCCCCTGGCGCTCGTGTTCCTGATGAGCGTCTTTCTGCCCGTGTATCATCGCAATCGCGTCCTGAGCATCTATGAATATCTGGAGCGCCGTTTCGATGCGAGCACACGCACTATGGTGAGCCTCATGTTTCAGGTGAGTCGTGCTTTGGCCTCCGGGGTGACCATCTTCGCTCTGGCCATTGTGCTCTCGGCGACAATCGGCATCCCGCTCTGGGCGACGATCCTCATGACGGGCCTCATCACGGTGCTCTACGACGCGTGGGGAGGGATGAAGGCTGTCGTCTACAGTGACATCCTCCAGATGGGGATCCTGGGGCTCGGTATCCTGCTCTGTGGTCTGGAGGCGTATCGCTTCATCGGGGGATGGGCGGCGGTGTGGAGCGCGATTCCACGGGAGCGCCTGGAGGCGATTCGATGGACGGCTCACGGATTGGGGGATGGAGAGGATTTCGGCTTCTGGCCGCTGCTGATCGGCGGCTTCTTCCTCTATGCCTCCTATTACGGATGCGATCAAAGCCAGATGCAGCGGGAGATCTCTGTCGGGCACGTGGATGAGGGCCGGCGTTCGTTATGGCTGAACGGCATCGCGCGGTTTCCGCTCGTCCTGGCGTACTGCTTCATGGGGTTGCTGATCGGCGTCTACACGAGCCAGCATCCCGAATTCGCCGCGCGTATTCCGCAGGATCGCGTGGATTACTTGGTCCCACTCTTCATCGTGTACGCCCTGCCGCCGGGAGTGACGGGGCTCATCCTCATCGCCATCCTGGCAGCGGCCATGTCCTCGCTCGATTCGGCCTTGAACTCCCTGAGTGCGGCGACGATGCGCGATGTCTATCAGCGCTACGTGAATCCGAGGGCGACCGAGCGGGAGCTCTTCCTGTGGTCCAAGCGCTTCACGATCATGTGGGGGCTCCTGTGTATCGCATTCGCTTTCCTGGCCGGGCGCCTCTCGGGGACCGTCATCGAGGCCATCAACAAAATCGGGTCGGTCTTTTATGGGCCGATCTTAGCCGCCTTCCTCCTCGGCATGCTGACGCGTCGGACAAGTGGCCTCGGAGTCAAGGTCGGCGTCCTCATGGGCATCGCCGCGAACCTCTTCCTGTGGCTGGAATGCCCTCGCGTCTCCTGGCTGTGGTGGAACGCGATCGGATGTGGGGTCGCCGTCCTCGTCGGATATGGCCTCAGTCTGTGGCGTCCGGCGAAGGTCGTCCCCCCGGAGACGCTCTGGCAGCCTGATCTCAGTCGCGAGCACAGGGGGGCGTTCGGGCAGACTTCTCACGCTCCGCATCTCGGGCATCCCTCGGTGACGAATTGGCGCGCGCGCTATGTGGGGCTCATCCTGTATACGCTCCTGATGATCGGCATCGCAGGGGGAATTGCCTCGCTCGCGTGAAAGAAAAACGGCCGGCAGCCTGACATCCAGACTGCCGGCCGAACGCACCGATGCCGCTCAGATCAGAACTCGTACCGCAGCGCGAACTGCATGATGCGCGGACGCGTCAACGTGCCCTCATACCGTCCGAAGGTCGCCGAGATGTCCGGGAACGCCAGCAACGAGGCCGTATCGAACCGCACGGAATTGGTCACGTTGAAGACCTCCCAGCGGAACTGCAGCCGATGGGTCTCGGTGATCGAGAAGACCTTCATCAGCCCCATGTCTATGGAGAAGTAGCCATCGCCGCGAATGCGGTTGCGGAAGCCCACTTCGCCCGGACGCTGGAACCGGAGCACCTTCAGCACTTCGGCGGGATCGCGGAAGGCCGCCGGTCGGACCTTGCCGTCGGGGAACTTGTAGCTGCGGTTCGTCTCGCCGACGGGATACCGGGTCACACCCTCCTTCAGCTCCGCATTCCCCTGCAGGTTCCAGTTCGTCGCCCAGCAGGAGCGGCAGTTGATGATGTTGAGCGGGAATCCGCTCGTCCACCGGAGCAGACCCGTCGTCTGCCAGCCGCCGATGATCTGGTTCACCCAGCCCGGCACACCGCCGCCCAGAGGCTTCCCCCGACCAAACGGCAGCTCGACGATCCAGTTGGCATTGATCTGATGCCGCACGTCGAAGTCGGAGAAGGAGTACTGCAGGCGCGGGCTCCAGGAGTTGATGATGAAGTCGGTGTACCCGCCCGAGAAGAAGGATCCGAACGCTCCTCCGCGCTCTGTCCCCGAGGTGAGATCGAGCGACTTCGAGAGCGTGTAGTTGAAGTCGAACTGCGTGCCCCTGCTGAAGCGCTTGCGCACGAGGAGCTGAAGGGCATGATATTCGGAGAAGCCGATCGTGCTCTGCCCGGCCAGCGAGGAGTACTGGTCGTTCCAGAAGGCGTAGGGCTTGCCCGCTGGGTTATCGGGCGTCGCTCCGAAGCACGCCGGTTCGCAGAAGAGGTCAATCAGGTAGAGCGCGGTTTGATAATCGGGAGCGTTCTCGCGGAAGACCTGGTAGATGGCCTGCGTGTTCGTCAAGCCGCCGCCGGCGCGAGCCCCTGCTGTCGGGAAGAGATTCTCCCAGTACGGGATGCGCGGGACGGCACTCACGGGCGTGTCCGCCTCGATCAGCCGAGCCAGCATCTGCGCCGCCGTGAAGTAATCCATCCCGGACTTCGGATCCACGAGGTTCATGGGCATAGCGAGATCGCGCCGCGTGAGGAGCTTCCGCCCCCGACGTCCGACGTAGCCGACTTCGACGCTGAAGTTCTTCGGCAGCTCGCGTCCGATGAAGAGGTTGAACATGTGCGCGTAAGGTGTGCGCAACGTGTCATCAATGCTCGTCGTGATGGCGAACAGCCCGAAGGGCGGCGTTTGCGGGAATCCACCCGGAGGCGCCGGTCGTTGGAACTCCGACCCATCGCGCGCGACACGCGGGACATCGAAGACGCCCGTGAAGCGCGGCGCGTTCGCTTCGGTGATCGTCCCCCAGACGGTCGTCAGGCTCGTCGTCAGACCGAAGGCGCCTGCCTGATCGAAGGTCGTCGCCAGCGCATGGCCGATCCGGTCGTACACGAGCCCGTATCCGAAGCGGAAGACCGTGCGCCCGTCGCCAAAGAGCGGTCGCAGGAACCTGCGTGGTGACCAGGCGATGGAGAAGCGCGGCGACCAGTTGTTGAAATCCTTGGCGAAGAAGCCCGGCTTGCCGTTAGCCGGACCCGCCAGGTCAAAACTGATGCGCGGCAGATCGTAGGAGGGAATCCCCTTGAGCATGCTCGCGCGCCGCAGCTCGAACCATTCGCCAAAGCTCGGCGTCGGTCGGACTTGCAAGCCGTTGGTCTCCCACGGCGGTGAGTAGAGATAGTACCGCACGCCTGCTGTGATCGTGAGGTTCGGCCTCACCCGCCACTGATCCTGCACATACCCCTCGTACTCGTTCGTGGCGTAGCGCCGACGGATCAGCGCGCCTTCCGGCAAGACGTTCCCCTGCTTGTCGTAGTTGTACCGCGCGGTGAACTGGGTGATTGTCCCCAACACGAGAATGGGGAATCCGTCGGCCCACGCTGCGTAGAATCCAGGAGCGACGGCCGGCAGCGTTCGGCATCCCGGCTGCGTGCAGCGCGGGTGTCCCGGGGCCGTATAACGACCCACCCCCAGGAGCCACGAGCCATTGCCGATGACGGTATGGAAAGACGTCTCGTTGGTGAATCGCGGGATTCGCGTGAAGCGCACGTTGAGGCCCGCCTGGATCGTATGCGCGCCGCGAATCCACGAGATGTCGTCCACCAGATTGTGCGTGCTCGCGATGCGTCCGAAGGAGCTGGTCGGCGCCGGGATGTTATTGAGGAAGCGGAGCGTCACTTGCGTGCGCTGCTGCAGGCCCGCCGTCGTCGAACCCAACCGCGTCAGACCATAACGGAAGGTGTTCACCAGGTTCGGTTTCACCGTCGCGTCATAGCCAAGTGCGAACCCCTTGGAGTTGACGAGCGTCTTCTGGTTCGGCGGCAGTCCCGGATACTGCGGCTCGGAGTTGATCACATCGTCCTGGAGGTTGCCGCGCCAGAAGAGCATATGCCGCCCGGCACGGTCAATATTGAAATCGCTGCGGAGGATGTAGGTGTTGAAGTCGTTCTTGATCGGTGCCACGAAACGGAAGCCCATGATGTTCAAACCATCGCGCCCCGGATCATTCGGCTCAGGGAATTGCTGCAGGTACCGCATGAGCGCCGGATTCGCGCCGATCCCCAGGGGATCGAGCGTGGCGGCTTCCGCGGGCGTCAACACGCGGATCCCGGCCGGAATGTTGAACGTGCGGCCCGCGACGGTGATCGTCGTCGCGGGACACTCGGCCGGATTCGCGCAGCGATATTGGAAGTAACCGTGGCGCACCAGAGACGACGGGACCGACCGCAAAACAGGTTCCTCGCGCTTCTCCCGCAGGCCTTCGTAGTTACCGAAGATGAACCATCGGTCCTTGATGATCGGCCCGCCGGCCGAAGCGCCGAAGATGTGGTAGTTCAACACGGGCGGCTCGTTCGGTCGCCCCGACTCGATTTGAGCGAGCTTGTTGAAGAACTCGTTGGCTGAGGTGGCCGTGTTCCGGTGATACCAGTAGAGCGAGCCGTGCAGCTCGTTCGTCCCCCGCTTGGTCACCAAGCTCACCTGCGCCGAGCTGGAGCGCCCCTGATTGGCGTTGTAATTGGTCGTCGTCACGCGGAACTCTTGAGTCGAATCGAGCGTCATCCGCAGGACCGATGTATAGGCGAAGCCGAATTGCGGATCATTGACGTCCACGCCGTCCAGCGTCACGTTCTGCTGATCGCTTCGGCTACCGCTGATGCTCCCGCTGCGGATGTCCCCAGTCGGCAGGAACACCGCTCCGGGCTGCAAGCTCAGCAGCTCCACGACGTTGCGGGCCAGAAGCGGCAGCTGTCGAATCTGCACTTCCCCGAAGGGATTGCCGATGGAGGCATCGGCCTTGTTGATGAGCGCTTCGCCCACGACTTCGATCGTCTCGACGACCTCTCCGACCTCCGTGAACTGGAGATCGAGCACGACCGGCATGTTCACCAGCAGTTGCAGGTTCGAGCGGACGATGCTCTTGAAGCCGGTCATCTCCACCCGGAGGTTATAGGTCCCGGGTGGGAGTTGCGGGAAGACATAGTACCCCCGCTCATTCGTCGTCGTCGTCCGGGTGACTCCGGTCGCCGCGTTGGTGAGCGTGACGGTCGCCCCGACGACCACGGCACCCGTCGGATCGGTCACCGTACCCGAGAGCGACGTCGTCGCCTGCGCCCACGTTCGGCCGCTCAGCAACAGCAGGAACAGGAGCCCCCCGACCACGTTCCACGTCAATCGTTTCCAAGTCATAGGCTTACCTCCCCCTCGTCTGAGTTCAGGCCGCTACAGCGGCGATTATATGCAAAAGATGATCGAATTTCAACGAGGAATTGGAGGGGCTCCCGGTGATCCAAACCCCGGAGGAGGAGGGGGCACTGTGAGCCCCAAGCGCGGGTCGGCCTGTGCGCGGTTGCGTTTTCCCTGGACTCGTGGGAGAATTCCCCTCCACGGCGAGGGGAGACCTTTCGGAGGAGAGGGAGCCTATGGCGATCCGGTACACGGTGACGACCATCAGCCCGAAATATCATCAGGCGATCTTGGAGTGGCAGCGGCGGAACTTTCCCGAGCTTCAGCTTTTGCTCACGTATTGGGAGAAGTATTTCCCCGGTCTGCCCAAGTTTCAACTTGTGGCCAAGGTGGGGGAGCTGCGCTCGGATGTGATCGAGGTCGGGAAATACGCCGGTCAACCGAAGATCGAGCGAGCGGCCGAGATGGCCGGGAACATGTTCTACACGGCTCGTCGGATCATTCGGGCCCAGTGCTCGACCGAGTTCGGCTCGATCGAGCAGCATCGAATGAGTCTGGACACAGCCCCCACGGATGAAGCCCGCTTCGAGATCCTGCGGATCATGGCCGAGGAGCTGCGGCATGCCTATCAGATGTTCTGGGTCCTCGACCATGATCCCACGTGGAAACGGCCAGGGCATGGAGACGTGGCCGCCGAGACCATCGAAGAGTTGCTCTCGATGCGGACGGGGACGCACGTGCTGGACGCCTTCAATATCGAGTTCCGCGACTTTCTGGACAATGCTGTCTACACGGCCATCATTGATCTGGTCGGGAAGTACCAGCTCGATATGATGCAGATCTTCAGCTATGCCCCCATGGCGCGAAGCATGCCGCCGATGCTCGGCGAAGAGGGGTTCCACATGGGCTTTGGCCGTCGAGCCTTGAAGGAGCTGGCCGTCGCCGCGACGCGAGGTCAGGGGAACTACAGCATGGAGGATATTCAGCGGGCGATCAACAAGTGGTATCCGCGCGGGCTGGAGATGTTCGGGAACGAACGGTCCGGCGAGACAGCCGTCGCCTTCGGGTTCAAGCCGAAGACCAATGGGCAGGCGCAGGCCGAGTACATCGCTGAGGTCGAGGGGATCATCGAAGGGGTGAATATCGCCATCGTGCGCGTGCATCATCCGACGATGTCCCCGGACGAGGCGCGGAGCCTGATCCGCGAGGTGCAGCGTTCGGGGGAGGCGCGCCGGGGGATTCGGCCGGAGGATTTGCTCCTTCTTCCGGATCACCGCTTCTTCCGAAGGCGTGGGCCTGAGGAGTACGTCTTTCAGCCGTATGATCTGCGCGGGAACGTGCTCACCGAAGGGGGACGACCGATCGCGCCGGAGAAGTATCTCGAGTATTTGGCCCGCGTCTTGCCCGAGCCGTATCTCGCGAGCGAGGATTTCCGACGATATGCCGAGCAGTTGAAGGCGTATCACGCGCGGGGGGCGAGCGAGACGGCACCCTTCTGGATCGCGTGAAGCGCGCCGTCGGCGCGAGCGACAGGGTTCCGCCAGAAGCCGGAGAGGAGCCGGGGTCGTCCTCTCTCCTCGGCACGAGACACAGATGGCCGTCATCGCGCGTGTTCTCTGTCCGAGCGACACTGCCGATGTGGATTGCTCCCTACGCCGGATCCGGCTTTCGAAAAGAACCGTTGACAGACGGGCTGAGATGCGATACTGTAGGGCTGGCACCTACGCCCAAACTGAGGAGGAAGGGGCTATGAATATGGCGCGCATTGTGCTCGGCGGCGTGATCGCCGGTGTGATCATTGATGTGATCGAGACGATCGTGCACCGGTTTCTGTTCCGATCGTATCAGGAACTGGGGCGAGAGCCCATCGCGATGTCCGGGGCTCTGCTGATCTGGATCATCGGCGTGGTCTTTGGGATCGCGGTGGCGTGGTTGTATGCGGCGATTCGGCCACGGTATGGAGCGGGACCAAAGACGGCGGTGGTGGCGGGGGTCTATCTCTGGATCGTGGCGGGACTCCTGGTGTGGCTCGGGTTTGCTCCGCTGCTGCAATGGGGGACGCGGCTGATGGTCATCGGGATTGTGACGAATCTCGTCGCGTACGTCGTGGCCGGATTGGTCGCCGGATACTTGTACAAAGAGGAAGCGGCGGCCGCGTGAGCATGTGATCGCCCGAGCGATCGGGCGATCTCACGGGGATGCGGTGGCGCGCTCTTATGAGCGAAAAGGTTGAAGAGTACACCCTTTGTTAACTCGTCGTGATCTCTGGTCTCCCCCAATGACTGGACAAGCCCTATGGTTCCATGCCAGAGTGTAGATCTATGGCGCGGGTCTATCCGTTTCGCGCGTGGCGATACAATCCGGAGAAGGTGGGCGATCTGGCGGCCGTCCTCACCCAGCCCTACGATAAGATCACGCCCGCGATGCAGGAGCAGTACTATGCGAGAAGCCCCTATAATTTCGTGCGCGTGATTTTGGGGAAGACGTTTCCCGAAGACACGGAGATGCAGAACGTCTACACGCGCGCGCGCGAGGAGCTGCGAAGGTGGATGCGCGAGGGCGTTCTCGTCGCGGATCGCGCTCCGGCGATCTACGTCTATTTCCAGACGTATCGCGTCCCGCCGGATGGACCGGTGAGGGTGCGGAAGGGGTTTTTAGCGCTCGGGCAGCTTGAGGATTTCGGGCGAGGGAGCATCTTCCCGCACGAGCGCACGCTGAGGGGGCCGAAGGAGGATCGGTTGCGACTGCTTCGCGCCACGCGGGCGCATCTGGAACCGATCTTCATGCTCTATGATGATCCGGCCTTTGAGATTCAGGCCATCCTGGAGCAGTGCGCGAGCGGGCCGCCCGAGGTGCACGTCGTGGACGAGTACGGCGTCGAGCATCGGTTGTGGGCGCTCTCTGCGCCGGAGGCCATTGAGGCGGTTCAGCGGATGATGGCCCCGCGACAGCTGGTGATCGCCGATGGACACCATCGCTATGAGACGGCCCTGACCTATCGCGACGAGCGGCGGGCCGAGGTGGGATGGGTGGATGAAGGGGCGCCCTACGAGCGCATGCTCATGGCCTTCTTCAATCTGCGGGACGAGGGGATAACGATCCTGCCCACGCACCGGTTGATCGTCGGCATGGACGCGTTTGATGCCGAACGATTCCGCGATTTCGTCGCGCGCCATTTCGACGTGACGAGTGTGCCCCTTGAGGATCTCTCCGCCGAAGCGCTCGCCCACATTCGCACGCGCTTGGCGGAGGAAGGACAACGGCGAATGACCTTCGGCCTGATGGTGGTCGGGGATTCCGTCTTTCGCCTTCTGGCGTTGCGGGAGACCGAGGAGACGGAGCGGATGCTCGAGGGGATGACGCCGCTTGAGCGGACGCTCGACGCGGCCGTGCTCCATCGCGTGCTCATCGAGTGTGGACTTCGCCTCGGTGAAGAAGCGGTCCAGAGCGAACGGCACATCGTCTACGTTCGAGAGTTCGAGGAGGGCGCGCGCGCCGTTCGAGAAGGGCGCGCGCAGGTGGGGTTCTTCCTGAATCCGACGCGCGTGGAGCAGGTCTACGCGATGGCTCTCTCGGGGCGCCTGCTGCCGCAGAAGTCCACGGACTTCTATCCGAAGCTTCTCTCTGGGCTCGTCCTCTATCCGTTTGAGGAGCGGGAATTCGCCTTCGAGCACCCCATGGGATCTCCAGACCGCGTGGGGACCCCATGAGGCGGAATGAGCGCGCCCCGGGAGAGCGCCAGCGCACCGCTCACCGATCCAGGGGAACGGGCGTGAGCGGGATATCCCAGTGCGCTTCCAGCAGCTCGAAGCGCCGTCGCTCTTCGGCTTGAAATCGCTCCTGGTCGGGGAAGAGGCGGCGCAGCAGCGCCTCGCGCCCCGATTGATCAATGACGGCGTTCCAATTCTTGTAGACGATGATGGTCATGAAGTGCCAATCCGCGCGTCCCTCTCCGTGAAAGGTCGGTTGATAGGCTTCCACGCGAAGAATGCGCCCTTGTTCCTGTTCGGCTTTGAGCAAGGGCCAGTGATTCTTCTTGAAGAGTCGAAGGAACTCGTCGTAGTGCCCCCACTTGACCTTGTAGTAGTAGGCGACCGCGTAGGGGTGATCCGTCGGCCCTTGCGGCGTGGCCTGTAGAGAAGCGAGGAAGCTCAGGGCGATCGGGAGACTGAGGAGAAATTTGAGCGGTCCTCTCCAGTGTGTGATCAGGGATCGAGACATCTTCGTTCCCTCCACCTCAGAAAGTGTATTGATAGCGCAGAAAGAGACTGCGTCCGGGAGCATCCAAGCCCCAGGTGATCCCTCGATAGTTTCGATCGGTCAGGTTCTCCGCTTCAATGAGGAGCTGATGGTTCTCGCCCATGCGGATTCCGGCGCGGATATTGAAGACGACATAGCCGGGGATGGCCCGGTAGAGCGGGGCGCTCTCGACGCCGGGGCCGAGCACGCGATTCTGGACCTGCGTCAAGGTCTCACCCGTCGGGATCAAGAAGTCATCGTCCGTTCCGAAGCGGCCATCTGGCCCGGGAGCGACAAGCCCACGCACGGTGGCGCCGTTGCGGAAGAAGCTGGCGATACTCGCGCGCGAGCGCATAGCTCCCGTGCGGCGATCCTCAAGGGCGAGCGTCGAGAGTCGCGTCTGGCGAGCGGCCGCATGAAGATACGGTTCGATCCAGAAGCGACGCAGGGGCATGTATCGAAGGCGAATCCACCCGTCGGGAGCGGGGAGGCTCGCCTCGATATTGGGGGGCCGGCCCGTGCGCCGGTCTTTCGCCGAGATGTGCGTGTGGAGGATGTCGAGAGACCATCGCTCGGAGAGTTCGACGGTCCACATCTGTTCGATCCCCCAGAATCGCGCATCACCGAAGTTGGCGCGCACGAGCACGGGCGCTGAGGAGGCGGCGACGAAGACCGTTCCATTGGGCGTTTGCGCGATGATGGGTTCGCCGCCCAGGGAGAGGCCGACGGCTCCCGGCGGGAGAATCAGCGCCTGTTTGGCGATCAAGCGCGTGATGTCGTTCAGAAAGAGCGTGAGTTCTCCGCGCAGGCGGGCTTGTCGGTAGCGGAGGCCGATCTCGTAGCTCTGGCTGAGTTCGGGCTTGAGCGGGGCGACGGGCTGCCCCGTCGAGACGGCCGTGCGATCGGCTGTGGACCCGACCAGTCCGTTGAGCGGCGCGATCTCTCGGGCGGAGACCTCGAATCCGGAGCCCGTCAATCCGAGCGTGCCCAGATCCGTCATACTCGGCGCGCGAAAGCCCCGACTGAAGTGGAAGGCAGCGCTGAGCCGACCGCCCAGCGGGATGAGGAGTCCCGCGCGCCCGCTCACATTGGAGACCCGAAGCGCATCGCTCGGCCAGAGCGGGCGCCCGCCGACGATCGGCGCATCTTCGGTGCGAGCCCGGTAGCGCGCGCCGCTGTAGCGGAGGCCGCCGATCAGCTTCACCGATCCGCGTCGGGGCTCGAAGACGTCAAGGACGTAGACCCCCCACTGCTCATATCGCGCGCGGTCGGGCACGCGCGGGCGCCGGAGGGTCACCCCACCAGTGACGGGATTCAGGGCGAAGGCTGGAGCGCGCATGCGCTCGTGGTACGCTTCCCCGCCGAGGCGAAGGAAGTGTCCGCGCCAGAGCTTCTCCGCGCGCGCCTGAAGCCCGTGAACGCGCATCTTCTCGTACTCGTGGACGATCGCCGCGCGCGGGTTCCCGTTGCCTCCCTGATTCACCCGCTCCTCGCGTTGCGCGTTGAAGGAATAGGAGAGCGCGAGATGGTCCAGTGCGGCGAACGCTTGGCGATCGTACCGCACGTAGAAGAAGTCGAGCATCAGGTTGCGCAGGTCGGCGATGAGATTCCCATCTCCACCGAGCAATTGATCGAACCTTTTCCCGCCATCCTGCTGCGCCCGTTGATAGTGGAAGCGAAGGGAGGATATGGACGTGGGTGCCCACAAGAAGGTCGTGCTCCCTCCGTATTGAGTGAATCCCGTATCCGGCAAGCGCGGGCCATAGAGCACGCGGGAGGGGAGGCCCAGAAACCGCGTCACTGCCGAATGCGAGTCCACGCCGCGTCCCGGTCGCAGCGTGTTCACGCGTCGGCCGACGAGATTGAGGGTGAGGCCGAAGGTTCGCGCCCCCAGGCTCGTGCGGAGGCTCGATCCTGTGCTCCAGTCTGCGGTGTTCACGGTCGTCGTCCACGTGCCGTGCCACTCCGGGCGCGTGGTGGCCAGGGGCGGAGCCCACGTCAGGAGTTGGAAACTCCCGCCCAGGGCGTCGCTCCCATAATCGGCGCTGCGCGGTCCCCGGAGGACTTCGATGGCCTCGACGTTCGTGGGATCAAGCAGGCTGAGGAACGTATGGATGCCGGATCGCATGGCGGAGGTCGAGTATCGAATCCCATCCACGTAGATGTTGACCTTATCGCCGCCGAGCCCGCGGATGAAGACGCCCGCGATCGTCGGACTCGTCCGCTGCAGATGGACCCCGACTTCCTCATTCACCGCCTGCGCCAGGACGGCCTTGGCGCGCATAGTGAGGTGATCCGAGAGGATCACGCTCACCGATTGGATGGTTCTGGCCGTCTCGTCCACGAAGCCACCTTCTCCTGTTACGGTCAGCTCCTCGATGAAGCGCTCGACCTCCAGCGTCACCTGCACGTGTATCTCTTCCGGAGTCGAGAGTCGAATCGGAAGACGCCGCTCCGCGAAGCCGCGCGCGTGCACGGCGAGTTCGTAGACCCCGCGCGGCACGCCCGCGAGGATGAATTCCCCCATGTCGTCCGAGAGCGCGCTCGCGACCGTTCGCTGCGCGTGCCGCAAGATGACGCGGGCGCCGGAAATTCGCGCTCCTGTCGCATCGGTGACGATGCCGCGGATCCGTCCCTGCGCGTTCGCCTGCGCCTGCCGGGGCGCGAAGCTCATCAGGAGGATCCCGAACAGCAGCCCCATTCCTGCTCCTCTGAGTCGCCCCCTCATACGCGTCCTCCCTCTCGCGCGATGGCCTTTCATTGTACGGCGTTCTCCGGAGGGCGCCAAGAGCGTGCCGAGTGCTCAGGAGGAGACATGCCTGATCCCGATGAGGTCTTTCAGGCCCGCCCTTCACGCATCGCCGTGAGAAAATGTGTAACCGGCGTTCGGTCCCGGGACGTGTTCTCTAGCGGAGGATTTTTCGATGCGAGGCGGTACAGGCATCAGGCGATATCGGCCATGTCATGTTTCGAACTTTCCCTCCGCTTATGCCGTCTTAATTTCGGACGGCGCGCCCGGGCAGGAGAGGTGCTGTGACGCGGCGCTCGAGAGCGCGCTCTGAGGAGGTGAGTGAACGGTCATCGCGCGAGGAATGGTCGTTCGAGAAGCTCAGGCGTTCTCGCGCAGAAGTAGTGCCGTGAGCGAGAGCGTCCTTTCTGAGGGCGAGCATTGGCCGGTCTGAAGAGGTGAGCCCAACGGAGGTCGCAGACCGGCCAAGGGTGAGGCACGGCTATTATAGCGGTTTTGGGGAGGAAACCGCTATAGAATGCGAGCGTGTGCCTGTGGCTCGTCCCCTGAGAACCTGGTTTCTGGGGATGGGCATCTCGGTGCGCGTTCAACCGGTGATCATCGCGGGGATGCATCGGTCGGGGACGACGCTGCTGGCGCGTCTTTTGGATCGGCTCGGCCTCTTCCTGGGACATCGCGTGGAGGAGCATCACGAGTCGGTCTTTTTCTTGCATCTGAACGAAGTCATTCTGCGTCAGGCTCGGGCATCTTGGGATCGCCCCGATCCGATCCACGATTTTTTGCGGAATCCCGAGATCGTGCGCATGACGCTTCGATGTCTGGAGGACGATCTCCTCTCATGGCGGATTCATCGCTATTTGGGGTGGCGGAATCTGATCCGATACCGTTCTCTGGCGCGGTTCGATCGGCCCTGGGGATGGAAAGATCCGCGCAATGTCCTCACACTCCCCCTCTGGGTGGAGCTGTTTCCTCGGGCGAAGATCATCTGGATCGTGCGTCACGGCGTGGATGTGGCCCGCAGTTTGGTCGTTCGGGAGCAGCGGTACTTTCGGTGGCAGCAGGCGCGGTTTCATCAAAAGTTCCATCGGCCAAGTCGGCGGACGCATCTGGAACGCGTGGGCTTTCGCGGTTCCACGCGCTGCCTGACGCTCGAGGGCGCCTTCGCGCTGTGGGAATCGTACCTCGCGTATGCCGAGCGAGTACTCGGGCGAATCCCCAATGAGCGCGCGGTCGTGAGATACGAGGACTTCGTCCGCGAGCCGATGCCGCATCTTCGCGCGCTCGCCGATTTCTGCCGACTTCCGGAGGTTCACCCTCGGGCTATCGAGGATGCCGCGCACGAGGTGGATGCTCAGCGCGCGTATGCCTTCGCCTCTGATCCGAGGCTCGTGGACTTCTTCCATCGCGTGCGAGAGAGCGCGTGGATGAAGCGATACGGATATTCGGAGAGCGTGCGCCCGCTCTGTGCCGTATAGGCAATTGGCCAGAGAATGTCCCCAGCGCGAAGCACACCGCCTTGAGAGAAAGGGCGGAGACCTTCGGAGACATCCGGCCCCCCTTGCTCGAACGCGAAGCGCTGGACGAAAATAAAGGAGCGCGCTGGTGGCATTGGGGAGCGCGGGGCGATGCAATGAGGGTCAGGGGAGAGGGAGCGGTGAGACGGAGCCTCCTGGGGGGATTGCTCCTCTTTGTGATAGGCGCATCAGGGGCAAGGGGGTGGGTGCCTCTTGGGCAGGTTCGGGCCTCGGCAGCCGTTCCAGTGTGGTCGCCGACCACGTCGGAGAAACAGGAGGGCGCGGTCGCGGCCGGAGCGCATGGCGCGCGGGAGCTGTATCAGCGCACGTTTGAGATCGTCTGGGGCCGGGTGAAGGAGAAGTATTACGATCCGACGTTCGGCGGACTCGATTGGGATGCTGTGGGGCGTCGGTACAAAGCGCGGCTCGGGGCGATTCGGACGGAATCCGAGCTGTACGCATTATTGCAACAGATGCTTGGAGAATTGCGACGCTCGCATTTTCACATCTATCCACCGGGGACGTTCCTTGAGGAAGGGGAGCCGCCGGAGCGCGCGGGGACCGTGGGCCTGGACGTGCGCATCCTCGGGCGTCAGGTCGTCGTCACGCGCGTGCGCGCGGGGTCCTCGGCGGAGCGCGCTGGGCTGCGGCCGGGATTCGTCGTGCGACGTGTGGGTGGTCGAGACCTCAATCGGCTGCTTCGACAATTCTCCCGGGGATGGGAGCCGCCGGCGCGACGCCGGATGCGAATGGCTGCGGCTGTGCTCGCACTCCTGGATGGGGAACCGGGGACGCGGGTCCGCGTCCAGTACGTGGACGATCGCTCCCGTCTTCGAGACGTGGAGCTTCAGCGAGAGCGCCGGGGGGGAGAATGGTCCGAGCGCTTCGGGAATTTCCCCCCGATGCCGATGGAGTTCGAGGCGAAGCGCTTGGGGGACATCGGGTACATTCGCTTCAACGTCTTCGTCGTCGGCCTGATGGAGCGCATCCGCGCGGCGATTCGGGAGTTCGCCGCGGCTCCAGCGCTGCTCTTCGATCTGCGCGGGAATCCGGGAGGCATAGGCGGGATGGCGGCTGGCCTCGCGGGGATGTTGTGTGAGCGGCCAACGAGCTTGGGGACGATGACGTTGCGATCGGGGCATGTGAATCTCGCCGTCTTCCCTCAGCCGAATCCGTATGCGGGAATCGTCGTCATCCTAATTGACGAACATACGGCTTCGACGGCGGAGATCTTCGCCGCCGGACTTCAAGAGTTGGGGCGCGCTCTCATCATCGGCGAGCGGAGCGCCGGAGCGGCTCTGCCTTCGCTATTGGAGCGGTTGCCGACGGGCGCGCTCTTTCAATATGCCATCGCGGATTTTCAAACGCCGCGGGGGACATTGATCGAAGGGCGCGGCGTGATCCCGAACATCAAGGTTCCGCTGACGCGGCGGGCTCTGCTCGAAGGACGGGATCCGCAGCTTGAGGTCGCCCTTCGCGAGATCGCGCGTCGTTTGCAGCAATACGGCGACGTGCGAAGGGTACAGAAAGGAGGATGCGGATGATGCGGCGTGAAATGATCGGAGCCTTGGTCCTCTGTGGAATTGCCGTCTCGTGGGGGTGGAGCGCATCGAGCGTGGAGAAGTCGCAAGAAGCGGCCGTGGCTCCTGACGTGACGGTGGATCGCGTGCTCGACCGATATATCCAGGCCTGTGGAGGGAGAGAGGCCTTGGAACGGGTGACCAGCCGGGTCTCGCGAGGGACGGTGGAGATTCCGGCAGCCGGAGTGCGCGGGACGTTTGAGTCCTATGCGCAGGCGCCGAATCGCGTGTTGGTCGTCGTCGAGTTGCCGGGATTCGGCGCTGTTCACGAGGGCTTCGATGGAGCCGTCGCCTGGACAAGAGATCCGATCATGGGACTTCGGGAGAAGAGCGGTCGGGAGCTTGCGGCGGCGCGGTTGGATGCCGATTTCCATAAGCCGCTCCGATTGAAGGAGCTGTATCCGAAGATCGTGGTGAAGGGGAAGGAGGTGGTGAGCGGAACCGAAGTGTATGTCCTCGAGGCCACGCCCGCCGAAGGCTCTGCGGAGCGATGGTATTTCGACGCTGCGACCGGATTGCTCGTGCGCCTGGACGTGGAGCGCGAAGGGCCGCAGGGGAAGATCCCCGTGGAGATTTACTTCGAGGATTATCGCGAGGTGGATGGCCTTCGGATCCCGTTCACGATACGGCAGGTCACGCCGGCGTTCTCCTTGATCTTCAAGACCGAAGAGGTGAAGCACAATGTCGCGATCGAAAGTGGGAAGTTCGCCAAGCCGGCAGCGCAGTAACCGGCGGTTCTGCCCTCTGGTCACGCGCACGCCTTCGGCGCGTTCTTTCGTGAGGAGGGGGATGGTGATGAAGCGATGGGTGTTCATTCTCAGTGTGATGCTCAGCGGGGCGGTGCTCGCCCTCTCGGCCCAGGTGCATCAGGGGCGTCGTATCGTGACTTCGCGTCTTGTCGCAGACGTCGCGGCCGTTCAACCGGGGCGTCCGTTCACCGTGGGCCTCTACTTTCAGATCGAATCCGGATGGCACATCTATTGGGAGAACTCGGGCGATGCCGGCCTACCGATCCGCGTCGCGTGGACCGTGCCTGAAGGCTTTCGCGTGTCGCCGCTTCGGTGGCCGGTGCCTCGGCGGTATACGGAGTCGGGGGGGATGACGGCCTTCGGCTATCAGGATGAGGCGATGGTGCTCGCGACGGTCACACCTCCGGCGTCGCTCTCGGGTCAGGCGGTGACGCTCGAGGCGGCGGCGAATTGGCTCGTATGCAAAGAGGTCTGCATTCCCGGCCAGGCGAAGCTCCAGCTCACGCTGCCCATCGGACAGGCGACGCCGGGTCCCGATGCGGAGCTGATCGCGCGCTTCGAGCGGGCTGTCCCTCAGCCGATGAGTCGAAGTCCGCTTCGCGTCGCACGAGTGGAATGGACGCCGCGGGGAGAGCAGAACGGCCTCTTGCGTCTGGAACTCGTCGGACGAGCGACGGCGCATGAGTTCTTCCCACGGCGTTTGAAAGGCGCGACGATCCAGCACGGTGGGATACGGGTCTCCGGACGCTCGATCCTCATCCCCCTGGAGCTGGCGGCCACAGGGGAGCTGAGCAATAGGGTGAGCGGAGTGATCGTGACGGATCGGGGCGCCTATGAGCTGCAGGCGAAGCTCGATTCGGTGCTCGCGCGCGCGGAGTCAGCGCGTGCGCCCATGCCCGAGCGCGAGAAGGTCGAGAGCGAAGGCACGATCGCGCCGGAAACGATGCCGGATGAGGGCGTCGCCGTGGGAGCCGAGTGGCTGAACCTGCCGTTTCGCGTGCGGGGGCAGCAGGAGCAGTCTCGCTCGCTCGGGCTGATCCTCCTGCTCGCGTTACTGGGCGGGATCATCCTCAACATCACGCCGTGCGTGTTGCCTGTTCTCTCGATCAAGATTCTGGGATTCGTGCATCACGCCGGCGAGGATCGTCGGCGCGTGCGTCTGATGGGCATGAGCTTCGCCGCGGGCGTGCTTGTGTCGCTCTGGGCGCTGGCGGGGGGCGTCATCGCCTTGCGGGCGACGGGCGAGCAGATCGGATGGGGCTTCCAATTTCAATCCCCCACGTTCATCGTCGTCATCAGCACGGTGGTCTTCGTCTTCGCGCTCAATCTCTTCGGCGTCTTCGAATTTCGGAGTCCGAGCGTCCGTTCGCGGTGGTTGGAGCAGCCGGGAATGGTGGGGGCCTTCTTCAACGGCGTTCTGGCGACGACGCTGGCGACGCCGTGCACGGCGCCGTTTCTGGGGACGGCCGTGGGATTCGCCTTCGCGCAACCGGGGCGCATCGTCTGGCTCGTCTTCACGGCGATCGCTATCGGGCTGGCTCTCCCCTACGTCGTGCTGGCCTGGAATCCGCAGTGGTTGCGCTTTGTCCCGCGACCCGGGATGTGGATGGTGCGCTTCAAGCAGGCGATGGGGTTTCTCCTCATCGGCGCGCTCCTGTGGCTTCTGGATGTGTTGGGGAGCCAGATGGGATTAGAGGCGGTCATCTGGACTGGCGTCTTTCTCCTTGTGGTCGCCGTCGCCGTGTGGATGATCGGTCAGGTGGAGCCGCAGGCATCGCAGAGGCGCCGATGGGGAACGTGGGGGATCGCCGCAGCACTGGTGCTCGGGGGCTACGTTTGGGCGTTTGAGAAAGAGTTGCGGTGGCGGGAGGCGCGCGCCCTCGCGGCGGAGTCCCCGGCGACCGCGACGTCTGGGGAGGAGATCGAGTGGAAGCCGTTCTCCCTGGCCGATATCGAACGGCGCGTCCGACGGGGGGAGACGGTCTTCATTGACTTCACCGCGGACTGGTGTTGGAACTGCAAGGTGAACGAGCGGGCGGTCCTCCAGTCGGAGGCCGTTCGCCGGAAGATGCGCGAGTTGCGCGTGACGGCCATTCGCGCCGATTGGACGAACCGCAATCCGGAGATCACGCGGATGCTCGCCAAATTCGGCCGGTCCGGCGTGCCGTTTTATGTGATCTTCCCGGCCGGTCGGCTGACGGAGCCCATCACGCTGCCGGAGCTGTTGACGCCCGGCCTGGTGATTCGGGCGTTGGAGGAAGCGGGGCCGAGTCGGGTTGCGGAAGAAGCGCTCGGCACCACGACTCGGTGAGGTGATCTTCCTCGATGGTTCGCTTCGCGTGAGCCGTCGGGGCGATAGTCGAAGAGGGACTTATGCGGCTCGCGACACGGATGGCACGTTTGGGAACGGAGACGGCTTTCGATGTGTTAGTGCGCGCTCGTGAGCTGGAACAGCAGGGGCGCGAGATCATCCATCTGGAGCTGGGCGAGCCGGATTTCCTCACGCCGGCGCCCATCATCGAGGCGGCCTATCGTGCATTGAAGGAGGGGTGGACGAAGTACGGCCCGTCGGCGGGACTGTGGCCGCTGCGGGAAGCCATTGCGGAGGACGTCTCGCGCCGACGCGGTCTCTCGGTCTCCCCGGATCAGGTGGTCGTCACCCCAGGGGCGAAGCCGATCATCTTCTTCTCGATCCTCGCCCTCGTTGAGGAGGGGGATGAGGTGATCTATCCGAATCCCGGGTTCCCGATCTACGAATCCATGATCAACTACGTCGGGGGCGTGCCCGTGCCGATCCCTCTTCGCGAGGAGCGCGACTTCGCGCTCGATGTGGAGGAGTTGATCGGCAAGATCACGCCGCGCACCCGGATGATCATCTTGAATTCTCCGCATAATCCGACCGGGGGCGTTCTCGGCTACGAGGACCTGAAGGCGATCGCGGAAGCCGTCGTGGATCGCGATCTGATGATCCTCTCCGATGAGATCTACAGCCGCATCGTCTTTGAGGGCGAACATGTGAGCATCGCGCAATTTCCCGGGATGCTGGAGAAGACGATCATTCTGGATGGGTTCTCGAAGACATATGCCATGACCGGCTGGCGGCTGGGCTATGGCGTCATGCGGGCGGATTTGGCCGCGCAGATCGCGAAGCTGCAGACGAATTCGACTTCATGCACGGCCTCGTTCGTGCAGATCGCGGGGATCGAGGCTCTGCGCGGGGATCAGACGCCGGTCGCCGAGATGGTCGCGGAATTCCGCCGGCGGCGAGATCGGATCGTCGCCGGATTGAACGCGATCGAGGGGTTCTCGTGTCGGAAGCCCAGAGGGGCCTTCTACGTCTTCCCCAACATCACGGGGACGGGGTGGACCTCCAAGGCGCTGGCCGATTACTTGCTCGAAGAAGCTGGCGTCGCGTGCCTGGCGGGAACCGCTTTCGGTGCCTATGGGGAGGGGTACATCCGCTTCTCCTATGCCAACTCTCTGGAGAACATCGAGCGCGCGCTCGAACGCATCGCCCGGGCGATGGCGAAAGCTCGAGCCGTCGCGTGAGCGATGTCGGCAGGAGGTGGAAGTCGTGAAGCAGATCCTGGCCGAGCACATCGGAAAGACGATCGAGATTCACTATGGTGGCCCTTCCGCCGTCCGAGGGACGCTGGAGGACATCGTGGATGGCGTCGCCAGATTGAAGGACGAGGAGGGAACGGTCGTCTATGTGGCGCTCGACAAGATCCAGGCCTTCTGGGAGGTCAAGGAGAAGGAGAAGCCGCTCGGCTTCGTCGTGAAGTGAACGGACGGGATCAGGGATCGCGGGGGGAGTCCTCCGGGCATTCCAGGCGGAAGCGATCAGTGGCCGAGGCGGTGATCTCGCGACCGGCGGCCTGTTCGCTTCGGATGAAAGCGATCAGGGCATCGCGGATGGTCACCCCCGTGGGGATGACGCGGCGAGCCGTCGCGAGCATCGCATATCCGGCGCCTCCCTGGTACAAATAGTCGGACGTGGCCAGCCGATAGACGGCGTGCGGATCAATCGGTCGGCCATCCAGAGAGGCCGCGCGCAATTCTCCCCGACAGGCGACGATGTGAATGCCAGAGATGGCGTCGGTGACCTGCTCGTTGCCGCGCGCGACCAAGTGCCGCAGGAGCACGAGAAGCGTCTCGCCGGAGATCTCCAGGACGACGATCTGATTCTCGAAGGGCATGACCTCGTAGACCGTCCCCACCGTGATCTTCCCCCGCGCGATGGGACGGCGCAAGCCGCCCGAATTCTGCAGAGCCGCGTGCACGGGTTCTCCCGTGCTCTGTTCCGCCGTGCGGCGGATCACGTCAGCGACGAAGGCGCCGAGCGACCCGCCGCCGAGGCCCTTGACCAGGTCTTGCCTCGCGCGCCCGATGACGGTGCGCATCTCGGCTCGAAGGCGCTCTCCGTAGCGAGCGACCAGTTCGCGAACGGCCTTATCCTCGCCCACGCTGGCGTCCACGCGAATCTGCGCGGGCTTGATGCGAATATCGGCCGTCGGCGGCGCTTGAGGGTCCTGGGCGAGTGGGCGACTCCCATTCAGGAGGAGAAAGACCCACGCGAGCCCTCGAAGCCTTCGATTGACGACCCGCAGCATGTGCATCTCCCGCTTCGCGGGAAGTATAGCACAAGGTTCCTCCTCGGGATGAGGATGTGCTATAGTGCCGAAGTTATGTCCATGAAGCTCATCGCCTCTGTGGCGGAGCCGACGCTGGAACAGGCGCTGGCGCTGATGACGTCGGTGAGCGAAGTCGCCGATGGGGTCGAGCTGCGCCTGGATGCGCTCGGGAGACATCCGGTGGAGGATCCCACATCGGTTCTCGCTCCCCTCGTGGGAGCGACGGCGAAGCCGATCATTCTGACATATCGGCCTCGTGAGGAAGGGGGGTATGCGGCCGCGTCGCTCTCCGAACGATTGCGGTTGTGGTCGAAGGTGATGGCGTGGGTGGAGCAGCGGGGAGAGGTGCGCGCGCGCCTCTTCTACGATCTGGAGATGGATCTGGTCGAGGCGTTCCTCCATGCTTCTCCGCTCGAGCGCTCGGGCGTTCTCCCCTGGGAGCGGGTGATCCTCTCGCACCATCGGTATGACGCGGCGCAGTGGGAGGATGTCCTGGCTCTGTACGAGCGGTTGCGCGCCGTTCCGGCGCGGTTCCTGAAGCTCGCCCTCTTTGCTCACGATCTTGGGGATTCGCTCCTCATCTTTCGCCTCCTTGAGCGCGCTCGGCAGGAGGGGAGGGAGCTGGTGGGGATCGCCATGGGGAGGGCGGGGCTTCTGACGCGCATTCTCGGTGTGGCCTACGGCAGCGCCTTCACCTATGGTGCGGCCGCGACCGGGCGCGAGACGGCTCCCGGACAGATCCCCGTCTCGGAATTGCGAGCGCTCTATCGGATCGCGGAACTCGGGCGGCAGACGGTCGTCGCGGGGGTGATCGGGTATCCCATTGGCCATTCCCTCTCGCCGCTGGTGCACAATACAGGGTTCCGTCTCCTCGGATTGGATTTCGTGTACGTGCCGCTTGAAGTCGCGACGCTCGACCGCTTCATGCGCGATTTCGTGCGACCGGAGACGCGGCAAATGCCCTGGCGGCTTCGGGGCTTGAGCGTCACGATCCCGCATAAGCTCGCGGTCCTGAACTTCCTGGACGAGGTGGGGCCCATGGTACGACGCGTCGGCGCGGCGAATACGATCGTCGTCGAGGGAGAGCGTCTTGTGGGCTACAACACCGATGTCGTGGGGGGGACGGAGCCGTTGGCTGAGCGCGTCGCTCTGGAGGGAGCGCGCGTGGCGATCGTGGGAGCAGGAGGAGCCGCGCGCGCGCTGGCCTACGGCGTGCGCGAGCGTGGCGCGCGTGTTCTCCTCTTCGGGCGACGTCTGGAGCGCGTCCGGGAGCTGGCGGAAGCGATCGGGGCGAAAGCCGGCGCGCTGACTGAACTGGCCGCGCATTCGTTCGACGTTTTGATCCACGCCACACCTGTTGGCATGTCGGGGTATCCGGAGCAGGAGCTGATCCCTGAGGAGGCATTGCGCCATCGGCCTCTGGTCTACGATCTCGTCTACAATCCCTTGGAGACGCCCTTGCTGCGTCGGGCGAAGCAGATGGGATGTCCGGTTCTCTCCGGTGTGGAGATGTTCCTGCGCCAGGCGGCCGAACAGTTTCGGCTCTGGACGGGCCTGCATCCGCCGCTTGATGCCCTGAGAGAGCGCGTGTATACTGCACTGAGTTGAATGGTGGAGGCTGTTGAGGAGTACGCGCAGCGATGATCGAGATCCGAGTACCGGGTTCGACGTCCAATCTCGGCGCGGGCTTCGATACGGTGGGATTAGCGCTCCGAGTGTATCTGAAGGTTCGCGTGGAGAAGTTGAATGCTGCCGCACCCGCGCACGAAGTGTTCGTGGAGGGAGTGGACGCCCCGCTCATCCCGACCGATGAGCGGAACATGATCGTGCGCGCGATGCAGTTCGCCGGGGAGCGCGAGGGCGTCGTGGTGCCGAAAGTGCGTCTGCTGATCGAGAACCAGATCCCGGTCGCTCGTGGCCTCGGGGGAAGTGGGGCGGCCATCGTCGCGGGCCTGACGGCCTTCGAGGCGATGACCGGGTGCGTGCTCGGTGAGGAGAAGTTGCTCGCCTATGCCTGCGAGCTCGAGGGGCATGCCGATAACGTGACGCCGTCGGCCGTCGGCTCGCTGGTCCTCACCTGTCGGACGGAAGATGGGAAGGTGCGATACATTCAGGGCGAATGGCCTCCGGAGCTGAAGATCGTCGCTGTCATCCCCGACGTGCCGCTGGCCACGGAGACGGCGCGGAGCGTCCTGCCCGAGCGGATCCCGCTGCAGGATGTCGTCTTCAATCTGCAGCGGGTCGCGCTCTTTTGGCCGGCGTTGCGCCATCACCGGTTCGATTTGGTTCGCGAGGCCATGCGCGATCGCGTGCATCAGCCATATCGGCAGAGCCTGGTTCCCGGCCTCTCCGACGTCTTGCAGATTCGCGACGTGGATGGCCTGATCGGTGTGGCGCTGAGTGGGGCCGGGCCGACGGTCATCGCCATCGCGTCGAGCAATTTCCGGAAGATCGGCGAGGAGCTGGTCGCGTGCTTCGAGCGTCACGGTGTGTCCGCCCGGCCGCTGATCCTCGATGTGGATACGACCGGACGCACCGTCTCTCGATCAGACGTCGAGGTGGAGGGCTGAGCTTCGCCCTCGCGAGAGGGGGACTTCGCGGGCCCTCTCCGAATGCCCCTGCCTTCCAGCGATTCCGGCAGAGCCTTGCTCCCTGTGGGAAGGTTCGTCGAGTTCGCGAGCGAGAAATCGCGGCTCGCTGCCGGGAGGGTGAAAGAGAACGTGCTGCCGACACCTGGCGTGGATTCGACCCAGATGCGTCCGCCATGCGCCTCGATGATTCGCTTGCAGAGCGCGAGTCCTATGCCTCGTCCCGGGAACTCCTCCTCGGAATGGACCCTCTGGAAGACGTGGAAGATTCGCTCCCAATGCCGGGCTTCGATGCCGATCCCATTGTCGCGCACGTAGAACGTGTGCTCCGGATCGGCCGTCGGCGCGCATCCGATCTCGATGAGCGGGCGCGGCTTGTCATTGAACGTGAGCGCGTTTTGGATGAGCTGGAGGAAGACAAGACGCAGATGGGCAGCGTCCGCGAGAACGATGGGCCAGGGGCCGGTGAGCGTGAGCCAGGCGTTGCGTTCTTCCAGAAGTGGGGATACGGTCTCGCGAATCTCCTCCAGGAGGCGCCCCACATCGGTCGGCTCTCGGCGAAGGGCATCGGGCGTGATGTGGGCGAGCTTCACGAGATCCCCGATCATGTCGCGCAGGCGAAGGGCTGCGCGCCCGATCGCCGTGAGGTATTCGCGCGCGGAATCGTCCAACTGCGTCCCGCCTTCTTCTTCGAGGAGCTGCGCGGCGTTCAAGATGATCTGCAGCGGCTGCCGAAGGTCGTGGGAGATGATGTGCAGAAACGTCTCATACTCGGCGTGGGCGCGTTGAAGCTCTTCGCGCAGGCGGTCGCACTCGCACTGGAGCCGGCGCACCTGTTCTGTCAACCCTGAGGTTTCGGAGAGCTGTTCCGCCTGATGTTGGGAGAGGACGAGATTCCCCTGCCTGTCGAAGAGCGCGTGTGAGGAGAGCGCGATGGGAAGAAGCGTTCCATCCCGCCGTCGCAGCAGGAGCTTGCCTTCGGCCTTCCCCTGCGTTCGGATGTCGCGAAGGAGCGTCTGAAGCGCCTTGTGCTCGGCGTCGGGGAGGAGCGAGGCGAGGGGGGTTCCGAGGAGTTCCGCCCTCTCGTATCCGAGAGCCTTCGTCATATTCTCATCGAGGTTCTGCAGCCGCCCCTCGGCATCGAGGAGGAAGGTGAAAGTCGCCGGGGCATCGGTCAGGGACGGACTGTCGCTCGGTTCGGGCTGTAGGGGGTGGACCTCCGCTCCACCAGCCGAAGGGGAACGCCAGGCATGAAGGTGTTCGGAGAAGGCGTGGAGCATGGTTTTGAACGCCCGGAGCACTTCGTCCACCTCTCGCGGGCCGTAGATGCGGGTGTTGGCGAGCTTGGCCGTGACGAGCAGGAGTTCGGAGGCGAACGCTTTGAACGCGTCGAGCACTTCGGCCGTCGGGGCATGACGCACGCGGCGAGGATCGAAGAGCGTCGCGTCCGGTGCCCCTGCTTCCGGGAGGACGGGGAGTCGAGCGCGCTCGGCGGCTTGTCGTCGAGCGCATTCGATAAGGAGGAGCGCCGGATGGACACCAAAAAGCACGTTCAAACATGAGCGCACGTGGCGGTGAAACATGTCCTCCAGCAGTCGGGCGATCGGTTCAGCCTCCGGGCAGGTGAGCGCTTCGTCGAGCGCGGAGAGATCAAGCGGCGGGATCTCGCGTTCGCGCTGAGAGGACATCCGGAGGATGCGATGCACGCGCGCGAGCAGTTCGTCGCGTCGCGTGCCTTTGACGATGAAATCCTCGGCGCCGACTTCGAGCCCGCGCAGCACATCCACAATCTGATCGCGCACGCTGTAGAGGACGACCGGGACGGCGCGCGTCGCCTCGTCCTCCTTCAGCCTGCGACAGACCTCGTAGCCGTCCATCTGCGGCATGTTGAGATCGAGGAGCACCAAGTCCGGCTGGGTCTCACGCGCGAGCGCGAGCGCGCGCGCCCCATTCGTCGCTGTGACGACCTCGTAGCCGGCTTGGTCGAGGATCCTCGCCGTGAGCTTCAGTTCGATTGGCGAGTCGTCAACCACGAGAATGCGTTTCGCCATCGCCGAACTCCTCCCTCGATCGCCCTTCGCACCTGGCGCGAGGGGCGCGAGAACTGGTGATTCATGCCGGGAGCGAAGCTTGCTGCGATTTCCCCAGCAGGCGTCCGATAGTCTCCAGAAGCTGTCGTGGCGTGTACGGCTTCTGCAGGACGTGCACGTTCTCCACGCGGATGCCGAGGAGACCACTCTCTTCCGGGTTGTATCCGGTGACCAGGAGGATTTGCGCCCGCGCATCTCGCTCCCGAATCCGGCGGGCGGCTTCGATCCCCGTGACCCCCGGCATCAGGGCGTCCAGGACGATCACGGCGATCTCCCGCTGATAGTCCTCGTAGAGCTTCAGCGCTTCTTGTCCGTCGCGCGCCTTCAGGACGCGATACCCATGCGCGCGGAGGATCTTCTCTTCAAGATCGAGAAGGACCGGCTCGTCATCGGCCAGAAGGATCAGCTCATCCGCGCCTCGGATCAGGGGAGTCGCGCTCCCCTCTCTCTTGGGGATCGCCGTGCGTTCGGTGAGGGGCAGGTAGAGATCGAATCGGCTTCCGAGACCGGGAGCGCTCTCAACGGTGATGAATCCGCCGTGAGCGCGCACGATCCCGTAAACGACTGAGAGGCCGAGCCCCGATCCCTTCCCGACCTCCTTCGTCGTGAAGAAGGGCTCGAAGATGCGCGCTTGCACCTCCGGCGTCATTCCGATCCCCGTGTCCGCGACCGAGAGGCGCAGGTAGGCGCCCGGCGGGGCATCTGGGGGAAGCGGTGGGACTCCCGGCTTCGCGAGCGTGACCGGCGCGCATGAGATCGTGAGCGTTCCGCCATCCGGCATGGCGTCGCGCGCGTTCACGGCGAGATTCATCAGAACCTGTTGCAACCCCACGGGATCGGCCTCGAGCGATCCGATGTGCTCGGAGACGTCCAGGCGAATGGTGATCGTCTCCGGCAAGACGCGTTGCAGCAGGCCGACCATCTCCTTCAAGAATTCCCGCACATCGAGCGTGGTGCGATGCACCTCGATGCGCCGACTGAAGGTCAAGAGTTGGCGGACGAGTCGCGCGCCGCGCTGTCCCAGGGTGAGCACGTTCTGCAGTAATTCGCGGCGCGGGTCCCGCGGGCTCAGCTCCCGGAGGGCCAATTCGGTGAACCCGAGCATGCCCGTCAGGAGGTTATTGAAATCATGAGCGATCCCCCCGGCCAACGCGCCGATGGACTCCAACTTCTGCGCGTGCGTGAGTTGCTTCTCCAAACTCTTCTGCTCGGTCACATCGCGCACGGTCATCCGATAGCGGAGCGCGCCCTGTCCATCGCCTTCCACCGTCATGTTCACGCGTACGGGGAAGTGCGTCCCATCGCGGCGAACCATCTCCAGCTCCAGCTCGCGGACCGTCCCCCCCTCTTTGAGAGAGAGGAGGGCGTGCTCGAAGATCCGTCGGCTGCGCTCATCCAGCACATCGCCGAATGTGAGCTGTCCGATGACCTCCTCTCGCCGGTAGCCGAGCCATCGGAGTTCCGTCTCGTTGATCTCCAGAAACGTGCCGTCGGGAGCGAGCGTGTGATAGCCATCGGGGGCATTGTTGTAGAGATCGCTGTATCGTTCCTCCGAGCGGCGGAGGGCCTCCTCCTTTCGCTTCAACTCCGTGATGTCCACCATCACGGCCAAGGAGCCCGCGAAGGTCCCCGCCTCATCCCACAGGGGAGCGGCGGCGACGAGGAAGTCGCGCAACTCGCCCTCCTTTGTTCGCATGCGCACCTCGTAGCGGGAGCTTTCGCCTCTCCGCCGCTTCTCCGTCTCGGCGGTCACTCGGGAACGATCCTCCTCCGGCATCAAGGTCAGGATAGAGCGTCCGATCAGCTCCTCCTCAGCATACCCCAGGGCGCGGGCGAAGGCGGGGTTCACGTAGCGGATGAGCTCGTTGGTGTCTGCGATGAGGATTCCCTCTTGGGCCAGCTCCACAAGCTGGCGATACTGTTCCTTCATCCGTTCGGTGGCGTGGTGCAGCGCTTCCAGCTCGCGGTGCTGGCGCTGCAGTTCTTCATAATATGCGCGCAGCCGGAGGACCAGCTCGTTGAACGCATGGGCCGCCTCGCCCAGCTCGATCACGCGGGGGATGCGCACACGCGCGCGCAGATCACCCTCTCGAACCTGGCGCAGCGCCTTCGCCAGGCGACGAATCGGATCCGTCACCACCTGTTCCAGGATCAGGAAGATCAGCAGTGCGAAGATCGTGCCATTGAGGGCGTGGGTCAGCAAGCTCAAGCCCAGGTGGGTCTTCAAGCGGGCATCGAGGAACGCTGTGTCGAAAGCGAGCAAGAGAACGGCCGCCGCCTCCGTCTCGAAGTATTGTTCGGCCGTGGTCGGGATCGGCATGAGCGCGAGGTACAGGGAGTCACGCGCGAGTGATTGGCACAGCAGGTGTTTTTCCCTCAGCGCTCGCTGTATCAGCGGGAGCGCTTCAGGGAGGACCGCCTGGACCTCTCGCCCAACCACATCGGACCGATGGGCCGCCAGGATGCGCTGCCCTCGATCAATGAGCAGGGCCTGCTTCACCCGGCGGTCGCCCGCCACGCCCTCCAGCACCGAGCGCAATGCCCCGTGATCCTGGCGAACGAGCAGCATCTGCACGGGGTATCGCAAGTTGCTCGCCAGATTGATGGCATCCGTGCGGATCTCTTCTCGCGCGGCGGCCTTCTGCCGGTGGTGATCCAGGACGACGAGCAATCCCGACAGAAGGAACGTGCCCGCGAAGGTCGCCGCGGCGAGCACCACGGAGAGCGACGGCGCGAATCGGCCATGGAATTTCGGGCTCATGGGAGTTCCCGAATCAGCGCGACGTCGAAGAGCTGAGCGATGCTCTCGACCTCGCGAATGACGTTCACTCGGCGGTGGCGTTCGATGAGCTGTTCGAGCGCGGCGCGTCCGGCCGGCGTGTCGAGCGCGCGGAGATTCTCCCCTCGGTCGAGGAATCGAATCTCGGCCAGCATCGCCTTCGCCTCTTCGATCGAGACGCGCGAGCGTTCGGCGAAGAAGCGCGCCGTCTCCTCCGGATGCGTGCGGCCGTACTCCACAGCGCGGAAATAGGCGCGAAGCAACCGTCGGCATTCCTCGCGGCGTTCTCGGAGCAATGACTCCTGGATGGAGAGCACGTCGGCGATCTCCCCCGGAAGCTCGCGGCTCGAGAAGAGAATGTTCGCGCCCGTGCGACGAACCGTTAGCGTCAACCAGGGCTCAAAGGTCAGCCACGCCTCGATCTCGCGCCGCAGGAAGGCTTGTTGGCCATCCTGGGTGGAGAGGCTCACCACAGTGACCTCTTCCTCCCTCAAGCCCGTGCGTTCGCGCAGGCGCGCCCACAGATAGCTCCCGACGCCCCAGAGGCTGACGCCCACCCGCTTCCCTCGCAACTGGTGAATTGTCCGGATCTCAGGCTGGGCGATGAGACCCTCGGCGCCCTCGGAGTAGGCGAGCACGGCGACGCCCTTAGCGGTCTTCACTCTCTGCGCCAGTTGCAGGAAGCCGCTCAGGCTGCTGGCTAAGGCGTCGAGCCGATGGGCCTCATAGGCCTGGACGGCTGCCGGAAACGCGCTGAATTCTCGCAGCTCCACCGCTACCCCTTCTTCTCGAAAGAACCCCTTGTGCTCCGCGAGGTTGAGGAACCCGTGTCCGGGGAAGGGACTATATCCGATGCGGATCGGCCCCGGAGATGGTCTCCCACAACTCCCACTGAACAGGGCGAGCGCGAGCGCACCGGTTATCACCACGCGCGGAAGGCTCTGCTTGAAAGATGAGCGCCAGCGAGCGACCCTCACTCCCTTCCCGTTTCCGCCGAGCACTGAGTCCCCATCCGCGCAAGGTCATAACTTCGCCCTCCTTCGTGAGGGCATGACACAGCCTCCGATATTTTTGGAGGCGCGGGCGATTCGGGCAATACGGCGTTCGCCGGATTTTCACGGGACAAATGCCGGAGCCCGAGAGGGAAGGCTCGCGCTCGTTTCGGCATCAGTTGTGCGATCACCTCAGGGCCTGATCCGCCAGCAGGGCCGGTCCTCACCTCTTCCCCGGTCCGTAGAGGATGCGTCCCGGGCGGGCTCCCGTGTGCTCCCCATCTTGAATGACGAGGACTCCGTTGACGAGCACATGGCGAATCCCTTCGGCATATTGATGGGGGTTTTCGAACGTCGCGCGATCTCTCACTCGTTCGGGATCGAAGATGACCAGATCGGCGGCCATTCCCGGTCGGATCATCCCGCGATCCCAGAAGCCGAAGACCTGCGCCGGGAGACTCGTCATCTTCCGAACGGCCTCCTCCCAGGAGAGGAGGGCGCTCTCGCGCACATACCGACTGAAGACGCGGGCGTTGTTCCCATAGCCTCGGGGATGCGGCACACCCTGTCCCGGTTCCAGAACGCCCGCATCGGAGGCGATCATGGTGAAGGGTTGCTGCAGGATGTAGGTGATGTCGCGTTCGTGCATCTTGTGATAGACCATCTGCACGCGCCCTTCGCTGGCGAGGAACATCTCGATGATTTGTTCGGCTTGCTCCTCGACGCTCGCTCTCCGTCGGACGAGTCGCGTGATCTCGGCGATATTTTTGCCGTTGAAGCTCGGGTCCGGGCGATACTGAGCGACGTAGGCGTAGGAATAGTCTTTGAATCCCTGCTCGCGGATGCTGCGGATCATCTCCCGCTTGATGCGGGCGCGCAGATTCGGATCGCGGAGCCGTTCGACGGCCTTCGCGCGACCGCCATCATGCACCCAGCTTGGCAGGAGCGTCTCCAGGCCTGTGCTGGAGGCCGGGTAGACGTACTGGTCCACGGTCACGGGAAGGCCGCGAGCACGGGCCTCTTGGACCAATTGGACGGTGCGACGACTCTCTCCCCAGAGCTTCTTGCTCGATACCTTGAAATGAGAGATCTGCACGGGCACGCCCGCGCGCTCGCCGATAGTGATCGCTTCGCGAATCGCGTCCATGACGCCGTTGCCCTCATTGCGAATGTGGCTGGCGTAGATGCCTCCATATTGGGCGACGACGCGCGCCAGCTCGATGATCTCCTCGGTCTTCGCGTACGTCCCCGGGATGTAGATGAGTCCGGTGGAGAGGCCGACGGCGCCCTCCTGCATCGCCTGCTCGACCAGATGCTTCATCCGCTCCAGCTCTTCGGGCGTTGGCTGACGCGCCTCTTCCCCCATCACGGCGCGGCGAACCGTGTTATGACCGACGAGCGTCGCCAGGTTGATCGAGAGCCCCTGATCCTCCAATCGGCGCAACGCCTCTCCGATCGGGAGCCAGGAGCCTCCGCAATTGCCCGTCACGACGGTGGTCACGCCCATGCGCAGGAAGTTCTCCGCCGTCGGTCGGCGCAAGATCCCCCCCTCCACGTGCGTGTGCACATCAATGAACCCAGGCGCGACGATGAGCCCTCGCGCGTCCAGCACGCGAGCGGCCTCCTCCGATGGGATCCGTCCGATCGCGGCGATTCGTCCATCCCGAATCCCGATGTCCGCGATGAACCAGGGATTTCCCGTCCCATCCACGATCCGTCCATTTGTGATCACCAGGTCGTAAGCCGGGGCGGTCGCCCACGCGATTGGCCAGATGAGGATCGCACTCAGAAGCAGAAGTGCCCATTTTCGGATTCGCATCGCTCACCTCCTCGGTTCGGAATTGTGGCTCACGGGGAGAAAATATATCCGCCTGCCCTGGTCCTCGTCACGTCCAGCAACGGGGGGTGGCGAAGCCTCGCTCTTGGGGAGCGGGGGAGAGGGTACCTCGCTTCGCGGGAAAGCTGAGGGCGATCTCTTAGTCCGAGCCCGTGGTCGCTCTGAGCTTCGCTTCGAGGTACGCGCGGAGGGCGACGGCATTATTGTGCTCCCCATCGCGAGCGCTGAAGAGCAACGTGATCGTCCCCTGGCGCGCGGCCTCCAGCAGCGGCTTCCACGCCTCCGGCTTGCGGTCTAATTCGGCGAAGTAGCGGCGTTGGAATTCTTCCCACTTCTTGGGATCATGAGCGAACCATCGGCGCAGCGCTTCGCTGGGCGCGACCTCTTTCAGCCACCCGTCCATCGGCAGTGCGGCCTTCTTCATCCCACGCGGCCAGAGGCGCTCGACGAGAAACCGACGCCCATCGCCAGGATCGGGCGGATCGTACACCCGCTTGAGGCGAATCTCCGGTGCCGATCTCTTGCTCATCCGATCTTCGCGTAGCCCCCGGCTACGCCGGCCATTCCGCAACCCCTCACTCCGGACATTGGGCTTCCGTGAAACGGACCCACGAGAGGATGTGCTCCACAGTGGGCAACTCGCTCACTTCCGTGATCACGCGGGCGAAATAGATTTCACCATATCGGTCAGCGATGTAGAGCGCTCCGCTTGTCGCGACTCCATAGGCGCGATGCGCGCGTCCACCTTCGTCCACGAGGATGGGGAAGGGAAGGGGCAGGGTGCGGGGTGCTCGCGCGATCGTTTCCATCGCTGTGCGCGCGTTGGGGGCGATCACCAGGACCTCCGCTTCCTCCTGACGAATCTCCGCATAGCGATCGGCCAGTGCCCGGAGGAGTTCGATGAGCGCGGCATCATGGTGCTCTCCAAGGAAGAAGAGGACGAGCGCCCGCTGCCCGCGATAATCCGAAATCCTCACCTGCTGTCCCGTCACCGTCACCACCGTGACATCCGGCAGCAGCTCGCCCGGATGAGGAGGCGACATCGCGTCCCTCTCGACTCGCTCCATAGCGTCCTTAGAACAGTATGGCAACTTTCGCGGTGAGGTTCAATGAGGTCCGCGACTCCGAAGCGATCTCTCAGGACGGCGCGATCCCCCTGTGGAAGAGGCGCGGCGCTCGGCCACACGCGACGGGGATCGCTAAAGGACCTGATTTCCCGCTTGTTCTTCAGGGGGGCGCTCCGTACCATTCTCCTCTATGCGGTGGCCGCGATCGAGTGGCATTCTCCTGCATATCACCTCGCTCCCGAGCCGAGGTGGGATTGGTGATCTCGGCCCGGAAGCGTATCGGTTCGTGGACTTCCTGGTCGAGACCGGTCAGCGCATCTGGGCGATCCTTCCCTTGGGCCCGACGGGATACGGCGATTCCCCCTATCAATGCTTCTCCGCTTTCGCCGGCAATCCCTTATTGATCAGTTTGGAGATGCTCGTCGAGGAGGGGCTCCTCTCACCGGAGGAGACAGAGGGCGTGGACTTCCCCGAGGGAACGGTGGAGTACGAGCGCGTGATCCCGTTCAAGATGGCGCGCTTGCGACAGGCCTTCGAACGGTTTCTGACGCGGGCGTCGGCGGAAGAGCAAGAGGCGTTCGAAATGTTTTGTCGGGAGAACGCGTGGTGGCTCGAGGACTATGCCCTCTTCATGGCCGTGAAGGCGGCGCATGGTGGAGCCGTGTGGACGCAATGGGATCCGCCGATCGCTCATCGGGACCCGCAGGCCGTGGACCAGTGGCGGCGGACGTTGGCCCATGAGATCACTATGCGGAAGTATTGGGAGTTCCAGTTCTTTCGCCAATGGGCGGCGCTGCGCGCTTACTGTCGGCGACGCGGTATCTGGATCATGGGCGATCTCCCGATCTACGTCGCTCACGATAGTGCCGACGTCTGGGCGCATCGCGATCTCTTCCATCTGGATGAGGACGGGAACCCCACGGTCGTCGCCGGAGTCCCGCCGGATTATTTCAGCGAGACCGGGCAGTTGTGGGGGAACCCGATCTATCGGTGGGACGTGATGGCTCGCACCGGATACGCGTGGTGGATTGATCGGGTGCGATGGGCGCTGCAGCTTGTGGACATCATTCGGCTCGACCATTTCCGCGGATTCCAGGCGTATTGGGAGGTGCCGGCGACGGAGCCGACGGCCATTCGCGGTCGGTGGGTACAGGGACCGGGCGAGGCTTTCTTCGAAGCCTTGGGACGCGCGTTGGGCGAGTTGCCCATCGTGGCGGAGAACCTCGGTGTGATCACGCCTGACGTCGAAGCCCTGCGCAAGCGCTTCGGATTCCCTGGAATGGCCGTCCTGCAGTTCGCGTTTGGCGGCGATCCGCGCACCTCTTCGTTTCTCCCGCACAATCATGAGCGTGATCTCGTGGTGTACACGGGCACGCATGATAACAATACGATCCTCGGGTGGTGGAGCGGCGAGGAGAGCACGCTCGCGCCGGAGCAGGCCGAGCGCGAGCGAGAGCTGGCGCGAAAATATCTCGACCTCGATGGTCGGCCCGTGCATTGGGCCTTCATCCGCGCCGCGCTCGGATCGGTGGCCGATCTGGCGATCATCCCTCTTCAGGATGTGCTGGGGCTGGGCAGCGAGGCGAGGATGAATCGCCCGGCGCGGCCGACGGGGAACTGGCGCTGGCGATTTCGTCGCGAGATGTTGACGCCGGAGATCCGCGAACGATTGCGGGAGCTGACGTGGCTCTATGGCCGATTCCCCGATTGTTCGCCGGCGGGGGGCTTGGTACAATGCTGAGGTGATGATGGAGGACGAGAAGCTGATCGAGTGGGCGAAGAAGAGGTTGCCGGAGCTTTTACGCACGGACGAGGAGTTCCGCGCCCTTCTCCTCGGGACGCTCGTTCACTATCTCCCCACGCGTGAGGAGTTCACCGCTATTCTGGAACGGCTGGAACGCATCGAGCGCGAGTTGGAGGAGGTTCGCAAGGAACAGGTGGCTCTGCGTCAGGACTTCCAGGCCATGCAGCGGACGCTCATCGAGCAGGGACAGGCTATTTTGGCCATGCAGCAGGCGATCACCGAGCAGGGGCGGGCCATACATGAATTGCAGCAGACGGTGGCTGAGCAGGGGCAGGCCATACGGGAGTTACAACAGACAGTGGCCGA
Organism: bacterium HR10; assembly: GCA_002923315.1. GTDB lineage: Bacteria > Acidobacteriota > Blastocatellia > HR10 > HR10 > HR10. The sequence continues at coordinate 67,685 of BEHM01000001.1, forward strand.
GCAGGGACGAGCCATACAAGGGCTGCAGCAGGCGGTAATGGAGTTGCAGCAGACGGTGGCTGAGCAGGGGCGGGCTATACAGGGACTGCAGCAGACGGTGGCTGAGCAAGGGCGAGCTATACAGGAGTTGCAGCAGGCGGTTATTGAGCTGGGGCAAGCGGTTCGTGTTCTGTTCGAGCGAGTGGAGCGATTGGAAGTCGCGCATGCGGAATTAGCAGGAGAGGTACACGGATTGCGCCAAGAGATGCAGGGATTGCGCGAGGACTTCACGCGCTTGGAGCGGCGCGTGGATGTGGGATTCGCGCGGTTTGGAATCCTCTCGGAAGAGGTCCTTCGCCGTTCGCTTCAAGTGGCCATCGAGGCGTGGTTGAAGGCCGGGCGCGTGCAGACCATGGAATTGGCCGGACGCCAGGTGGACGTCGTGATTCGCGATGCCGAGCACGTCATTCTGGAGGTGACGGCGCGGGCGCATCTGCAGGACATTGACAAGTTGAAGATGGCCGCGCGAGACTACGAACGCCGATTTGGCGTGAGACCGCGGTTGGCCATCGCCTGCGCCTACATCACGCCTGTGGTCGTCGCGCGGTTGATCGAAGAGGGGATCGAACTGATCTCGGCGGAGGTTCCGGAATAAGCGTCCTCGCCTTCGTCAGTGGAGCTCGGCTATTCCCCCTTGGCATCCATCCAGTTGCGCCCCAGGCCGATCTCGACCACGAGGGGGACGTTCAAACGATGCACATTCTCCATCTCCAGCTTGACGAGCGAGGGGACGATCTCCCGCTCCTCCTCTGGGACCTCCAGCAGCAACTCGTCGTGCACCTGCAGCAAGAGGCGGCTCTTGAGGTTTTGCCGGCGCAGGGCATGATGGACGCGGATCATGGCGAGCTTCACCAGATCGGCCGCCGTCCCCTGAATGGGCGCATTGATCGCCTCGCGCTCGGCGCGGGCGCGCAGGCTCGGATTTTTGTTGGCGATGTCCGGGATCGGTCGGATGCGCCCGAAGAGCGTGCGCACGTATCCGGTGCGCCGCGCCTGCTTGGGCGTCTCGTCCATGAACCGACGCACGCCGCGATAGGTGCGATAGTAGTTCTCGATCACGCGGTGGGCTTCTCGACGCGAGAGGCCCGTGCGTTGCGCCAGACCGAAGGCGCCGATGCTATAGGCGATACCGAAGTTGACGATCTTGGCCAAGCGTCGCAGCTCTTGCTCTTGTTCGGGCGTCTGCGCGCCGAAGATTGTTCGGGCGACATGCGCGTGGATGTCGAGACCGCGCCGGAAGGCTTCGGTCATCTCCGGATCGCCGGTGATATGGGCCAGGATGCGCAGCTCGATCTGCGAATAATCGGCCGAGAGCAAGAGCCATCCTGGTTCGGCGACGAACGCGCGGCGAATCCGGCGGCCCAAGGGGGTGCGCACGGGAATGTTTTGCAGGTTGGGGGAGGCCGAGGAGAGTCGCCCCGTCGCCGTCCCCGTCTGATTGAACGTCGTATGCACACGTCCGGTCGTCGGATTCACGAGTCGAGGCAGGGCATCAATGTAGGTGCTCTTCAGTTTCACCAATTCGCGATATTCGAGGATGAGGCGGGGCAGCTCGTGCTCTTCGGCCAGCTCCTCGAGCACATCGGCGCTGGTCGAGATGCGCCCGGTCTTCTTCGTCCGCCGCGTGACGACTAGGCCGTGCGCCTCCAGGACTTCTCCCACTTGCTGCGGGGAGTTGATGTTGAATTCGCGCCCCGCCACGTGATGAATACGTCGCGTGAGCGCTTCGATCTCCCGCTCCAGCTCTTCCGAGGCTTCTCGGAGCGCGTCCACGTCTACCCGCACGCCGATCCGCTCCATCTCGGCGAGGATGCCGATGAGCGGGAGCTCGATCTCCCGGTAGACGCGCTCCAGCTCCAGCTCGGCCAGTCGCTTCGCGAGCACACCGTTGAGGCGGAGGATCACGTCCGCCTCCCGCGCGCTCGCCCTCCAGGAATCGGGAGCGTCATCCCACTCGATCCGCAGATGTTCGCGGGCGAGCGCGCGGAGGTCGTACTTGCCGCGATTCGGATTGAGGAGCCACGCAGCGATCATGACGTCCTCGAGCGTCCCTTCCGGGACGATCCCCCGCTCGGCGAAGACCTTCACCGCCGATTTCGCATCATGCGTGCATTTGACGATCAATCCGTTCTCGAGGATCTCTCGCACCATCTCCCACGCCGCTGGCCACGTCGTCAGGTCCACGTAGGCGGCCGCGCGAGGTTCGATCGCCATGGCGATGCCGCGCGCATCTCCATTCGCCCAAGAGAGCGCGAAGGCGAAGCGATCCGCCGCCCAGATGCGGTCCATCCATTTCCGGAGCGCGCGTTCGTCGGAGAGCTGGAGGTAATCCCCGGCCGCCTCTCTCGCCACGACCTCTGTCACCCGCTCGGCCGCGAGCTTCTCCACGTCCACGAGGTCCTTGAGCAGGGAGGTGAATTCCAGCTCGGTGAACAACTCGTACGTGCGGCGCGGGTCGGGCCCTCGGTACCGGAGTCGGTCCAGCTCGATGTCCAGGGGGAGGTCGGTTCGGATCGTCACCAGCTCGCGCGAGGTGAGGATGAGATCGCGATGGTCGCGCAGCGATTCCCGATACGATTTCTTCTCGACCTTCTCCCAATTGGCGAGCACTTGTTCCAGCGAGCCGAACTGACGGATGAGCTGCACGGCTCCCTTCTCCCCGATCCCCGGGGCTCCAGGAATGTTATCCGTTGAGTCCCCCCAGAGCGCGAGGAGGTCCACGACCTGATCCGGTCTGACGCCCAAGCGCTCTTGGACGCCTTTCTCGTCGAGATAGACGTAGGTCTGGCGATCAGCTCTGAGGATGCGAATGTTCTCGCTCACGAGTTGGCAGAGGTCTTTATCGTTGGAGACAATGACGACCTCCATGCCCTGCTCGGCAGCCCGTCGGGCGAGCGTCCCGATGACGTCGTCGGCCTCGTAGCCAGAGATGGCGAGGACGGGAACGCCCAGCGCCTCGCACACGCGGTGGATGTAGGGGATTTGCAGTGCGAGATCATCGGGCATCTCCGTGCGGTTGGCCTTGTACTCGGGGAAGACCTCGTGCCGGAACGTCGGCTCCCCCGTGTCGAAGACGACGGCGAGATACTCCGGCTTCTCCTCAAGGATGAGCTTCCGGAGCATGGTTGTGAAACCGTAGATGGCGTTCGTGGGGAAGCCGCGCGAGGTCGCCAGGCCGCGAATCGCATAGTACGCGCGGAAGATGTTGGACATGCCATCCACGAGGAATACGCGCTGCTTCATAAGGCTTCTATTGTACCCTCACTTCTCCCCCCTTCACAACAGATGCGCGTCACCCCCTCCGGGGGAGGGCCGTCAGGTTGACGGCGCGCGTCACGCTCTTTAAGCTTGGGGGCTCATCTGGAGAGGCTGAACGGAGGCAGGGGATATGCGAGATCGTGGCATCGCGCGATACCTGGCGCTCGTCGTGGTGTTCGCTGTGGCGTCGGGGGATTTCGGAGGGTTCAGAACGGCGGCTCGGCCGTCTCCGCAACTCCGGGCCATCATCACCGGTCGGAGCCTCGCGTTCTCGCCCGATGGTCAGCTCATCGCCACGACTGGAGAGTATGGGTGGGTCTTGCTCTTCCGCGTCGCCGATGGAGGCCTCGTGCGGATCTTCGGAGGACATATTGGGCCGACCATGTTCGTCACCTTCTCTCCTTCCGGAACATTGCTGGCCTCCGGGAGCCTCGATGAGAATTTCCATCTCCATCGCGTCTCCGACGGCCAACTCGTCATGACGCAGGTCGGACATCAAATGGGCATTAATGCCATCGTGTTCACGGCCGATGAGGCGCTGATGGCATCGGCCAGCACGGATCGTGATATTCGCATCTGGCGCGTGGCGGAGAATCCGGCGTTGCGGATTCTCCGTGGACATCGAAATCGCGTGGAAGCGCTCGTGCTGACGCCCGATGAGCGCGAGCTGATCTCCGCCGGGTTCGACGGCACGATCCGTTTCTGGCAATTTCCCGACGGGCGCGCGCTCGAGGTGCTCGCGGCTCACGATGAGCGTATCCTCGCCCTCGCGCTCTCCCCAGATGGGGAATGGCTGGCGTCGGCAGGAGCTGATCGCGCGATCAAGATCTGGAACCGGCGGGCGCGGACGCTCGCCATGGTGCTCGAAGGGCATGAGAAGGCCGTGAATGCGTTGGCCTTCTCGCCCGACGGAGCGCTCTTGGCGTCGGCGAGCGAGGATCGAACGGTTCGGCTCTGGCGCCTCTCCGATGGCGCGCTCGTTCAGACGATTCCCGCTCATGCGGGGGGCGTCTTCGATGTCGCGTTCTCCCCGGATGGGGCGCTGCTGGCATCCAGTGGATCGGATCGCGCGATCCGCCTCTGGGCTGTGAGCGATGGGAGCCTTTGGCGGACGATCACATCACCATAGATGCGCGGGACTCATCTCCTCCCCTGGTCCGGCGTCGCGCTCATTAAGGAGGGGAGGATGACGATCTCGACGCGTTGGTTCCGGCGCCGCGCTTGAGGGGTATTCCCCCGCTCCAAGGGGGCTTCGGCTCCCCGACCCACGGGCTTCAAGCGTTCGCTCGGCACGCCCTTGGACATGAGGTAGGCGGCGACGGCCGCGGCGTTCGCCTCGGAGAGGGCTTTGAGGCGGTCCGCCGGAGCCGATCCGCTCACATGCCCTTCGATCACGTACGTCCCGAGCGGGAAAGTCGCCAGAATCGTCGCGATGTAGTCGAGCTTCGGGAGGACTTCACGTCGCAGTTGCGGCGTGCCCGAGGCGAGCTGTCGCTGCGGCATGAAGAGTTCCGCGTTCGGCAGCACGACGATGAAGCGATCCTCCTCGTCGCGGGTCTCGGCGACACGCGCCAAGGCGAGCTTCGCGCGATGCTCGTTGATGGAGATGCTGCTCCGTCGCAGGAGGCGCAGCTCCTCGGTCAGGGCTCTTGCGCGCGTTTGTTCCTCGGTGAGCTGTCGGGCGAGCCGTTCCAGCTCCTCCCAATATCGCCGTTCTGACTCCGCCTGTTGGGCCAGGCGTCGCTCCGCTTGTGCGAGCGCAGCGGTGGTGGCGTCCAAGCGGTTCCGAAGATCACTCAGCTCGCGCTCCCGCTCCTGCAGGCGCTCGTGCAAGTGCTCGCGCTCCGAGGTCAGGCGCTTCAGGTCCTCGCGCAGCTCGCGCACCTGATCCTCCAGATCGGCGAGCGCCATCTCTCGCTTCCGCTGTTCGGCCGCCTCCCGCCGTTCGCGGGCGAGCCGGCGCGCGAGCTCCGACATGAGGATCGCCCGTCGGGCCAGGATGGCCGCGCGCTCGTCAAATCCCCGCTCGAAGGCGCGTTCGGCGTCCTCCAGCAGCGCTTCAGCCCGCTTCATCTCCGAATCGGCATATTCGTTCACGCGAAAGAACCGAGCCAGGTCCAGCGCTCGGCGCGCTTCCAGCAGTTCCACGGGCATCTCCCGATCCCGCTCGGTGCTCACCCGCTCCTCGCGCCAGGGCACGCTCTCCATCCCGATATCGCCGCGGAAGTGCACTTCGACGGGTTCCGTCTCCAACCCCTCCTTCTCCTCGGGCGGTAAGCTCGCCAGCACGACCTCGCGACTCGGGGCCTCGACCAGAAAATGCGGTTCGGCCGTCATCACCACGCAGAACGTGCGATGGCGCGTCGCCGTCTCGATCGTCCCTCCCCAAGAGCGCGCGAAGATGCGCAGGATGCTCGTCTTTCGTGGACGAAATTCCCCGATGTTCTCCACCAGACCTTCCGGGGTGACGGCCCAGAAGACGTAGGTCGTGTACTGCTTGTGGCTCGGTGGATCGAGATCCTTCACCGTGATCGTGAGCCGTGCGATCCCATCTTTGTACTGGACCGTCGCCGTGCCCGTTGTGCGGCTGTAGCGGGTCGTCCCGCGCAGCTTCAGCTCGATTTTTCGATCTTGGGGGAACGTGGCGGCTGTCGCCCGGAAGACGAAGTCGCTGCGCTCCTGAGCGAGAGCGGCGCCGTGCAGGAGGAGTCCCAAGACGCCGGCGCTCATCGCAGATCGTCGTGACCTCATTGTCCCCTCCTCCCTTCGGATTCAGAAGCCTTCGGGGCGAAGTATCCCGCGCGGTGGCGCGCGACCGCACCCGGACGTCCGAGGATTTGTACCTGGAGCCGACGGAAGCCCCCGTCGCGCGCGGTGTTCGTCGGATAGTAGGCGAGCAGGAACTGACTGCTCAGATCCTCGGCGATCTGCCGGAAGGCATCGAAGAGCGTTCGTTCATCCGTGGGGTAGTAAGCGCGCCCGCCCGTGAGCGTGGTCAGCGCGTCGAGCGTCCGCGCGTTCACATCGGCGAAGCGGAATGAATCGCTCACGCCGATGGCGTAGATCAAAATGCCCGAGCGCTGAGCCCGCGCGATCACGTCCGCTTCAGCATACCGGCTGCTCGTGTCGTGGCCATCGGTGATGAGGATGAGGGCGCGTCGAATCCGGTGCTCATGGCGCTTGAGCACGCGTTGGGCGAGCGCTCCGTCCAGGACCTCCTCAAGCGCGATATAGGCCGCATCATAGAGGGCCGTCCCTTGGCTCGCATATCCGGTATCCTCGCGGACGAGCGTCCGCAACGCGTCGCGCAGTCGGCGCTCGTCGCTCGTCAACCCGCAGTGCAGGCGCGTCACGCCGCGAAATGTGAGAAGCGCAGCGTGGTCCTTCCCCCAGCGGAAGAACTGCGCGAAGAACCGCTCGGCCGCGGCCCGCTCCTTAGGCCAGGTGAATTCCTGGCTCCCGCTGAAATCCACAGCCAGAGCGACGAGCATCGGCAACTCCTGCGTTCGTCCGAAGAATTCGATCTTCTGCTCCACGCCATCTTCGAAGATGCGCACCTCCTCGCGCCGCAGATCCGTGACCGGTCGGTTCTGCGCATCCGTGACGGTGAAGACGACGTCCACCAGCGTGCTCTCCAGAGAGAGGACAGCCTCCTGGGGCTCCGACGTGGCGCGCGGAGGAGGCGGGGTCGACTCCTGTCTGGATGGGACAAGCGCGAGGTTACCCCACAGGAGCGTGAGAATCAGGCTCACGATGATCCGGTCGCCGTGCGCTCGCTTCATCTTCGGTCACCGGGGTATTGTACCATACGTCGCGAAGCCGATGAGGGTCAGGAGAAGAAAGGTCTCCACTTCTCCTCGGGCGGAGGGGGGGTGAGCAAGCTCCCCGCGATCAAACCCAGGAGCGAAGCCGCCAGGGCCGGGTAGATCGTCTCAATCCCCGTCGCTTCCGCGAGCGAAGCGAAGTGCCAGATGAGCGTCACGAGCATCCCCCCGAGGATGGACGCGAGGCCGCCGGTCGTCGTCGCGCGCTTCCACAGGAAGCCGGCCAGCAGCGCGGGAGTGATCCCCACACCATACATCGTGTAGGAGAACAGGGCGGCGCGCAGCACGGTCTCGAAGAACTGAATGAGGACGTAGCCCGCGAGACCGAGGCCGATGACGGCCACGCGCGAATAGAGGACGATCTGTCGCTCGGTCGCCTGGGGATTGATGAAGCGCTGGTAGATGTCCCGAACGATATTCGTCGCTGGGACCAGAAGGAAACTGTCGCCCGTGGAGACGATGATGGCGACGGCGGCGGCCAGCAGGACACATCCGGCGAGCACGGGCAGCCCCTCGCGCGCGGCGTACAGGAGCACCTGCTCGCTCCGACCCGAGGCCAGCTCGGGGAAGAGGCTCGATCCGATGACGGCCAGGACGATGATCATCGTCTCGATGCAGACGGTCCCGATGATCCATCCGATGACGGCCCGACGAGCCGCGCGCTCATCGCGGGCCGAGAAGAAGCGTTGATACATATTGGCCAGACCGAGCATCAGCAGGAGCGTGGGCAGGGCATAGGAGAGGGCTTCCGTCACCGTGAAACGCCCCATGAGGCTCAGACGTTCGGCCGCGACGGCTTCTCCGAAATGAGCGGTCAGGCGCTCTCGCACCCCATCCCATCCCCCAGCTCGCGCGATGAGGAAGGGATACGCGAAGAAGATGCCGCCGAGCATGAGAAGCCCGTTGAAGATGTCCGTGTACGCGATCGAGAGTAGTCCAGCCGTCGCCGTGAAGGCCGTCACGAAGAGGAACGTGATGAGGGTGCCTGTGCTCGGGTCGAGCCCGGCGACGATATTCAAGACCAATCCACCGGCGCGGAATTGATAGGAGGCGATCACTGTGTACGCGATGATCGTGACGAAGGTGCCCAGCAAGCGCGCCCAGTGGTTATAGCGCAGCTCCAGCACATCCGGGACCGTCAACTGTTCGAGCTTGCGCGCGCGGCCGGCGATGAAATAGATCAGGCCGAGCGCGACCCAGACGCCGGCGTCGAACCAGAGCGCAGCGAAGCCTTCGCGATAGGCCAACCCCGCGCCCGCGATGATCGAGCCCGAGCCGATCCATGTCGCCAGGAGCGTGCCAACCAGTACGGGCGCGCTCAGCTTGCGCCCGGCGACCATGAAGTCCGTCTGGGTCTTGACGACGCGCGAGGCATAAAGGCTGACGCCCATCAGAAAGGCCAGATAAACGAGCACGACAAGCACATATGTGTTCATGGAGCGCTCAGCGTAGGACAGGGCGGGCGCCGTTGTCAACCGTCGCGCGCTCGATCTTCTTTCGTTCGGGATGAACGCGGACCATTCCGACGCCGACCGATCCTTCGGCGGTGCGTGGTGGCCGTCGAGCGCGCGTTCGTCGGACGGTCGAGGGACGGGGATTTTAACCCGCCATCGGGGCTTTCCCCCTCTCCGAGGAGCATCCCGTCGGTTCTCCCGACTCTCGTCCCGAGGCGGTGCTCTCTGAACCCTCGGGGGAGGAAGGGTATGGCTTGATCGCCCGGAGGTGCATTCGCTGCCGTTTTCGGCACAATGGTTGCTACGTCGCCCCTCGGTGGGTAGCAGATGCGCGAGAGCTGAGGGAGCGCGCCTTCGGCGCATCGCGAGTGTCGGAATCGAAGGGTCAGCGACCGCCGTCGGCGAGAGGGACGCTGCGTCGGACGCGGTGATCGAGAGCCCGCAGGGAGGAGGGACGCTCATGAGGCGGCGAACATGCGCCTTTGTATTGGGTCTCAGTCTGGGCATTGGGGGAGCGCTGCTCGGAGCGCGCCTCGGAGGGGCATCCCCCCTTCAGGGAAGTGCGCAGGCGGAGAATTCGTGCGTGACGTGTCATCAGCGGATCACAACCCCGCTGGAGTTGAGTCAGCGGTATTACGATTGGCACCTCTCGGTCCATAAGGAGAGAGGGGTTACCTGTGACGTCTGTCATGGGGGGGATCCTCGGGCGCGACAGGCGCAGGAGGCTCATCGCGAGATGCGCGCCTCCTCCGATCCACACAGTCGGGTGCATGGGAAGCATCAGCCGGAGACCTGCGGCGCGTGCCATCAAGAGGTGCGCACCGCTTATCTGGCGAGCGCGCACTTTGCGAAGCTCAGCGCGGCGGGTCTGGGACCGTTCTGCAGCACGTGCCATCTGCAGATGGCGAACGCGACGGTCCGGAGTGCCATTGACGTCAGCGCACTCTGCGGCCGCTGCCACAACGCCGAAGGAGGGATCATGCCGCCGAATCCGCAGCTCATCAAGAGCGCGCAGGAGACGCTCCTAAGCCTGAGTCGGGCCAACGGGGTGATCATCTGGGCGGATCGCCTCATCGAAGCGGCCGAGGGGAAGAACCTCACCATCGCCGAGGAGCGGCGGGAGTTAGAGGCGGCTCGAAAGCTCCTGCAAGAGGCGAAGTGGGAGTGGCACGCCTTCCGCCTGGAGCCCGTGCGGGCGAAGGCCGATCGCGCCTTCGAGCAGGGGGCGAAGGTGAAAGATCGGTTGCTGCAGAAGGTCTATCCGGGGTCGCGTCCATAGGGCGAATCGTTCGGGTGCCTGCGAGAGGTGCTCGGGAGGGCAGGCGAGGATTCTCGCGATCAATTGAGGAGGGGCCTCGATGAAGATCATGCGCGTGCTCGAAAGTGGCCGATCTTCTCGCCGATCCCCCTCAGGATGAGGACCGTCGCAAGGGCCTCGATTCGGGAGCGAGTCGCGCGAGAGCCTCCTCGACGAGGCGCCGACAGGAGGGGCAGAAGGCGTTCGATTTGATGTCCACGTGCTCGATGGAGTTTGAGAAGTGCATGACGCAATCGAAGGTCGAGCAGTGGATGAGACCGAACGTGTGTCCCAACTCATGGAGCGCTTCCTTCTCGCAGCGCTCCAGGAAGAGTCGGCGATCCTCCGGCAGGCCGTAAAAGCGCTGGTCGAGCCGATGGACTGAGAGCACGGCCGCCGCTCCCCCAAGCTGCGCCTCCCCAAAGACGAACGTGAGGATGGGGATGAAGAGGTCCACGTCCGTCACGCCGAGCACCTTCACGGCGGGATTTCGGTGCCCTCGAACCAGTTGCGCGAGCAGCGTCGTGGAATGGTACTGCTGGCGGAGCGGGTGATAGGCGGCGTCCAACTCGATCGGATGGTCACGAATGCGACAGGAGACGGGGAGCGTCTCCGGCAAGACGAGCGCGAGGAACTCGAGGACGTCCGTGTCCACGTTCCCGATCGGGACCAGCTCGATGAGCGCCCGCGACACGATCGCTCCTCGTCATACCGGCGAATCGGGTTTGAGCTGATACTTGCGAATCTTATTGTAGAGCGTCACGCGATCAATGCCGAGCAACCGCGCGGCCTGCGAGATGTTCCACCTCGTCTCCTGCAGGATCCGCTGGATGTGCTGCCGCTCGACCTCGGCGAGCGTCTTTCCCACCGGCTGTCCGCGCGCTTCGTTCACCTGCAAGGGCAGGTCTTCGGGGCGGATCTCCCGTCCGCGGCAGACGAGCACCGCGCGCTCGATGGCATTTTGCAGCTCGCGCACGTTTCCCGGCCAGTCGTAGCGCTCCAACAGCGCCAGGGCTTCGGGCGAGATGCCGAGGATCGGCTTGTTCATGCTCTGCGCGAACTTCTTGAGGAAATGCTCGGCCAGAAGCGGGATGTCCTCCCGCCGCTCGCGCAGCGGCGGGATGGTGATGGAGAAGACGTTGAGGCGATAATACAGGTCCTCGCGGAATCTCCCCTCGGCGACCAGGGCTTCCAGGTCTTTGTTCGTCGCCGCGATCAGACGGAAGTCCACGGGGATCGGCGTATTGCCGCCGACGCGAAAGATCTTCTTCTCCTCGAGCACGCGCAGCAGATCCACCTGCGTCTTGAGGCTGATGTCGCCGATCTCGTCCAGAAAGAGCGTCCCTCCATCGGCCAGCTCGAATTTCCCCTTGCGCCGATAATGGGCGCCGGTGAAGGCGCCCTTCTCATGGCCGAACAGCTCGCTCTCGATCACCCCTTCGGCCAGAGCGCCGCAGTTGACGATGACGATCGGCATGTAGCGGCGGGGACTGTTGGCGTGAATGGCGCGGGCGACCAACTCCTTGCCCGTCCCGCTCTCCCCGCGGATGAGGACCGTCGTATCGGACATGGCGACGAGGCGAATCTGTTCGAGCACTCGCTGAATGGCTGCACTCTGTCCGACGATCTCATGGAACAGCGCCATCTCCTGAATCCGCTCGCGCAGCCGGACGTTCTCGGCCACCAAGCGCTTCCGCTCGACGGCGTTTCGGATGATGTGCTCCAGCTGATCGGGATCGAAGGGCTTCACGATGTAATCGTAAGCACCCTGCTTCATCGCCTCCACGGCCGTTTCGACCGAAGCGTAAGCCGTCATGATGATGATGGAGGCCTCCGGGGCGATCTCCCGAATGCGCCGCTGCAGTTGCAGTCCGTCCATTCCGGGCATCTTGATATCAATGAGGAAGATGTCGTAGCTCGACTCGGCCAGCTTCTGCAAGGTCTCCTTCCCCGATCCGGCGACGTCCACCGTGTATCCCTCCTCGCGGAGCCAGTTCCCCAGGGATTCCCGCACGATGGCCTCGTCGTCCACGATCAAAATGCGGATCGCGCTTTTGGATACCGTCATAGCCTGCTCTCCATGTGGTGAGGCGCGTCTCCGGAGAAGACCTCGAAGGCGCGATCAGTCTGATCCTCCGCTCCCGTCGGCGGGGTGAGTGGGAGCCGGAGGGTGAACGTCGTCCCGTGCCCGAGCGCGGACTGCACGTGGATATCCCCCCCGTGCCGGTGAAGGATGCTGAGCACGACGGAGAGCCCGAGGCCGAGGCTCCCCTCCTTCTCCTTCGTCGTGAAGAAGGGTTCGAAGATGCGCCGTTGCGTCTCTTCATCCATCCCGACGCCGTTGTCGCGGATCGCGATCTCAACCCGCTGCGCCTCAGGGAGGAAACGCGAGGTGACGGTGAGCATGCCTTCTTCTGGCCGCACCGCTTCGCAGGCATTGATCAGGAGCGCGACCAGCGCTTGCCGCATCTGCTGTCCGTCGCAGACGACGGGCGGCACGTCCGGATCGAGTTGAACCTCCGTCTGCAGGCTCATCAGCTCGATCTTATGCTGAATCAGGCGGAGCGATTGACGGATGAGTTCGTTGACATCATGCGGCTGGAAGTGCGCGCGCGAGGGGCGGACGAATTGCAAGAGGTTCTTCACGATCTCCCCGCAGCGGGCCGATTCGCTGGCGATCATCTCCAGATACTGGCGCGCATTGGCGAGGTCCTCGGGCGAGAACCCGTGATCCCCCATCTTCTTGAGCAGGAGCTTGGCGGTCGTGAGGATGCCGGAGAGGGGGTTGTTGATCTCGTGAGCGACGATGGCGGCGAGTTTCCCGATGGAGGCCATGCGCTCGGCGTGCATCATCTGCTCGTGCGTGCGTCGCAGCTCGGCCGTCTTCTCCGCCACGCGCTCCTCCAGGGTGCGCGCCCAGCTCGTCAGCTCCTCATGAGCGCGCTTCAACTCCTCGGTCATGGCGTTGAATGACGCCGCCAACTCGCCCAGTTCGTCCCGCGCGGTGAGCGGGATCTTATGGTCGAGGTCGCCAGAGGCGACGCGCTCGGTCCCCCGCTTCAGGTGCCGGATCGGGACATGGATCATCACGGCGGTGACGGCCACGACAACGAGCGCGACAAAGAGGATGCTCCCCAGGAAGAGGAAGAAGAGCTGGCGCTGCCCTTCCGCGATGGCCGCGTCCACCGGGGCGAGCGAGAGCGTCACGTCCAACACGCCGAGCACCGATTGCGCCGGCGAGTGCGCGTGGCAGGAGGCCGTGTAACATCCCGGTTCGTTCTCAATGGGATTGATGAGTCCCAAGATGCGCTCTCCGCGCTCTCCGAGGTACACGCGGACGCGATCCGGACGATCCAGGCGAACAAGCGGCTGCTCCTGCGCATGGCAGCCGTAGCAGGCCTCGGCGCGCTTGTCCACGAACGTATTCACCTCGCGCGCATCAGTGGAGAAGCTGATCCGACCCTCTTTGTCGAAGATGCGGATCTTGTGAATCCCGGGCTGCGCGCCGATGGTGAGGAGCGTGTGATAGATCTCATCCCGATGGTTCTGCAGCATGCTGTAGCGGAGCCCCCGCTTGATGACGTCGCTCGTGCGATCCGCGCTGGCGATGGTCATCTGCTCCAGGTCGCGCTTGTGCAGCCGGAGGGTTTGGTAGCCGAGCAGCGAGAAGACAAACGCCATGCTCGCGATGAGCCAAAGGGTCAGCTTCACGCTCACGCTCGATGTCCAGCGTCGCCACCCCCTCATGTCCCCATCCCTGTATTCACGGCCGATGACACACCGCGCATTCCTCCTGCGCGCTGAAGGAGGTCTTCCCGTCATGACATCGTCCGCAATGTCGCGCGTCGTGCCAGTCGCGCGCGGGACGCGACGAGGCCTCCCCCTCGACCTTCAGGATGTGGAACGGCTCACGATGACACACGGTGCAGTCCGGTCGCTCCCAGTTGATGTGCGAAGCATGTCGGAACGTGACCGGCCCCGGGCTCCCCTCCCCCTGCGGGAACGTGACGTCCGGTGGGATGTTCAATCGTTCCAGCCCTTCGGCGATGTTCGGCTCTTCTTCGAGGCGAGACGGAGAGGCGAGAGCCCGCTCGCGATAGGACAGGCCGCTGTAGGCCACGCCGAGGGCGCCGAAGAAGACGATTCCGCCGAGGATCAGGATCAGAGGTGTCGTCCCGATCCACGGTCTTCGGAGAACGGCGACGGCCGGTGGGACTGCGACCTCCCGCTCCATCTCCGGAAAGACGGGCAGATATTTCACCGCCAACCCGAACAGGGCGAATCCCAGTGCTACGATCATGAAGGTCACCGAGAGCTCGGTCCAGCTTGGGAAGTACGAGACGCCGGAGGAGGCCTCCATCCCCGTGATGCTCACGTTCAACCGGTTCATGATGAAGCCCAGGACGACCAGGAGGGCGGAGACGAACAGGCCGAAATGGTCCGTCCGAACGCGGCGCACGCTCAGCAGCAGCATGGGACCGATCACGCCGAGCATCATCTCGGCCAGGAACATCCGCGCCTCGTAGGTCGGCTCCAAGACGTGAGCGAGTGCACCGCGCCCGACCAGATCCTGAACCTTCAGCACCAGATACACGGCCAGCGCGACGACGATCACTTTGCCCAGATCGGTGAGCAGATCAATCTCCAGTCGTTTCCGGAATGCCCGGTAGCTCAGGAACGACTCGAAGATGGTCATCGCGCACCCGAGCGCGATGGCCGAGATGAAGAAGAAGACGGGCAGAAGCGGCGAGTACCAGAGCGGATGCAGCTTCTCCGGCACGATCAGATAGAGCGAACCGAGCGAGGATTGATGAAGCGTCGAGAGGATGACGCCGAGAATGACCAATGGTACCGTCAGCGCGTGCAGGATCCGAAGTGGCCTTTGAAGTCTCAAGCGCTCGAACACCATGGGGCTGAATTCCAGTGCGAGCACTGTCGTGTAGAGCATGACGCACCAGGCCACCTCGAACATCACCGAGTGGGGATTCCACATGACCAGCGGATGCCAGATGCGATACGGGCGTCCCAGATCAAAGAGCAGGGCCACAATGACCAGCAGGTACCCGAGGAAGGCCGTGAGGATCGTCGGGCGAATGATCGGGCGAAATCGCTCGATGTTGAAGATGTAGACGACGGCGCTGATGGTGAATCCTCCGGCGGCCAGCGCGACCCCGCAGAGGACGTCGAAGCCCACCCACAGGCCCCATGGGAAGGCATCGCTCAGGGCCGTGCTCGCTCCCAATCCTCCGGTGAACCGGACGACCGTGCTGTAGAGGCCGGCACCCAAGATGACCAGAAACACCAGCTGCCAGAAACCAGGCCGTCGCAGGCGCCACCTCATACCTCCCTCCTTCGCCAGACCGCATCCGTCGCGCGAGTGGCACGCGCGAGGAAGCCGGATCTCCCTTTGCGTCGAGCCGTCATGACGAATTCGTTGAGTCGGATGCCGAGGATGATCCCGATGGCTCCGGGAGATCACGCGGCGGTTCTCCGGAGTCGCGTCCTCGCTCCTGGCGCTCTCGGCGTTGCACCTCTTGGCGCCGATTCGTGATCCACCAGATGCCTCCGAGCAGAACGCCCCCGACGATGACGAAGTTGGGGATCTTCTGCAAGACCTGCCACGTCAGCAGGGGGAGCGGCTCCCGGAGCAGATCCGTTCGGTAGCCCAGGCGCTCGAACGGGACATCCGAGAGCAGCAGGACCGAGGTTCCACCGACTTCCTCCAGGCCGTAAATCCTCGGCACGTACTTCTGCGGGTGAGCGCGAAGTCGCGCGCGGGCCTCCTCGATCAGCTCCTGACGATCCCCGAACTTCGTCGCTCCCGTGGGACAGACTTCGGCGCATGCCGTCGGTCGCCCTGCCACGAGGCGATCGGCACACAGATCGCACTTTCGGATGCGCGGCAGGATCTTCCGCCACTCATACTTCGGGATCCCGAAGGGGCATGCCAGCATGCAATAGCGGCATCCGATGCACCGCTCTTCGTGATAGATGACCGGGCCGGCCGCCGTCTTCTCCAACGCGCCGACCGGACAGACGGACGCGCACGTCGGGACCTCGCAGTGCATGCAGAGCTGGCGGACGAATCGTCCCCCGCGCTTCTTCACGACCGTATAGGTTTGGTCCGACAGCCGATCCTCCAAAAAGTGCGTCGCTGTCGGGGGGAGCCGGTTCCGCTCCTTGCACGCTTGGTAGCAGGCGCCGCATCCGATGCACAAGGTCGCATCAAAGAGGAGGCCCTTTTTGCTGCCCATACGCATCCTCCACTAGGAGGCGATGCAATTTCCATTCCACGCCTGGATCGTGAGGTCGCTTTCAGCAGCCGGCCACTGAGAGCCGTCCGGTCAAGCGGTTACAGCAGGGTGGCTCCCTCCTCTCATCCCCCGCGACTGCGCGCGAGGGAGAGGGGTGGGGCAAATCACTCGCTTCCTGAGGCGCGATTCGCGCCTCCGGCGAGGCTTCGACCTCAAGTGAGGGTCGGCAAAACGCCTTCCTTCGCTCGCTTCACCCCTCGGCTGGATGCGGGCTGCGCAGGAATGTTCGGGTGAACTCCTCCCAACTGGCTTCATCCAGAGCCTCCAGGACGCCATCGGTCCACTGCCCGCCGTCCTGCAGGACGTGTCCGAGAGCCGCCTGCGGCATCGGCCGCCACGTGAGGAACTCCTTGAAGCGTTCGATCTCGCACTGGAGCCACGCCCGAGCTTCCTCGGCGACCAGCAGATGGCGTAAGTGCGCCGCCAGGTTCTTCGGCGTCAGCGTGCAGATCCATCCATCTTCGTACGGATCCATTCGCCCCGTCTCTGGCTGGCGCATGAGGATCTCATTGACCGCGCTCACCACTCCATCGAGCGGGGCGCGGAAGACGGCCCGTCGGCCCCCCTGCGTGATGGCGAAGAGCGGATCACCCCGCCGCACCATGACGCCGACTTTCGGCAAGTCCACGGCATCCACGCGCCCGATGGCTCGACGCGCGAACTCATCCATGCCGACGAATGTCCGTCCGCTCGGTTCCAGGCGCACCCACGTGTGCCCTTCGTCCAGGAAGAGACCGGCAGGGATGGAGACGGTCTCGAAGGCGAGCGTCGGACGCAGCGCCGGTCGCCTCACGGGACGTCCCTGTCGGGCCTCAGCCCATTGGACGACGGAATCCACGAGGATGAATCCGATGATCGTGAGAATGACAAAGAGAGCGACCATAGTTCACCTCCTCTCCGGAGATCGCCTCCGAGGCGCACTCACCGTGCGCCCGATCCGTGGCTGCAAGAACCGCGCGATCACCTGTTCCCATCGCGCGGGACCAAGGACTTCCATGAGCGATTCCATCGCAGCCCGCGTCAGCATCTCCTGCGCCGTGCACTCCCCTTCAAGGGGAACGCCCCCATCTTGGAGCGTGCGGCCTGCGGCAGAGACTTCTGGGGGCGTCCCCAAAGCGCGCAAGGCCGCGCGAACCGCTCGGTGCAGCTTCGAAACTTCCCGCTCATACCAAGAACGCGCCTGCTCCCCATAGAGCAGGTGCTTCAAACTCTCCCGCAAACGTTCCGGTCGCAACAGTAGCAGCCATCCGTCCCCATACGGATCGTGATTGATGAGGGAGGGGTATCGCGTGAGCCGCTCGTTGAGCTGAAGGATGACACCCGTCAGAGGAGCGGACAGAATGATCTCCCCGGCCTGATGCGCCAGCTTACCCAGCGGGCGTCCGGCGATCACGCGCGCGCCCACTTCCGGAAAGCTCACCTGATAAATCCGCCCGAGGAGCTTCTGTCCGAAATCATCCAGTCCGATTCGCACGTCCCCCCGCCGCTCGATGCGCGCCCACACATGCGTCGGATGGTAGAAGAGCGCCTCCGCCATGTGGAAGCCACCTCGGCTGAAGAGGCGGTGAGACGCCGTGCGCTCACCGTGAGATCGTGAGCTTCCCTCCTCACCGGCGATCTCCCTCGTCCGCTCCCGAAGGGCGCGGTCAAAAGGGCAATGGTCGCATTCGTAGTCGCGATCGCAAAGTTTGTAGTCCACGATCCCCGCCAACATCCACACGCACTGGAGCACGGGAGCAGCACCCTCGCGCTCGATGGAGAGCGGATGAGCTCCAGGGCCGGTGGCCTCGGTCGGTCCTCTCGACAGCACCTCGTCCATTGTCCCTCCCTCAACTCTCCCTTGAGGGCAATCGATGTGCCGCGCGACGTCCTCTCCGGCGGCGTGGAAGTCCTTCGATCCGAAGAACATGCGCGCGCTCTGACCAGTGGCGCGGCCTTCTCGCGCTGCGTCCGTTGAATTCTTCAACGCGAGCCGAGGGCCAGCTGGGGCAAGTCTCAGCGCATCGCGCGCTTAGTCATGTTGAAGAATTCAACACCTGTCGTTGAATTCTTCAACGCACGGGGCACTCCTTCCCGGTTTAACTTCAGCAGAATCAATGTCCCTGCCTCTGGCATGCGGCTTGCACGAAGGAAAAAGCGGAAGTGCTGATCTCATCATGGAGGGATGAGCAATGAGGAAGACGCTGACGCGAAAAGAGTTCCTCACGTTGACGACCAAATGTGCCACATGCGCCGCCGTCGGTGCAGCTGGGCTGAGCCTCCTCGGAAGGGAAGGGATCGCCCAGATGGATCTTCCGCCGTGGCCGTGGCCCTATCGAAAGCTCGATCCCGAGTACGTGCGCAAGCTCGGGCACGAGGGGTATTGGGAGAAAGGATATGGCTGCGCCTATGGCGCTTTCAGAGCCATCATCATCCCATTGCGCGAGGCGGTCGGGTATCCCTATACGATGATCCCCACGGAGCTCATGATCTGGGGGCACGGGGGCGTCGTCGGATGGGGCGGAACGTGTGGGGCGCTCCTTGGGGCCAGCGCCGCTATTCAGCTCGTGTGCGATAAGCCGACGGCCGATCGGCTCATCCATGAATTGCAGGGGTGGTACACGCAAGCGCTCCTGCCGACGGACATCAGCAACGAGTACGCGCAGACAGGGCAGTTCTTCGTCCAGAAGTACACGCGACCACTCCCGCAGAATGCCGCAGGCTCACCCCTGTGTCACATCTCGGTGACCTTGTGGTGCGAGCGTTCGGGATTCACCGCTTCCTCACTTGAACGCAAAGAGCGCTGCGGCCGGCTCACAGGTGATGTCGCCGCTCGCGCCGTGGAGCTATTGAATCAATGGGCTGATGGTCAATTCCAGAGCATCTATGTCCCACCGGAGTCCATCGCGACCTGCCTCACGTGTCACGGGGATAAGGGGCTGGACAACGTGAAGGCCAAGATGAACTGCACGCAGTGCCACGCGCCGCATCCGTGAGGACGCCGGACGTGGGGCCTCGCGTCTGACGAGGAGTCGGGAGCAGAACCCCCGCCGTTGAGGCGGCCATCAGCAAGAGGGCATGCAATCGTGAGAGGGCGCTCGCGCCAGGTCGCGGACGAACTCCCGCGGGGCGATCCGCCTTAGGAGACTCCTCGAACGGGGGGCGCGCTCCCGTTCAGGAGCGCTTCATCGGGGAGCTCCAGTCGGAGCTCTTGGAGGCTTCCGAGCAAAAGCTCACGCACTTCGGCAGAGCGTGAGGCGGCGAGCGCCTGGCGAACGACCTCGCGCACGCGCGTCAGCTCGCATGCTCGCACGAAGTCCTTGATGAGCGGGATCGCGCGCGGGCGCATGCTCAAGATACGGGCTCCCAAACCCAGCAGGACCAGCGCATGCAGCGGATGCGCGGCCATCTCGCCGCAGACTTCAAGGGGGCGGCCTGCGCGCTCGGCCGCCTGGATCACGTGCCGCAGAGCGCGCAGCACGGCCGGATGCAGCGGATCATAGAGCGAGGCCACGCGATCGTTATCCCGATCCACCGCCAGCAGGTACTGGATGAGATCGTTGGTCCCCAGGCTGAGGAAATCCGCCACGGCAGCCAGCTCATCGGCGAGCCACACGGCGGCAGGCGTCTCGATCATCACGCCCACGGGAAGACGATCCGGCGCGGCGATCCCTTCTGCGCGCAGTTCACGGCATGCGGTCTGAAGCAGGTGTCGGACCTGCTCGACTTCCTCCAAACTCGTGATCAGGGGGAGGACGAGGCGCAGATTCCCGAAGGCGGCGGCCCGCACGATGGCGCGCAATTGGGTTTTGAGAACCTCCGGCGCGCGCAGCGAGAACCGAATGGCGCGGAGCCCGAGCGCCGGATTCCGCTCGGGGAGCCATGGCTCCGAAGACTCGGACTCCATCTGCCGGTCGCGCAGCGCATGAAGGGTGCCGAGCGCGGCCATCTGATTTTCGTCCCAATCCACCGTGCGAATGGCGACCCCGTCGCGCCCGGCCACTTCCGCGGCCTGACGATACGCCTCCAGTTGCAGCTCTTCCGAGGGCAGTTCCGGAGCTGCCTGCAGGAAGAGAAATTCCGTGCGGAGCAAGCCAATCCCGCATGCGCCGAAACGGTGCAGGTCATCCAATTCAGAGAGACGCTCGATGTTCGCGCGGATGGTGATCGGAACGCCGTCGCGCGTCATCGTGGGGAGAGGGGCGCGTGCCTGCCATCGGATCCAATGCTGTTCGCGCTCCTGGCGCTGCCGCTCATAATGCTGAAGGACATCTGGGGAGGGACGGACGAAGACGAGCCCTCGCGTCCCATCCACGAGGACGAGCGCCTGATCTTCGATCTGCGCGAGCGCCCCACGAAGACCCGATACGGCCGGGATGCCCAGCCCACGGGCGAGAATGGCCACGTGCGACGTCCATCCCCCTGTGCCGAGGATCAAGCCCGCGATGCGCTGCGGATCGAGTTCCCCAAGCAGGCTTGGCGGGAGCGTCTCGCTCACCAGGACCGCACTCTCCGGAAAGGCGCAGGTGGAGCGGTCCCCCGAGAGCACCCTGAGCAATCGGTTCGCCACATCTTCGATATCACTGCCACGCTCGCGCAAATCATCGTCCTTGATCTCCGCATAGATGGCCAGGATGCGATCAGTGACCAGTTTCACCGCCCATTCGGCGTTGACGGCGTTGGTGCGGATGAGGCTTTCGATCTCGCCGAGGATCCCCGCATCCTCCAACATCAGCACGTGCGCATCCAGGATATAGGCGTGTTCTTTCCCCAGGGCGTGCTCCATGCGTTGCCGCAGGACGCGCAATTGCTCGCGCGCGATGCCCACGGCCTTGTGGAAGCGGGCCACCTCGGACTCGATCTCCTGAGGAGCGAGCCGCCGGCGGAAGATCACTCGTCCGCGCCAAGGCGAGTGCACGGCCGGTCCCCACCCGATCCCCGGCGAGATGCCCAGTCCGCGGAGTATGATCTCCGAATTCGCCGTCACGATCCCAATCGCTCCTCCTCTTCACCGAATTTCGACTCGATCAACCGGCAGATGGCTTCGATCGCCTCCACCTCGTCCTCTCCGGATGTGGTGATGTCCAGATGCGTCCCCGCCGATGCCGCCAGCAGCAGGACGCCGAGGATGCTCTTGGCGTCCGCCGTCTGTCCCGTATCGGAGCGGGCGAGCGTGATCGCGCTGCGGAACCGATTGGCCGCCTGCACGAGCTTGGCGGCTGCGCGCGCATGCAATCCCAGACGGTTGGCCACCTGCACCGTTCGTCGCTGCATCGCCGGCTATCGCTTCGCGGGCGTGAGGATCTCGCTGGCCAAATAGATGTTCTTCTGCCCCTGTTCTTTGACCTTGCGCGCTACGGTGAGCAGATCGTCGTTCGGGTCTTGATTGGCGAGCTTGAGAATCATGGGCAGATTGACGCCGGTGACGATCTCCACCGGCTCGACGCCCAGGAAGGTGGCCGCGATATTGGTCGGCGTTCCTCCGAACATATCCGTCAGCAACAGCACGCCGCGCCCGCTGTTGACCCGCTCGATGGCCCGACGGATCGTCTCGCGCGCGACCTCCACATCATCATGCCAGCCGATGGAGACGGCCGTGATGTGGCTGATCTGACCGACGATCATCTCCGCGGCGTTCACCAGTTCCGTGGCCAGTTGTCCATGCGTGATGACGACGCCTCCGATGAGTCCCATCCTGCTTCCTCCGGCGTCGGCGAAGCGACGAACCGCTCGCCTCCCCGACGCATGCGCTCGAGCTCCGTGCCTTCCGTGCTTTCTTATTGTACCTCAAGGCGTCGGCTCGCGTCCTCATCGGGAGCTGCCGTGTGCTCAGAGTTTGTCTATATCCCGGTGCGTGACGCGAAGCTTATAGCCCTCGCGTCGCAGCACCCGCGCCAGCTCCTCGACGATCATCACCGACCGGTGGCGTCCTCCCGTACACCCGATCCCGATCGTCACATAGCTTCGTCCCTCGCGCTGGTAACGCGGAAGAAGGAATCGGAGGAGGTTCTCCAGGTGCGCGATGGTCTCCATCGTATCCGGGTGCGCGCGCATGAAGTCAATGACGCGCGCATCTTGTCCCGAGAGCGGGCGCAGCTCGGGCACAAAGTGCGGGTTCGGCAGGAAGCGGACATCAAAGAGCAGGTCCAATCCCGGGGGAACGCCATGCTTGAACCCGAAGCTGAGGAGCGTGACCGTCATCTCCAGCAGCGCGTCAGCAGTGCCGAAGCGTTCGATCACGTAGCGGCGCAGCGTGTGCACCGTGTGCTCGGACGTGTCAATGATGAGGTCGGCGCGAGCGCGGATCTCTTGCAACGCCTCCCGTTCGCGCGCGATGGCCGTGGGCAGGTCCGTCTCGGCGTCGGCCAGCGGATGCGGACGTCGCGTCTCGGAGAAACGGCGCAGCAGGACCTCGGGGCTCGCCTCGAAGAAGATGATCCGCACGTTGGTCCCTTGCCGCCGCAACTCGTCGTAGAGGCGGGGGAAATCGGGGAGGAATTGGCGCTCGCGGATGTCAATGACGATGACGGCGCGACGGAGCGTCTCCGCGCTGGCGCGACACAATTCCACAAAGGGGGGGATCAGGTGAATCGGCAGATTGTCCACGCAGAAATATCCGAGGTCCTCGAAGGCCTTGACCGCCGAGGTCTTCCCCGAACCGCTCAAGCCTGTGAGGATGAGGATGTGAGGGGAAGCGAAAGCCATGCGTCACGAGGATTCGAGCGCGTCCCCGGCGACCAGCGCATCGTGCGCGCGCACGAACTGCCGCATCGCATCAATGCCCCGGCGTTTCAACAGGTGATTGCGCACGGCCACCTCGACGAGCGTCGTGAGATTGCGCCAGAACGTGACGGGAAGGCGAATCAGGGGGATCGAGATGTCCAGCAGGCGGAGCGTCTCCTCCTGCAAGCCCAGGTGGTCATAGTCTCGCTGCGGATCCCAGCGCTCGAACGCGATGGCCAGATCCACCGAGGCTTCTTCGGCGAGCGCCGCGACGCCGAACAATTCTCGAATGTCCAGGATGCCGAGCCCCCGGATCTCCATGTGCCCCCGCGCGCGTTCCGGAGCCAGGCCGATCAACCGATCCGATCCGATGGCGCGCACCTCGACGACATCATCGGCGACGAGCCGATGCCCGCGCTGAATGAGATCGAGCGCACATTCGCTCTTGCCCAGTCCGGATTCGCCGAGCAGCAATACGCCGACGCCGAAGACCTCGACCAGGACGCCGTGCATCCAGCACCGGGGGGCGAGAACCCGCTGCAGAAACTCCGTGAGCTTCAGAATCGCCGTCGAGCTGAGGCGCGAGGAGACCAGGACCGGAACGCGATGCCGCTCGGCCGCGTGGAGGAATTCCGGCGGGGGGGTGAGCCCCTTGGTCACGAGGACGCACGTGATCGCCTCCCAGGGGAGGTGCTCGATGGCGCGGTGTCGCTCCGCCGGCGAGAGATGGTGCAGGAAGGTCACCTCGCTCTGCCCCACGATTTGGATCCGCCCCGCGTGCACATAGTGCGTGAATCCCGCCAGCGCCAGCCCGAGCTTTTGAATGCGCGGCGAGCGGATCGTCCTGGTCACACCCTCAGCGCCGACGATCACGCGCAAGTCCAGATCGGCTGGCGCGCCGGTGAGCAGCTCGGCGACGGTGATCTCGGGCGTGAGGGGAGCGGTCATCGCGCCCTCAGGGTTCGATGAGTCCGAGGTGACCATCGGTGCGCTTGTAGAGGACGGCCACCCGATCGGTCTCCGCATTGCGGAAGACGAGGAAGTGATCGTTCGATTTCAAGAGCAGCTCGGCCGCCTCGTCCGGCGTCAAGGGCTTCACCGAATATCGGGGCGTGCGCACGATGCGCACCTCTGGCGCCGAAGATTCCGCGGGCAACGTCTTCACGAGCTTGCGCGTCGCCCGTCGGCGGGCCGCGAACTTCTCCTTCTGCTTGAGCGTTTGTCGCAGGAGGCGATCAATGGCCTCGGTGACCGAGCTGTAGAGGTCGTCCGTCTCGGCCGTCCCCGTGAACTGATGATCTCGCCAGGTGACGAGGATCTCCGTCAGGAACCGATGCTTCTCAGCAGCGAGGATGACGTGCACCTTGGCCGCGTCATCGAGGACGCGGCCGATCTTCTCCAGTGCCCGCCGAAGGCGCTTCTCGATCGTGGGCGTCAGCTCCACATTTCGCGTCGTGAGTTCCAGATTCATCCTCCCCTCCCCGCATGAAGTAGCGCGCGATCCCGCGAGCTGGGAATCCCCAGCTGCTTCCGATACTTCGTCACCGTGCGGCGCGAGAGTCGAACGCCCTCGCGCTCCAGCAAGCGCACCAGATCATCGTCCGTCAGCGGCGCTCGGGGATCCTCCTGCTCGATGAGCTTTTGCAGGCGCAGCTTGAGGACGCGCGTGGAGATCTGCTCGCCGTTCTCCTTCCGCACCCCTTCGGTGAAGAAACGGCGCAGTTCGATGAGCCCCTGAGGGGTATCAATGTACTTGTTGCTCACGATGCGGCTGACGGTCGAGAGCGAGAGGCCCAGCTCGGCCGCGATGTCCTTGAGCAGCATCGGCTTCAGATATTCGGGGCCGTAGTCGAGGAAGTCGCGCTGTCGCCGAACGATGGCCTCACAGACGCGGTAGATCGCCCGACGGCGATGCTCGATGTTCCTCAGCAACTCGACAGCCGAGCGAAATCGCTCCCGCACGAAATCCCGCGCCTCTTTCGGGAGCTGCCCGCTCTTGAGGAGGCGCCGATAGTAGGGGTTGATCCGCAGGTGCGGCAGGCCCTCGTCGTTGAAGAGGATGACGTAGCGATCGTCCACCTTCACGATGCTCGCCTCGGGCACGATGTACATCGGCGGCGCAGCGCCGAGATTCCGTCCCGGGCGCGGGTCCAATTGCCGGATCACCTCCAGCTCCTCGCGCACCGTCTGCAGCGGGAGGCCGAGGCGTTCGGCCAGCTCCGGGAGCCGATGCGGATGCAAATCCCACAGATGATCGCGCACCAGGCGCGCCGCCAGCCGATCCTCCCATCCCCGCGCGCGAAGCTGCAACAGCAAACACTCGCGCAGATCGCGCGCGCCGATACCCGGCGGATCCAGGCTCTGCACGAGCGCGAGCGCGCGCTCGACGACCTCGTCGGACCATCCCCCAAGGGCTTTGATCTCCTCCAGCGTCGCCTCCAAATACCCGTCGCTGTTCAGACACCCGATGATCGCCTCCGCCGCCTGCCGCACCTCATCGTCCGATGGGGCCATGACGCGGAGTTGCTCCAACAGCGCCTCGTACAGGGACGGACGGCTCGGCGTCAGCTTCTCCAGAAGCGAGACCTCCTCCTCCGGCGAAGGCTCCGCCCACGTCGTGCGCGGAGCCGGATCGAGATAGTTCTGGAAGAAGTCCTCGAAATCCACTTCCTCGAAGGGATCTCGCGGCTTGGGTTCCAGCTCCACTGGTTCGGACGATCCATGGGCTTCCTCACGCGCTTCGCGCTCAGTATTGCGCAGCGCGGCCTCCGCCGAGGGAACCACCTCGACCGCTTCCTCCAGCACGGGATTCTCTCGCAGCTCCTGCCGGATGAGGGTGAGCAACTCCAGCTTGGTCATGGCCAGCAGGTCAATACGCTGCTTGAGCTGCGGCGTCAGCGTCAGACGCTGCGTCAGTCCCGGCGCGATCTTGACCGACGGCATAGCTCAAAGCTGGAAGTGTTCGCCCAAATAGACGCGCCGCACCTCCGGATCCGCCGTCAGCGTCTCCGGCGTGCCGGCGCGAAAGATCCGCCCCTCGCTGAGGAGATAGGCGCGATCGGTGATGCGCAGCATCTCCCGCACATTGTGATCCGTGATGAGGATCCCAATCCCTCGCGCCTTCAACCCGAGGATGATGCGCTGCAGATCGAAGACCGCCAGCGGATCAATCCCCGTCAGGGGTTCATCCAGAAGCAGGAAACGTGGCTCCATGACGAGCGCGCGCGCGATCTCCGTCCGCCGACGCTCCCCCCCCGAGAGGGCGTAGCCTTTGACGTGACGCACGGCGGCCAGCCCCAGTTCCTCCAGAATCTCCTCGAGTCGGCGCCGACGCTCGGCGCGGCTCATCTTCCGCCGCTCCAAAATGGCGAGGATGTTCTCCTCCACCGTCAGACGACGGAAGATCGAGGGCTCCTGCGGGAGGTAGACCAAACCGCACCGCGCTCGAAGATACATGGGCAAGGCGGTGATCTCGCGCCCATCGAGGAAGACGGCGCCACGATCGGGCCGCTCCAGCCCGACGATCAGATGAAAGGTCGTCGTCTTTCCCGCTCCGTTAGGACCGAGCAGGCCGACGATCTCTCCCGGATGCACATCGAGGGAGACGTTGGTGAGGACACAGCGCCCCCGATAGTATTTCGTCAATCCGGAGGCGCGCAAGACCGCTCCGTCCACAGGGAGCCGAGCGCGATGGGGCAAGGGCTCATGGCCGAGCGCCGCCTCGTTCGCCTCTGTGATCAGCATGCTCACGGTTGCCCCCTCGGAATTGTCCTCACGGTCCTCACCCGGCGCGCCCCTTCACCGTCCTCGACCACAACTGTATCACTCCCCCCGAGGAAAGTCAATCGAGCCCCCTCTTGACGCACGCGGTGGCGATCATCCTCCACGCGCGCGGGTGCGCCTTCAAGAAGGATCCGCTCCCCCCCGGCTTCGTACACGGCGCGCTCGGCATATGCGCGGCGATCGGGATCCATGAGCGTGACGTTTCGCTCGGCGATGGCGCGCTCGATCTCCGCGACACCCGGTTTGAGGACGATCGTGAGCGACTCGGCCCTGAGGTCTTGCGCGCCGCGCCGCAGATGTGCGCCCCCCTCGTAGAGGATCTTCCGCTCGGCCTCGCGGTACGTCAGGCGCGCGGCCGAGACGACGACGGGAATCGTCTCTCCTTGAGGCGTCTCCGCCGCGCGCGCGCGGAAGAGGAACGAGCGGATCTGCCCGCGCGCCGTGAGCACGCGCTCGGCCTCGCGCACCTCCAGCTCGTCCGCCGTGAGGTAGGTGTCCTGTTGCCAGGCGCGCACCGCGCCCGTGTAGCGCACGCGGCGTTGGCGATGATCAACGTCCAGGCGATCGGCCGCGATGAAGATGGGCGCGTCGCGCGCGGCGAAGGGGAGCGCACTGGTACCCGCCTCGCGGGGGAGAGCGGTCGTCAGCACGCGGCCGCGAGCCACGCTCCGTTCCTCTCGCGGGTTCACATCCACCTCGTCCGCGCGCGTCCGTCCGCGCGCATCCCACACGGTCGGATCGCCTCCACGCAGGCGAATCCATCCGGAATCGGCCTCGTAGATCGCCCGCTCGCTCCGCGCACCCCGCTCTCCCTCCAGGTAGCGAAATCCCCCTGCGTGAAGGAGGCGCGTGATCTCCTGCGTCTCCGGATCAAATTGGGCGAGCAATGAGGGACTCATCATCACGCGCTTCGGGCGTGCTGCCCTCGGCTCGATCTCCACGCGGACGTCACCTTCGGCGCGAGCCTCCGTCGCCCGGAGGCGTTCGGCCGCGAACTCCACCTCCAGCTGGCGCGCGAAGATCGTCTTCCGCTCAGCGGCCCTCGCGAAAGCGGTCGGGAGCATCTCCAGGCGAACGTCGCCCGAAGCGCGCAGGCGGT
Source organism: bacterium HR10 (assembly GCA_002923315.1). Taxonomy (GTDB): domain Bacteria; phylum Acidobacteriota; class Blastocatellia; order HR10; family HR10; genus HR10. The sequence continues at coordinate 95,455 of BEHM01000001.1, forward strand.
GCAGCGCTCGGGTCCCCGTTCGGAAGATCGCCTCCACGCGGTTCGCCTCCAGACGTCGCTCCGCGGACGCCCGCTCAGGTCCTGTGCTCCGCATGATGACGTTCACGCGCCCGCCCTCGGCCCATGCCGATTGAGGGGTGAGCCTCCCTCGCCGCTCCGCGAAGACGATCTCCAGGCGAGGGCTGCGCAACTCGTGTTCCTCAGCTCGATTCCGAACGCGCGCGGCGACCGACCCAAGCGCGATCGCGCGCGCCAGATCGTGTCCGCTCATGAAGGAGAGCGCAAGACGATGGCTCGTGATCTCGCTGCTCGCCGCATCATCGCGGGAGCGGAGGCGGACGTCCCCTTCGGCCATGAGCTCTCGGATTCGATGTGCGCTATCCAGAGAGCCCTCGAGCCGCTCGGCGCGCAGCTCCTCCGCACCGCGCGTCATCACGACTGTTCCGACGAGTCGAAACGCGAGCGTGGCGGTCTCGAACGAGGCCGAATCCGCTCGAACGGTCCACGCTTGTTCCGATGTCTTCGGCGCGACCGTCAGGCGAACCGCGCGCAGCCGGACGAGATCTCCCCGCCCGCGCCCGAAGCGAATCTCCGCTCCCTGACTCTCCCCCCATCCTCTGGCGTGTTCGAAGGTGACCGGTCGCTCCGTGCGTAAGACCTCCGCCGCGTGATCGTACTGCGCCTCATCGGTGCGCACGCTGACGCCCTCGCGCATCCGCGCCACGACATCCGTGGCGAAGATGACGAGCCCGGTCGTTTGATCAGAGACGGCGCGGCGAGCCGTGATGCGCGCGCGTTCCGCCCCGTCAGGGGCATACAGCGTCAGGCTCACATCGCTCAATTCGTGATGCCCATCATCGTACGCCTCATCGCGCGCCGCTGTGAGGAGAAAGATGGGACGGCCTTCTTGAGTCTGGAGGTGACGAATGTTCTCACTCACCGAGAGCAGACGCGCATGGAGACGCACCCCCACCGCCTCCTCGCTCCGACGCTGAAGTAAGCCGTGGTGCTGGCGAGAGGAGAGGATGAGCGTGGCGCCGACCGCGACGAAGAGCGCGACGGCCAGGGCGCGAGTCACCCGGGGCCAGGTGGGCTCACGCCATCTCATCGCCTCCTCCAAGGGGCGTCTCCGACAGGTCTTTGATCACCAGGTGGATGTGCAGGAGCCCATTGGAGAACGATTCGCCGATACTCGCCGCCAACCGGAGGCGCGCGCCCGCGACGCGCGAGGCGAACGAGGACGCACCGTTCCACCAAAAGGCATCCAGACTCCGCCCCGCCTGTCGAATGCGCAGTTTGAGATGGCGCTCCTTCAGGATGCGAGGCTCGCCCTCCACGCGCACGTCGGCGAAGAGGAAGAGGGGGCGCGGATTCCCGGGACCGAAGGGCTCAAGGCGCTGCAGATGTTGCCAGAGGTCAAAGGTCACCGCGGAGATGGCGAGCTGCGCATCGAGCACGAGCGTGGGCACCAGGTCGTCGGGGGTGAGCACGCGATCGGCTTCGGCGGTGATTCGCCGTCGGAAGTCGTCGAGGCGATCGCGCCGAATGAGGAGGCCGGCCGCGTGCGCATGTCCGCCATAGCGTTCGAAGAGATCGGCGCACGCTTCCAACCCACGCAGCAGATGAAAAGCCGGGATGCTCCGCCCTGACCCATGCGCCCATTCGCCCTCCAGGGCGAGAATGATCGCCGGCCGCGCGAATCGTTCCACGACTTTCGAGGCGACCAGACCGATCACGCCGCGATGCCACCCCTCGCGCGCGAGCACCAGGACCTTAGCCTCTCGCAGCGTCGGATCTTCGGCGAGCATCGCCTCGATCTCAGCGAGCATCGCCTGCTCCTCGCGCTGGCGACGGGCATTCTGTTCATTGAGCTGAACGGCCAACTGTCGCGCGATCTCCCGATCCTCGGTCTGCAGCAGTTCGATCGCCGGCCGAGCCGTGCCCAAACGACCCGCAGCGTTCACGCGCGGAGCGAGGCGAAACGCGACATCCTCGCCCGTCACCGGACGATCCGGGGCGAGCCCGGCCACTTCGGCGAGGGCGCGAAGCCCTACCTGCTCCGGAGCCCAGAGCCGCTCCAATCCGAGGCGCGCGATCACGCGATTCTCCCCCGTCAGCGGCGCCAGGTCCGCAATCGTGCCGAGAGCGGCCAGAGGAAGGAGCGACGCGAGCCCTTCCGTCCGACCCTCGCGCAGAAGGAGCGCCTGCGCGAGCTTCAAGGCGACGCCCACCCCCGCCAGGTTCTTCTCGGGATACGAGCAGTCGGGACGCTTCGGATTCAATACGGCGACGGCGCGCGGGAGCGCGGCTTCGGGGAGGTGATGATCGGTCACGATCGTCTCCATCCCCAGCGCCCTGGCGCGTTCGACCACCTCATGAGCGCGGATCCCGCAATCCACGCTGATGAGCAAGCGTCCGCCAGAGGCGGCGAGCGCTTCAATCGCCTCCACGTGCATCCCATACCCCTCGCGCAATCGTTCGGGGACATGGAAGGCGACGCGCGCGCCCAACCGCTCCAGCGTCTTCTTGAGAAGGACGAGGCTGGTCACGCCATCCACATCATAATCGCCGTAGATGACGATCAGCTCCCGCTGCGCGATCGCGCGCGCGATGCGCTCCACAGCCTCGCGCATGCCAGCCATGCGATAGGGATCGTGCAAGTCCTCTAGACGCGGGGCGAGAAATCGGCGCGCCTCATCCGGCGTCGTCACGCCGCGCGCGCTGAGCAGCCGAGCGATCACCTGCGGCACGCCCAGCTCCTGTTGCAAGACGCGAACCACATCCTCCGCGCATGGGCGCATGATCCACCGAGAGCCCATTCGCTGCCTCCTCCGTTCGCCTCCGCTGCCGGCGACTCCCGACACGCTGCCGGTCATTGTACCGCACGCCGTGCATCCGGCAGAAGGTGCGCATGCCGCGCGCTTCGGCCGCTTCAGCGGCTGGCGCGCGCGCGGGTCGGAACGTAGGGATGGTTCAGATACTGACGGGCGATCTCTTGAGCGCCGTTATAATCGTCCTTGGTCTCCATCGCCTTCTGATACTCGGCGATGGCGCGCTCGCGCTCGCCGAGCGCATCGTAGCAGTTCCCGCGATAGATATAGCTCCAGACGACCACCCACGAGGGACGCTTGTCCCCATTGAGCGCATCCGTGAAGGCGTCCAGAGCCCGCTGGAAATTTCGCTGTTCGAAATAGAGCAGACCCAGATTGTAGTGGGCCCATGAGCTGAGCGCGTCCAGCTCCAGAGCCGCCCGGAATTGCTGCTCGGCTTCCGGATACTCGCGATTCTTGAGATGTTCGATCCCCCGCCGAACGACAACGGCGATGCGAATGTGATCGGTGAGGTGGAGGATCTGGAACTCCGGGTCCACGACGATCTCCCGCGGGAGCGTCTCGGCGGGGATCTCGAAACTCGCCTCCGTCCCCTTCATCGCGAGCGTGATCTTCTCGGTGCGATCGCCTTCGGCGCGCAGCAGCAACTCCACAGGCATTTCAAAGAGCTCGAGCGTCTGCTTGACGGTCCCCCGCACTTTGAACTTCCCGTCGCGGGTGCGCACGATCATGTACTCGACGCGGAACTCGGGCACGCCGGTCGAGTCCACCCAGAGGCCGAAGAAGCTGCGGAGACTGCGTCCGGCGATTCGGCTCGCCATCTCCTCGAAGTCCGCGATGCCCGCATTCTTGCCCGCGTAGGTTTGGTAGAAGGTCTGCAGCAGTGTGAAGAACTTCTCCTCGCCGAGCACGTGCCGAAGCATGCGGAAGACGAACGCGCCCTTGTCGTAGACGATGGCCTGATAGCTCGGCGAGAGGTCGTACAGCTCGCGCGGGGCGCGGGCGATGGAGGTCGCCGACTCGAAGGCGAGCGCGCGCTCGAGCACTTCGCGAACGGCTTGCTCCCAGGCGGCGCGTGGTTCCGTCAGCTCCCGGAACAGCAGCGCGCTGTATTGCGCCAGCCCCTGCGAGATCCAGGCGTCATCGAAATTCTTCAGCGCGACGGCTTGTCCCCACCATTGGAACGCGACCTCGCGCGCCAGCCGTCCGAGATCGAGCGGACGCTCCTCGGCCAGCGCGCGCGGGGCGATGAAGAGCGTCCCGGGCCCGACATAATACTCCAGCGAATCATCATCAATTTCGGCGACGCGCAGGCGATCGCCGAACGCATAGGGGCCGAAGCGCGCGTGATAGACCTCGAGCATGCGCCCGATGGGCTCAGCGAGGATCTCCAGGCGCCCCTCATCGCCCGGCTTCATGAACAGCTCGATGGTGAAGCCGCCCGGCGTGCGCACTTCTTTGGTGAGGTATTTTGAGAACGCGAACGACGCAGCGAGCACCGGTTGGGTCGAGACGAACGTATAGGCGATCCGAGCGGGACGGGCCGACGCCTCGGCGGGAGCTGTCGTCCGGCGCGGTCCGCGCGCCGGAGCGGGCGCCGATCGCTCCACGACCGGTTGCGGGGTGACGGCGCGTTCGCTGTAGCCGGCGAGCACGATCCCCTGCGGCACGCGCAGCGTGATCTCATAGCTCGCGCGATCGGCGGCATAATCGTGAAACGGCAGCCATCGCGCCGCGTAGAAGAGATAGCCACCCTCCGGACCGACGTAGGCGAGCCGCCGATCCGGTATGGGCCCACCCTCCGGCCCGCGCAGCGCACCGGCATACTCGAAGAGGAGCGTGAGCGCCGTCCCCGCCTCCACGACCTTCCCCAAATCCACGCGCACGTTGAGCTGATCGAACCGATCCTGCAAAAACGTGAGCGCTTCACCGGTCTCCGCATTCTGCACGCGCGAGACGACGAGCGAGCCATTCAGCTCCAGGACGATCGAACGCGTGGCCGATCCCACGCGCAGCGTCACCAAGGAACGGGCCGACAGCGTGAACTCGGTCGGGTCCATGTCCGCCTCGACCTTATAGTGGAGCACATCCAGAGTCGGCGCAGTTTGCGATGCCAACGCCAGGGCAGAATGCTCGCCTGAGCAGAACGCCCCCTCGGGAAATCCCAGCAGCAGAAGCGTCAGTCCCAGGGCGCTCAACCACCCCCTCGCCCCGTGAAAGCCTACCGGCGGATGGGTTCGTGCCGTCCTCCACTCTCCTCGGCGCATCGGCATGATTGTACCACCCTTCTCAGATCCGAAGCCATCGCTCGAGGTCATTGCATGGTCAATCGCCCCAGCAGACCGCGTTCGCGCGCCAGGTCGAACATGCGCACGAGCAGCCACAGACCCAGCCCCAGATAGAGGGCGTTCAATCCGAGCGCCCACCCGAAGTGATCCCAGCGAAAGGTCCCCGTGCGCAGGACCTCGCGCATGCCTTCGAAGACATACGTGCAGGGGATCGCTCGCGCGATCACCTGCAGGGAGGGCGGCAGGACGCTCACCGGATAGAAGACGGCCGCGAACGGTTGCAGGAGAAACGGTACAGCCCACGCCAGTGCTTCCGCGGCTTGCCCGAAGCGCAGGATGATCGCCGTCGTGATCACGCCCAGGGCCAGGCCCAGGATCAGCAAATTCACCATGAAGGGGATGAGGGCGAACCCCATCTCGAAGAGATCAAAGTGATAGAGCCCCCACGCGAGCGCCGCCAGCGAGATGAGGGTCACGCCGACGCGCACCAGCCCGAAGAGGAACGTCGCCGCGATGTATTCGCTCAAGCGGACGGGCGCGCAGAAGATGTTGAGGAGATTGCGCACCCAGACGTCCTCCAGGAACGAGAGAGTGATCCCCTGTTGCGCGCGGTAGAGGACGTCCCAGAGGATCATCGCCCCGATTAAGAACGTGACCAGACGCGGCACGGCGCCTTCCCCCACGCGTTGGAGGAAGAGGGTGACGTATCCCCACAGGAGCAGCTCCATCGTGGGCCAGAACCACACCTCCACCAATCGGATGACGCTTCGCCGGTAGACGAAAGCGTATCGGAGCACGAGAATGCCCACGCGCCGCAGATTCATCGTTCCCGCTGACTGACGAGAATCTCTCCGCTTCGAGCGATGCGGATGAAGACCTCCTCCAACGTCCGCGTGCGGAAGTGTTCGAGGATCTCACGCGGTGATCCCTCGGCGATGATGCGCCCCTGATGCAGGAAGAGGATGCGATCACAGACCTCCTCGATATCGCGCATATTGTGCGACGTGTAGAGCATGGCGATCCGCCGTTCCCGCTGAATCTGACGCAGGAGGCGGCGCACTTTGTCGGCGATATTCGGATCGAGGCTCGCTGTCGGCTCATCCAGCAGCAGCAACTCGGGATCGTTGAGCAGGGCCTTGCAGAGATTGACGCGCGTCATCTCGCCGCTGGAGAGTCGCCCCGTGCGAGCATCGCGCAGGTGCGCGATCTCCAGAAGCTCAAGCACCTCAGCGATGCGCTCCTGCGCGCGCGACACCCCATAGAGCTGAGCGAAGAGCCAGAGATTCTCCCATACCGTGAGGTTCGGCGGGAGGTTCACCCCCACTGAGGAGAAGTTCATGCGGCGCAGGATCTCGATCCGATGGCGCTCGATATCTCGGCCGAAGATCTCGATGCGCCCTGAGGTGGGACGGATGAGGCCGAGGATGAGGTGCAAGGTCGTCGTCTTCCCGGCCCCGTTGGCGCCGAGCAAGCCCACAATCTCCCCGCGCGAGATCGAGAAGCTCACGCGATCCACAGCCACGATCCCATCGAACACCTTCGTCAGCTCGTGCACGCGCAGGACAGCGTCCTCGCATCGGCGCATAACGGGGCAAAGATACCAATGGGGTTCTCCGCCGGGCAAGCGAGGAGATGCGGTCAGCGCGCCCTCGCGCGCGCATGAGCCGTTTGCCGGGGCGGGGAGATCGGGATATAATCTGCCCTCCTGAGCGGAGGGCGATATGGAGCGCTCCATTCGCGCGAAAGCGCTTCTGGATCACGTCGAGCGTCTGTTGGCTGATGACCCGGAAGTCTTGGTGCCCGTGCGAAAGCTCTGGATTCGGCTCCAGCGGGAGTATCCGTGGCGGCCGTTGCCGACATTCTCGGAATTCCTGACCCTGTTGCGCGAGGACGAGCGGTTCGAGTATTGGCCCCTTGGTGAGAACCCGGAGGCAGAGCCGGCGGTCGCTCTCCCGCACGAACGGTGGTCCGCGCGTGAGGCCGCGGCCTGCGAGCGGGGGCCGCGCGTCAAGCTCCGACGTATCCCGGTGACGGAGACGCTCCTGCTGCGTATCCTCCGCCACCAGATCCAAGGCCTGCTCGAGATCCTGCGGTGAGCCCCACGCGCGTCACTCGACGGTCACCGACTTGGCGAGGTGACGCGGCTGATCCACGTCGCACCCCTTGAAGACGGCCACGTGATAGGCGAGCAGTTGCAACGGGACGATGGCGAGAATCGGCGAGAGCCAATAGCTCGCCGATGGGATCTCCAGGATGCGATCGGCCACCTGGCGCACTTCCACATCGCCCTCGGTGACGATCCCCAGCACGCGTCCCCCTCGCGCCTTCACCTCGACGATATTGGCCAGCGTCTTCTCGTATAGCAGGTGCGAGAGGGGAGAATCCGGATCGCGCGTGTTGATCGCGATGACCGGCAGGTGCTCATCAATGAGGGCATTGGGTCCATGCTTCATCTCCCCGGCCGGATATCCCTCGGCATACACGTAGGCCAGCTCTTTCAACAGCAGCGCGCCCTCCAGGGCCATCGGATAGTTGACACCGCGTCCGAGGAAGAAGGCGGCGGGCGCGCGCACCAGCTCGCGGGCGAGCGCACGCAGGTCGTCATCTGTGGCGAGCACGCGTTCGAGCTTCTCCGGGATCGCCCAGGCCTCGCGTATCAGTTGCTCGGCGCGCGCGTCATCGAGCCGCCCGCGCCGCTGCGCCAGATAGAGGGCCAACAGATACACGGCCATCACCTCCGCGGTGAACGCCTTCGTCGAGGCGACGCCGATCTCCGGTCCCGCGTGCAGGAAGATGGTCCCCTGAGCCTCGCGCGTGAGCGTGGCGCCGCGCACATTGCAGATGGCCAGCACCGGGGCGCCCCGACGTCGCGCCTCGCGAACGGCCGCCAGAGTATCGGCCGTCTCGCCCGATTGGCTGAGCGCGACCACGAGCGTCCCCGCGTCGAGGATCGGATCGCGATACCGGAACTCGCTCGAATACTCCGCCTTGGTCGGCAGCCGGGCCAGATGCTCGATCAGGAATTCACCGAGGAGCGCGGCATGCCAACTCCCCCCGCACGCGACGAGTCGAAGGTGGCGCACCTCGCGCAGATGATCCTCGGGCATCTCGATCTCCTCGAAGCGGACGCGCCGGCCATCCGACGTCGTGTGCGCCGCGAGCAGATCGCGGAGCGCGCGCGGCTGTTCGTAAATCTCCTTGAGCATGAAATGCGGGAAGCCGCCCTTCTCGACCAAGATGGGCTCCCACTCGATCCGCTCCAGGCGCGGGGTCACCGCATTCCCCTCGAAATCGCTCACCCGAACTCCCTGGCGCGTGAGGGTGGCGATCTGCCCATCCTCCAGGAAGAAGACGTCGCGCGTGTAGTAGAGCAGAGCGAGCACGTCCGAGGCGACGAAGTATTCGTCGCGACCGACGCCGATGACGACCGGTGGCCCTTGTCGAACGGCCACGATGGTCTCCGGCACATCCGCCGAGATGATGGCCAGGGCGAAGACGCCGGTCATCTCTCGAAGCGCTGCGCGCACGGCTCGCTCCAGACGCGAACCCGGATCCACCTCGCTCGCCAATGGCTGGCCCAGATGCGCTTCGATCAGATGCGCGATGACCTCCGTGTCGGTCTCCGTTCGAAACGCATGCCCTTCCGCCAGGAGCCGGCCCTTCAGCGTCAGATAGTTCTCCACGATCCCATTGTGGACGACGGCCAGACGTCCCGAGCAATCGCAATGCGGATGCGCGTTCTCCACGGTCGGCCGTCCGTGCGTGGCCCAGCGCGTATGTCCGATCCCATAGGTCCCATCGAGGGGGTGGAGGCGGATCAGTTCCTCCAGGTGCCGCAGCTTGCCCGCCGCGCGGCGCACTTCCAGACGCCCCTCATCCACAACGGCCAGGCCGGCGGAGTCATAGCCGCGATATTCCAGACGCCGCAACCCGTTGAGCAAGATGGGGACGATCTGCCGCGGACCGACGTATCCGATGATCCCCGACATCCGTCACCTCGCCGGAGATGACGAGGATTCCTCCGAAGCTGTCTCTTCGAGCGTCTTCTTCTCGACGGCCGGAACGCCGACGACGAGCGTGCGCGCGGGCACATCGCGGATGACGACGGCTCCGGCTCCCGTCATCGCTCCTCGCCCCACACGCACGGGCGCCACGAGCATCGTGTCGCTGCCGAGTTTGACGTCATCCTCGATGACGGTCGGATGCTTCCGCTTCCCATCGTAGTTGCAGGTGATCGTCCCTGCTCCCACGTTCACTCGCTCCCCCAGCGTGGCGTCCCCCAGGTACGCCAGATGCATGGCCTTGCTCCGCCGCCCAATGCGAGACTTCTTCACCTCGACGAAATTGCCGATGACCACCTCATCGGCCAATTCCACCTCCCCCCGCAGGTGCGCGAACGGTCCCAGCCGCACATCATTCCCGATCCGGCTCCCCTGAATCACCGTGAAATTCCGCACGATCACCCGATCCCCCAACTGCGAATCCACGATCCGCGTCCAGGCGTGAATCTCGCACGCCTCGCCCACGCGCGTCTCCCCCTCCAGGTGCACATGCGGGTGCACGATGGTATCCATCCCGATGACGACATCGGCGTCAATGCGCGTCGTGCTCGGATCGAGGATCGTGACCCCCTCGTGCATCCATCGCTCGCAAATGCGCCGGCGCAGCAGCGCGTCCGCCCGCGCCAGCTCCGCGCGCGTGTTGACGCCGAGGAGTTCCTCAGGATGCCCGCTCTCGAGCGCGCGGACGCGATAGCCGAGGCTCGTGAGGACGCCCACGACGTCCGTCAGGTAATATTCGCCTCGCCGATTCTCCGGCCGCAGCCGGGCGAGCGCCCCCCGCAGCGGCTTCGGATCGAAGACGTACACGCCCGCGTTGACCTCGGTGATCGTCCGCTCTTCGGGCTGAGCGTCCGCCTCTTCGACAATGCGGACGACATCACCGTGCGCGCTGCGCACGATCCGCCCGTATCCGGTGGGATCCTCCAGGCGCATCGTCAGGAGCGTGGCGACCGCCTCGCCGCGCGCGTGCGTCTGCACAAGGTGCGCGAGCGTCTCCGAGCGCACCAGCGGCAGATCCCCGTAGAGGATCACCAGAGGTTCGTGCCACACTGCCGGGTCCTGCCACTGCTCCACCGTGGAGAGCGAAGCCGCGTCGGTCACTGCCGGGAGATCGGAAGATCCCTCCTGCACCTGGAGCGCCTCCAGGGCGACGCGAACGGCATGTCCGGTGCCGCGCGGCTCACCTTGAGGGACGAAGAGTAGGTGCGGGCGCTCGCCCTCGCCACCGATGGCCCGCGCCACCTCTCGCTCGACGACGCCACGCACCTCTTCGGCCTGAGGCCCGAGGACGACGATCAGTCGGGCCGGATGGATGCCGAGCACCGCGCGCACGACATGCGCGATGAGCGGCCGTCCGGCCAGCTCATGCAAGACCTTCGCCCGCCGCGATCGCATCCGCGTCCCCAGGCCCGCCGCCAGAATCACCACGTTCGGCCTCATCGCCGTCCTCCCTTCGGAGGCTAAAGTACCATACCCCCTCGCCGTGGGCAAACCGTTTCGCCTCAGGTGGAGACCCATTCGGCATTCAGGGCGAGGGGCGGGAGAAGCGCGCTTGGGCCCGGCGATAGATCGCGACGTTCACCTGATGTTCGGCCCAGGTGCGGGCGAAGCGATGCGCGCCGTCGTGCCGCGTGCCATCCACGACGAAGTAGAGATAGTCGGTCAAAGCCGGATAGAGCGCGGCGCGCAAGGCCTCGCGCCCCGGAGAGGCAATGGGGCCGGGGGGAAGGCCCGGATAGAGGTAGGTGTTGTAGGGCGACGGACGCGCGAGGTCGGAGCGATGAATGATCCGATCCTCTTCGCCATCGAGGAGCGCGGCATAGAGAACCGTGGGATCGCATTCGAGTCGCATCCCGCGCCGCAGCCGGTTGTGAAAGACCGAGGAGATGAGCGGACGCTCCTCGGGAAGCTTCGCCTCCTTCTCGATCAGAGACGCCAGCGTGACGATCTCACGAACGGTGAATCCCAGGGCGCGGGCGCGCGCGCGATCCTCCTCGGTGAAGACGTCGCGGAATCGCCGGACCATGCGCGCGATCAGATCGCGCGCCGAGGTGGACGGCGTGTACGTGTAGGTGTCGGGGAAGAGGTAGCCTTCGAGTGAATCCGCCTGCGGATCGAGATCGCGAATGAGGCTCGCGTCTTCGGTGAACTCCAGCGCGCGATCGGCCTCGCGGATGGGCAGTCGGGCGATCAGCTCGGCGATCTCGAAGCGGTTGAGCCCTTCAGGGATCGTGATCTTCTCCGTGACGACCTCGCCGCGAATGAGTCTTCGAATGACCTCCAGGGGCGAGATCGGAGAGGGGAAGCGATAATCGCCGGCTTTCAGATGCGCCCCCTGGCGCGTGAGCGCGAGATAGGCGAGGACGGGGAGCGGATGGGCGATGATGCCCTCTCCCGCGAGCTGATGCAAGATGCGGCGCGCGTCGGTCCCTGGAGCGATGGTGATCACGCGCGCGGCGGCCGCGTGCTCTCGCGGCATCACAAGCGAGAAGACAACAACGCCGACCCCGCCGATCGCGAGCACAAGCATCAGCCCCAGCGCGCGCCATCGCCACCGGACGCGTCTCGGGGGACGGCGCCTGCTCCTCTCCGATCCGGTGCTTCGGATGGGAGTTCGGGCGCAGCTTATCCGAACCGAACGCCGCTCGAGCGCGCACAGCGCGCGCCATGCAGCGCGAAGGAAAATGTCGCGCGAGGTCTTCACCGTGGTCCTCCTCGCCACGCGCCGGCGCGTTCATGACATGCTCTCCGAGGAAGTCGCGCCATGATCCTCGATCGTCGCCCGATCGGAGCGAAGAGCGGTGAGGAAGTCTTGGAGGATCACGCACGCGGCCACTTGATCCACCCGTTCTGGCGTCGGTCGCTCGCCGCGCTCGCGAAGCAGCATTTCGGCTTCGACCGACGTCAGGCGTTCATCCCACAGGGCGACGGGCAGGCTCGTGAGCGCGCGAAGGCGGTGGGCGAGCTTTCGCGCGCGTCGCGCGGAGGGGCCGACGGTGCCGTCCATATTGAGCGGCAGTCCCACGACGATCTGTCCCACCTGGTGCGCGCGCGCCAGCTCAGCGATGGCCCGCGCGTCGCGCTCCACCCCTCGCGCGGTTAGGACGGCGAGCGGACGCACGCTGATCCCCAGCTCATCGCAGAGCGCCAGGCCGATACGTTTCATCCCCGGATCCACGGCCAGAATGCGCATGACCTCGTTCAGTATAAGAATGCCCGAACGGGCTCGTCAAACCTCGCCCCGCGCCGGAGAGGGGGTACGGAGAAGGCCTCGCGCGGCTTGACGCAAAGGGCGTGCCGGTGCTACATTCATCACCGTCGGTGATGACATGACGTGCACCGTGAGCGTATGAGACGGGCAGGAGAGCCAGATCGAGTTTTTCACGCCGTAAGGAGCCTTTTCTTCGTCTCACCGCCAATCTCTCAGCCGCCAGGGAGGTAGTCGTGGATTTCAAGGTCGGGCAAAAGGTCGTCTATCCGAATCACGGGCTTGGCGTCATCGAAGCGATTTGCGTGCGGGAAGTCTGCACGGGACAGACCTGCGAATTCTATCAACTCCGGCTGATCGCGACCAACTCCATCGTCATGGTCCCGACGGCCACAGCGCGCGATGTGGGATTACGTCCGCCCATCACGCCCGATGGCTGTCAGCGCCTGCTCCAAGTCCTGGCCGATGATTTCGAGGACCCTCCGATGGATTGGAAGGGGCGCTACAAAGAATTCACCGAGCGCATGCGGACGGGGGACATCTTCGAGATCGCGTATGTGTTGAAGACCCTCGTCTATCTGAACACGATCAAGCCGCTCTCGTTCCGCGAGAAGCGGCTCCTGGAGAAGGCGCGATATCTGATCGTCTCGGAGGTGGCCGAAGCGTTGCGGCGCTCGGTCGGACAGATTGATGCGCTGATTGATCAGGCCTTGGAACGGGCGTGCGCGAAGCATCGAAATGGGCGGGTCCCGCGCGTTTTCGCCGCGGGCACGTGATCGCAGATGAAGAGGTCTGCTCATGACGTGAGATGATGGACGATTCCAGTGCGATAGAAAGCCTCGTTCGCCTCGGGCTCATCATCCTTCTGGTTCTGGCCAACGGATTTTTTGTCGCATCGGAATTCGCACTGGTGGCCGTGCGTCGGTCCTGGGTGGAGACACAGGCGGCCAAGGGGGACCGGCGCGCGCGCCTGCTGTTGCCGCTGCTCGACCATTTGGACGATTACATCGCGGCCACGCAACTGGGCATCACGATCGCGAGCTTGGCGCTCGGATGGTTGGGAGAACCGGCGCTGGCTCGGCTGATCGCGGCTGCGCTCGAACGGGTGAGAGCGGGACTTCCCGAGGACCTCTTCGCGCGGATCGGTGCCCCTTCGACCTGGCTTCATCCCGTCGCCATCCACTCGATCGCCATCGCGCTGGCATTCGCCACCATCACCTTCCTGCATGTCGTCGCGGGGGAATTGGCGCCCAAGACGCTGGCGCTGGAGCGCACGCCGCAGGTCGCCCTGTGGATCGCTCGACCGATGGCGATCTTCTATCGCGTCTTCTTCCCCTTCGTTCGCCTGCTCAACCGTTCGGGCTTGGGACTCGTGCGCCTGCTGCGCATCCCCTCTTCGCGGACTCATGGGGGGATGTACGCCGAGGAGATTCAGCATCTGATCAACGTGAGCCGCGAGCAGGGATTGCTGGAGGCCGAAGAGCATCAGCTCATCAGCAACGTCTTCACCTTCACGGCGACGACCGCGCGCGAGGCCATGCGCCCGCGCGCCGATATGGTGACGGTCGAGGCCGACACGCCGTTCGAGGACCTGCTGCGCGTCTTCGAGGAGACGGGGTATTCGCGCATCCCCGTCTATCGGGGAGAACCGGACAATATCATCGGCGTTCTGCACGGGAAAGACCTGCTGCGCTATTTGCGTCATCCCGAACGCTTCCGCCTGGAGGCCATCCTGCATCGGCCGCTCTTCGTTCCCGACACGGCTCCCCTGGACGAGGTCTTGCGGCAGATGCGGCAGCAGAAGAGTCACCTCGCGATCGTCGTGGACGAATACGGTGCGATCGAAGGGCTGCTCACGCTGGAGGACGTGCTGGAAGAGCTGGTCGGAGAGATCGCGGATGAGCACGACCGTGACCTGGACGAGGAGCGCATTCGGGTGCGGCCGGATGGGGCGATCCTCCTCGATGGGGGGGTGACCGTTCGCGAGGTGAATCGGCGGTTGCATCTGGATGTCCCGGAGTCGGACGAGTATACGACGATGGCGGGATTCATCATGGCGCGATTGGGGAAGTTGCCGCTGCCGGGGGATCGGGTGGTCCATAATGGGGTGGCGTTCATCGTCGAGAAGATCGAGGGACGGCGGCTCACGCAACTTCGCGTGGAGTCGGTCGCGCGGGCTTCGGAGGGTGCCTCAGCCGATCACTCTTGACGGACGCCCAGGCCCGGCATACACTGAAAGCGCCTCGCCTTCAACGGCATTCCCACCGCCGGGGGCCTTCAGGCGACCTCGGCCGTCTGAGGGCTCCCCTTCCCCTTCTGCTCCCGAGTGCGATGAGAGCCGCCGCGATTCTCCACGCGGAGCGCCTTCGGACGATGCGATGATCGCTTCAGCCCCGCGCCTTGTGATCCCGGGAGGCGCGAGCGTCGTCTCCGCTTCGAGTGAGACGCGCGGAGACGTCGGTCTTTGAGGCGCGCGACGCTCTGGCGCATTCCCAGGGGCGATCGCTACACTTGAGACGATATGACGGAGATCGTGAACGAATTCGCGTGGTCCGTCTCTCGCCATCGGGAATTTCAGGAGTGTCCCCGTCGGTATTACCTCGCGCACTATGCCTTCTGGGGAGGGTGGGAGCGAGAGGCGAGCGAGCTGGCCAGAGCGTGCTATCGCTTCACGAAGATGAAGACCCTCGACATGTGGGCGGGGGAGATCGTGCATGGGACGATCGAGTGGGTCTTGCGGCGATTGTGGGAGGAGAAGCCGGTGACGCGCGACGCCGCTCGAGCATACGCCATCGAGCGCTTGCGCCGGGGATGGAAGGAATCGAAGGAGCGGCAGTGGGAGCGCGATCCAAAGCGCCGCGTGAATCTCTTCGAGCATTACTATGGGATCGAGATTCCGAAGGAGCGGACGGACGAGATCAAGGAACATGTGCTCCGGTGCGTGGAGAACTTCTGGGCCTCGGAGGTCTTCGCCTTCATTCGCTCGGTGGATCGCGCGGCGTGGAAGGCGATCGAGCGACGAGACGCGTTCCACGTGGGCGATGTGAAGGTGTGGGTCAAGATCGACTTCGCGCTCACGCACGACGAGCGATGCTACATCTACGATTGGAAATCGGGGCGCGAGGGGGCCGATGATCTCCGCCAGCTCGCGTGCTATGCGCTCTACGCGCGGGAACACTGGGAGGTCTCCTATGATCGTCTGCGGATCGTCCCGGTCTACTTACGGGAGCTGTCCGAGGCGGGCGTCCAGGAATATACCGTGTCGCCGGAGCAGCTCATCGAAGTGAAGGAGGAGATCCTGCAGAGCGCCGCGCACCTGCGCGCGCGGCTCGTGGATCCGGAGCGGAATCTCGCTCGGATGGAGGATTTCCCGATGACGACGGAGACCTGGCGCTGTCGCCGCTGTTTCTTCCAGGAGGTCTGCTATGGTGGGAGATTCGAGGGGGAGTGAGTGCGCCTTCCCGAGAACCCGCACGCGCGTCTTCACGCATGCGGATGCGTGCGAGCGACGCTCAATGGAGGAGGGACGGCGATGACGAAAGACCGGTACCTGCGCGGACGCGCGATTGAGCCTCGGCCGATCACCGCTTCGACGACGATCGTGGAATTGGTGGAGGAGCACTTCCTGGCGTACAACGCCGGGCGATTGCACGAGGCCTGTCGGCTCTTCGTCGAGAAGATGCTCGAGGAGAACGTGACCGTGGGGATGAGCCTGACGGGGGCGCTCACCCCGGCCGGACTCGGCATGTCGGCTATTGTGCCGCTCATCGAGCACGGATTCGTGGACTGGATCGTCTCCACGGGGGCCAATCTCTATCACGACACGCACTTCGCCATCGGGTTCACCATGCATCGAGGGACGCCGCACGCTGACGATGTCGAGTTGCGGCGGCATGGGGTCGTGCGCATCTACGACATCTTCTTCGATTACGACGTATTGCTCTCGACCGATCGCTTCTACTACGAGGTCATCTCGCAGCCGGAGTTTCAGCGCGAGATGGGCACGGCGGAATTCCATCACCTCGTGGGCAAGTACGTGCTCGAACGAGAGCGGCTCCTGGGGCGCGGGATGCGATCCATCCTCTCGGCGGCGTATCACTACGGTGTGCCCATTTACACGCCGGCGCCGGGAGACAGCTCGATCGGCATGAACGTGGCGGCGAAGGCGCTGCTGGGGAATCATCTGAAGTTCGACGTCGCGCGCGATGTGAACGAGACCGCGGCCATCGTCCTCGGCGCCAAGCGCGATTATCCGAATGGCAAGAGCGCGGTCTTCATCCTCGGGGGGGGATCGCCGAAGAACTTCCTCTTGCAGACGGAGCCGCAGCTTCAGGAGGTGCTGGGGATCGAGGAGCGCGGGCACGATTACTTCCTGCAGATCACCGACGCGCGTCCCGATACGGGAGGGCTATCGGGGGCGACACCCTCGGAAGCCGTGAGTTGGGGGAAGGTGGATCCCGATCGCTTGCCCGATGCCGTCACCGTCTACCTCGATACGACGGTCGCGCTGCCCATCCTCACGGCCTACGCCCTGGCCAAGCGCCCGCCGCGGCGACACAAGCGGCTCTACGATCGCCGGGAGGAATTGCTCGCGCGGCTCCGACGCGAGTATGAGAAGGCGCGGGCGCGAGGCGAATTCTGAGGGTCGGGCCTCATCACGCGGCGGAATCCCAGAGGTCGAGGGATTTCAACCCCGATCCCGTGTTGAACAGGACGATGCGCTCTTCGGGGTGAACCTCCCCGCGCGCGAGGAGCTTCTTGAGGGCGGGAAGGCAAGCGGCGCCTTCGGGGCAGGCGAACACCCCCTCCAGGCGAGCCAGCTCGCGCATGGCCTCCACGATCTCGTGATCCTCGACGGCGATGGCTCCCCCGCGACTGCGCCGCAGGATGTCGAGGATGAGGAAATCGCCGAGCGCCCGGGGGACCCGCAGTCCAGCGGCGATCGTGTGGGCGTCGCGAACCTCCTCGGCTTCGGCTTTCCCCTCCCGGAAGGCGCGCACAATCGGCGCGCATCCGCTCGCCTGAACGGCGAAGAAACGCGGTCGTTCCGCTCCGATCCATCCGAGGGCTTCCATCTCCTCGAACGCCTTCCACATGCCGATCAATCCCGTCCCCCCTCCCGTGGGGTAGAGGATCACATCGGGGAGCTGCCCGTTCAGTTGCTCCACCAGCTCATATCCCATCGTCTTCTTGCCTTCAACGCGGTAGGGTTCCTTCAACGTCGAGACATCGAAGTACCCCTGCGCGGTCTGCTCGGCGGCGAGTCGTCGCGCGCACTCCGTGATGAGGCCGTCCACCAAGACGACACGCGCGCCGTAGAGTTCCGCCTCCCGACGATTGGCTTCGGGAGCATCGCGCGGCATGAAGACGAAGGCTTCCAAGCCGGCGCGCGCGGCGTACGCAGCGAGCGCGCCCGCGGCATTCCCCGCGCTCGGAACGGCCA
This sequence comes from bacterium HR10, assembly GCA_002923315.1. Taxonomy (GTDB): domain Bacteria; phylum Acidobacteriota; class Blastocatellia; order HR10; family HR10; genus HR10. Next base: position 113,286 of record BEHM01000001.1, read on the forward strand.
AGCGTCGAAGGCCGAGCTGTCGCGCCATGGAGACGGCCACGGCCATGCCCCGCGCTTTGAACGTGCCCGTCGGATTCGCCGATTCGTCCTTGATGTAGAGGGTGCGAACGCCCACGCGCTCCGCCAGGCGGCGACACGCCAGCAGTGGCGTGAATCCTTCGCCGAGCGAGACGATCGCCGCTGCATCCTCCACGGGGAGGACCTCCCGATACCGCCAGAGCGTCGGCTCCCGATGCGCGAGCGCCGCGCGCGTGAGCGTGCGCGCCGCTCGTTCCAGATCATAGCGCACCAGCAGCGGCTTACCGCACGCGCAGAGCTGATAGACGCGCCCCGGTGGATAGGAGCGGTGGCATTTGGAGCAGACGAGCGACGTCACGTGCATAGGACCATGACCGTAGCATAATTCCCCCATCGAGGGAAAGAGAAACGGAGCCTCGGCGTCGAAAAGGGGAGGATCGCGCCTTGACGAATCGTTCGAGACGCAGATACGGTGATGCTGATGGTGAAGCTCGTGGCCGTTGACATAGACGGGACACTGCTGACGTCAGCGCGGGTGATCTCACCGGCGACGCGAGCCGCGATCCGCGATGTCCTCGATCGCGGGGTGCGCGTGGTCCTGGTCACCGGTCGGAGTTTCCCCCACGCGCGTCCGTTCGCGGAAGAGCTGGGACTGACGACGCCGCTCATCCTGCATAATGGGGCGCTCATGAAGGATGTCGCGGGGCGGATCTTCGCCGCGTACCGGCTCCCGAGTGAGACCACGCGCGAATTGATTCGTCGGGCGCGGGCGCATCGGATGGGCCTCGTCTGCTTCGACGATCGCGATGGAGAAGACCATGCCGTGATCGAACCCATCGCGCCGGAGAACGAGCAGCTTCTTCGTTACGTGAGCCAGTGGCGGCATCCCCCCGAAGTGGTGCCCGACTTGCTGCGATATGCCGATCACGCTGTGCTCGCGCTGACGACTGTTGACCGGTGGGCGAGAGCCCGCCGCTTCGCAGAGGTGATTGGCGAAGAATTCCGCGGGCGCGTGCGCGTGTGGCGCACCGAGTATCCGCAGCGCGATATGGCGCTGCTCGATTTCGTCTCGCCCGAATGCTCGAAAGCCCGGGCGCTCGATCATCTGGCGCGCCGATGGGGGATCGCGCCCTCGGAGATCATGGTCGTCGGGGACAACCGCAACGATGCGGAGATGTTCGCCTATGCGGGACTCGGCGTCGTGATGGGGAATGCGGAGGAGGAGCTGAAAGCGCTCGGCGACTATGTGACGGGGACCAACGATGAAGATGGGCTCGCTCAGGCCCTCCGCCGCTTCGTCCTCGGCGAAGCGCCCGCCTGATGGTCGAGCGGGTGCCGTCAGACGGCCGTCTCCTCCTCGGCCGGTGCGCACAGGCGATAGATCAAGAATTCAAGAAGGGCATCAGGAGGACCGAGCGAATTTTTGAGCGCGTCGTCCGCGCGCGCGATCTGTTGAAGGCCGGCGATGATCTCCTCGCGCGGGATGCGCCGCACGTGCTCGTTGAACCTCCCGGCGGCCAGCGGCGGCAGTCCCGCTGCGCGCGCGACCTCCGCGCTCGGCGCGCCGCGCGCCATCAGTTCTTTGGCGAGGAGCATGCGCCGGTAGAGGCTGGCGATGGCCCCCAGGATCTTCACCGGCTCCTCGCCCGCATCGAGTTGGCGGCGCAAGATGCGCCAGGCCGCCGCCGGTCGGCGCGCGAGGATCCAATCCGTCAGCTCGAAGTTCGAGTGTTCGCGATGGCGCACAGCCAGAGCCTCCACATCCGAGCGCGCGATGTGGCCGCGCTCGCCGACGAACGTGAGGAGCTTGTCCAGCTCGGCAGCCAGCAGCATCAGGTCCGATCCCACCAGACCCACGAGCGCCGCCGCCGCCGCATCCTCGATAGTACCGTGGTGGCGGCGCACGTATCCTTTCACCCATTCGAGCGCCTCTCGTTCGGAGAGGCGTCGGAATTCGACAATCGTGCACGCCTTCATCAGGGCGGTGACGATCGTCAGCCGACGGTCCACGCGTTCGAGGATGAAGACGAGCGTCGTCGTCGGGATCGGGTGTTTCAGGTATTCGATGAGCGCCGCGGACTCGCTCTCGGGCTCCGAAGCATCTGAGATGCCTTCCGGAGCTTTCAATCGCTGATCCAGGTCGCGCACGATCACCAGGCGTCTGGGCGAGAGCACGGGGAGCTCGCGCGCCGCGGCCAGGATGTCCGCGAGCGGCGTCTCGACCGCCGAGAAGTGCGAGAGGTTGAACGCGCGGTGCGCCGGATCAAGCGCTCGGGCGATGAGCGCGCGCAGGGCTTCGCCGAGCAGATATTCCTCCGGGGCATACTTCGACTCCTCCCCGGTCCGCCGCGCGCTCTCCGGCAGCCATCCGGTGAAGAGGTAGAGCGGTTCGATCTCCCCCTGCTCCAGGGCCTTTCGGAAGGCCTCGGGCGTGAGCCGCTTCGTCATGTCCCGAAGAGGATGAGCGAGACGAGGCTGCGCGCGAATTCGCGCGCGATGCGATCCAGAGCTGGCCCCTCTTCCGCGAAGAGGCTCTCGGGGCCCTCCGGGATCTCATATTCGCCCCGGAAGACGAAACGCGGGTGATCGAAGAGGATCACGTTGCGGGTGAGATCGCGCAGGGTGACGCCAACGGTGATCGCGATCTCATACACGCGGACGCGCCCTGTCTCATCGAGGACGACCCCGCGATGCGTGAGCGAGCGGATGTTCCCCAAGAGCACCGCATCGGCCTGCTGGGGATCGGACGTGATGCGAACGCGCCGCGTGCGGCGCAGGAATTCCTCCATGACGGCTTGCGTGAACCGATGCTCGACGCGATATTGCAAGCTCGTGTTCTGGAAGGCTGGGATCGCGAGCGTGCGGATGTGACCGGGCAGGGACACGGACGCGCGCCGGTATCCGCACGGCCCCGCAAGGAGCAAGAGCGCGAAGAACCCACCGACGATGGCGCTCCGCCTCATGCCGCGCTCTCCCCGTGCTCGGCGCGCACTCTCGGGATGACCCGTTCGGCGAATTGGCGCAGCGAGGGGTGATGAAACGGTGGCCGCGCGACGCAGATGAAATGCGTGACGCCGACCTCGAGATAGCGGCCGATGCGTTCGACGATCTCCTCGATCGAACCCACGAGGACCGTGGGCTCGACGGCCTCCGCGGGGCGGCCGTAGGTCTCGGCGAGCGCCTGCATGAGCGCGGCCTTCTCGCTCGCCGAGTCGGTCACGTGCATGACGCCAGCCCAGGAGACCTCGATCTCCTCGGTGTTGCGTCCGACGGCGCGACCGTGCTCGCGCAAGATGGCGATCTTCCTGCGGAAATCCTCAGGCGAGCCGAAGGTGTTCCATTGATCGGCATGTTCGGCGACGACGCGCAGCGTCAACTTCTCCCCCCCACCCCCGATCATGATCGGCGGATGTGGACGCTGCACCGGCTTCGGCTCACAGTACGCCTCCTGCAGACGGTAGAATCGGCCCTCGAAGGTCACCTGCGGTTCCGTCCACAGGCGTTTGATGAGCTGAGCCGCTTCGCCCAGGCGCCGAATGCGCTCGGCCATCGTGTAGAAGGGGATGCCGTAGGCGACATGCTCCCGCTCGAACCACGCGGCGCCCAAGCCCAGGATCAGGCGACCCCCGCTGATGTGGTCGAGCGTCGCCCCCATCTTCGCGAGCACGGCCGGATGCCGATACGTATTCCCCGTGACGAGCACGCCCGCGCGCACGCGCGAGGTCTGCGCCATGAGCGCCGTCAGCGCGATCCACCCTTCCAGGCAGGGGCCGGACGGATCGCCGAAGATGGGGAAGAAGTGATCGAACGTCCACGCCGTGTCGTACCCCAGGTCATCGAGCAGATGCCAGGTCCGACGCAATTCCTCCCAGCTCGTGTGATGCGTTTGCGTGAGCACACCGAAACGAATCGGTCTCCTCATCGAACCCTCCTCGTACCCGATCTCGCGACGACCGAACGGATGCCGCCTCGCGGGAGAAGGCGCTCATCGCACGACGACGTTCACCAAGCGATCGGGCACGACGATGACTCTGATGACCTTGCGCCCATTGATGAACGCCTGCACTCTCGGATCGGCCAGGGCCGCGCGCTCATATTCCTCGGGCGGCGTCCCGGGCGGCAGGAAGATGCGGCTGCGGAGCTTCCCGTTGACCTGCACCGGGATCTCTAGCGTCTCGGCCTGGGCCCATCGCTCGTCGTAGCTCGGCCAGCGGGCTTTCACCAAGCTCTCGGTGTGGCCGAGCGCCTCCCACATCTCCTCGGCGAAGTGCGGGGCGAAAGGCGCCAGCATCACGACCAGCGCGTGGATCGCCTCGCCGAGGACATAGAGATCGGCCTCGGTGGCCTCCTCCACCGTGCGGAAGCGCGCTTCGAAATCCCCGATGGCGTTCATGAGCTCCATCAGCTTCGCGATCGCCGTGTTGAACTGGAAATGCGACTCGATGTCTTCGGTCACGCCCCGGATCGTCTGATGCGTCTTTCGCCGCAGCGCTCGCTGTTCGGGCGTGAGGTGTTCCGACTCGGGCTGCGGGAGCGTCGCGAAGCGGCGAGCGAGGACCTCGTGCCACTTCCACAGCAGCGCGTGAATGCGGCGGAGGAAGCGGAACGCGCCTTCGACGCCCTCTTCCTTCCATTGCAGCTCGTTCTCTGGGGGAGCGGCGAAGAGGATGAAGATGCGCAGCGTATCCGCGCCGTACTTCTGGATCATCTCGTCGGGATCCACCCCGTTGCCGAGCGATTTCGACATGGCCATCCACCGGCCGGCATACGGACCTTCGGTGACGATATTGAGCACCATGCCTTGCGTGAGCAGGCGCGTGACGGGCTCGGAGAATTCGACCAGCCCCAGATCGCGCATGAATTTGCACCAGAAGCGGGTGTAGAGCAGGTGCATGATGGCGTGTTCGATCCCGCCGATGTACTGATCCACGGGCAGCCAGTAGCGCACGATCTCGGGATCGAAGGGCGCCCGGTCATTCTTCGGATCGCAATATCGGAAGTAGTACCAGGAGGAGTCCACGAAGGTGTCCATCGTGTCCGTATCGCGGCGCGCCGGCCCGTGACATTTCGGGCAGGTCGTGTGGACGAATTCCGGAACGTGATCCAGGGGGGATCCGCGCTCGCCCGTGAACGGCGCGTCCGGGGGGAGGATGACCGGGAGCTGATCTTCCGGCACTGGGACGATCCCGCATCGCGGGCAGTGGATCATCGGGACGGGCGTGCCCCAATACCGCTGGCGCGAGATGCCCCAGTCGCGCAAGCGGTAATGAACGGTGGCGCGTCCGAACCCCTGCTGCTCCGCATATTCGGTCATGCGACGCCGCGCCTCTTCCGAGGCCAGCCCATCGAAGGGCCCCGAATGGATCAAAACCCCCTCGCCCTCATACGCTGCCGTCAGCTCAGCGAAGACGATCGGATGCCCCTCTTCATCCAGCGGCGCGATCACCTGTCGAATGGGCAAGCCATATTTCCGCGAGAACTCGAAATCGCGCTGATCGTGCGCCGGCACGGACATGATCGCCCCCGTCCCGTACTCCATCAGGATGAAGTTCGCGATCCAGATGGGGAGCCGTTCGCCGGTGAAGGGGTTGTGGGCGTAGAATCCGGTCTCCACGCCCTCCTTCTCCATGTCCTCGGCCGAGCGGGCGCGCCGGTCCATCTTCTCCAGGCGCGCGATGAAGTCGAGCACCCGAGCTCGATGCGCCGAGGCTTCGGCCAATTGTCGCGCCATGGGATGTTCGGGCGCCAGGAGCACAGCATTGGCCCCGTAGATCGTATCAATGCGCGTCGTGAAGATCGAGATGGCCTCGTCGCGCCCCTCGAGGCGGAAGTCCACCGTCGCCCCCACGCTCTTCCCGATCCAATTCCGCTGCATCGTGCGCACGCGTTCGGGCCATCCCTCGCCCAGCTCCTCCAGACCGCGCAGCAATTCCTCCGCGTACTCGGTGATCCTCACGAACCATTGTTCGAGTTGTCGCTGCTCGACCGCCGAGCCGCAGCGCCAGCATCCGCCTTGCGCTTGCTCGTTCGAGAGGACCGTTTGACATTGCGGGCACCAGTTCACGGGCGAGAGCTTCCGATAAACGAGTCCCCGCTCGTACATCTTGAGGAAGAACCACTGATTCCATCGGTAGTATTCGGGCGTATGGCTGGCGATCTCGCGGCGCCAATCATAGCTGATGCCGAGCCGGCGCAGTTGCTGCCGCATGTAGGCGATGTTCTCCTCGGTCCAGACCGCTGGATGAATCCCGCGCTTGATCGCCGCCTGTTCGGCCGGTTGCCCGAAGGAATCCCATCCCATCGGATGCAGGACGTTGTACCCCTGCAGGCGTTTGTACCAGGAGAGGGCATCGCCGATCGTGTAGTTGCGGACATGCCCCATGTGGAGACGGCCCGACGGATACGGCAGCATCTCCAGGCAATAGAACTTCGGGCGCGTGGGGTCAACGTCAACCTCAAACGCCCGCTCCTGTTCCCATCGGGCTTGCCACTTCGCCTCGACCTCGTGTGGGTAATATTTCGCTTTCATCGCCGATCGCCTCGCGCGTGATCTTCGCGTCGGTCGCGAGTTCTCATTATAAATTTCTCGCCGCGGGAAGGGCAACGCGGGTTCGCCGCCGCGAGCCCGCAGCGCTCACCATTTTCCGAGCAGCATCGCCAGGCCGATGAGGATGAAGGCGCTCGCGGCGATCTTGCGCAGGTACTCTTCGGGAATGTAGCGCACGAGCACCGCTCCCCCGAGGACCCCCAGCAACGTCACGACACTCATGGCCAGGGAGGCGCCCAAGAAGACCGCCAGTGGGGACTTCGTGCGTGAGACCATGCTGATGGCCGTCAGTTGCGTCTTATCGCCCATCTCCGCGAGGAAGATGAGGGCGAACGTCGTCAGGAAGGCGTGCCAGTTCATGTCCTCCTCCGTTCGAATGTGAAGGGAGATCCACCCGGCTCACGGTGCGTGCCCTCCGCGCGACGACCGGGGGCCGTTCGGCGCGCGCGTCATGGGCGCTCCCGCTGCATCTGGCGGGCGACCTCTTCGGCGCGGGCGAAGACGCGCAGGAAGTTCTCGCCGAGGATCTTCTTGATGTCCCGCTCGCTGTAGCCGCGTTTGAGCAGCTCGTAGGTGATGCGCGGGAGCTTCGAGCAATCGTCCAAGCCTTCGGGCAGACTCTCCACGCCATCGAAGTCCGAACCGAGGCCGACGTGATCAATGCCCGCCACTTTGACGATGTGGTCAATATGGTCAATCAGGCGGCTGAGCGGCGGGCGGGGGAGGGGGTGCTCGCGAAGGAGTCGCTCGGTCTCCTGACGGAGTCGAACGGGATCGGTCGCATAGCGCGCGCGCAAGGCCTCCAGCTGCGGGCGCAGGCGCTCGCGCCGCTGGGCCTCCGCCTCCGCATAGTTCTGGTCCACGAACCAGGAGCCGAAGTTGACCATCACGACGCCGCCGTTTCGCGCCAGCGCGCGGAGCATGTCATCGCTCATATTGCGCGGGATGTTCGTGAGCGCGCGCGCCGAGGAGTGAGAGGCGATCACCGGGGCGCGCGTCGTCTCCAGGACGTCGTAGAAGGTCTTATCCGAGACATGAGAGATGTCCACGAGCATGCCGAGCCGATTCATCTCCCGGACGACCTGACGGCCGAAGTCCGTGAGCCCGTTGTGGCGAGGCGCATCCCCGGAGGAGTCGGCCCAATTGTTCGTGTTCGTATGCGTGAGCGTCATGTAGCGGACGCCCAGCCGGTAGAACATGCGCAGTGCGCCGAGGCTGTCCTCGATGGCATGCCCCCCTTCGATCCCCATGAGCACGGCGATCTTCCCCGAGCGGGCGATGCGGCGAATATCCTCGGCCGAGAGCGCCAATTCCAGGTCATTCGGATACCGCTCCAGGGCTTGATAGACGACGTCAATCATATCGAGCGCGCGGCGAGCCGCGCCGCCTTCGCGCGCATAGCGCGCGGCGACATAGATGGCGAAGAACTGCGCGTCAATGCCCCCCTCCTTCATGCGGGGGATGTCCATGTGTCCATCGTTCGCCCGCCGGCCGATATCGAAGCCTTCGTCGAGCATGCGCGAGGTCACATCCGAATGAGTATCCACGACGATGGCCTCCCGGTGGAGGCGCAACGCTTCCGCCCAGAGCTTCTCCTCCGAGGGCGGCTGCTGCGGGGTGTCGGCCAGCGGGATCGCGCTCCCGATGAGGAAGAGGGCGAGCACAAGCGTGAGTCTTGTCATCCTCATCACCTCCTGAGGGGGAATCATGTGGATGTGGGACTCGGTGTTTCCCGACTGCGGACGCGCACGAATCGGCGTTTGCCCACCTGCAGCACGAACTCCGGTTTCACCAGAATCCGCGCGCGGGGATCGGTGATGCGCTCTCCCTCCACCTGCACGCCGCCTTGCTCGATGAGGCGGCGCGCTTCGCGCATGGAGGGAGCCAGGCCCGAATGGACGAGCACGCGCGCCAGCTCCACGTGATCCCCGACCGACGCTGGAAGGTGGACGACCGGAATCTCGCTCGGCAGGCCCCGCTCCCGGAAGATGCGGTTGAACTCCTCTTCGGCACGGCGCGCGGCCTCTTCGGAATGGAACTCCGCCACCAGACGGCGCGCCAATTGCGCCTTCAGGTCGCGCGGGTTCACGCGCCCCGCTTCGGCCTCAGCGCGCCAGCGGGCCAGCTCCTCCGCGGGGACATCCGTGAGCACCTCATAATATGTCCACATCAGCTCGTCCGAGATGGACATGACCTTGCCGTAGATCGCATCCGGGGGTTCCGTGATGCCGATGTAGTTCCCGTAGGACTTCGACATCTTCTGCACGCCGTCGGTGCCCACGAGCAGGGGCACCGTCATGGCGACTTGCGGCTCTTGCCCGAACTCGCGCTGCAGATCGCGCCCGAGCAGCAAGTTGAACTTCTGATCCGTCCCCCCTAGCTCGACATCCGCCTGCAGCACGACCGAGTCGTAGGCTTGCGCGACGGGATAGAGCAATTCGTGGAGGCTGATCGGTGAGCCCTCGCGCAAGCGCTTCTGGAAATCGTCGCGCTCGAGGATCTGCGCGACGGTCACTTTCGCCGTCAGGCGGATCCAGTCTTCGCTCCGCAACGCGCCGAGCCATCGGGAGTTGAACTCGATCACCGTCCGTTCGGGATCGAGGATTTTGAAGACCTGCTGCTTATACGTCTCGGCATTGGCCTGGATCTCCTCGCGCGAGAGCGGCGGGCGCGTGGCCGAACGTCCAGTCGGATCGCCGATCATGCCCGTGAAGTCGCCGATGAGGAAGATGACCGTGTGCCCGAGCTCCTGGAAGTGGCGCAGCTTGCGGAGCACGACCGTATGCCCCAAGTGCAGATCAGGGGCCGTGGGATCGGCGCCGAGCTTCACCCGCAACGGACGTCGCGTCTCCCGCGAGCGCTCCAACTTCCGCCGCAGGTCCTCCTCACGGATCAGGTCCACAACGCCGCGCTTCAGATAAGCGAGTTGCTCCTCAAGGCTCATGTCCGCTCGCATCGTCGGCGAGACCCTCCTTCGCGGAGAGGCAGCTAGTTTAGCACCGATCGCGGGATTTCTCCACCAATCGAAGGGGCATCTGTGCTCTCCCCTTGAGCGGGGGATGCGGCGTATAATTCCCCTCGGATCGCGCGTGGAGGGCGGACCGTGCGACGGCGCACAGCTCTGGGCGGCATCGTCCTGATCCTGGCCGTCGGGATCGGCGGGTATTTCGCCGTCTCCCACGTGCTGCAAGGGCGCGCGCCACTATGTCGGGTCTGCGGTCGCTCGGTTCATCCTGGGCAGATGTTCGTGCTCCAACTGGAGGATGGCCAGCGCGAGCCGACCTGCTGCCCGCGGTGCGGCCTCCACGCTCGGTTGCAGGCGCCCGAGCGCGTGCGCGCGGCCTGGGCGACGGATTTCACCTCCGGACGGCGGATCGCCGCGGAGCGGGCCGTCTACGTGGAGGGGAGCGAGGTGATGACGTGTTGCCGCCCCGCGCCCTTGCGCGAGCCGGGCGTCGTGTATGAGCGGCACTGGGATCGGTGCTTGCCGAGTCTGATCGCCTTCGCGCGCGAATCCGATGCGCGGGCGTTTCAGGCCCAACACGGAGGTCGCGTGCTCACGTACGCCGAGAGCGTGGCGAGCGTTCGAGAACGATGAAGGGAGGGATCGGCATGAATCTCTACCTCGTGCAACATGCCGAGGCGAAGCGCGAGGAGGAGGATCCCGCGCGCCCGTTGACCGAGAAGGGATGGGCGGATATTCGCAAGATCGCGGCGTTCCTGCACGCGCATCCGCTGCCGCCACTCCGCGTCATCTATCACAGTGGCAAGACGCGCGCTGAACAAACGGCGGAAGTCCTGGCCGACGTGCTCCATCCCCGCGAGGGATGCCGCGCGACCGAAGGGCTGGAGCCGCTGGCCGATCCGGCGCTCTGGATCGAGCGAGTGCGCGCCGAGAGCGAGGACCTCATGCTCGTCGGACATCTGCCGCATCTGGATCGGTTGAGCGCGCGCTTGCTCTCAGAGGGGACGATCTCCGAAGGGCTCATCGCCTTCCAAATGGGCGGCCTCGTCTGCTTGCGGCGGGAGGGGGCGAGGTGGCGCCTCCGGTGGATGATCGTCCCGGAGCTGTTGTGAGGGGACTATGTGGGCGAGATGGACAACCGTCCCGCGCGAGCTGCATGGTGATGGGCGCTTCCTCCTCCCGCGTCGAGAGTTCGTCCCCGCGTACCTCCGCACGTATGAGGAGGGGCGCTTGAAGGAGAAGGTGGAACAAGCGCGCGAGCTGCTGCGCGCCTGCACCGTGTGCCCGCGCGATTGCCGGGTGAATCGGTTGGAGAACAAGTTCGCCGTCTGTCGCAGCGGCCGCTGGGCGCGCGTCTCCAGCGCCTTCCCGCACTTCGGCGAGGAGGATTGCCTGCGGGGATGGAACGGATCGGGGACCATCTTCTTCGCCTTTTGCAACCTCCGCTGCGTCTTCTGCCAGAATTGGGAGACGAGCCAATTGGGGGAGGGGGAGGAGGTCACGCCCGCGGAGCTGGCCGCCCTCATGTTGCGCTTACAGGAGCAGGGGTGTCACAACATCAACTTCGTGACGCCGGAGCACGTGGTGCCGCAGATTCTGGAAGCGTTACCGCTGGCCATCGAGCGGGGGTTGCGCGTGCCCTTGGTGTATAACACGAGCGGCTACGATAGCCTCGACAGTGTGCGCTTGATGGACGGCGTCGTGGACATCTATATGCCCGATTTCAAGCTATGGCATCCCGAGCACGCGCGCAAGTATTTGCTCGCGCGCGATTATCCCGAGGTCGCGCGCCGCGTGATCCGCGCCATGCACGAACAGGTGGGCGAACTGCGCGTGGATGAAGATGGGCTGGCGCGACGGGGAGTTCTGGTGCGCCATCTGGTCATGCCGGGACTGTTGGAGGATACGCGCGAGATCCTGCGCTACCTGGCCGAGGAGGTCTCTCGCGATACCTACGTCAACATCATGGACCAATACCATCCCGCTTGGAAGGCGCGCACGGACGATCGCTTTCGGGAGATCAATCGTCGGATCACCTCGTGGGAATTCGAACACGCGCTCGCCTACGCTCGCGCGGTCGGCCTCTGGCGCTTCGACGTCCGCTGGCGCTGGGTCACCGTGCGCTACGATGTGGTGTAGTGGGCCGGGAGCGGCGCACGTGGCCGAACGCAGCGCTGCGGCGAGGAAGCGCGGCGCGGGATCAACGGTGTGCGCTCTCTCCGGCAGCCCTCGGTCGAGGAGCTCACAGATTCGCCGGTTTCTCGGTCAGCTTCACCGAGAGCGTCATCCGCTGTCGGCCTCGATAGATGGTGACCGTGATGGTATCGCCGGGGCGAAAGCGCGTGAGGATGCGCGAGATGTCATCCACGGAGTTGATCCGCTCCCCGTTGATCTCATAGATGATGTCGCCGCCCAGGTAGAAGAGGCGGCCGCGGATGCGCACCGGCTGGTTCCCGCCGCGAATTCCCGCTCGATCCGCCGACTCTCCGGAGATGACCTGCGAGACCATCACCCCGGAGCGCACGGGGAGGCCCAGCTCATCGGCCAGTGCGGAGACGGGGATCGGGAAGACATCAATGCCCAGCCAGGGTCGGCGCACGCGCCCGTAGGCGATCAGATCGGGGACGATGCGCCGCGCCAGATTGATCGGGATGGCGAAGCCGATCCCCACGCTCCCGCGTGACGGGGAGAGGATAGCCGTATTCACGCCGATCATCTCTCCGCGCGAGTTCAAGAGCGGCCCGCCGGAATTCCCCGGGTTGATCGAAGCGTCGGTTTGGATAGCGCCTTCGATGAGGCGCCCGTTCTCGGCGCGCAAGGGACGCCCCAGGGCGCTGATGATCCCTCGGGTGAGCGTCTGACCGATGCCGAAGGGATTCCCGATGGCCAGGACCTTCTGCCCGACGGCCAACTTATCCGAGTCGCCCATGGGGACGACAGTCAGCTTCTCGCGCGGCGCATTGATCTTGATCACGGCCAGGTCCGTGTCGGGATCGCCGCCGATGAGCGTCGCGCGATATTCGCTGCCATCGGCCAGAGTGACGAACAGTTGCCGCGCACCCTCGATGACGTGATAGTTCGTCAGGATGTGCCCCTGGTCATCAATGATCGAGCCGGAACCGCTCCCCTCCTCAGGATAGACGGCGAAGAAATCTTGCACGAGCGTGACGGTGCGAATGTTGACGACGCCGGGTGAGACGGCCTTGTAAATCTCGATGTTGTTCCGCTCGTCCTCGGTGAGCGTCGCCGGACCCGACGAGGCTTGTGGGCGGTCGAAGCTCGGAGGAGAGCCGAATAGACGCGCCGGCCGATCTACCCAGCGCTGATATCCGACGAACAAGCCGACGGCGATCACCCCCGAGAGGATCCCGATGAGCATGAGGTGCCGCATTGAGAATTGGTTCATCACCGCGCCTCCTCCCATGGTGTTTTGCCGCTCCTCAATTATCCCCGTTGGGCGCAGGGCTCGGCAATCTCTCAGACCCAGAGATTGCACGGGACTTCGAGGGCGGATAGACTACTGTTCGATCGCCACAAGGCGTGAGGGGAGGGGAGCATGGCGCAGGAGTTTTCGCGAGCGCACTCGGTCGAATGGTTTCATCGAGCCATGATGGTGATCCCCGGCGGGGTCAATAGTCCGGTGCGCGCCTTTCGGGCCGTCGGCGGAGAGCCGCTCTTCATCCGTTCGGCGCGCGGCGCCTATCTGGAAGATGTGGATGGGAACCGGTTCATTGACTACGTGGGATCATGGGGGCCGATGATCCTCGGCCATGCGCATCCGGAGGTCGTTCGCGCGGTGGAGGAGGCGGTGCGCAAGGGGACGTCGTATGGGGCGCCGACAGTGCTGGAGGTCGAGATGGCCGAGGAGATTCGCGAAGCGCTCCCTTCGATCGAGAAGGTGCGGATGACCAGTTCGGGCACGGAGGCGACGATGAGCGCCATTCGGTTGGCGCGCGCCTTCACCGGACGCCGCAAGGTGGTGAAATTCGAGGGGTGTTATCACGGCCACGCCGATCCGCTTCTGGTGCGCGCGGGTTCCGGTGTCGCGACCCTGGGACTGCCCGACAGCCCCGGCGTCCTGCCCGACGTGGCGGCGCAGACGCTCGTCCTTCCCTTCAACGATGAACGCGCTCTGGAACAAGCCTTCGAGGCACATGGGGAGGACATCGCCTGTGTGATCATCGAGCCCATCGTGGGGAATATGGGATGTGTTCTGCCGAAGCCCGGTTTCTTGTCGAAGGTGCGCGAGCTGACGGAACGCCGCGGCGCGCTGCTCATCTTCGATGAGGTGATCACGGGATTTCGCGTGGGGTATCACGGGGCGCAGGGGCTTTACGGCATCCGTCCCGATCTGACCTGCTTGGGGAAGATCATCGGCGGTGGTTTGCCCGTAGGGGCGTTCGGCGGACGGGAGGAGATCATGCGTTGGCTCGCTCCGGAAGGCCCCGTCTATCACGCGGGCACGCTCTCGGGGAATCCGCTGGCGATGGCGGCCGGGCTGGCGACACTGCGCGTGCTGAAGCGCGAGCGGGAGACGCTCTATCCGCGGCTTGAGCGTCTGACGACGCGCTTGGCCGAGGGAATCGCGGCGGAGGCGGAGCGGTGCGGCGTGCCCGTTCGCGTGAATCACATCGCCTCGATGCTGACGGTCTTCTTCACCGATCGCGCGGTCACCGATTGGACATCGGCCGCGACGACCGATCGCGAGCGATTTCGACGATTCTTCCGCATCCTCTTGGAGCGTGGGGTCTACTGGCCCCCATCGCCGTTTGAGACGGCTTTCGTGAGCGCGGCGCACGAGGAGACGGAGATCGAGGCGACGCTCGAGGCCGTGCGCGAGGCGATGCGCGCCCTCGCCTGACCACGTGTCGGGCATCGCGAGGGCTCAGCTCTCTCGCTCTCGATATTCACGCGCGTTCAGGCGGTGATATACTTGGGGAAGGTGCGGTGAGACTTCAGCCGAGGAGGGGGGAGCCATGACATCGCGAATCGTTCGAGCCCCACGCGGTCGCGAGCTCACGTGCAAGGGATGGCATCAGGAGGCCGCTTTGCGCATGCTGATGAATAATCTCGATCCTGAGGTGGCGGAGAAACCCGAGGAATTGATCGTCTACGGGGGAGCGGGAAAAGCGGCGCGCAACTGGGAATGTTTCGATGCGCTCGTCCGCTGCCTGCGCGAGTTGGAGAATGATGAGACGTTGCTCGTGCAATCGGGGAAGCCCGTGGGCATCTTTCGCACGCATGAGTGGGCGCCGCGCGTGCTCATCGCCAATGCGAATCTCGTGCCGCATTGGGCGACGCTGGAGGAATTCCTGCGATTGGAAGCCCTGGGACTCATCATGTACGGGCAGATGACGGCCGGGAGTTGGATTTATATCGGGACGCAGGGCATCGTGCAGGGCACGTTCGAGACGTTCGCGGCCGTGGCCGAACGCCATTTCGGCGGGGATTTGCGCGGGCGGCTTGTCGTCTCTGGGGGGATGGGCGGAATGGGGGGCGCGCAACCGCTGGCGGCCACGATGAACGGGGCGGCGTACTTGGGCATCGAGGTGGATCCGGCGCGCATCGAGCGGCGGATCCGAACGGGCTATTGCGACCGCATGACCTTCGATCTGGATGAGGCGCTGCGGTGGGTTCTGGACGCCAAAGCGCGGGGCGAAGCGCTCTCGGTGGGACTGGTGGGGAATTGCGCCGAGGTTCTGCCCGAGTTGGTGCGCCGCGGCATTGTGCCCGACGTCCTCACCGATCAGACGAGCGCGCATGATCCGTTGAACGGCTACATCCCGGCGGGCTTGAGTGTGGACGAGGCCGCGACCTTGCGGCGCACGAATCCGCAGGACTATATCCGGCGCGCCTATGACTCGATCGCGCGGCATGTCGAGGCTATGCTCGCCCTCAAGCGTCAGGGGGCCGTCACCTTCGAGTACGGCAATAACATCCGGAAGCAGGCGGAGCTGGCGGGCGTCAGGGAGGCCTTCGAATTCCCCGGGTTTGTGGTCGCTTATATTCGGCCGCTCTTCTGCCAGGGGCGCGGGCCATTCCGGTGGGTCGCCCTCTCGGGGGATCCCGAGGATATTCGGAAGACGGATGACTTGGTGCTGGAGCTATTCCCCGAGGATCGCATCTTGCGCCGCTGGATCACGCTCGCGCGCGAGAAGGTGCGATTTCAGGGGCTGCCGGCGCGCATCTGTTGGCTCGGTTATGGAGAGCGCGCGGCATTCGGCTTGGCGATCAACGAGCTGGTGCGCGAGGGGAAGTTGGCGGCGCCGATCGTCATCGGGCGCGATCATCTGGATTGCGGGTCAGTCGCTTCTCCATATCGCGAGACCGAGGGGATGAAGGATGGCAGCGATGCCATCGCCGATTGGCCGATCCTCAATGCCTTGCTCAATACGGCCTCGGGGGCGTCCTGGGTCGCCTTTCATCATGGTGGCGGGGTGGGTA
This sequence comes from bacterium HR10, assembly GCA_002923315.1. GTDB lineage: Bacteria > Acidobacteriota > Blastocatellia > HR10 > HR10 > HR10. The sequence goes on from BEHM01000001.1 coordinate 129,260, forward strand.
TCGGTTACAGCTTGCATGCGGGGCAGGTGATCGTCGCCGATGGGACCAGAGAAGGCGCCCTGCGGCTGGAGCGTGTCCTCACGAACGATCCGGGGATCGGCATCGCGCGCCATGCCGACGCTGGGTACGAAGAGGCGATCGCGACAGCGCGAGCGAAGGGCGTGAAGATCCCCATGCTGGCGTGATCTCGCCATATGGCGGAGCGGGTGCCTCTTGCCATCTCGCAGGAGATGGCGTATGTTCGCTCACTGTGCGCCGAGGCGATCGCCCATGAGGAGCTATCGAGTATGGAGCGCACGAGTTCGACGCAGCTTGCGGTCGTGGGCAGTGGGCCGGGGGGGTATGTCGCGGCCTTCCGCGCAGCGGACGCGGGGCTCTCGGTGACCCTGATTGGTCAAGAGCCAGCGCCCGGCGGCATCTGCCTGCACGTCGGATGTATCCCCTCGAAGGCGTTGTTGCATGTCGCGCGCGTGCTCGCCGAAGTGCGAGAGGCCCAGGCGTGGGGGATCACTTTCCCTCCGCCGCGGGTGGACCTGGAGCGCCTGCGCGCGTGGAAGCGCAGCGTCGTGGAGCGATTGACCGGAGGGTTGCGGCTCTTGGCCGAGCAGCGCGGCGTTCGCTACCTGCGCGGACGCGCGCGCTTGCTGGATGCGCGAACCCTGCAGGTGGAGACCGATGCCGGAGAGGCCGAACGCGTGAGCTTTCAGCATGCGATCCTCGCGACGGGATCGCGGCCGGCGGAGTTGCCGGGCGTCTCGTTCGCAAGCCCCCGCATCATGGATTCGACGCGGGCTCTGGAGCTGGAGGATATTCCGCGCACGCTGTTGGTGATCGGCGGGGGATACATCGGGCTCGAACTCGGCACGGTCTATGCGCACCTTGGCGCGCGCGTGACGCTCGTGGAGATGATGCCGGGGATTCTGCCCGGCGTGGATCGCGATCTCGCGTCGGTCCTGGCGCGGCGCCTGGAGACGCTCTTTGAAGCGGTGCTCGTCAAGACGACCGTCGCCGAGATGCGGGAGGAGGCCGAAGGCGTTCGCGTGCGCTTGGAAGGCGTGGGGGGACAGGCCGTCCCGCCTCCGACTGAGCGCGTCTTCGATAAGGTCCTCGTCTGTGTCGGGCGGAAGCCGAACGCGCACGAGCTCGGGCTGGAGTGCACGCGCGTGGAGCGCGATGCCCGTGGTTTCATTCGCGTGAACGCCGAGCGGCGCACGAGCGAGCCGACGATCTTCGCCATCGGGGATGTCGTCGGCGAGCCGATGCTCGCGCACAAGGCCATGCACGAAGCGCGCGTGGCCATCGAGGCGATCACCGGTCGCGCGACTGCATTCGAGCCGCGCGCGATCCCAGCCGTCGTCTTCACCGATCCGGAGATCGCGTGGTGCGGACTGACGGAGACGCAGGCGCGGCAGGAGAATCGTCCGATCACGGTCGCGCGATTCCCGTGGGCCGCTTCCGGGCGCGCGGTGACCATAGATCGTCCGGAGGGCGTCACGAAGCTCATCCTCGATCCAGAGACGGAGCGCGTTCTGGGCGTCGGCATCGTGGGCGTGGGCGCGGGGGAGTTGATCGCCGAGGGCGTTCTGGCCATCGAGATGGGCGCGCGCGCATCGGACCTGGAGCGAGTGATCCATCCGCATCCCACGCTCTCGGAGACGCTCATGGAAGCCGCTGAGGCCTTCCTCGGCGTGAGTCCACATCTTTATCGGCGTCGGACGGCGCAGCGGTGATCGGCGCTGACGGACAGCGGGCCGCTCGCGCGGCTTCTCCGGAAGACGCGCCACGCGGCGATGGTTTGGGAGGAGACCATGAGTATTCGCTCGTTCCAACTGGGGAGCGTGCTGGTGCTCGTCGCGCTGATGGGACGGGGCGGGGCTCTGTCGCCGGCGCTCCAGGCACAAACGCCGATGCTTCGCGCCAACGGCGCGCGGATGGAGGAGCGCATTTTGCGCCTGGCCGAATTCGGTCGGGATCCGCGCGGTGGCGTCAGCCGCTTGGCGTTCAGCGAGGCGGATCTTCAAGGACGGGCCTACATCATCGCGCTCATGCGCCAGGCGGGCCTCACCGTGCGCGTGGATCCGGGAGGCAATATCATCGGGCGTCGAGAAGGTCGCGAGCCTCATCTGCCGCCGATTGTCTTCGGCTCACACATTGATTCCGTCCCCAACGGCGGGCGATACGATGGGGTCGTCGGCGTCATCGGGGCGATCGAGGTCATCGAAGTCCTGAGCGCGCATGGCGTGAGGACGCGACATCCGCTGGAGGTCGTCGTCTTCGCGGCCGAGGAGGGAGGGCTGTTTGGCAGTCGCGCGATGATCGGCGCCTTGACGCCGGAGGCGCTGCAGATCGTCAGCCAGAGTGGAAAAACCGTGCGCGAAGGCCTTCGCGCGATCGGCGGGGACCCGGATCGCCTCGCCGAAGCCGCGCGCCGTCCCGGGGAGATCAAGGCCTTCCTCGAATTGCATGTGGAGCAGGGAGGGACGCTGGAAGCCGAAGGCGTGCCGATCGGCGTCGTGGAGGGGATCGTCGGCATTAACCGATGGGATGTCATCATCGAGGGCTTCGCGAACCACGCGGGGACGACGCCGATGAATCAGCGGCGCGATGCACTCGTGGCGGCCGCTGAATTGATCCTCGCCGTGAATCGCGTGGTGATGAGCGTGCCCGGGCGCCAGGTGGGGACCGTCGGTCGGATCACGGCTGAGCCCGGCGCCCCGAACGTCATCCCCGGGCGCGTCCAGATGAGCCTGGAGCTGCGTGACCTCTCGGCCGAGAAGATCGCGCAGCTCTTTGAGCGCATCCGCGATGAAGCGCGCGCCATCGAGCAACGGCGCGGTGTGACGATCACCTTCACGCCGATAGCGGCCACAGCCGTTCCGATCCCGACCGATGCGCGCGTGCGCGAGCTGATCGCCGAAGTGGCCCGTGAGCTCGGCCTTCGCTTCCTGGTCCTGCCGAGCGGCGCCGGACACGACGCGCAGAACATGGCGCGGATTGCGCCCACGGGGATGATCTTCATCCCGAGCGTCGGGGGCATCAGCCATTCGCCTCGGGAATACACGCGTCCGGAAGATCTGGCCAATGGCGCGACTGTGCTTCTGCACACCATCCTGAAGATTGATCGCGGCGCGTTGCCTTAAATGATGTTCGCCACAAGCGCAATCAGCCGCAGCCTCAGTCTCCTGCTCGTCTTCCTCGGTGGACTCGCTCCCCTGCGCCTCGAACGAAGCGAAGAGCGGTTTGAGCGGTACGTGAACGAGCGGCATCGGTGCTCGCTCTACTACTCGCCCGAGAAGTGGCGCCTCCAGGTGCAATCCGGCTCCGGGAGCGAGGCCGCCGTCTTCACGGCCCTGGATGCCCCGGAGGTCATGGCCGTCCTGAACATGTTCGATCCCGTGCCCGATCTCGCTCTTCACCCCCGGCAACTCTTCGACATGGACCGTGGCGCGCTGGCGACGATCTTCGGCGGCTTGACGATTCACGAAGAGCGCGTGCTCACTCTCTCGGGAGCCGCGGCTCACCTGGTGACCTTCGAGGGACGAGAGAAACGTGTGACCCGATATACGATCGTCCATCAGGGCTTCGTCTATCTGCTCGTGTACACCGCGCCGAAGCCGAAATATGACGCGTACCTTCCGGCCTTTCGCCTCATGGTCGAGACGTTCCGCATCTTCGGGACGGGTGTCCCAGATGCCGATCCACGCGCGCTCTCGCCGGAGATCATCGCCGAGCCCGCGGGCGAGCGCGCCTTGCGCATTCGCACGCAGCCGGATCCGGTGTTCGTGGAAGTTCGAGAGGGGGATCAGAATTGGCACTATCATCTCATCCTCGCGAATCCGCATGACGTCGAGGTGGAACTTCTGGACGTTCGCGTCCGGTATGTGGGTCGCGGGCGTGTGGTCGAGGAGGCGCGGCTCGATGCCGCGGCCATCGCGCGCGCCTTCGAGAGCGGGACGACGCGCCTGCCGCCGAAGGGGTCCGCGCGATGGCGCGATCATGCCGGGCATCGCGCTGAGGGAGCGCCCGAGGAGATCGCGTACACGTTCGTCTTCCGCATAGGGGAGCACACATTTCAGCAGACGCATCGCGTCCGATTGGTTCGCTATGTGCAGAAGACGCGCTTCACGCTCCCCTTCCGCGGCGTCTGGCGCGTCTGGCGCGGGCACGACGTCTTCGAGGGACATCGGCAGCGGGCCGATGCGCAAGCCTTCGCGTACGATTTCGTCTATGAGCGAGGGGAGAGCGGTCGCCCTCCGCCCAAGGCGCGCGCCGCTGCTGGATCTGGGCGGAGGTCGGCGAGGACCCCGCGCGCGCCGGTGATGCTGGGGCGATCCACGACGTCCGAGCGACTCGCTGATTTTCACGCCTTCGGTCGCCCGGTCCTCGCGCCGGCCGATGGCACCGTTGTGCGCGCAGTGGATGGGGAACCGGATCGTCCGCCCGTCATGACGCGCTTGCGGTTCGCGCATCCCGCGGTGGAGAATCCGCGCCAGCTCTTCGGGAACTACATCGTCATTGATCACGGCCACGGTGAATTCAGCTTGCTCGCGCATTTGCGGCGCGGCTCGCTTCGCGTGAAGCGGGGGGATCGGGTGAGGCGCGGCCAGGTGATCGCCGAATGCGGGAATTCGGGGACGAGCGCTCAGCCGCATCTGCACTTCCAAGTCATGGACGGACCGGATCCGATACGGAGCCGGGGCTTGCCTGTTCGTTTCGAGAATTACCGGCTCTGGCGAGGTGGACAGGCGGTGCTCGTGCGCTCGGGGGTTCCTCGCGCAGGTGATCGTGTGGAACGCGTCGCTGAGCCCGCGCGTTCCCCTCGGTCCAAGGCGCCGCGTCGGCGCGCCCATCCTCGCTCCTTCAGCCGCACCTTCGTCGAGACGATGCGCGTGGGGTTCGCTCGATGAGGGGAGAAAGTGGGGTGTACTGCGTGATCGTGCGTCTTGAGCGAGAGGCGCGGATCCGCGTCGGTGGGCTCGGCGTGCTCACCTTCGTCCCCGGCATCTACGTCTACACGGGGCGGGCTGCGCGCGGTCTTCGAGCTCGTCTGGCGCGGCACCTTCGGCGCCGGAAGCCGAAGCGGTGGCATGTGGATTATTTGCTCGCGTGCCGATGGGCGCGCCCGATCGGCGTGATCGTGATCCCCGGCGATGCCGCGCGCGAGTGTCTTGTGAATCAATGCGTGATGGCGGTGGCCGATGGGTGTGTGCCCGCCTTCGGCGCGAGCGATTGCCGCAGCGCGTGCCGATCGCACCTGGCGTATTTCGCTCCGCGCGGTCTCGCGCATGACCTCCGGCTGGACGGATGAAGGCGCGCGAGGGGGTGAACCCCGAGGGGACGCGCGAAAGCGTGGCCAAGCGGTGAGGCCTTCGGTACAATGACAAGCGATGAGCGCGACGTTTCTGGACCGGTTGCATCGCGAGGTGCTCCTGGCCGATGGGGCCATGGGGACGCTGCTGTTGGCGCGCGGGATCGAACCCAAGGCGCTCATGGAGCAGAACCTCACGCGTCCTGAGCTGATTCGGGAGATCCATCTCGAATACATTCGAGCGGGAGCGCAGGTGATTGAGACGAACACGTTTTTGGCGAACCGGCTGCGTCTGGCCGAGTACGGACTGGAGTCGGAGCTGGAGGCGATCAATCGCGCGGCCGTGCGGATCGCGCGCGAGGCTGTTCGGATGAGCGGGGAGGAGGTCTTTGTCGCGGGCTCGGTCGGGCCTTTGGGGGCTCTGGTCAAACCCTATGGGAATCTCACGCTGGCCGACCTCTCGGCGGCGTATGTGGAGCAGATCGGGATCCTCGTGGACGAGGGCGTGGATGTCATCATCATCGAGACGCACCCGAGTCTGCTGGAGGCGCTCGAAGCCGTGCGCGCGGCCCGGACGGTCTCGCCCACGACGCCGATCATCGCGCAGATGACGTTCCTGGAGGATGGGAAGTCGAAATTCGGAGATGACCTGCGGCGTTCGTTGGAGGCGCTGGCGGCGGCCGATGCCGATGTCGTGGGCGTCAATTGCAGCGGGCCGCAGATGACCTACGACATCATCGTCGACTTCCTGACGACGACCGAGCTGCCGATCTCCATCATGCCGAATGCCGGAGTGCCGCAGTTCATCGGCGGGCGGACGATCTATCTCTCTTCTCCGGAATACTTGCGCGAGTACGCGCGTCGCTTCGTCGAGGCCGGCGCCAATATCCTCGGCGGATGTTGTGGGACGACGCCCGAGCATATTCGCGCCATGAGCGCCGTGGTTCGAGGTCAGGTCCCCCGACGTGTGCGACAGCGCCTCGTCGTCTCCGTCAGCGGGGAGGCGGCGTCGGGCGCTCCTTCGACCGCTTCGCTTCCGGCGCGCTTCCGCGAGCGGCTCGGTCGCGAGTTCGTCGTGACCGTCGAGGTGCATCCCCCTCGTGGCGTGGACTATCGTGCGGAGATCGCGATGATCCGTCAACTCGCGCGCTGTGGCGTGGACGCGGTGAGCATCCACGATCCGCCGGGAGCGCGCGTGAGCTTGTCGGGTCTGGTCTTCGCCCATGTGGTGCAGACGCAGGCGGGCGTGGAGGCCATCTGGCATCTCTCCTGCCGCGATCGCACGCTCGCGATGGTGCACTCGGAGCTGCTGGGAGCGGCCGTGCTCGGCGTTCGCAATATTCTGGCCCTCACAGGAGAGGCCGCGAGTGTGGGGGAATTGCCGCGCGCGCCTTCGGCGCATGACGTGAGCGCGACGGGCTTGGTGAAGATCATCGAGGGCCTGAATCGCGGGCGCACGCTGATGGGGAACGACATCGGAACCCCCACGGATTTTCGCGTGGGCGTGCTCGTCCAGGTCGGAGCCGACGATCTCGAAGCCGAACTCCGAAAGCTCGAGGAGCGCGTGCAGGCTGGAGCCCATTTCATCGTCACGACGCCGGTCTTCGACCTGGAGCGATTCGATGTCTTCTTGAAGCGCATCGCCGGATTCCGCCTGCCGATCCTGGTGGGGGTTCTGCCCTTGAAGAGCGCGCGGCATGCCGAATTCTTGCATCATGAGGTGCCGGGGATCACGATCCCCGAGGCCCTTCGTCGTCGCCTGCATCGCGCGCAGGGAGACGAGGCGACCGAAGGGTTGCGCATCGCCCGCGAGCTGATCGCGGCGCTGCGCCCGCATGTGGCGGGTCTGCACGTGATCCCTCCGGTGGAGCGATGGGACGCGCTGCCGGAGTTCCTTCGAACGTGCTTGCCCCAGGAGCGCATGGCTGAATCCCTGGGCGCGTGAGTGGGCTGTCCGCTTCTCCGACGTCTGCTGGATGGGCTAAACTATCTCCCTATGCGACGCGAAGTCTATCTCGATAACAATGCGACGACGCCGGTCGCTCCGGAAGTCGTGGACGCGATGGCGCCATATTGGCGGGAGCATTTCGGCAATCCCTCGAGCCTGCATCGAAAGGGTGTCGAGGCCGAGCGCGCCGTGCGCGCCAGTCGCGCGACGATCGCCCGCCTGCTGGGCGTGAAGGAGACCGAGATCGTCTTCACCTCGGGTGGGACCGAAGGGGACAATCTCGCCCTCAAAGGCGCGGCCCGCGCGTTGCGCCGTCGGGGGAATCATATCGTCACGACGCGGATCGAGCATCCGGCGGTCCTGGAGAGCTGCCGCGACCTGGAGGCCGAGGGTTTCCGCGTGACCTATCTGGACGTGGATGCTCACGGATCGGTGACGCCTGAGGCGGTCGAAGCGGCACTCACACCGGAGACGATCTTGGTCTCGATCATGCACGTCAATAACGAGGTGGGGACGATCCTCCCCATCGCGGAGATCGCCGAGCGCGTGAAGCGCCGAAACCCAGAGATCGTCGTTCATTCCGATGGGGTGCAGGCCATCGGGAAAGTGCCGGTGCATCTGCAGGGCGTGGATCTCTACACGATCAGCGGGCATAAGATTCATGCCCCGAAGGGGACGGGCGCGCTCGTCGTGCGCGAAGGCGTACGGCTTGTGCCGCTTTTGTCCGGCGGCGGGCAAGAGCGCGGATTGCGCTCGGGGACGGAGAACGTCGCGGGGATCGTCGGATTGGCGCGCGCGCTGGAGTTGATGTGCGAGAATCTGGAGGAGAAGCTCGCGCACTTTCACCGCATGCGCGAACGCTTCCTCGAGGGGGTGCGACAGATCCCGGGAGCGCGCATCAATTCTCCTGCGTCGAGCGTGCCGACGACGGTGAACGTCTCGTTTCCGGGCATTCCGGCCGAAGTCCTGTTGCACGCGCTGGAGGAGGAGGGGGTCTTCGTCTCCACCGGAGCCGCCTGCGCGAGTCGAAAAGGTCGGCGCAGTCATGTCCTGGAAGCCATGCGCCTGCCCCCCGAGGTCATTGATTCGAGCCTGCGCTTCAGCTTCTCCCGATACACGACCCTGGAGGACATCGAGTGGGCGATCCAGGCCCTCCATCGCGCTCTGGAGCGGGTGGCGATGCGATCACCCGCGCGGTCTGGACGCGCGCGATGAGGACTTCATGACAATGACGCAGACCATCCTCGTGCGATACGACGAGATCGGCCTCAAGGGGAAGAATCGCCCGGAGTTCGTGCGACGTCTGGTTGAGAACATCCGGCGGGTGACCGGGCTCTCGAAGGACCAGGTGCAGATCGAATGGGGGCGGATTTATCTCCATCCCTCGGGCGATCCGAAGGCGCTCTGCCAGCGCCTCTCGATGGTCTTCGGCGTCAAGAGCTTCAGTGTGGCGCTGGTCGTGCCGCCGGAGCTCGAGCGGATGCAGGACGCCGTGATCGAGATGGCTCGCCGCGCATGGGCGCGCGGAGCTCGAACGTTCAAGATCGAAGCGCGTCGAAGTTTCAAGGCCTTCCCCCTGAATTCGATGGAGCTCAATCGCGAGTTGGGTGGCGCCGTCTTGCGCGCGCTGCCCGAGCTGCGCGTGGACGTCCATCGTCCTGACGTCACCTTCGAGGTCGAGGTGCGACAGGAAGGCGTCTTCCTCTTCTCCGAACGCCTCGCCGGGCCGGGCGGCCTGCCCGTGGGCATCACGGGCCGCGCCCTCCTCTTGCTCTCGGGAGGCATTGACAGTCCGGTCGCCGGATGGATGCTGATGAAGCGCGGCGTGGCCGTAGACGCCGTCTACTTCCATAGCCCGCCCTATGTCGGCGAGAAGGCGAAGGAGAAAGTGCTTGAGCTCGGACGCGTCCTCGCCCGATGGCGCGGCGAGCCGATCACAATCTACGTGCCGTACTTCACCGAGATTCAGGTCGAGGTCTCGCGCTGCGCGCCTCCGCCCTTGTGGACGATCCTCTTCCGCCGCTTCATGCACCGCGTGGCCGAACGTCTCGCCGAAGCGAACCACTATGGCGCTTTGGTCACCGGCGAGAGCCTCGGCCAGGTCGCCAGTCAGACGATGGAGAATCTCGCCTGCGTGGAGGCCGCGACCCGGATGCTCATTTTGAGACCGCTCATCGGTTGGGATAAAGCGGAGATCGTGCGGCTGGCCCGCGAGATCGGAACGTATGAGATTTCGATCCTCCCCCATGAGGATTGTTGCGTGCTCTTCGCGCCTCGCCATCCGGAGACCCGTGCTCGCCTGGACCGCGTGGAGGCCATCGAAGCGCGCCTGGACATCCCTCGTCTGGTCGGAAGCGCGCTCGGGCGCATGGAGGTCTTCTCCGTGACGGAGACGGAGATCTCCGCGCTCTCTGCCGTCTGATCTTCGATGTGAAGAGCCCGGGCTGGCGCTCATTGCGCCGAGACTGAAATTGAAAACCCTTTTCGATTGTGCTATACTCCCTGCGCTCGCGGTCGGGAGGCCGCGTCGAGAAAGGAGGAGGGAGAGATGGCGCAGGCTTTTGTCATCGTCTTGCGCGAGGGGTTCGAGGCGTTTCTGATCGTCGCCATCACGCTGACGTATTTGCGAAAGACGGGACGGATCGGGTTGATCCCGGCCGTGTACGCCGGCGTGGGCTTCTCCGCGGTGACGAGTGCCGTCCTCGGCTACTGGCTCTTGCAGGGGGTGAATCAGGCGTTATGGGAGGGCATCTTCGGAGTGATCGCCGCTGTCCTGGTCGCCACGCTCGTCGTGCACATGTGGCGGACGGCACCGCGGTTGAAGCAGATCATGCACCGGCAGATCGAGGAGATCGCGACGCGGCGGACACCGCGAGCGGCCTGGCTGGGGATGTTCGCCTTCACCACCGTCATGATCACGCGCGAGGGAATGGAGACGGCGCTCATGCTCATGCAGGTTCGTGGGGAGTATTTCTGGGGAGCCGTTCTGGGATTGGGCGCCGCGGTCCTCATGGCCTTGCTCTGGGGACGCTTCGGGCATCTCATCAATCTGAAACTCTTCTTCCAGGTGACGAGCATCTTTCTTCTCCTCTTCGTCGGGCAGATCCTCATCTACGCCTTCCACGAGTTGGCCGAGGCGGGCGTTTGGCCCAACAGTGAATACCTCCATGAGATCACGGAGCCGTATTCCCCGACGGGGCTTTATGGGCGGTGGTTCTCGTTCGGCATTGTGGCGATCTGCGCCGGATGGCTTCTGGTGGCCTGGAGTGCGGATCGTCTTCGGCGATGGGGGGTCAACGGTGGGCGCATGCTGAGGCGAGGCGCGCTCCGGGATGCGGGGTGAGGCCGGGGCGTGTATCCGGGCACAAGGGCGACACCGGCTGATGGACGTCCGAGAGGCCTCAGCGCACCCAGCAGCGGTATAATCCGATGTGGTGGCGAAAGGCGCGCGCTGCAGTCTCACAGGGCTTATTGTGGGGGGGCTCGCCCTCGGCATCGTGAGCGGGTGCGCCCCGCCGGAGTCTGAGCGGTCGCGCCCACTGGAGCGCGCCATATGGATCGGGCGGATGGCGTGGAAGGCGGACCGGGAGGAGGGACAGGCGCTCCGGGCGATCGGTCCGCAGCGCATCTTCTTCACCATCGGGGAGCTCGACCTCGAGGGCGACCGCGTGCGATGGCATGTGGGGCCGGCATTCCCGTCTTCGCTCCCTCGCGGCGATGGAGTCTTCGTGGTCGGGGGCACGACGCGCTTTGTCGAGAATTTCACCCGGGTGCCGGAAGCTTCACTGGCTGAGTCCGTGGTGACTTTGTTGCAGGAGGCCATGGATCGGGGGAAGAAGGCCGGCATCTCCTGTTCAGGCATTCATCTGGACATTCCCGTGCGGGGAGCGATGGAGCGGTATGGACGTGTGCTTGAGCGCCTTCGAGCGCGCATGCCGCGTCCGGTGACGCTCTCGGCGACGATTCCGGTGGCGTGGGCGTCGGAGCGCGCTCTCCCAGGGCTGGTGCGGGGGCTCGACTTTTATCTCCTGCGCTTGGTCTCGGAAGAGAACCCTGCAGATCTCGCCTCGCTTCGCCCGAGCGTGGATGTCCGGGAGATTGGATCGTGGATGCGTCGCTTCGAGCCGCTTGGCGTTCCCTTTTATGTCGAGGCGCGGGAAGAGGGGCGGTGCTTCCTCCTCGATTCGGCCGGGAAGGTGATCGCTTCGCTCCGCGACGTTGCTCCCCTTCGACTCATGCGCCACTTGGGCTTTCGGATCATGGAGAGCTATCCGCTCGGGCTCGCCGAGGTGCGGATGCGCGTCCCGACGGATTTCGCCGGAGAGTACGTCGTTGTGCTCGTGGCGCGCGCGACCTCTCGCCTGGGGGATCGCGTCCTTCGTCCGGGGGATCGGATCGCCTGTCGTCTCCCGACGGCGCGGGCGCTGCGTCGTCAGCTGGAGGCGCTCGAAGCCCAGATGAGCCTGGTGCGACGCGGCTACGTCCTCTGGTATTCCGGTGCGGCGGATGATGAGCTCAGCCTCCCTCTGGCGCAGATGGCGCGCCTGGTGCGTGGTGGTGTCCTGGAGCCGAAGCTGAGCGTGAGGGGAGAGATCGCGGGTTCTCTCCTCAGGGTGCGTGTTGAGAATGTGGGTCTGCAGGAGAGTGCCCTCCTGTCGCGCGCTGTCGAGGTGCGCGTGCGCGTGGAGGGCGCCGACGTGCTCGGAATTGATCCTGGAGATTTCCTCGGATTCATGCGCGAGCCTTCATCGGGGCGCGAGGGGGCGAGCGTCACGTTCTACGCCGATGGCATCGGGAGGGGGGAGATATTGCGGGCCTCTTTGCGGATCGCTCCGCGCGGCTCGAGGATTCGAGTGCTGGCTTCATCTCGCGTGCGCGATCCGGATGACTTCGTCGTGCTGTCGGGGCCGGAGGTGGAGGTCCTGACAGTTTCGCGATGAACGTCGGCGCCATCCGCGCGCTGTGGGCGTTCGTGGTAAAATATGCTCGATGTTGCGGGCGAAGGGTCTGTTGGTGTTCCTTGTTGGAGCGGGCGTCGGGTGGGGGGCGCAGCAACCGGCGTGGCCGCCGGATCCACCGTTCCGTGAGGTGCAGGTGGAGACGCGCATCGAGGATTACGCGCGGCGGTTGCGCACGCTCTATCGAACGGCGGAGAGTTTGGCCGAGCTTGGGGATTTCGAGGAGGCGCTTCGCTACTACGACGAGGCCCTGCACCTTCAGCGTCGGCATCGCGATCGGCGGGGGATGAGCCTCACGCTGATGGCCATCGGCGATACGTATCTCTTCCGGATGGGGAAGCCCGAGTCGGCGCTGGAGGTCTACGCGCACGCCCTGCAGATCAAGCGCGAGATCAAGGATCGAAAGGGGGAGCCCGAGGTCTTGCATCAGATGGCGTATGCCTATTATGTGCTCGGGCGAAATGAGGAGGCCGAGCGTCTGTATCAGCAGGTCCTCGATCTCTCGCGGAAGGTGAAGCATCGGCGCGCCGAGGGGAACGCCTTGAATGGCCTCGGGAATTGTCTGCTCGCGCGGGGACAGGCCCAGGAGGCGCTCGCCGTTTACGAGCAGGCGCTCTCGGTGCGGCGGAAGGCGAAAGACGAGCGGGGGGTCGCCAACACGACGTACAACATCGGGCGCGCGCACATGGCCCTGGGGCAGGTGGAGCAGGCGATCGAGTACTTCACCAGGGCGCTCGCGCTGCGTCGCGAGTTGCTCGATGTGCGAGCTGAAGCGGAGACGCTCTTTGATCTGGCGCGCGCCTTGGCGCGCGCGCATCGCTTCGACGAGGCTGTGCGCCACTTTCGAGAGGCGGCCGAACTGGCTCGGCGAGCGCGGCGACCGCGCCTGGAAGTCATGGCTCTGTATGGGGCGGGGGCGATCGAGTTGAATCGGGAGCGTGCGGAGGCGGCCATCGCGCTCTTGCGGCAAGCGCTGGAGCGCGTGCGGGGGCATGCAGGAGAAGAGTTTCGCCGGGAGCGACGGCTGGTGTTGACGAGTCTCGGGTCCGCGTACTTCCTGGCGGGGAAGTATGGCGAGGCGGCGAGCACCTATAGCGAGGGGGTACGCGCGGCTCACGCCGATGGAGATCGCTTCCTGCTCGCCGAACTGTTGTTCGGACTCGGTCAGGTGCAAGCGGCTCAGGCGAACTATCGGCACGCGCTGGCCTGTTATTTCCAAGCCCAGCGTTTGGTGCCAGAGGCGACATCTCCGCTCGCGCAAGCGATTGACCGCCGCCTGGGAGAGCTGCGCGAGCACTTGGGCGAGGAGCAGTTCATCGCGCTCGCCGCCCACGCGCGATCTCAGCTCGTCGGCCTGTTACGGGAGCTGACCGGCGTGGACACCTGGTGATCGTTCACCGCCGGCCGTTCTTGACGACGACACCCCCTTTCATGACGAACGCGACTCGCTCAAGGAGCGTGATATCCTCCAGCGGATTCCCTTCGACGGCGATGAGATCGGCGAATGTTCCGGGTTCGAGAGCGCCGACGCGATCCGACCAGCCGAGCAGCTCCGCCGCCCAGATCGTCGCCGAGCGGATGGCGTCCAGGGGCGTCATCCCATACTTGACCATGTAGGCGAACTGCTTTGCGTTATCGCCGTGGGGATAGACGCCGGCATCAGTCCCAAAGGCGATCCTGACGCCGGCGCGCACCGCGCGCGCGAAATTCTCTCGCTGGAGCTGCCCGATCTGTCGTTCTTTCTCCAGCGCCTCCGGGAGCATGCCCACGCGTTCCCCGTGCTGGAGGATGAAGTCGTCGTTGTAGATGTCCATGACCAGGTAGGTTCCACGCTCTTTCGCCAATCGCAGGCCTTCCTCGTCAATGAGGCTGGCGTGTTCGATGGAATCCACTCCGGCGCGGATCGCGGCCTTGATGCCCTCAGCGCCGTGCGCGTGGGCAGCGACCTTTCGACCCAGCTTGTGCGCTTCTTCGACGATCGCCTGAAGCTCCTCGAACGTATATTGCTGGGTCCCCGGGTGATCGCCCTTGGAGAGGACGCCGCCGGTGGCGCACACCTTGATGAGATCGGCTCCGTACTTGACGACCTCGCGCACCTTGGCGCGGGCGGCCCAGGGACCATCGGCGACCGCCTCGGCTTTATGTTTGAATTCTGGAGCGAGCAGATTGTTGTCACAATGCCCGCCGGTGATGCCCAGGGCCGGACCGGAGACGAGCATACGTGGGCCGGGCACATCGCCCTCAGTGATCGCATCGCGAAGGGCGACGTCTGCGTAGCCGGAAGCGCCCAGGTTGCGCACGGTCGTGAATCCCGCCTGGAGCGTCCGCCACGCGTTGGCGGCGCCGTGAAGCGCCTCGCGAGGCACGGAGACGCTCAAGGCCCGATACCCCGCATGCTCAGGGTTCGCCGTCAGATGCACGTGCACATCAATGAGCCCGGGCAGCACCGTCAGGCGGTCGAGATCCAGTACGGGCGTCCCCCGGGGAGCATGCGCGAGCAGGACCTCAGTCGGGCCCACTTCCTTAATGCGATCCCCCTCGATGAGGAGCGCGTGATTTGGGAGCAGGCGTCCTTGTCGGACATCCAAGAGCGCGCCGGCCTTGAGGACAAGAAGCGCGGGACCGGGCGTCGGTGCCGACGGCGCGCGCCCATTCGCGACGGTCGAGAAGATCACCAGTGGAAGCAGCAGAAGAGATCTCACGTCTCTCATCCCTCTCCCTCCCGATGAATGTCGTCGGAGAAGTAGCACACCTGTGCGCTCATTGGCAAGCGCGCCTCCAGGTGCGCCGCGCGGATATTGACATCCCAAGACGGGCATATTATAAGAGAGCTTCTAAAGTTGCCCAGAGGGCAAGGCGTGGCGAGAGTTGGGGTCGTGGGAAGGTGCATGCATGCCGTTCTCGAGAGAGGGGCTTCATCTGGCAGTGGGATGAGATTCACCGTAGGGTACTCATTCCATCATGTGCCAACGTGGTGAGCACATTCGCCGGAGTCCGTGTGCGCGGGGGCAAACGACGGTTGTTTCGCAAGTGAGGTTCTTCCTGTTTCCCGCGAATTCAAAAAGGCTATCGGTCGTGGCTCTTTGCCGTCATCACGGCGGTCGTCTGAGAAGATGCGGTGACCGACTCTTCAATTCAGGGGGTGGATTATGAAGACATCGCCGCCTTCGACCGTCGAGCGGGAGGCGCCGGCCGTTGAGAAAGGTGCCGACTCCAAGCCGCTCACGGAGATGGTCAATAAGATGCGGCGTCGTCTGGTCTGGACCTCCGTGTGGGGCTTCCTGGCCACCAATTTCCTCATGTTCCTGCGCTTCTTCTTCCCTCGGGCGCTCTTTGAACCGAGCCCCGTCTTTCGGATCGGCTATCCTTCGGATTTCAGCCTGGGCGTGGATACGCGATTTCAGGATCAATATCGCATCTGGGTGGTGCGCACGACGGATCGGCTCTTTGTGATCTACGCCCGCTGCACGCACCTGGGGTGCACGCCCATGTGGAGCCCGAGCGAGAACAAGTTCAAGTGCCCCTGCCATGGGAGCGGGTACGACATGGAGGGGATCAACTTCGAGGGGCCGGCGCCGCGTCCGATGGATCGGGCGAAAGTCGAATTGGATGCTGAAGGGCAGATCGTCGTGGACGTGAGCCGGCTCTATACCTACAAGGAGTTCAATGAGCCGGGCGCGTACATCCCGGTGTGAACGCGCGATCGCCTGACCAGGGGAGGAGAGTATGGAGCGCGAGAGAGGGAATCGTGGAGGCGTCGGGGTCCTGGAGCGGGTCCGGGAGGAGACGCAGCAGCTGCGGGTGCGGCTCCGGGAGGAGCTGGAGGAGCTGAAGCAGGACCTCCGAGAGCCGCAGCGGACGCAATTGTGGAAGTCCATCTTTCGCGTCCCGCATGAGCGCACGACGCCGCGCAATCGCGCCATCGCCGTCTTGGCCAACGTCTTCCTGCATCTGCATCCGGCGCGGATCAATCGCGATGCCGTCCGCTACAGCTACACCTGGGGTATGGGGGGGATCTCTTTCTATCTCTTCATCGTGCTCACCTTCACCGGGGTCCTGCTCATGTTCTACTATCACCCGACGAAGGTTCAAGCGTTTCGCGACATCCTCTATTTGGAGCACGATGTGCCGTTTGGGCGGCTGCTGCGCAACATGCATCGGTGGGCGGCGCATCTGATGGTCATCACGGTCTGGCTCCACATGTTCCGCGTCGTGCTCACGGGCTCGTACAAGCGGCCGCGCGAGTTCAATTGGTGCGTGGGGGTGATCCTGCTGGTGCTGACCTTGCTCTTGAGCTTCACGGGGTATCTCTTGCCGGACGATCAATTGGGGTTCTGGGCGGTGACGGTGGGGACGAACATGGCGCGCGCGACGCCGCTCATCGGCCATGAGGGACCGTTCGGCCCGCAGTTGGGGATGACCCCGTACAATGACGTGCGCTTCGCGCTCCTTGGTGGCTCGATCGTAGACTCGAACGCGCTCTTGCGAGCCTATATCTGGCACTGCATCGCGCTGCCGCTTCTGGCGGCCATCTTCATGGGCGTGCACTTCTGGCGCGTGCGCAAGGACGGAGGGATCTCCGGTCCCGCTCCGGTGATGCTCGAATCGGAGATGCGGCCGGTGCGCAAGGTGTGACGCCGGTGGGAGGGCGCTATGGATTGGTATCAACTGTGGCAGATCATTTCCGCGCCGGACAACGTCCCGATCGTGGGGCTTCTGGTCATCGTTCCGTTCTATACGTGGTATGGGCTGCGACAGGCGCGGGCGAACGATCGGCTCATTCAGGAGCTGGAGGCCAATCCCGAGCTGGCCAAGACGCATCATCGCAAGACGTTCCCGTATAAGCCCGGATGGCCGACGGAGGTGCATGTCTGGCCGTATCTGTTGCGCATCGAGTTTCTGGCGGCGATCATCGTGACGGCGTTGCTGATGGTCTGGTCGCTCACGCTGGATGCGCCGCTGGAGGAGCCGGCCAACCCCAATCTCACGCCGAATCCCTCGAAAGCCCCGTGGTACTTCGTCGGCCTGCAGGAGATGCTCGTCTATTTCGACCCATGGTTCGCCGGAGTCGTCTTGCCGACGCTCATCATCATCGGGCTCATGGCCTTCCCCTACGTGGATGAGAACCCCTTGGGCAACGGCTACTATACGTGGCGGCAGCGAACGGTCGCCATCGGCGCGTTCCTCGTCGGCTTCTACCTCTGGATCGCGCTGATCATCGTGGGCACGTTGATGCGCGGGCCGGGATGGATGCTCTTCTGGCCGGGACAGACGTGGGATCACACGCGCTTGGTCTACGAGGTGAATCGGAATCTGCCGGACATCTTCGGGATCACGAGCGATTGGGGGAAGGGGATTTTCGGCTTCTTCGCCGTCTTGCTCTTTTACCTGGTCTCCGGGTTCGGCATTCACAAATTGGTGACGCGTTCGCCGCTCAATCGCAAGATCTATGAGCGGACGAGCCTCATTCAGTACCTGGTCTTCCAATTCTTCGCCATCACGATCCTGGTCGGCCTTCCGGCGAAGATCCTGCTGCGACTGCTGTTCCGGATCAAGTATGTGTGGATCACGCCGTGGTTCAATATCTGAGGGAGAAGGAGCGTCATGGAGAGGGAGGTTGTCGAGCTGGAGCATCAGGCGGGCGTCGAGGAGCCTGATCCGATCACGAGCCGCTCGATGAGCGGCCCCCTGTTGATCGCCTCGCTGGTGCTCATCGGTACGCTCATCTGGGCGCTCTACGATGAGGTGTACGGGCGGCGCCCGTGGAAGGCGATGCAGCGGGAGTTCGTGGAGCGCTACACGGCCTATTTGAAGCGGATCAAGCCGCGGCAAGCGGCGACCGAAGCGGCGCTCAAGCAATCGCCTGAGTACAAGAAGCTCGAACAGGACTTGATGGCCGCTCGACAGGCCGTCGCCCCGCGCGTGCAGGAGATTGATCGGGAATTGGCGGAGATCGAGCGGCAGTTGGAGGCCATTCGGCCGGTCTTCCAGGATGCGCGCGCCAAGATCGGAGCCTTGACCTACGAATGGGAGGTGGCGACGAGCGAGCGCGCTAAGGCGCGCAAGATGCGCGAGATCGAAGAGGCGAAGCGGGGACCGTTCCGCGTGCGCCTGATCGCCGCCGACGGGGAGGGGAGCAATGCGGAATGGCGCTTGACCTTCGACGAGTTGCAGCGCCGATTCCTGGGTCTGCAGGAGCGCAAGGCGCAGCTCGTCTCCGAGCGGGCGCGGTTGCTGGAACCCGTCATAGAGGTCGAGCGGAAGATGAATCAGTATCTGCAGGACCACCTCGTTGGCCTCGATCAGAAGCAGATTGATGGCCTGATCCGCAAGATGGAGACCTTCAAGATCGAGTTGAAGCAGATCCACGTCCCGGATGGGGATCTCGTGGATCGCTGCATCTCGTGTCACGTGGGGATCCTGGAGCCGCTGCCGCTGACGGAACAGATCATGGGGCGGAAGGCCTTCGTCAGCCATCCGAATCCCCGGCTGTTGCGCATTCACAATCCCGAGCGGTTCGGCTGCTCGCCCTGTCACGGCGGGAACGGGCGCGCCACCACGAGCGTCGTCAAGGCGCATGGGTTGAACAAGCATTGGCTCTGGCCGCTCTATCAACCGGAGAATTACGAGGCTGGGTGCGTGCAATGCCATTTCCGAGATCGCGTCCTGGAGGGGGCGGAGGTCTTCAATCTCGGGCGCGATCTCTACGAGTTGAAGGGATGCGTGGGCTGCCATCGCTACGAGGGCTATGATCGGGAGGCCGATGCCTTGGCCGAGGTCCGAAAGACGATCCGGCAGTTGAACTTGGAGCGGGCGGAGAACGAGCGCGAGATTCGGCGCACGCTGCGCGCGGCCGATCAGGCCACCGATGACCGCGAGGCGCGCCGACTCTACGCCCTGGCCGAGAGCTTGCGCGTCAAAAACAGTCAGATCGCCGATCGGCTGGAGCAATTGGAGCTGCAGGCCAAGTATCTCATGCAGGACCAGAAGAAGGTCGGGCCGAATCTGAAAGAGATCCGCCTGAAGTTGCGCAAGGAGTGGATCCCCGTCTGGATTGAGAATCCGCACGCCTTCCGTCCGACGACGAAGATGCCGCGGTTCCGATTGACGAAGGAGGAGGTCCAAGCGATCTCGGCCTATCTCTGGCAGACGGCCTTGCGCGATCCCGTGCCCGCGCAGCCTCCGGGCGATCCGGTTCGAGGCCGCGAGTTGTTCGAGACGCGCGGATGCTTGGCCTGTCATGCGATCGGCGAAGGAGCGCAAGCCATCGGTGGGACCTTCGCCGCGAATCTCTCGCGTGTCGGGGAGAAGGTCAACTACGATTACCTCGTGCGCTGGATTCATAATCCGCGCGAGCGCGCGCGTCCCTACTGCCCGAACGAGCGTCGGGACATCGGGCCGGAGGATTACGCGAAGAAGGGCTTGCCCTTCCGCTTCGATCTCAATCACTCGAAGTGTCCCAGTTGCGGCTCCGAGATGCAGGTGCAGCAGATGACCGTCATGCCGAGCCTGCGCCTGTCCTGGCAGGAAGCGCGCGATATCGCCAGCTTCCTGATGACGCAACGGCGTCCGGGCGTCTCCTATCCGCCGGCCCCCTTCATGGATGATCCGAAGCTGAAGGCGCGCGGGGCGCAGCTCATCCGCCGCTATGGATGCGCCGGATGCCATGAAATCAGCGGGTTCGAGGAAGAGCCGAAGATCGGGACGGAGCTGACGCGCGAAGGGAGCAAGCCGCTGGAGCAACTCGACTTCGGGCTCCTGGCTCGCGAGGCGAAGCGTCAGGGGTGGTACAACCACAAGGGCTTCATCGAGAATAAGCTGCGGCAGCCCGACATCTACGATCGCGGCAAACTGAAGGCCCCTGAGGATCGGCTCCGCATGCCGAATCCGAATCTCACCGAGGAGGAGATTCGAGCGCTGACGACCTTCTTGCTCGGGAGCGTCAACGCCACGCTGCCGCCGAGTTACTACTACACGCCCAATGATCAGCGGAAGGATATTCAGGAGGGCTGGTGGATCATCAAGAAGTACAACTGCATGGGCTGCCATACGATCCTGCCGGGACAGCGCTCGGTCCTGAGCCAGCTCCCTCGGTATCAGGATCCGGATTGGAAGGACCAGTTGCCGCCGAGCTTGATCGGCGAGGGAGCGCGCGTGCGCCCGGATTGGTTGGCGCGATTCCTGGAGAATCCGGCGCTCAGCGAGACGAATCTGGAACGCAACGGCGTGCGCGAGTACCTGAAGGTTCGGATGCCGACCTTCTTCTTCTCGCCCAACGAGATTCGGATCCTCGTGCGGTTCTTCGAGGCGCTGTCGGCGCAGGCGCAGCCGTATATCGAGCCGAAGCTCGAGCCGATCACGGAGACCGAGCGCGCTCTGGCGCGGCAGCTCTTCACCTCGCCCGCGGCTCCATGCTTGCGCTGCCATATGACCGGAGATCCCGCGCACGATCAGCGGGCGACGGCGCCGAATTTCCTGATCGCGCGCGAGCGCTTGAAGCCCGGATGGACGGCGCGCTGGATGATTGATCCTCAAGCCATCAGTCCGGGCACGGCCATGCCCTCGGGGCTCTTCCGTCGCGAGGGGGATCGCTGGGTCTTCGCCGGGCCCTTGCCGGAAGCGTTCCGGACCTATCCGGGGGATCACGTGGATCTGCTGGTGCGCTACATGTTTCAGCTGACGGCTGAGGAACAACGGCGTCTGCTGGCGGCCACGCGGCTGACGGCGCGCGCCCGCCCACCCAGCGTGAGCATGGCCTCCGACCGCTCGCGAGGCCGAAAGAGGGGAACATGAGTGATCTCATGATCAGGAGGGGAATGCGATGAAGACCTGGAGACTCTCAGCTCTCGCTTTGATCCTTGCTCTCGCCGCACTGAGCCTGCAGTGCGGGAAGAAAGAAGAAGTGAGCGAAGCGCCCAAAGAAGAAGCGGCGCCCACGACGACCTATCAGCCGACCGGCGACGAGGGAGCGATCGTCGGCGTCGTGAACTTCACGGGGCAGCCGCCCCAGCGACGCCGCATCCAAATGGAAGCCGATCCGGTCTGCGCGCAGAAGAATCCCAACGCGCTGTCGGAGGAGGTCATCGTCAATAACGGGAAGTTGCAGAACGTCTTCGTCTACGTCAAGAGCGGATTGGAGAAGTACTCCTTCCCCGTGCCTGCGGAGGAAGTCGTGCTCGACCAGAACGGGTGCATGTATCGTCCGCACGTGCTGGGCGTCATGGCCAATCAGAATGTGAAGATCATCACGAGCGATCCGACCAATCATAACATCCATCCGACGCCGAAGAACAATCCCGAGTGGAATGTGAACCAGCCACCGGGATCGGATCCCATCATTCGCTCCTTCCCGCGTCCGGAGGTGATGATCCCGGTCAAGTGCAATCAGCATCCGTGGATGCGCGCCTATATCGGCGTCCTGCGCCATCCGTTCCATGCTGTGAGCAAGGAGGATGGGAGCTTCGAGATCAAGGGCTTGCCGCCGGGCGAATACGAGATCGAGGCCTGGCACGAGCGATATGGAGCGCAAGTGGCGAAGGTGACCGTCGGGGCGAAAGAGACGAAGCAGATTGAGTTCACCTACGCGGCGGGGCAAGCCTATCGTCCGGGATCACTGCGCCTGATGCCGGCGCTCGTGTTGCCCTGCTGCGAGATGGGGCGCGCGAGCATCTCGAAGCGGTGAGGGGAAAGGCGGGGAAGAGTTTCGATCCTGCCAAGCGGGAGGGTTGAGTGCGCCCTCCCGCGAGATGTTTTTTCTTTTGCTGAGGATCGCCTCATGAGAGGAGAGCGCGCGATTCATCGGCTGGCTCTGGTGACGGTGGGGGCGACGTTTCTCCTCATCGTCCTCGGCGCTTTGGTGACGAGCAACGAGGCGGGTGATTCCGTGCCGGATTGGCCGACGGCTTTCGGACGCTGGCTGCCGCTCGATCACATCGTCGGGAACGTCGTCTATGAATACACGCATCGCGTCGTGGCGGCGACGGTGGCGCTGATGACGCTCGCGCTGAATATGGCGTTGTGGCGCAGGGAAGAACGGTCATGGGTTCGTGGGTTGGGGCTCATGGCGCTGTTGGCCGTCCTCGGCCAGGCGTTGCTCGGCGGCGCGCGCGTCCTCTTTCTGGAGCATCGGTTCGCGCTGGCCTTAACGCATGCCTTCATGGCGCAGTTCTTCTTCGGTCTCACGGTGAGCGTAGCGGTGGTCACCTCGCCAAGATGGCGGCGGTGGGAAGCTCGTGAGCGAACGGCTCATCTGCCGGCTTATCTCCCGAAGCTGTGCGGCGCGGCGGTCCTCGGGTTGTTCGTTCAGCTCCTTCTAGGGGCGGGATTTCGCCATCGCGGGTTGGGGATCCTCCCGCACATCCTCGGGGCTATTGTGGTGAGTGGCGCAATCCTTGGCGTCGTTCGGGCCGTGCGGAGGGCGGTGCGGGCACCCGAAGCCCCGAGTGAGGTTCGAGCGCTCGCCCGTCAGGCGCTCTGGGCTGCGGGCCTTCTGGTCGCGCAGATCGCTTTGGGGATCGCGGCCTATTTCGCGCGTCGCGCTTCGCGGTTCGATCCGCAACCGCTTGAGCCGATGATCTCGCTCACTGTCGCGCACGTGGCGGGTGGGGCCGCGCTTCTGGCCATCGTCCTCGTCCTCACGTGGTGGACGGTTGGGCTGAGCGAGCGAGCGCGTGCAGCGGTCGCGCCTCGACCGATGAGTGAGAGAGCCTTCTGATGCGCGCGTGGGGTGGCCAGCTTCGGAGCATTCGCGAAGCGTTGGGACGACATCGCGGGCTGGCCACAGTCTGGGCGTATGTCGAGCTGACTAAGCCTGACATCACGCTGCTTGTCGTCATCACCGCGGCGGCCGCCTTCTGGCTCGGATCCGATCATCCGGTGGATCGTCTCGCCTTGCGACATGTGCTCGTGGGGATCACGGCGCTCTCGGCGGGCATCGCGGCGATGAACCACTATCTGGAGCGAGAACGGGATGGACGAATGCGTCGGACGAGCCGACGCCCTCTGCCGAGTGGTCGGCTGCGACCGCATCAGGCGTTGATCTTCGGTCTGGGGCTTTCGATCCTCGCCGAAGTGCATCTCTTCTTCTTCCTCAATCCGCTGACGGCGCTCTTGGGGGCTTTGGCCTTCGGGAGCTACCTCTTCATCTACACCCCCCTGAAGACGCGGACGACGCTCTGCACGGCGATCGGCGCCATCCCGGGGGCGATGCCTGCTCTGATGGGGTGGACGGCCGCGCGCGGCGAGATCACGGTGGAAGGGTGGGTGTTATTCGCGATCCTCTTCCTCTGGCAGTTCCCGCACTTCTTCGCCATCGCGTGGATGTATCGCGAGGACTACGCGCGCGGAGGGATTCGGATGCTGCCGGTCGTGGATCCCGACGGTCGGCGAACGGGGCGGCAGATCGTGCTCTATACGCTCTTGCTCGTCGGGGTCAGCCTTCTTCCTCCGTTGCTCAGACTCTCAGGGCCGGTGTATCTGATCGGGGCGATCCTTCTGGGGGGATATTTCCTCCGGCACAGCCTTCGTGCCGCCCGCACACGCGCGCGCGGACATGCCCGCCAGGTCCTTAAAGCTTCGATCGTGTATCTGCCGTTGCTGTTAGGTCTCATGTGCCTCGATCTCCCGGCTCTCCCCTGAGCGGTCGTCCTCCGCGCGATTCCACACCGTGACGGCGAGCCAGAAGACGAGGCCGAGGATCGCGACCGGAGGGATCAGCAGTGCGAGGATGGCCGTATTCAAGACCCTCGCGATCTCGCCCAGGCGCGATGATCCGGCGACGGCCGTTCGACACATAGCGCACTGAGCGAGAAGAGGAGAGAGCTCCCCCAGGAGCCCAAGGGCGAGCCCCAGCAACGCACTTATGCCGAGTCGTCTCACCATCTCATTTATCGAACGGCCAATCGGAATGCGCGCACGCCGTCCGGGAAGAAGACAGCGAGCAGCGCGATGCAGAGCACCATCGCCGGGATGAGCGTGACGACGAGACTCAAGCGCTCAAACCGCAGATGCATGAAGTGCGCCATGATGAGGGCGGCTTTGACGATGGAGAGCCCCATCAACAGAAAGAGCATCAATCTGACCGGCAGGTGAAAGTACGCCAACGTGACCTCGATGGCGGTGAGGGTGAGCAACCACACCCATGTCAGGTAGTAGAGCTTTGGTCCCGTCTCCGCGTGTCCAGCGTGCGTCGTCTCCATAGCGCCCTCCTTCCTCACGGCATCTTCACCGAGAGCAAATAGACGAGCGGAAAGATGAACATCCAGACGAGATCCACGAAGTGCCAATAGAGGCCACTGATCTCCACGTCCTCGTGCGTGAAGCGCCCGCGAGAGACGCCGAGCGCGATGACGCCCAGATAGATCACACCGCTCGCGACATGCAGCATGTGCAAGCCCGTGAGCGTGAAGAACGAGGCTCCGAACAGCGGTACGCCCCACGGGTTCTCCCACATTCGGACGCCCTCGGCGATGAGCCCGGCCCATTCTTTGGCGTGCAGGAGGATGAAGAGAATCCCTCCGAGCATTGTCAGAAGGATGAACCGAACGGTGCGGGAGCGATCGCCCAGACTGGACGCGCGCACGGCCAGTGCCATCGTCAGGCTGCTGGAGAGCAAGCAGAAGGTCATCAGCGTCGCCATGACGATCGTGGGCCAGAGCTCGAAGGGCATCGGCCAGCGCTCGCTTGCGATCCGCACATAGCTATAGCCCACCAGGAGTCCGGAGAAGGTCAGCGAGTCCGAGACGATGAAGAGCCACATGCCGAGCTTCTTCGAGCCCACGGCGAAGGGGGAGATACCACCCTCCCATTCGGCGAATCGGAGTCGTTCGATGTGCTCGGCCATCGGCATCACCTCCAGAGGAAGAGCAGGATGAAGAGATACACCCACAGCCCGTCCATGAAATGCCAATACAGAGCCGCCGTTCCCACGAGGGCACCATAGCGCTTCAGGTGGTCCGGCGTCCCCATCAGGAGCAATCGCCGGCGCCATCCGCGCCATGTGAGATATCCGAGCGCGAGAAGACCTCCGAGCAGATGGGCGCCGTGCGCCGCCGTCAGCAGGTAGAAGAACGAGCTGTGCGGATTCGTGCTCAGATAAATGCCCTGAGCGGTCAATTGCCGCCACACCTCATATTGACCCGCAAGGAAAAGTAGACCTAAGAGCGTCGTCAGGGAGAGCCATCGCAGGGATTCTCGGATCGCCTCGCGCCGCAAAAGAGAACGGGCGCGATGTAAGGTGGCGCTGCTCAGGAGCAGCAGCGTCGTATTCACCCACAGGATCGAAGGGGGACTGAACGGACGCCAATCCTCCCCGAGCCCTTGCCGGACGATGTACGCGCTCGTGAAGCCCAGAAACAGCATGCCGATCGAAGCGAGCGCGAAGAGCATGGCCAGGCGGTAGCTCCCCTCCGGAAGGCTCGGCGGCCTCTCCCCGCCGCCTCGTCCCCCATCGTCCGGGCGACCCGGAGGGCGCGAGCCGATGGTGATCGTCTCGATATCGGCGAGCGAGGGGATCGTCTTGGCCATCGCTCTCCTCAAGACTTCATCGCTGTTGGCGGAGCCGTTTGCAGGATGTAATCCTCAGCCGCTCCCGGCACGCTGTACTCATACGGGCCGTGATGGACGACCGGAGCCTGCGGCCCGAAGTTGTCATGCGGGGGCGGAGAGGGAATCGTCCACTCCAGCGTCGTCGCCCGCCAGGGATTGATCTCCGCCCGTCGGCCTTTCCAGATGGACCAGAAGAAGTTGAAGAAGAAGAGCACTTGCGCCGCCGCCGTGACGAGCGCCGCGATCGTGATGAAGACATGGATGGGTTGCAGCGGAGCGAGGAAGTCGAAGCCCGCCGTCTCCGCATACCGCCGCGGGTGCCCAGCGATGCCCAGAATATGCATCGGGATGAAAATGGCATAGATGCCGATGAACGTGAGCCAGAAATGGAGCTTCCCCAACGCGTCGTTCATCATCCGCCCGAACATCTTGGGGAACCAGTAGTACGTCCCGGCGAAGATGCCGAAGATAGCCGCCACGCCCATGATCAGGTGGAAATGGGCGACGACGAAGTAGGTGTCGTGCATCGGGATGTCGAGCGAGGTCTGCCCCAAGATGATGCCCGAGAGTCCGCCCGTGACGAAGATGGAGACGAAGCCGAGGGCGAAGAGCATGGGGACGGTGAAGCGGATCTGCGCTTTGTAGAGCGTCGCCAACCAATTGAATGTCTTGATGGCGGAGGGAACGCCGATCGAGAGCGTCAGCAGCGAGAAGGCGATCGCCGAGTACGGGCTCATGCCGCTCACGAACATGTGGTGCCCCCACACGAGGAAGCCGAGCAGGCCGATGGCGAAGATCGCCGCGACCATCGCCCGATAGCCGAAGATCGGCTTGCGAGCGAAGGTCGAGAGCACATGCGAGGTGATCCCCATGCCGGGGAGAATGGCGATGTAGACCTCGGGATGTCCGAAGAACCAGAAGAGGTGTTGCCAGAGCAAGGGCGAACCACCCTTGTGGGGCAGAATCTTGTCGCTGACGATGAGCCCTGCGGGGACGAAGAAGCTCGTTCCCGCCACGCGATCCAAGAGCAGAAGGATGCCGCCCGCGAGCAGGACGGGGAAGGCCAAAAGCGCGAGCACGGCCGTCGTGAACCACGCCCAGACCGTCAACGGCAGCCGCGTCATGGACATGCCCTTCGTGCGCAGATTGAGCGTCGTCGTGATGAAGTTCAGCGCGCCCAGCAGCGAGGCGATGCAAAAGAGAGCGATGCTGACGATCCACAGATTCTGCCCCATGCCGAGTCCAGGGCCGGCGATCTCTCCCACGGCGCTCAGCGGCGCATAGGCCGTCCATCCGGAGATCGGCGCTCCGCCGGAGACGAAGAAGGCCGCCAGCAACACCAGGAATCCGGCCAGCGTGACCCAGAACGAGAGCATGTTCAAGACCGGGAAGGCCATATCGTGCGCCCCGACTTGAATCGGCAGGAAGTAGTTGCCGAAGCCTCCCAGCGGCGCTGTCGTCAGCACGAAGAAGACCATGATCGTCCCGTGCATCGTCACCAGCGAGAGGTAGAATTCGGGGCTGATCGTCCCTCCGGCCATCGCCTGTGGAAAGAGCTTCGCCAGAAGCGGCCACCGTTCGGTCGGCCACGCCAGCCGTAGACGCATGTAGATGGAGAGGACGATGCCAATCGTGACGGCCGCCATAGCGAGGAAGAGATATTGCAGGCCGATCACCTTATGATCGGTGCTGAAGATATAGCGTCGAATGAAGCTCTTCGGGGCCTCGTGCGTCGCGACAGCCTGTGTCATCACCTTCCCTCCTCATTTATCCTCTCACGGCTCGTCTCTCAAAAAGCGCGCGGGCGGATCAACGCCTCACTGGCTCGCCCGCTGTCTCAACCATGCCTCGAATTCCGGCTCAGGGAGCACTGACAGGAACCCACGCATTCGATGATGACTGAGCCCGCACAGCTCCGCGCAGGCGATCTCGAACTGACCGGTCTTCACCGCCTTGAAGTGAATGTTGATGGCCAGGCCGGGAACGGCATCCTGCTTCATGCGCAGAGGCGGAACCCAGAAGCTGTGGATCACGTCCTTCGAGCGTAAGATCACGTGAATATCGCGGTTGACGGGAATGGCCATCTGATTCACCGTCACGATGTCATCGCGCGCCGCCGGATCGGTGAAATCCAGCCCGACGGGATTATCCACGTCGTTGATAAGTTCCGTTCGCGTGCGGCCGAACTTCCCGTCCGGACCGGGGTATCGGATGTTCCACACGAACTGCTGAGCCGTGACTTCGACCTGGAGCGCTCCCGGAGGCGGCGCGTTCAGGTGCAGCTTGGCCCAGACCCGTTGCCCGAGAACGGCGAGCGAGAGGAACACGACGGCCGTGACCGTCGTCCAGAGGATCTCCAATCGGCGGCTCTCGTGCCAGTAGCTCGCTCGCTCTTCTCCCCGGCGCCGATACCGAATGATGAAGAATCCGAGCGTCGCTTGGGCCAAGACGAAGGCGATCCCAATGATCGTGAGCGTGAGCATGAACTGCCGATCAATGCTCGGGCCGTGTTCGGAGATCGCCTCGGGGAACCACCAGAATCGTCCGGCGAACAAAACGACTGTGGCAAGGGTGATCGCCCAGATGATCAACGCTAAGGCAAATCCCATCGTTATGACCTCGCCGTGCCCGTTCTCACCTTGCGGAAGGTTCCCTATATAGCACGGGCCGGATCGCCTTGTCAACCTGAGGGAGCGCGACTCGATTGCGATGGGGACGGGGGTCCTTCGGGCGGGCTTCCTGTGATAGACTTGGGAACGAAGAGCAAGGAGGAGGCGTATCCTGTCGAGGAGGCCGGGCGTATGAAGCGAGCGCAAGGAATCGAGGCGATGAAGCGAGCCCTCTGGCGAAAGGTCCGCGAGTGGGATGAGCGCTATCACGTGCGGGAGACGATCGCGGAGGTGACGGCCGCTGTGTCCTCGGCCGCGCAAAAGGGGGCGGACCTTCTCGCGGATGGGCTCGAAGCGGCCCGTCACCGGATCGAGACTTCCGCCGAGAGCGCCGATGTTCGGGAGGAGGTGAAGCGAACGGTGGAGGAGATCCGGCGGGGCGTCGAATCCGCCGCGCACGCGGCGCGCGAGAAGGCCGAAGCCTTCGCGCGCCGGATCGAGGCCGAATATCGGCAGGCGGAGACGCTCGGCCACGCGTTCGAGCGCGCGGCTGACGCCGAGGAGCGTCTGCGCTCGGCCTGGGAGGGCGTGCGCGCGTGGATCGAGCGGAATCCGGGGAAGACAGCGGCCCTCACCTTCTCCTTCATCGCGGGGGTGCGCGCCGGGAGCGCTTTCCCTCAGTTAGGAGCGGTCCTGCTGGGCGCTGGCGACGCGAATCACTGGTTCTTTCACAGCGCGCTCGCTCCGTACGGATTGCGCCGTCTGACCGAGCGATACATGGCCTATCTTCGCGAGCAAGAGCGCCTGCTGGCCGAAGGGCGCATGAGCGAGGCCGAGCGCGCTCGGCTCGAATTTCAACAGGCGATCACGCGGTATGTGGGCGCACCGTTGCTCGGCGTCTTCAGCGTCACCTTGGGCGGGACGCTCATTGCCGAGAGCCTCTCGCCAGCGCGCCTCACCGGAGCGCCCATCGAGCTGATCCTCGGAGGAAATCCGATTCTGAATCGCCTCTGGCTCTTCTCCAACGGCCTCATCTGCGTGCACAACGGCGTCCGATTCTTCCTGATCGCATTCGCCGATGCTGAGGCGGTGCAGCGAACGGTTCGGAAGATTCGCGGCGTGCTCCCAACCGCGGAGGAACAGGCCTGATCAGCTCAAGCCAGGGCCGCGCGGACCCGCGTGACGGCCTCCACGATGACGCGCAGTTTCGCGATCGCTTCCTCGACCGTGCGCGTCTTCAACCCGCAGTCGGGATCAATCCACAGGGCTTCGGTCGGGACCACTTCCAGGCCCTGCCGAATGCGCGCCACGACCGTCTCCACATCCTCGATCACATGAGAGTGCACGTCGACGACGCCGAAGCTCAAATCCTTCGTGAAGGGGAAGCGCTTGAAGTGCTCGAGAAGATCGAGGTTGCTGTTGGACATCTCCAGGTCGAAGTTGTCCACCGGCAGCGCGAGCATGTCCGGATAGATCTTCTCGAACGCGCCGTAGCACGCATGGCTGATGAAGTAGGCGGGGAGTCCCTCGGTCACGATCTGCATCGCCTCGCGCGCGAGCCCCAATTCGGAGGGGCGGACCGAGAGGGCGGGTTCGTCAATTTGGATGATGCGCGCGCCGGCCTCAATCAGCGCTTCGACCTCTTTTCGAATCTCGCGCGCCAGCGCCAGGCAGGTGGCGCGGCGATCCGGGTAGTATTCGTTGAAGGACCAGTCCATGACCGTATATGGGCCGGTGAGCATGCCCTTGACCGGCCTCGTCGTGAGGCCTTGAGCGAAGCGCCACCAGGGGACAGTGATCGGCCGCTCCCATCGCACTTCGGAGACGATGATGGGCTTTCGGTAGTACCGGTTCCCGTAGGAGCGAACGAGGCCGCCGATCTCGAACCCGCGCATGTTCTCGGCGAAGTAGGTGACCATGTCCCCGCGATACTGTTCGCCGTCCACGAGGACATCAATCCCCAGCTCCTCCTGCGTCCGAATCCAGAATTCGGTCGCGCGGCGTTCGAGCCGCTCCAGCTCGTCGCGCGAGATGAGGCCGCGCGCCCACTGCGCGCGCGCCCGTTGCAGCTCCTCAGGTTTCGGGAAGCTCCCGACGGAGGTCGTCGGCAACAGCGGAAGGTCGATGCCTAAAGCGCGCAATTTCTCTCGACTCATGATTTGAACCTCATGCCGATGGTGACCAGATGCCGCAACTTCCGAAACGCGCGATCGCGCGGCAGGAATTCGAGTCCCGTGGAGGGGTTCAGGTACGCGACATCGCTGTGAATGGCCGGAAGCAATCGTTCGAGCGCCGCGGTGACTTCGGCTTCGGGCTCCAGTTTCGTGTTGCGTCCATCAATGAGGCCGAGGCCAAGAGCCTTGGCCGATCCCTCGACGGCAACGCGCTCCACAAGCTGCGGGCTGTAGGTGAAATCCAACCCCAGAACATCCACGGGAAGCTCTTGGAGCTGCGCATAGAGCGTCGAGACGTCGCCGAAGGAGATATAGAGGGCCAGGCGAGCGGCGCCTTTGGCCTCGGCGAGCGCGCGAATCCCGGCGGCGAAGAGGTCGAACGCCGCGTCTTCGAGCACGATCGCCGGCTCATCCACTTGGATGAGCTCGACGCCCTCGGCGGCCAACTCCGCGACTTCTGCAGCCAGGGCCGCGGCGTAGTCCTCGACGCGCCGTTCCAGATCGCGATATTCTCCTCGCTCGACCAGCGAGAAGACAGCCAGCGTATAGGGGCCCGTCAGCACGGGCTTCACTGGTCGCGAGGAGACCGAGCGCGCATACCGATATTCCTCAAGAAGGATCGGCCGCTCGCGAACGAGGCGGTCCACGATGACCGGTTGGCGGAAGTAGAAGTTCGTGTCGAAGTATCGGAGCAGGCCATTGATCTTCGTCCCCCGCAGCTTCCCCGCCAGATGGGAGATCGGATCATACCAGCGGATCTGCCCATCGGTCACCACGTCCAGCCCAGCTTCGATCTGCTCGGTGATGGCGCGACGCACCATCTCGTCCTCGGCGCGCCGAATATCGGCTTCGCTCGCTTCCCCGCGATCGAAGCGCGCCAGCGTCTGGCGCAGGACCTGCAACTCGGGCGAATCACCAATGCGTGGATAGCTTCCGGCGTTGGTCAGGATCAGATTCATCGTCGGAGCACCTCACGGGTCTCTTCTTCGATGATCTCGCGGATGCGCGGGACGACGGCTTCGAGCGCCACGTCCTCGATCGCTCGCGTGCGGCGGCGGAGGATCTCCACTTGACCGCGCGCGAGTTTGTGCGGTCCGATGGTCACACGAAGGGGAATGCCGATGAGGTCCGCATCTTTGAATTTCACGCCGGCGCGTTCCTCGCGATCATCGTAAAGGACCTCGACATGGGCCGCCGTCAGCTCGGCATAGAGGCGTTCGGCCGCCGCGCGCTGCGCGTCATCGGCCATGTTCACGGGGACGAGGATGACCTGAAACGGAGCGATCGTGATCGGCCAGATGATGCCATCTTCGTCGTGGTATAGCTCGACGGCCGCAGCCATGACGCGCTCGACGCCGATGCCATAGCTGCCCATGACCAGCGGCACGGCTTTCCCCTCCTGATTGAGCACATAGGCGCCCATGGATTCACTGTAGCGCGTGCCGAGCTTGAAGATGTGACCGATCTCCAGCCCCTTTCGGACGACGAGCGTGCCCTCGCACTGGGGGCAACCCTCGCCCGTCTTCACCAGGCGCAGATCGGCCCACCGCGTCACGCGGATATCTCGCTCGACGTCCACCCCGCGCAGGTGGAAATCGTCGCGATTGGCTCCGGTGACCATGTTGCGCCGCCCGCGCAGAGCGAGATCGGCGAGGATCGGATAGGTCGTGACGCCCACGGCGCCGATGCTCCCCGGATACGCGCCGAGCGCCGCCTTGATCTCCTCCGGCTGCGCCGGACGGATGTGCGCGGCGCCAGTGGCATCGGCCAGTTTCGCTTCATTCAGCTCGTGATCGCCGCGGAGCAGCAGGAGCGTGAACTGATCGTCCAGGAAGTAGGCGAGCGTTTTGATCTGTCGCTCGGCTGGCGCGCCGCCGGGGAATTCCTCAAGGTCCTTGATCGTGCGCACGCCCGGAGTCGGGAACATCTCCGGAGCCGGAAGCCCATCGGCGTCTCTGATCTCCGGCACGCGAGAGGTCGCCTTCTCCGTGTTGGCCGCATAGCCGCACGAAGGACAGAGTGCGATGTGATCCTCTCCGGCGTCGGTGAGGACCATGAACTCAGCCGATTCCTGCCCCCCCATGGCGCCGGAGGAGGCCTGCACGACGAGGTATTTCAACCCGCAGCGGTCGAAGATGCGACAATAGGCCTGGTACTGATCTCGATACGCGCGATCGAGCCCCTCCTCATCGAGATCGAACGTGTAGGCGTCCTTCATGATGAATTCGCGAACGCGCAAGACGCCCGAGCGCGGACGCGGCTCATCGCGGAACTTCGTCTGAATCTGATACCACACCTGGGGCAGCTGCTTGTAGGACCGCAGCTCGTGGCGCGCGATCGCGGTGAAGACCTCCTCGTGCGTCATCCCCAGGCAGAGATCGCTCCCGCGTCGGTCGCGCAGGCGGAACATGTTCTCCCCCATGATCTCCCAGCGCCCCGACTCCTTCCAGATCTCCGCCGGATGCAATGCGGGCAGGTGGAATTCCTGCCCCCCAATGCGATCCATCTCCTCACGGATGATGGCGATGATCTTCTGCATGACGCGCCAGGCCAGCGGCAGGAAGCTGTAGATGCCCGAGGCGAGCTGCCGAATCATCCCGGCGCGCAGCAGCAGTTGATGACTGACGACTTCGGCATCCGCCGGCGTCTCGCGTAAGGTCGGAATGAACGCTCTCGACCATCGCATACATCCCCCCTTCGCCTTCCACAGCGAGTCAGGATATTTTACGCGAGCGGCGGCGATTTGCCTAGGGTGAGGGAGCTTCGGATTCGGCCAGCAGCAGAGCCTCCAGGGCCAATTGCCGATTGAGATTCCGCCAGAGGTCTCGCCGCAGGGCGGCGAGCTTCTCCGCGAGCCGTATCAGACGCGGCGGCGGGAAGAAGGGTGCGAGCGCAGTCAGACGCGAGGCGACATCCGCGTTCACCACTTCCTCCACGCCCAGATGCAGACGGAGCAGATCGCCGAGCACCTGCTCGAGGACCTCCAGCCGACGCTCGAAGTCCTCCCGATCGAGGCGCCGTCCCAAGTATTCCGCCGCCTTGATGAGTCGCACGCGGTCTCCGGTCGCGAGCACCGCCAGGAGCTCGAGGATCTCGTGGCGCATCTCCCGATAGACCGAGAGATCAATCGAGAGCGCTTTTCCGATTCGGCCCGAGGCCAAGCGGGCCAGCAGGCGGATCTCCTCCTCCGGGCGCGTGAAGCGCTCCCGGAGGAAACGCTCGATCTCGGCCGTCCTCAGCGGAGCGAAATGGTAGATCTGGCATCGCGAGCGAATCGTGGGCAGGAGGCGGGTCGGTTGGTCGGTCACGAGGATGAGCAAAGCTTCACTCGGGGGCTCCTCCAGCGTCTTCAGCAACGCATTGGCCGCCTGCTCGGTCATCGCTTCAGCGCCATCAATGAGGAAGATGCGCCGGCGCCCCTCGAAGGGTTTCCGATACGCGTGCTCGCGAAGCACGCGAATCTGTTCGATCTTGAGGAACGTCGTCTCCGGGCGGATGAGGGAGAAATCCATGTGCTCGCCCCGATCGAATTTCCGGCAGCTCGGGCATGCGTCGCAACTGTCGGGGAGGGGATCTCTCTGCGCATTCGGGCAGTTGAGCGTCTTCGCCAGCGCGAGCGCGAATTGGCGTTTGCCGACGCCCTCCGGCCCGGAGAACAGCAGCGAGTGGCCGAGACGTCCCTCGCGCACGGCCACCTGAAGCGCTCGCTTCACCGGTTCGTTTCCGATGAGATCGCGAAAGGCCATCGTCAAGGATGGTCGCGAGCCGTCGTTTCTGTGAGCGTCCACCACCTCGCCCGCGGGGTGAAACTGGTGATCGGTCACAGATTGAGCGCGGAGGCCACCGTTGTCCAGACCAGCTCGGCCGTCACATCCTTCGGCCCCGAGGAGGAGATGACGCGAACGCGCTCGGGCTCCTCATGCGCGATCTCCAGATACCCCTGCCGCACGCGGGCCAGGAAGTCTTCGCCACCGCGCTCGAACCGATCCGTGAGCCACCCCTTGCGGCGCCGCGCTTCGGCGACCTCGCAATCGAGCACGATCGTGAGCTCCGGCATCACCCCATCGGTCGCCCACCGGTTCACCTCACGAACCATCCCAAGCGGCAGCCCCCGCCCGTAGCCTTGGTAAGCGAGCGTCGCATCCGCATACCGATCGGAGAGGACGATGAGCCCCGCCTCCAGGGCCGGTCGAATGACGCGCGCGACATGCTCGGCGCGATCCGCCGCATAGAGGAAGAGCTCCGCCATCGGTGACATCTCACACGTGAGCACGAGATCACGAACAGCGCGACCCAACTCAGTCCCTCCCGGCTCGCGCGTCACCACCACACGAAACCCCAAAGACTGCAACTTCAGCGCGACGCATTCGAGCATCGTCGTCTTGCCGCTCCCATCAATCCCTTCGAACGTGATGAACACCCCTCGCATGGGACCCCCCTAACCCTAACACCTCGCGGCCCGGTTTTCAACATCGGTCAGGAGGTCACCCCATCGCGCGCGGATCACGCGCATCACCTCGCGCTGAAGATGGGGATCATCGCCGAATCCGTGAAACCACGTGACGTTGGGTTCGCGACGAAACCAGGTGAGCTGTCGTTTCGCGTAATGGCGCACGTCGCGCTGCGTCAGCTCAAGCGCTTGCGCGAGCGAGATCTCCCCGCGCAGGTACTGCACGATCCGCCGATACCCGTGGGCCTGAAGCGCCTTGGCCGTCTCCGGGACCCCCGATCGCAGCAGCGCCTGCACCTCCTCGACCCAGCCGCGCGCGAACATCTCCTCCGCGCGCCGATTGATGCGGCGGTACAGCTCCTCGCGCGGCGGATTCAAGGCGATCAGGTGCAGCCGATGCGCCAGCGATGGGGGATCGGGACGCTCGCGCTGCGCTTCGGAGATGCGCCGCCCAGTCTGGAAGAAATACTCCAGCGCGCGCGTCGTGCGCGCCCAATCTCGTGGGGAGATGCGCGCGGCTGCCTCCGGATCCACGCGCGCGAGCATCCGGTGCAGATGCTGCGGCCCGCGCCGCTCAAGGATGCGCTTCAATCGCTCTCGTAAGACGAGGTCCGTCGGCGGGGAGGGGAAGAGCGGTTGGCGCAGCGCCCGGATATAGAAGCCCGTCCCGCCGACGAGGATGGCGAGCTTACCCCGCGCCTCGACCTCCTCGATGACCGCGAGCGCGCGACGCGCGTATTCGCCCGCCGTGAAATGCTCCGTGGGGTCCAGGACGTCAATGAGATGGTGCGGGATGCCGCGCCGCTTCTCCGGCGGGACCTTCGCCGTGCCCACGTACAGCCCTCGGTACAGCTGCACGGAATCGCAGTTGATGATCTCACCATCGAACGCTTCGGCCAGGGCGATCCCCAGCTCACTCTTCCCTGACGCCGTCGGCCCCACGACGGCCAAAATCGGACGCTCCGCGGTCATGGCCAGAATCCGCGCGTGAGGCTGAGCAGCAGCAGCGCGGTCAAGAGCACCCATGCTCCCCACCGTTGCCCCCGCGTCATGGCCGATCCCCTATCCCGATCTTCCGGCCCGTGCGGTCACCCCTGATTTGCATGCCTGAGTGCGCGCTCTGCGGATCTCAGGCGCGCGACCGACACCGACGCTCACGACCGTCCGTTCATCGAGGCGGATAATAGATGAACTTGTCCGTGAACCACTGACTCTCGAAGGCGTACACGCTCGGCAGCGGGCGAAACGGCGCAGCCAGACGGACCGCATTGATGGCCGCCCGATCCAGCGCCGGGATGCCCGAGGATTGTCGCAGCCGCAATTGCAGGAGTCGTCCATCCCGCGCGACTTCGAAGACGACAATCACCGTCGCCGGGGCTTGCAGCAGGTTCGCCTCCGGAGGGATGAACCAGC
The DNA here is from genome assembly GCA_002923315.1 of bacterium HR10. GTDB lineage: Bacteria > Acidobacteriota > Blastocatellia > HR10 > HR10 > HR10. The sequence goes on from BEHM01000001.1 coordinate 165,665, forward strand.
GTTGCTGGATCGCGCGCTCCAAATACGCGCGATACTCTTCCATGGCGGCGACGGCTTGAGCATTCACCGACGGCGGGCCCTCCAAGGTCACGCCCGATTGTGGGTTGCTGAACGATTCCACCGAAGCCGGAGCGCTGCTGCCGCGAAGCGCGGCGAGGATGGATTCTGGAATGGCGTCGCGACGACGATCGAGCGCTTCTCCGTGAGACCCCGGGGCCGGGAGCGTCGGGGCCAGGCGCGGATCCGCCCGCGCTTCCCGAGCAGATGAACCGGCCAGGGGGCGAGAGGCTGGCGGCTTGTCCTCGATCAGCTCCGGCAGCGCGCGACCTCGGCCACTCACCTTCGGCAGCGAGGACGAGCCCGTGGGATTCGGGTTCGGCTCTCCACGCGCGATCGTCGTGCGTTCGGAGAGAAATTCGGGATGTCGCGGCGGACGCGCAGCTTCCACCCCTCCAAGTTGCCGAATCACCTCCGGCGGAGGCGCGTAGAAGGGCTTATCCAGCTCGATGATCTCCGCGCGGGGGTATCCGACTGCGGCCCGTCCCTCTCCCTCCGCCGAAGCAGGCGGCGGTGGAGAGGCTCCCCACAACGAGATCACCAGAGCGAGGGCCAGATGGAGCAGCAGCGAGATCACCCCACCGACGCGCGCTTCCCGCGTCAGGCGAGACGTCTCACTCAGGGCGAGGGCCGTCTGGAAGGAGAGGTGCTCCATCTGCCCATCCTTTCATCCCAGCCGAGCGCGCGCAGTGCAATTCCGCCGACGGCTTCTTCTCACTGAGCGCTGCTTCGTGATCGGAAACACTCACAATGATAGCCCGGAGCCTGGCGCCAAATCAACCGATCCCCACGCGGTGCCCATGTGCTTCGATCGCCGCGAGAATGCGCAACGCCAGCGCCAGCGCCTTGCGTCCATCCTCGCCGCTCACCAAAGGAGGCGTCCCTTCGCGCACGCACCTCAGAAAAGACTGAAGCTGCGCGCGCAGCGGCTCGTCTTTCGCCACCGGAACGCGCTCGGTGACGATGCGCGGGCGCTGGCCGAGAGCGGAGGGGGTCACGAGGCGATAGACCTCCAGCTCCTGGCGGGTGTAGTCCAGGGAGAGATACGCATTCGGTTGAAAGATCCGGAGCTTTCGCACCTTCTCCCGCGAGATGCGGCTCGCCGTCACGTTGGCGACGCAGCCGTTGGCGAACTCCAGCCGCGCATTGGCGATGTCCACGCGGTCGGTCAGAATGGGGACGCCCACAGCGTAAATCGCCCGAACGTCGGCCTGGACCAGAGAGAGCAAGATGTCCAGATCGTGAATCATCAGGTCGAGGACGACGTCAATGTCCAAGCTGCGCTCGGTGAACTCGCCCAGGCGATGGACCTCGAAGAACTTGGGCTCGAAGACGAGCGCCGCCAGCGCTCGCACTGCCGGGTTGAAGCGCTCCAGGTGCCCGACCTGCAGGAGCGCTCCCGTCTCCCGCGCCCACCGGATCATGCGCTCAGCCTCTTCCAAGGTACGCGCCATCGGCTTCTCCACGAGGACGGCCACACCATGTTTCAGGAACTCGCAGGCGATCTCACAGTGGCTCTCGGTCGGGACAGCGATGCTCACAGCATCCACCCGGTCGAGAAGCTCTCGATAATCGGCGTAGTACCGGACGGCGTATTGCGCGGCGATCTGCTCGCCCCGCGTCCGATCCGTGTCGCACACGCCGACGAGCGTGGCCTCCGGGAGCGAGGTGTAGATTCGCACATGCTCTTTCCCAATACGCCCCACGCCGATGACCGCCACGCGCGTCATCGCGCGTCAAGTGTAATGAAGTCCGGTCCGGGGGAGCAAGCGATGCGCCGCCATAAGCACCGCGCTCCCTCACCTGCATGCTTCAGCGAGCTTGCCCGCTCAAGAGGACTCCCCGCATAATCTCCGTTCAGTGCTCGCGCGCCGGCTGCAGAGGGAGATGGGATGGCCGCTCCTGCTGGCGGGACTGTGCGGGCTCTTCTTCTTCCACCGCTTGGGCGCGATAGCCCTCATCGGTCCCGATGAACCGCGGTATGCCCAGGTCGCTCGAGAGATGCTGGCCCGCCGAGATCCCATCACTCCGACAATCGGCGGACAGCCCTGGCTGGAGAAGCCCGCCCTCACCTACTGGTTGATGGCCCTCAGCATGCGGGCCCTGGGCATCAGCGAGTTCGCGGCTCGATTGCCCTCGGCGCTGCTGGCGACAGCCATGGCCTTCTTTCTCTACAGCGTGGGACGGCGGGTTCACTCTCCCCTCTATGGATTCTTCGCCGCGTGCTGTTTCATCGTGACACCAATGGCCTTCGGCTTCGCGCGCGGCGCGACGACCGATATGCCGTTCTCGGCGACACTCACGGCCGGCTTGTGCCTCCTCTTCCTCGCCTCAGAGACGACTGCGCCTCGACGACGATCCCAGCTCTTCATCGCAGCCGGCTTCTGCTTTGGCCTCGCTGTCCTCGCGAAGGGGCTCATCGGAGTGCTCTTCCCAATCCTGATTGTGGGAAGCTCCCTCCTCCTTCGCCGATCGCTGAGGATATTCCCGCGAGGGCGAGAGCTCGCCTGGAGCGGACTCGTATTCCTGCTCACGTGTGCCAGCTGGTATGGCCCCATGCTCGCGCGGCACGGATGGCGATTCATCAACGAGTTCTTCATCGAGCACCACATCCAACGTTACACGACCGAACGATTTCAACATCCCGGCCCTGTGTATTACTACCTCCCCGTTCTGCTTGTCGGCATGTTCCCGTGGACGCCCCTGCTCCTTCTGGCCATCGCGCGGCTTCTCAGAGAACGATGCAGCGTCACCTCGAGCGAGGATTCCGAGCCTTCATCCCTTATACGCCTCAGGGTGTTCGCGGCCCTGTGGATCGCCTGGCCCTTCCTCTTCTTCTCTTTCTCTCAGTCCAAGCTTCCGGGCTATCTGTTGCCCGTCATCCCAGCTGCAGCTCTCTTGGCTGCTGCCGAACTGCTCCGCATATGGGGGGCACCTCCGGACCGCGCGATGAGGCTGTGGGCGATCTCACTCCCGATCTTCTTCTTCGCCATTGCTGAGGCGGCGCTTCTTTATGCCCGACGAGAGCTCGGGGATGTCAACTCCATGAAGCCCCTCTTGCTGTGGGGAATCAGAGGAGGAGCTTTGGCCGGAATCGGACTGGCGCTCGCCGCTCGACAGAGGGCCCTCATTCTCCTCATCCTCTCGATGTGCGTCGCGGGTGTGCCCATATTGCTCACAATCTTCCAACCCGCGATTGAGAGGAAAGAATCCCATCGAACCGTAGCCGAGATCGCTCTGAGAAATTTCCAGCCCGGGGAGAGACTCATCGGGTACGGTTGGTTCCACCATACGTTGACCTTTTACACCAATGCGCGCTCGATCTATGATGAGCACGGGAGAGTCCGCATCATCTTCTCCCAAAAAGAGTTGTTGGAAATCGCGCGCGATCTCGGCTCCGTGCTCGTGGTAACCCGACAGCGCCACGTGCGCGAGCTTCGCAGCTCCCCTGGGTTCGACGTTGAGCTGGTCGGGTCAGATGGCGAATACTGCATTGTGAGGCTCAAAGTGCTGAAATAACTGGGGCTTAACGAAGCCCGGAGAGGGTGGGGCGAGGCCAATCCATGCTCTTGACAAAGTCAGAAAATCTCACTATATTCATATCAGGAAAGTTGAGCGGATAAAACGAAACTTTTGGGAGGTGAGGGGCTATGCTGGCGAGATGGCGACCGTTTGATGAGTTCTTCAATCTCTACCGGGACATTGACAACATGTTCCGCCGGGTCTTCTATGATCTGACCCGGGATCTTGAAGAGTGGTTCGCGCCTCGGTCCGAGGAGGAGGGGCTTCCTCGGCTGTCCAGCTCGTGGATTCCAGTCGAAGCGTTCGTAGATCAGGGGAAGCTGCATCTGCGGGTGGAGGTGCCGGGTGTGGACCCGAAGGACCTGGACATCAGCGTGACGGGCAATCAGCTCACGATTCGCGGTCGCAAGACTTTTGATCGGAAGGTCGAGGAAGCCAACTTCATCCGTCGGGAGATCGCCTATGGGAGCTTCGAGCGGGTGATCCCGCTGCCTGAGGGTGTCAATACGGACCAGATTGAGGCGACCTATCGGAATGGCGTCCTGGAGTTGGTGATGCCAGCTCCGGCGGCGCTGGAGGTGAAGAAGGTCCAGGTGAAGGTGTTGGAGGCTCCCCGGGCGGCCGAGGCGGCGGCCAAGTGAGGAAGGTCATCCCCCTCTCCCAAGTGGGGAGGGGGATTTTGTTTTTCATGCTTGACAAAGAGGGCCTTTCCTCCATATACTCAGATGGTTCTGTAGAGAGGGTGGGAGTCTCAGGCACCCGGCGGGTTGTCGGAGAGCGCGTGTGGGGGTGAGGCGTGCCGCCTGGGTGCTGTGGGGAAGTGGGACCCTCTGTGCGGGACCGAACTTCGGTCGCTTCGTTGGAAGAGCAACGTGCGAAGGCGACCCGACATCCAGTAAGCGTGGGGCAGATTCTGAAGAAGACGAGAACGCATATGGAGACCTTACTGGAATCCATTGATGATGAACTCCTCATGGAGGAAGATCCGTCCTCTCTGGAGGAGGGATTCTCCCGTGAGGACCTTCTGGACTTCGCCTATCCCGAGGAGGAGTTTGAAGAGGGATTGGAGGGCCTCTCCGAGGGCGAGGCGTTAGAGGAGGAGATTGCGGGAGAGGGAGAGATCGAGGAGGTCGAGGCGGTTGATGCGATTCGGACGTATTTTCGGGAGATCGCCTCGACGCCCCTGCTGACGCAGGAAGGGGAGGTCATGCTGGCCAAGCGCATTGAGCGCGGGCAGCGCATGGTGCGGAAGGCCCTCTCTCGTTCGCCGATCGCCGTCATGGAGCTTTTGGCGCTGGGCGAACGGCTGCGGAAAGGGGAGATCGAGCTGGAGGAGTTTGTGGATACGGAGGCTGAGGCCTCGTCCGAGGAGCGGGTGCGTCAGTTGAGGGCGCAGGTGTTGCACACTCTGGACGAGGTGAAGAAGCTCTATCGGCGCTGTCGCTCGCAGGCGGAGCGGCTGCGGACGCTTCGCAAGGAGGGGGCGCGTCGGCGTCGGTTGCTGCGCCAATTTCAGAAGACGCGGGTTCAGCTCTCGCGCAAGATTCGGGAACTAGACCTGACGCCCTCGGTGCGCGAGCGGCTCATCGCGAAGATTCGGCAGGCTGCTGAGGAGCTGCGGCAAGCTCGCGAGGAGTTAGCGCAAGCCGAGGCTGCCGCCGGGCGAAGCCGGCGGAAGTCGGCCGAGGCGCTCGCGCGCCTGCGTGCGGCCCGACGGCGGGTGCGGGAGTTGGAGGAGCAATACGGTGTAGCGCTTCAAGACCCGGCTCGAACGTTGGAGCGGATCACCCGGGGCGAGCAGCAGTCGGAGCAGGCGAAGCGCGAGTTGACGGAAGCGAACTTGCGTTTGGTGATCGCCTTCGCCAAGCGATATGCGCATTTGGGGCTGCCGTTGCTCGATCTCATTCAGGAGGGGAACATCGGGCTCATGAAGGCGGTCGAGAAGTTCGACTATCGGCGGGGGTACAAGTTCTCGACGTATGCCGTGTGGTGGATTCGACAGGCGATTCGGCGGGCGATTTCAGACAAGGCGCGGACGATTCGCCTCCCCGTGCACGTGACCGATACGTTGGAGCGCGTCCGGCAAGTGACGCGGGAGCTGAGTGAGAAGTTGGGACGGGAGCCGACGCCGGCCGAGATCGCGCGGAAGGTGGGGATCACGACCGAGAAGTTGCGACAACTGATGGAGGCCGCGCAGGGACCCGTCTCCTTGGAGACGCCCATGTTTGAGAACGAAGAGGTCCGGCTCGGTCATCTCATCCCGGACAAGAGCTCTAACAACCCCATTGAGTTGGCGATCCAAAATAACCTCAAGCGCGTGACGGAGGAATCGTTGAAGGTGCTGACGCCGCGCGAGCAGACGATCATCCGCATGCGGTTCGGCCTCAATCCGCAGGGGGAGGAATACACGCTGGAGGAGATCGGCAAGCATCTGGGCGTCACGCGCGAGCGCGTCCGTCAGATCGAGGCCCGGGCCTTGGCGAAACTGCGACATCCGGCGATCAGTTCCAAGCTCAAGTCCTTCCTGGGTTGAGAGCTATGGGAGAGCGGATGGAGGGGTTCCATACCGGACAGGAGGCTTCATCCTATTCGACTATGGCGAAAAACGATCTCATCCTGATCGAGGGCGTGTTGGAGGTCCTGCCCGAAGGGCATGGCTTTCTGCTCTCGCCCGAGAATGGCTACATTCCCAGCCCGGACGACATCTACGTCGCGCAATCGCAGATCCGTCGGTTCAAGATGCGCACGGGCGATGTCGTGTGTGGGCTCTGTCGCCCGCCCCACGATGATGAGCGGTATTTCGCTCTGGTGCGGGTGGAGACGATCAATGGGGAGCCTCCGGACAAGCGGCGCGAGACGCCGCCTTTTGAGACGTTGGTCCCGCTGTTCCCGGAGGAGCGATTCCGCCTGGAGACGACGCCGGATAACCTCTCGGCGCGGGTGATGGATCTGTTGACCCCGATCGGGAAGGGGCAGCGCGGTCTGATCGTGGCTCCGCCGCGCACGGGGAAGACGATGCTCCTGCAGACGATCGCCAATTCGATCACCCGCAATCATCCGGAGGTGAAGTTGATCGTTCTCCTGATTGACGAGCGTCCGGAGGAGGTCACCGATTGGGAGCGCAAGGTGCATGGGGAGATCGTCGCCTCCACCTTCGATCAGCCCGCAGAGCGGCATGCGCGCGTGGCGGAGATCGTCCTGGAGAAGGCCAAGCGGCTGGTCGAGTATGGGAACGATGTGGTGATCCTGTTGGATTCCATCACCCGCTTGGCGCGCGCGCACAACTCCATCGTGGAGCGGAGCGGTCGGACGCTGACCGGGGGGATTGATGCCAGCGCCATGGAGAAGCCGAAGCGCTTCTTCGGCGCCGCGCGCAATCTGGAGGATGCGGGCAGTCTCACCATCATCGCCACGGCGCTCATTGATACGGGATCGCGCATGGACCAGGTCATCTTCGAGGAGTTCAAGGGGACGGGCAACATGGAGATTCACCTGGACCGTGCGTTGGCGGACAAGCGCGTCTTCCCGGCCATTGACATCCATCGGTCGGGGACGCGGCGGGAGGAGTTGCTCATCCCGCCTCAGGATTTGAATCGCATCATCGTCCTGCGCCGTGTTCTGGCCACGCTCTCGCCGGTGGAGGCCATGCAGCTCATGCTGGAGCGCCTGGCGAAGACGAAGACGAACGCGGAGTTCTTGAATTCGCTCCAAGTCGAATCGGAGCGAGCCGCCTCGTCGCGACGCTGAATCCGACGCGCCCTCTCCGTCCTCCGTGAGGACGTGATCCCAGAGATCGCGTGAAGAGGGGCTTTTCTCCCATCGGCGCTCTTGACGCCCTGCCCCTCAACTTCATAAAATGACAACCGTCAAACCACTGCTACAACAGCGAGGAGGGATGGAGCCATGAGGCGAGTGATCGCATGGAGTGTCGCGCTTTCCCTGATCGTCCCATTTGTCAGCTTGTGGGCTCAAGAGCAAAAAGCCGGGCAGGCACCGGCGCCGAAAGCGGCAGCGCGTCCGGCGCTCAAGACCCATTCCGGTGAGGTCGTCTCCGTCGACACGGCGAAGAACCAGATCGTGATCAAGCAGCGGACGGGCAAGGAGATGACGCTGGAGGTCGCCCCGGACGCTCGGATCACGAAGGCGCGTCAGACGATCACCTTGAGTGATGTGAAGCCGGGCGATCGCGTGACCACGCGCTGCGATGAATCTGGCGGCAAGTGCCTGCTCAAGTCCATCCGCGTCCAGGTGGCCCGAGCGGCCGCTCGGACATCGTGAGGATTCCCGCTAATGGGGCGACTCTCGTCGGGGAGATGATCCGGATCCGACGAGGGTCGTCCTGTGTTTATTTTTGAGGCTCTCTGTAGCGGCTTCGCGATCCGAACGATCGCGCCAGGTGGAGGCGATGCCCCATGCTCTTCAAGGTCGTGAGCGCGGCCACGCTTGGCATTGATGCTTATCTGGTGGAGGTCGAGGTGGATCTCTCTCCTCGGGCAGGGGATCAAGCCGGATCAGCCTTCATCATGGTGGGCTTGCCGGATGCTGCCGTTCGGGAGAGTCGCGAGCGCATTCGCGCGGCGATTCAAAATTGCGGGTTCTTCTTCCCCATTCATCGCGTCACGGTGAATCTCGCGCCGGCGGACATCAAGAAAGAGGGGTCGAGCTTTGATCTGCCGATCGCCGTAGGCATTCTCGGCGCGAACGGATATCTGGAGGGGGTGAGCCTCGAGGATGCGCTCTTTGTGGGAGAACTCTCCCTGGATGGTCGCCTCCGACCGATTCGCGGAGCCTTGCCCATCGCCGTGGCCGCGCGAGCGCGCTGTATTCGACGCCTGTTCGTGCCGGAGGAGAATGCGCGCGAGGCGGCCGTCGTCGAGGGGGTTGACGTGTACCCGGTGCGGACGCTCCCGGATCTTGTTCGGATGCTCACCGGGCAGACCTCGGCCGCTCCCCTGAAGCTCTCTCCCGGCGAGTTCTTGAGGGAGATCAATCGGTATCCTGTTGATTTCAGCGAGGTGAAGGGGCAACTGGCGGCCAAGCGCGCCATCGAGGTCGCGTGCGCCGGCGGGCACAACATCTTGATGATCGGTCCGCCGGGGAGCGGCAAGACGATGCTCGCCAAGCGGATTCCGACGATCCTGCCGCCGCTCACCTTCGAGGAAGCCATCGAGGTCACCAAGATTCACAGTGTCGCGGGATTGACCGAAGAGCGCGGTCTTGTGGTGACCCGACCATTTCGCGCCCCGCATCACACGATCAGCGATGCGGGGCTGATCGGTGGCGGCGCTATTCCCAGACCGGGGGAAGTCAGCCTCGCCCATCACGGCGTCCTCTTCTTGGATGAGCTGCCGGAGTTCGATCGCAATGTGCTCGAAGTCTTGCGGCAACCGCTGGAGGACGGGCGCGTGACGATCTCTCGCGCGGCGATGTCCTTGACGTTCCCCGCGCGGTTCATGCTGGTGGCGGCGATGAATCCCTGCCCGTGCGGATATTGGGGGTCGCGCGTGCGACAGTGCACATGCACACCGGCCATGGTCCAGCGTTACGTCTCGAAGATCTCCGGGCCGCTTCTGGACCGCATAGACATTCACATCGAGGTCCCGGCGGTGCGATTTCGGGAGCTTGCCGATGGCGCTGCCGGTGAAACCTCTCAGACCGTTCGGGAGCGCGTCATTCGTGCGCGCGAGCGGCAGGTGCGCCGCTACGTGGCCGATGGGATTTACTGCAATGCGCAGATGACGCCCCGGCTGATCCGCACCTACTGTCGGCTGGATGAATCGGCCGAGCGCCTCCTGGAACAAGCCGTCTCTCGGTTGGGGCTGTCCGCCCGCGCCTACGATCGCATCCTGAAGGTAAGCCGCACGATCGCCGATCTCGAAGAGAGCGACGTCATCCGACCGCATCATATCTCCGAGGCGATTCAGTATCGCAGTCTCGATCGCGCGTATTGGATGTGAGCCTCATCGGGCCGGGTATGGGGAAGTCGCGCGAGAGGAAAGGGCGAGAGCGCGACCCTCGGGGATCCACAGGGCGAGGAAAGACGTCGCGAAGGGAAAGGCCGCCATCGCCGCGAGCACGCCCTCGAATCCGAACATTCGGGTGAGGGGTTCACAGAGTGCCGGGGCCATCGAGCCGACTCCCCATGCGAATCCCATCATCAGCGCGGAGACGGTCGAGGTCTCCCGTGGGGCCAGCTCCTGGGCCGTGGCGACGTTCACGGGGAAGACCGACATAAGGGCGAACCCTCCGGCGATGAGCGCGGCCACGCTCAGCGGACCGCGCCCGAGCGCCGCCATGGCGAACAAGAGCGGGATGAGCACACCTGTTCCGAACGTGAGCCATCGGCCGCCGAAGCGTTCGGCGAAGGCTCCACCGAGAAAGCTCCCGCATGCTCCGGCCAGCAGATACGCCGTCAACAGCCCACCCGTTTCGCGCAAGCCATATCCCCGCTGCGTCAGAATGAAGGGCATGTAGCTGTTGGTCATCACATACATGGCCGAGCGGGAGACGGTGATGACGTAGAGGAAGAGCATCGGACGCCAGACGCGACGCAGCGTCTCCGTCAATTCAGCGAGCGCGCGCGACCCCTTCGAGAGTTGTTCGCGCCAGTCGTCGCGAGGGGCATAGCGATACAGCAGGAGAGCCGCCAGCCATCCGAGCGGCATCAGCAAATAGGTTCGCGTCAGGTCCGTGGCCGCTACGATCGCCGTGATGATCAGGGGACCAAGGGCGAAACCGAGGGTCCCCGAGGACGAGAACGTCGAGAGCGCGAGCCGGCGCCGATGCGCATGCGTTCGCGCAGCCAGGGCTGCACCCTGCGGGTGAAACGCCCCGTTGCCGATCCCCCCCAAGACGAGGAAGAGCAGGAGCATCCCATAGGACGTCGCCGTGCCGATGAGCGAGAGGAACGATCCGGCGAGAGCCGGCCCGGCGATGGCGAAGGCGCGGCGCGAGTACCGATCGGCGAGAAATCCATACACGGGTTGCATGAGCGAGGAGGTGAAGTTCAAGAGCGGCGCGAGCCAGAAGACCTCCGCTTCGCTCAGATGCAGCTTCCGCGCGATCAGCGGCAGCAGCGGATAGAGCGTGCTCGTATGCAAGTCGTTCACGAAATGGCCGAATCCGAGGACCAAAAGCGCTCGCCGTCCTTCTCGCGACATGTGGGCCTCCGCGTCATGAGGCTCGTCTGGCCGCCGCATGCAGGAAGTGCTCGAAGATCGCCCGGGAGAAGGCGTCCGAGGCGAACGTCAGCTCCGGGTGCCATTGGACGCCGAGGATGAACAGCTCCGGTCGCGTATTGAGCAGGGCCTCGATGATCCCGTCCTCGCTCCAGGCGATCGGCGTCAGATCGCGCCCCACGTCTCTCACAGCCTGATGGTGGAAGCTGTTGACGTCGGCCATCGTCCCTCCGGCCAGATGGGCGAGGAGCGTCCCCGCCGCGATGCGGATGCGATGGATGGGATGCTCCCCGGGCGCGCCTGGTTCATGCCGCACGGCCCCCTCCCGCTCCGAGGCGATATCCTGATAGAGCGTGCCACCCCGAAAGACGTTGAGCACTTGCATCCCGTAACAGATGGCGAGTACAGGTCGGCGATAGACCTCCGCGGCCTCAAGAAGCAACCAATCGGTCTGATCGCGTTCCGGCAGCACCGACCTCAAACGCGCATGCGGAGAGTGCCCATATCGGCGGGGGTCCACGTCGCTGTGGCTTCCACTGAGGAGCACCCCGTCGCATCGCTCCACCAAATCGAAGAGGAGAGCGCGATCCGGCAGCAGGGGGACGAGGATCGGAATACCACCGGCTGCGCGCACCGCCTCCGCATATGAGCGCTCCAGGTAAAAATGCGCCCGCCTCGGATGGCTCCGCATCGAGATGGCGATCAACGGCCTCCTCATCATCCCCCTCCCCACATGAAAGGGCGCTCGCGCGAAAGTTCTTCAGTTTAACGGGGGAGGCATGTGCATGTCAAAGCATGGTCTTCGCCTCATCGCGCGCCGCGGGGTGTGCTAACATGAAGAGGCATGAAGATCGCCGTAGTCTGCTTCTCCGTCGCAGGGATCGGCGCGATCGAGGCTCCGGCCCTCGCGGCCGGACGCCTGGTCGTCTGCGCGCGTGTGAGGCGGATGGAGCGCCTCGTCAAACCCGGTCGAAACAAGAGGCTCTCCGAGTGCGGGGGCGCGCGCGATGTGACGGCTCCGCGCCGCCGGATCGTCGAGCGCCCCGATGTCTGGCGACAGCTTCGGAGCGCTTCCGGCTCGGTGAAATCCTTTGCGGAGGTGGTGCGCGCCTAATGAGGCGTGCTCTCAGGAGCGCGTGGAGCGTCATCGTCATCATCGCTCGGCGCGCGCGTCGGAAGATCGGTGAGACCGAATGGCGCGAATCACTGGCGCGCGGCCTCAAGGGCGCCAGCGCAGTGGGGCTCATCGTCATGTTGGCGTTCACACTCGCGCGTTTTCGCAAGTGGAGGGAAGAGCGCGCGATCCGCGAGCAGCGAACATTCATCGAGCGAGTGTGTTCGCCTGGGAAGGCGAACCTGAATCGGGCGACGCCGGTGGAGCTGCAGGCCATTCGAGGTATTGGTCCTGTTCTGGCGCAGGAGATCGTGCGCTATCGAGAACGACACGGCCCGTTCCATCGCGTGGAGGAGCTGCTGGTCCTGCGCGGCGTTGGCCCGCGAAAGTTGAAGGCGCTCGAGGCGTTCCTCTGCGTGGAGCCGGAGTGAGGGGGGGATCGCGTCACCCGTTGACGGATCGGCGGGCGGACAGTAGCATTGAGGCCCTATGCGCGCGCGCCACTATCACCTGATCGGGATCGGCGGGACGGCCATGGCGGGCTTGGCGGGGCTCCTGCTGGCCAAGGGATATCGGGTCACGGGATCGGATCAGGACATCTACCCGCCGATGTCGGAGCTGCTCGAGCGCCTGGGGGTCCCCGTCTTCCGGGGATACCGGCCGGAGCATCTGCAGCCCCATCCGGATCGCGTCGTCATCGGCAATGCCCTCTCGCGCGGGAATCCGGAGATCGAATATGTGCTCGACGCGAAGTTGCACTATGTCTCTCTGCCTGAGGTCCTCAAGGAGGAGTTCATCCGCGGTCGGCATTCGGTGGTGATCGCGGGAACGCATGGCAAGACGACGACGACCTCGCTCATGGCGTGGGCGCTCGAACAGGGCGGGTTGCGCCCGAGCTTCCTCATCGGCGGCATCGCCGAAAATTTCGGGACGAATTTCCGCTGGACCGAGAGCGCGCACTTCGTCATCGAGGGGGATGAATACGATACGGCGTTCTTCGACAAAGGACCGAAGTTCCTGCACTATCTACCGGATACCGTGATCCTGAACGCCATCGAGTTCGATCACGCGGACATCTATGCAGATCTGGAGGCGGTGAAGACGGCCTTTCGGCGATTGATCAACATCATCCCGCGACGCGGGCGCGTGATCGCCGATTTCGATTCCCCGGTCGTGCGCGAGGTCGTGGCCGGCGCATGGTGTCCGGTCCATTCGTTCGGCACGACGCTGGAGGCGGAGTGGCGCGCCGTGGGCATCCACCAGGATGAGCGAGGCACCGTGTTCGAGGTGCGGCATGGCGATCGCTCTCTCGGCGAATTCGTCACGCCATTGATCGGCACCTTCAATGTGCGCAATTGTCTAGCCGTCATCGCGGCGGCCACGTTGCTCGGCGTCGAGCGCGAGGCGCTCGCTCGCGCTCTGGCCAGCTTCCGCAGCGTCCGACGTCGCATGGAGGTGAAGGCGGAGGTCGCCGGGATCACCCTCATTGACGACTTCGCGCATCATCCGACGGCCGTGCGCGTCACGCTGGAGGCGCTTCGGCAGCGATATCCCGATCGGCGGCTCATCGCCGTCTTCGAGCCGCGATCGCGGACCTCGCGCCTTCGGATCATGCAACGCGCCTTTGAGGACGCCTTGCTCTTAGCCGATGTCGCCCTCATCGGTCCGGTATTTCGCCCCGAAGTGGTCCCGGAAGACGCGCGGCTCTCTCCGCCGGAGCTGGCGCGCGCGCTTCGAGAGCGAGGACGTTCGGCTCACGCCTTCTCCTCCGTTGAGGAGATCGTCCGGCACCTCAGTTCGCGACTCACCTCTGGGGACGTCGTCGTCGTCTTCTCCAATGGAGATTTCGGAGGGATTCACGAGAAGCTCATTCGCGAGCTGCGACATCGCGAGGGGGCGACGACGCGAGAAGCATCGTGAGGTCCTCTCGTCGCCGAGCGGCGAGCTGTCCACACGCGGCGGCGATCTCGCGGCCTCGAGGGTGGCGGATGAACGTCGGGATCCCAGCATCGCGCAAGATGTGTTGGAACCGCAGGACGCGCTCCTCCGGCGAGGCGGCGAAGGGCAGCTCGGGAGCCGGATTGTGCGGGATCAGATTCACTTTCGCGCGAATCCCCCGGAGCCATCGCACGAGCCGCCGGGCATCCTCCTCACGATCGTTGACGTCGTCCAGCATCACGTACTCGAAGGAGATCCACTCATTCCGTCGGAGCGGATACGCGCGACATGCGGCCTGGAGCTCTTCGAGCGGCCACCGCCGATTGATCGGCATGAGCCGATCGCGCAGCGCGTTCGTCGTCGCCGAGAGCGAGATGGCCAGTTCCGGGCGAATGGGTTCGTGCGCGAGGCGCCGAATCCCAGGGACGACGCCCGCTGTCGAGAGGGTGATCCGCCGTTGAGAGATGTTCATTCCTCGCGGTTCGCAGAAGAGCCGGATCGCTTTCAGAACGTTCTCGTAATTCAGGAGCGGCTCGCCCATCCCCATGAGGACGAGATTGACACCCCGCTCCGGCCTCCCCCCCGGACCGTAGATGTCATTGAGGATGAGCCACACTTGAGCCACGATCTCTCCGGCTTCCAGATTTCGCCTCAGGCCCAACCGAGCCGTCATGCAGAAGGTGCAGGCCAAGGGGCAGCCAGCCTGCGTCGAGAGGCAGATCGTATCGGCATAGGGTTCGGGGAGCCACACCGACTCGACGAGCACCCCATCCCGCAGCCGCAACAGGTAGCGCCGCGTGCCATCGCTCGCGCGGAAGACGTCGGCGATCTCGACGTCGGTGATGACGAACGCCTCGCTGAGCGCCGCCCGAAGCGATGCGGGCAGATCGGTCGCCGCCTGCAGCTCTGTGATGCGCCGCCGATAGAGCGCCTCGAAGAGCTGATGCGCCCGGTACGGCTTCGGATCGCGCGCCTTGAGGAGCTCTTTCAGCTCGCCTCGCGTTCGCCCAAGAAGCGCCTCCCTCACATCACCGCATTATAGCAGCCATTGCGGTGGGGCCCCAACGGTCGTGCGGAAGCTCACGAGCTGCCCCATCTCCCCCGAGACGAGAAAAAGCGCATGCGATTTTTTCCTTGACAACGCCAGGGACTCTCTGTATACTCCGGACCGATGTTGAATCTCGATCTTGCAAAGGAGAGGTGATATGCGCGAAAGAGGACAGCTCGATACGCTCACGCTCGTGCTCGTGATGGCGTTTGTGATCTTGTTCCTGTTCCTGTTCCTGCTGCTTGGAGGAGGCGGCGGAGCCTAAGCGCCTTCTGAGCAGAGATCCCCTGTGGTATCGCTCTGGCGAGACGCAGGGGATGTCTTGGCCTCATCTTAATTAGGGAGGAGTAGGCGATGCGCGAGAGAGGTCAGATGGATACGACGACCCTGTTGGTGCTTGTGATCTTTTTGGTGCTGTTCCTCTTTGTGTTCCTGCTGCTTGGCATGCCTCCGGCTCCGGCTCCGTAGGGGGAGCTGGAGGAGCTTCCTGTATCCCCACCGGTCCCTCCTGCGGGGGGAGGTGGGGTTTTCTTTTTCCCCAGCTGCTGATTGCCTCCTCCGGGACGGTGCGATTAAGATGATTCCGTGCGTGTGATCGCGGGGATATACAAGGGGCGGCGGTTGAAGGGGCTCTCGGGACGAGCGGTCCGTCCGATCCCCGATCGTTTGAAGGAAGCGCTCTTCAACGCCTTGCGACCGCGATTGATCGGGGCGCGCGTTCTGGACCTCTGCGCTGGGACGGGGGCCGTGGGGATCGAAGCGCTCAGCCGCGGGGCTCGACAGGTCACCTTCGTTGAGCGCTCGCGGATCGTCATCGAGCAGCTTCGGCACAATCTCGCCGCCTGTGGGATTCGCGAGGGCGTTGAGATCCTCCATCGGGATGCGGCTCGCGCCTTGGAGCAGCTTGGGAGACGAGGGGAGGCGTTTGACGTGATCTTCTTCGATCCCCCGTATGCCTCGGAGCTCTACGAGGCCGTGTTGGAGCGTCTGGCGCGCACGCCCTCGGTGCTCGCGCCAGAGGGCATACTCATCGTCATGCATCATGCCAAGCGCGCTTTAGCGGCGCGTTACGGTGGGTTGGAGCGCGTGCGGCAGCTTCGGCAGGGGGAGAATGTCTTGAGTTTTTACGCGCGCCGTGACGCGGAGGCTGCCGTGACATCGCGCGGCGCGGATGCGGATATTCGAGCGTGCAGTCGGTCAAGGGGGGCTCACTGAAAGACGTTGGCGCAACTGACGGAGTCCTCCGCGGTGTTGTCTCAGCCAGCGAATGGCGCCTGATGATGGGCAAGAAGGCCCTTCGACGGATGGGAGGAGGAGAGACATGCGGAGAGGGTTAGGAGGCATCGTTCTCTGTCTCGTCCTTTGCGGGGTGAGGCCGGGGATTGCTCAGGAAGCTCCTCGTGTCGAAGTCTTCGCTGGCTATTCGTACGCTCGACTGGCGGACGCCATCAATTCCCACGGATGGAATGTCTCGATCGCGGGGAACGTGAATTCCTGGTTTGGGATCGCTGCCGACGTGAGCGGTCATTATCGGTCGGGCCTCTCCCTCCATTCATACACGGTGGGGCCTCGATTCGCCGTGCGCGATACGGTCACGGCCTTCACTCATTTTTTGTTCGGCGGAGCGCGGTTGGGAGATGGTGGGGCGCTCTCCGCCTTCGGGATGGTCTTTGGCGGTGGTGTGGATGTGCCGTTGAATGAGCGCTTCACGCTTCGACTGCTGCAGGCCGACTATCTTTTCACGCGCTTTGGCGGCGAGACGCAGAATAACGCGCGACTCTCGGTCGGCATCGTCTTCACCTTCGGACGGCGGTGAGGGAGGCCCCTTCGACCGCATGGCGTGTCTGATCGGCGGATGGTTCCCTGTCTTCACCATTTCTTGCCAGGCGAAGATGTCGTGTGATAGCCTTACGGGTTCCAGGATGCAGTGAGGCATCGCATGAGGGGTGGACGATGATTCTACCGTTTCGCGGGACGTGGCCTAAGGTCGCCGAGACGGCCTTTGTGGAAGAGAGCGCGGCGGTCATCGGGGATGTGGAGATCGGGGGGCATTCTTCGATCTGGTTTCACGCGGTGGTGCGGGGGGACGTGCACTTCATCCGCATCGGGAGCTATACGAACATCCAGGATGGAGCCGTGGTGCATGTGACCGGTGGTCGGTTTCCCGCGCTCATCGGTGATCGCGTCACGGTCGGGCATCGCGCGATCGTGCATGGATGCACGGTGGGGAATGAATGTCTGATCGGGATGGGGGCCATTCTCCTGGATGGCGTCGTCATCGGCGAACGGTCGCTCATCGCGGCCGGTGCCGTGGTTCGCGAGGGGACGGTGGTGCCTCCGGGATCGCTTGTGGCGGGCGTTCCGGCGCGCGTCGTGCGCGCGCTGACCGAGGAGGAATGGCGTCGGATCGAGGGAGGGTGGCGAGGCTATTGTGAGTTGAAGGACCACTATCTCGCGGAGCGGATGCGATTGGGGCGATGATCCAAACGGTACGGGGGACTTTCGACATCTTGCCCGATGAGCTGCCGCGCTGGCGGTTGGTGGAGGAGACGGCGCGCGCTGTCTTCCGGTGCTATGGGTATCGTGAGATTCGGACCCCGATCTTCGAGCGCACGGAGCTGTTCGCCCGGAGTGTGGGTGAGGAGACGGACATCGTCGCCAAGGAGATGTACACCTTCACGGATCGCAGCGGCGAGCGTTTGAGCCTACGCCCGGAGAGCACGGCCTCGGTCGTCCGTGCCTACATTCAGCACAAGATGTGGACGTGGGGGAGCGTGGTGAAGCTCTTCTATATGGGGCCGCACTTTCGATATGAGCGGCCGCAGAAGGGGCGCTTCCGGCAGTTTCATCAGATCGGCGCGGAGGCCATCGGACACACGGATGATCCGGCCATTGATGCCGAGCTGATCGAGATGGTCGAGGAGTATCTGGAGCGCCTGGGGGTTCGAGAGCGCGCGCTCTTCTTGAATTCCGTCGGGTGCGCGCAGTGTCGTCCGGCATATGTGCGACGCTTGAAGGAGGCGCTGGCCGGTGCGATCCCGCGCATGTGCGAGAACTGCCGGCGGCGGTATGAGGTGAACCCGCTGCGGATTCTGGATTGCAAGGTGGAGGACGATCAACCGTTCATCGAGCGGGCGCCGGCGTTGGTGGATCACCTGTGCTCAGCGTGTGCAGCGCATTTCGAGGCCTTGCGGCGGCATCTGGACGCTCGGGGGATCGCCTATCGGATCGCGCCGCGACTCGTGCGCGGGCTCGATTACTACACGCGGACGGCGTTCGAGATCACCGGCGCGCGGCTGGGGGCGCAGAATGCCATCGCTGGCGGCGGACGCTACGATGGGCTCTCGGAACTGCTCGGCGGACCGCCGGCCAAGGGGATCGGATTCGCGCTGGGCGTGGAGCGGCTCCTGCTGGCTCTGCCCGAGGAGGCGGCAGTGGCCGATGAGGCGCCGGATCTTTACATCGCTTATCTGGGGGAGGCGGCGCGTCAACACGCCTTTCGCTTGGCCCGGCGGCTGCGCCGCGAGGGTCTCATCGTGCTCTACGATTTTGAAGAGCGGAGACTGCGGCGACTCATGGCGCAGGCCGATCGCGTGCGGGCGCGGTACGCAGTGCTGATCGGCGAGGACGAGCTGGCGGCCGGGCGCTATACGCTTCGCGATATGCGGACCGGCGCGCAGGAAGCGCTCTCGGAGGACGCGCTCGTGCAGAAGCTCGTGGCCTCGCGCTCACCATCTGCGAGCGCGTCCCGTTGACCGCGGGAACGTCAAACGAGGGGGATGAGCCTCTGATGGATGTCGCGCGATCGGATGAGCGAGGGATGATGGCGAGCGCGTGTGGCGAGGAGCTTGTGCGCACGCACACCTGTGGCGAATTGCGTCCGGAGCATGCCGGCGCGCGCGTCACCCTCATGGGATGGGTGCATCGGCGGCGCGATCTCGGCCCGCTGACGTTTCTGGATCTGCGCGATCGCTACGGGATCACGCAGATCGTCTGCGATGAGCAGCGGGCTCCGGAGGCGCACGCCGTGGCCAAGCAGGTGCGCAACGAGTACGTCATCGCCGTCACCGGGACGGTCGTGCGCCGAGTGCCGGAGACGGTCAACCCGAAGATCGCGACCGGGGAGATCGAAGTCGTCGCCGAGCGGGTGATCGTCCTCAACCCGGCGAAGACGCCGCCCTTCCCCATCGAGGACGAGCGGGGGAGTCCGCCCTCCGAAGAGGTGCGCCTGAAGTATCGTTATCTCGACCTGCGCCGACCGCGCTTGCAGCGGAATCTCATCCTGCGCCACCGCGCGGCGCTCGCGGTGCGCCAGTACTTCGATCGGCATGGATTTCTGGAGATCGAGACGCCGATGCTCATCAAGTCCACGCCCGAGGGGGCGCGCGACTTCATCGTCCCGAGCCGATTGCATCCGGGGAAATTTTACGCCCTGCCGCAGTCGCCGCAGCTCTTCAAACAGCTCCTGATGGTGGCGGGATTCGATCGGTATTTCCAGATCGTGCGCTGCTTTCGCGACGAGGATTTGCGCGCGGATCGCCAGCCGGAGTTCACGCAGATTGATGTGGAGATGTCGTTCGCCACACCCGAGATGATCTTCGCGCTCATTGAGCCGCTCATCGAGGAGTTGTGCCTCCTGGTGGGGCGAGAGGTCGTCCGACCGTTTCCCCGCCTCCCCTTCGCGGAGGCGATCGAGCGCTATGGGACGGATAAGCCGGATCTCCGCTTCGGGATGGAGTTGGTGGATGTGAGCCCGTGGCTTCAGGACGTCGAGTTCGTGCCCTATCGGCGGGCGCTCGACGGTGGGGGGGTGATCAAGGGGATCGCCGTGCGAGGCGGAGCGAAATATTCGCGAAAGCGGTTGGATGAGTTGGCGGCCGTCGCGCGACGCACGGGACTCTCCGGCCTGACATGGGTGAAGCTGGGCGATGGGGAGGTGGCCTCCGCGCCTGCGCTCGGACCGGCGCGCTTGGAAGCGCTCGCGCGCGCTGTCGGCGCCGAGCGCGGCGATCTGGTGCTCATCGCCGCTGGTCCCCGCACCGTGGTGAACCAGGCGCTCGGGCTGCTGCGCGTGGAGATCGCGCGACGCGAGGGCTTGGCCGATGGCGGGCAGTTCCGATTCGTCTGGATCACTGATTTCCCCATGTTCGAATGGGAGGCATCGGAGCAGCGGTGGAGCGCTGTGCACCATCCCTTCACCTCTCCGCGCGATGAGGATGTGGATCGGCTGGAGACGGACCCGGCGTCGGTGCGCGCCAAGGCGTATGATCTCGTGCTGAACGGCGTGGAGATCGGCGGGGGATCCATTCGGATCCATCGGCGAGATGTGCAGCAGCGCGTCTTCCGCGTGATCGGACTCGGGGAGGAAGAGGCGCGGCAGAAGTTCGGCTTCTTGCTGGACGCCTTCGAATATGGAGCGCCTCCGCATGGGGGGATCGCCCTCGGCTTCGATCGCTTGATCATGCTGCTGGCGGGGGAGACGTCCATTCGTGAGGTGATCGCCTTCCCGAAGACGGCCAGCGCCACCGATCTCATGCTCGATTCTCCGAGTGAGGTCTCGCCCGCGCAATTGGAGGAATTGGGCTTGGCCATCATCTCGAGGCGCGGCGAGTGAGGACGCCGCGCGCTGCCACGCATTCACCGAGGCGAGGCGATGGGGAAGATCCGCATTCTCCCGGACCTTCTGGCGAGCAAGATCGCCGCGGGCGAAGTGGTCGAACGCCCGGCGTCGGTCGTCAAGGAGCTGGTCGAGAACGCGCTGGATGCCGGGAGCCGACGGATCCAGATCGAGGTGGAGCTCGGGGGGAAAAAGCTCGTGCGCGTCACCGATGACGGCGAGGGGATGACGCGCGATGATGCCCTTCTGGCCTTCGAGCGGCATGCCACGAGCAAGATCGCCGCGCTCGAAGACCTGGAGCGGATCGCGACGCTCGGATTTCGCGGGGAGGCGCTTCCCTCGATCGCGGCGGTCGCGCGCGTCCTCGTGCGGACGAAGACGGCGGCCGAGCTGGTCGGGACGGAGGTCGAGATCGAGGGGGGGAAGATCAAGGAGGTGCGCGACTGCGCCTGGGCCGGAGGGACGGAGGTGTGCGTGCGCGATCTCTTCTTCAATGTCCCGGCTCGGCGCAAGTTCCTCAAAAGCGAGGCCACCGAATTATTCCACATCACGAATCTCGTGACGCATTACGCACTCTGCTATCCGCAGGTGGCCTTCCGCCTGCAGCATGGAGGGCGGACGCTCGTGGACGTGACTCCGGTCGAGGCGGTGCGCGACCGCGCGTATCAGATCTTCGGCGCGGATTTCCTCGCCCACGTGGTCGAGCTGGAACATGCGCAGGAGGGGATTCGCGTTCACGGATTCGCCTCCAAGCCGAATTGGGGGCGAACCACGCGCGAAGCCCAGTATTTCTTCGTGAACGGTCGCTATGTGCGCGATCGCGTGTTGGCGCAGGCGCTCGGCGAGAGCTATCGCACGCTCCTGCCCTCGGGCACGCATCCGGCGGCGATCCTCTTCGTCGAGCTGCCGCCGTCGGAGGTAGATGTGAATGTGCATCCGGCGAAGATCGAGGTGCGATTTCGACGCCCCCTGCAGGTTCAGGCGGCGATCATCGAGGCCGTGCGACGAGCGCTCGAGCGCGCGCGGCCCGTCGTGGAGATCGGGCGCGCCGTCCCCTTCGCGCGGGAGCGCGCTTCCGCAGTGAGTTCCGAGCGCGCGCTCCATCGCGAGGCCTTTCGCCTGCAAGCGCCGCTCACTCCACCGACACCGCGCCAATCGCCGCTTGCGCTCACCTTCTCGCCGAAATCTGCACCCGAGGCCGCGCGACCTCAGCTTGAGGCGTCGCCGGATCGCCCGCCGATCAGCCCGCAGTGCCTGGCGCGTCCTTCGCTGGAAGCGACGGTCGAGGGGGAGGAGGCCGAACGAATTCGCGTCATCGGTCAATTTCGCCGGAGCTTCATCCTGGCGGCGACGGAGCGGGAGCTGCTCCTCATTGATCAACATGCCGCGCATGAGCGCATCCTCTTCGAGCGCTTTCGGGAGCATCTGGCGCGCGAGGCATTGCCCAGGCAGCCCCTTCTGGTGCCGGAGGTCATCGAGCTGACACCGGCTCAACACGCCATCTTCGAGAGCGTGCGCGAGGAGCTGGGGCGGCTGGGGATCGAAGTCGGGGAGTTCTCCGGGCGTGCGCTTGTGGTCACGGCGCTGCCGGCCGACGTGCCCGTCTCCGAAGCACGCCCTCTCATCCTGGAGCTTTTGGAGATCGCCGAGCAGGAGCGGCGCACGGCATCGCCAGAACGCCTTCGCGATCGCTTGGCGGCCAGCCTCGCGTGCCGCGCCGCCGTGAAGATCAATACCCCATTGGCCGAACCGATGATGCAGTGGCTCGTCGAGGAGTTATGTCGCGCCTCCTTCCCGGCGAGCTGCCCACACGGACGCCCCGTGGTGGTGCGGTTCACGCTCCGAGAGATCGAGCGGCTTTTCCATCGGTGAAGGGAGAACGCGCTTTGCAGGGCGAGCCGCTCGCAGGGACGACGCGCGCTTCACAATTCCATGGGCGGAGTCGGCGATTCCTCCGTCTCCGCCTTGATCTCCGTCACGAGCGCTTCCGTCGTGATGAGCAATGAGGCGATGGATGAGGCGTTCTGCAGAGCGACGCGGCTGACCTTCGCCGGATCAATGATGCCGGCCTTGATGAGGTCCTCAAATTGCTCCGTCTCCGCATTGAAGCCGATATGATCGTGGCGCTCGGCTTTGACGCGTTCGACGACGACGGCGCCTTCGACGCCCGCATTGGACGCGATCTGACGCAACGGCTCCTCCAGCGCGCGCTTGACGATGGCGACGCCTGTTTGTTCATCTGGATCTTCCAGGCGCAGCGCCTCCAGAGCCTTCGACGCGCGAATGAAGGCGACGCCTCCGCCCGGGACGATCCCCTCCTCCACCGCCGCGCGCGTCGCATGCAGGGCGTCCTCGACCCGCGCCTTCTTCTCCTTCAGCTCGGTCTCGGTCGCCGCCCCGACCTTGATGACGGCCACGCCGCCGGCGAGCTTGGCCAGGCGCTCCTGCAGCTTCTCCCGATCGTAGTCGGACGTCGTCTCCTCGATCTGTGCGCGCAGTTGCTTGATGCGCGCCTCGATGTCGCTCTTCTTCCCCAGCCCTTCGACGATCGTCGTCGTGTCCCTATCCACGACCACTTTCTTCGCGCGGCCGAGGTCCTTGAGCGTCACGTTCTCCAGTCGGATGCCCAGCTCTTCGGCGATGAGGCGTCCACCGGTCAGAATGGCGATATCCTCCAGCATCGCTTTCCGCCGCTCTCCGAATCCGGGAGCGCGCACGGCGCAGACCTGCAGCGTGCCGCGCAGCCGATTGACGACGAGCGTCGCCAGAGCTTCCGCCTCCACATCCTCGGCGATGATGAGCAGCGGCCGCCCGGCCCGCACGATCTGCTCCAGCACCGGCAGCAAGTCCTTCACCGAGCTGATCCGCTTCTCATGAATGAGGATCGCCACGTCAGTCAGCACGCACTCCATGCGCTCCGGGTCCGTGATGAAGTACGGGGAGAGGAATCCCCGATCGAACTGTAGGCCTTCGACCACATCGAGCGTGGTCTCGATCGTTCGCGATTCTTCCACGGTGATGACCCCGTCCTTGCCCACGCGCTCCATGGCTTCGGCGATGAGGCGGCCGATGGTCGCATCCCCATTGGCCGAGATCGTTCCCACGGCGGCGATCGCATCGCCTTTGACAGGGCGAGACAAGCGTCGGATCTCCTCGACGGCGCGTTCGACGGCCTTCTCGATCCCGCGCTTGAGGGCCATCGGGTTCGCTCCGGCAGCCACGTTCTTCACCCCCTCGCGGAAGATCGCCTGCGCTAGGATCGTGGCCGTCGTCGTCCCATCGCCGGCGACTTCGGATGTCCTGGCGGCTACCTCGCGCACCATCTGCGCGCCCACATTCTCCAGCGCATCGCTCAGTTCGATCTCCTTCGCCACGGTCACGCCATCTTTGGTGATCGTCGGCGAGCCATAGTGCTTCTCCAAGATGACGTTCCGGCCGCGCGGCCCAAGCGTGATCTTCACCGCGTCGGCCAGCTTGGTGATCCCCCGCAGCAGCGCCTGGCGCGAATGCTCGCCGTGAATGATTCGTTTCGCCATGATCCCCCCTTTCTCGGTGTCCGCGTCGCTTGTTCGGACGACGCGTCGAAAAACACCCAATATTAAAGCCTGACCGCCTCGCTGTCAATCGAGCGCCGGGTGGTGAGGAAGGGCTCAACGGATGCCCCTTCGGAGGGACGCGTTCCACATCGGTGGGCTGCGTTGGCCGTGAATCGCTCTCGGGGGGCGAGCGGCTCTCCCACGATCGCGGGCGTATTCTCGACCCCCTGCTGGACAAGGAGGCGAAGGACACGCTATCATCTCACATGCGTGAGCATCATGGTGTGGGCCGTTAGCTCAGTCGGTAGAGCATCGGGCTTTTAACCCGAGGGTCGCAGGTTCGATTCCTGCACGGCTCACCATCTGTTTTTATGGCCGATGCAGCGAGATCGAGTGTGGGAAGAGCGCAGCGGGCTCTGCGGTTGAGTCTGGGCATAACCGCTGCGCTCCTTTTATTCGGCGCGCGCGCTTCGGCGCGCGGAGCGTCCTGGCTGGTGCTGCCCTTCGAGAATAAGACGCGGCAGGCCGATTACCATTGGGTGGGGGAGGCGTGCGCCCTGCTGCTCTCGGAGCTCTTAGCGCGGGCGGGGGAGTCGGTCGTTTCCCCGGATGATCGGCGGGCGCTCTACGAGCAGCTTCAGTTGCCCAGGGGATTGGTGGTGACGCGGGCTTCAGCGCTTGTCGTCGCCGAGCGCTTGGGGGCAGAACGCCTGCTGGTGGGGACGTATCAGGTGACCGGTCCGAGGGGACAAGAGCGCGTCGCCCTCGCGGCTCGGGTGATTCACGTGGCGGAGGCGCGGATGTTGACGAACGAACTGACGCTGGGCGCCCCGCTGCGAGACCTGCCCGCATTGCTGGCGACGCTGGTCGGGGAGGTGCTCGGAGATCGGCTCTCTCCATCAGCGCGTCAGGCAGTGGCGCAAACGGCGACGGCTCTGCCCACAAACGCGTTGGAGGATTACACGAAAGCGTGGATGGCGGCTGATCCGCAGGTGGCGATTCCATTGCTGCGGCGCGCTGAACGCGCGGCGGGGTTGAGGGCGGCCGAATATGCCCCCCTGCTTCTGGAGCTGGGGCGCGCCTATGTCCGACAGGGGCAGTGCGCCGATGCGCTTCTGTATTTGCATCGGCTCAGGCCGGACGCGTCCGTGTACCAGGAAGCGCAGTTTTATCTGGGGGTGTGCGCCCTCCGGCAAGGCGACTGGGCGCGCGCCGTGGACATCTATCGGGCGCTCGCGCGCGTGTGGCCAGTGGCGGAGGTCTACAACAACCTGGCTGTCGCCGAACTGCGGTTGGGGCAAATGGGAGCGGCCGCTGCGGATTTCTCGCAGGCGCTTGAGCGTTCTGGTTCCGACCCCGACATCCGTTTCAATTACGGCTACGCGTTGTGGAAGCTCGGGGAGTTTGAGAGCGCCGCGGGACAGTTTCGGCAGGTCGTGCGGCAGCGGATGGCCGATGCCGAGGCGCATTATCTCCTCGGGAAGAGCCTGCAGCGGTTGGGGCGGGCTGAGGAAGCACAAGGGGCACTGACGATCGCTCGGCGGTCTCTGGCCGCGTTCGCCGAGTGGGAGGGCATGGCCGACCCGCCCATTGCTCCTCGGCTCAAGCTGCAGATCGCGCGTCCTCAAGCGCGGGGCGCGCTCGGTCCGGCCTCGCGCGCTCTGGCGATGTCGCCCGCCGAAGCCGTGCGTCAGGCGGAGGCGCTGCTGGAAGCCGGTCGGGAGGAGGAGGCTCTGGGACTCGTGGAGAGCGTACTGCGAACAGCTCCAGATCAGGCCGACGCGCATCTGCTGAAGGCGCGCTTCTATTTTCAGCGCGGGAACTGGCGCGAAGCGGCCGATGCGGCGCAGGCGGCGGCCTTTTGGAATCCGCGATTGATCGCGGCCCATCTGTTACTGGCCCGTATTTACCTGGCCGTCGGCGAACGCGAGCGCGCGCGCGTGAGCGTAGAACGGGCATTGGCCCTTGATCCGAACGATGCGGAGGCGCGCGAGCTGGCGCAAGAGCTGGCGACATCCTCGCGCAAGCCGTGATTCGCCCGCACGATGATTCCGTTGAGATCCCCCTTCTGAGCTGAGGAAGGTGATGCCGTGGGGAGGAACAGAGACGCGATGGCGGAGGGACGAACGGCGGTCGCCGAGTTGCGACGGGATGTGACCGTCTGGGGATCGTACATGTGGGGCTTCGCTGACGTTGGGGCCGACACATTCGTCGCACTCGGCTTGGTCTTCGCGTTCTCGGAGGGGGCTGCGCCGTTGGCCTTCCTGCTGGCTGGGACGGTCTACATCTTGGTGGGGTTGGCGTACACGGAATTGGCTTCGGCGTATCCGGTCGCTGGAGGGGGACAGTATTTCGCCCTGCGCGGCCTGGGTGACTTCTGGAGCCTGATCGCCGGCAGCGCGCTCGTGCTCGATTACACGCTCTGCACGGCGCTCTTCGCCTATTTCGCCATGACCTATTTCTCGCACTTCGTCCCGGAATTGGCCGAAGCCACGATCGCCCTCGGACCGTTCGCGCACGTGCGGATCGGCCTGGCCCTGGCCACGCTTCTGCTCATCGCCTTTCTGGCGTGGTTGAATGTGCGGGGGATGCGGCAGGCCAGTCTGCTCAACGAGCTGATCGGCGTCCTGATCATTCTGGTGGAGACGCTCATCATCGCCATGGGACTGATCTTCGCCTGGCGGCCGGAGCTGCTCGCGGCGCAGTGGAGCGAGACGTTCGCGAATTTCCATCCGCGTCAGTTCCTCTACGGCGCGTCGTTGGCGATCATCTCCTTTGTGGGCTTGGAGTCCATCTCGCAAGCGGCGCAGGAGACGCGGCGTCCGGCCACGATCGTCCCGCGGACTTCGATCGCATTGGTCTTCACGGTCTTCCTCTTCGCCGTCTCGCTCTCAGTGCTGACGCTCGGCACAGTGCGCTGGGAGGTCTTTCTGGATGAGCGCAATGTGGGGCGCTCGGTCGCTCTTGTGGCGGGACATCTGCCCTGGATCGGGCGCGTGGCCGAGGATGTGACGGCGGCGCTGGCCGTACTCGTCCTCATGCTCTCGTCCAATTCCGGGGTGATGAGCGTCTCCCGCGTGGCGTTCTCGATGAGCCGGTATGAGGCGATCTCCTCGTGGTTCGAGCACGTCCATCCGCGCTATCGCACGCCGGCGCGCACGATCATCGTCTTCTCATCCATCGCGGCGCTGCAGGTCGTCCTGGCCTCCCTGACCGAGAGCGCTATAGACACGCTGGCCAATATGTACGCTTTCGGCGCCACACTCGGATATACCCTCGTCCTGATCTCGCTCATTCGATTGCGGTTCACCGATCCGTACACGCCTCGTCCCTATCGGGTGCCGTTCAATATTCCGATGCGGCGACCGGGGGCGACGATCTACGTCCCCGTGTTGGGAATCATCGGGCTTGTGGGGATCACGACGGTCCTCGTGATCGTGCTCTTCACGCATGAGATCGCGGCTGTGGCGGGGCCATCCTGGGTGCTCCTCTGTTTCGGCTACTACGCCTGGTATCGCCGGCGGCGAGGGCTGCCGATCTTCCGAAGCGTGCCGCGAGATTGGGAGCGAGAGCAGATGGAGGTGCTCGAAGCGGCCGAGGAATACGACCTTCTGGAACAATATCGGATCGCCCTGGCCGAACGCGACCGATGGAGGAAACGGCTCGCCTATGAGGCCGAGCTCCCTCAGGAATGAACCGCCTGGCATCTCGCGCCGAGACGCGGTGCTGATCGTTTATGGGTTCCTCTTTGTGCTCCTCGGTCTGATCATTCTCTATCGGGTGGTCCGCCTGGGAGGGAGTTCGGTGGGGCTCGGCCTAGGCGGGGGCTTCGTGCTGCTGGGCGTCTACCGATTGCGCTTCGTCCTCGGATATTATTTCGCTCGGAAGAGGGAGGGGCGTTCGGATGTCAGGGGGTGACGTTCACGTCTCCTTGCTGGGCGTGATCCTGGCCGTGATCTTCGCGGCCTCCTTGGGGGGGATGCTCTGGTGGATGCTGCATCCACCGAGGCCGATCGGACCGGCGGTCGCGCGCGCTTATCGCGGGGTGAGCGCCCTCAAGCGCATCCTCGTCCCCGTGAAGGGGACAGGATATAGCGATCGGGCCGTGGAGCTGGCGTGTCGCCTCGGGCAGGAGCAGCAGGCCGAAGTGATCCTGGCCTATGTGATCGAGGTCCCGCTGTCGCTCCCCTTGAATACCCCTCTCGATCAAGAGGAGCGACGGGCGCGCGAGGCGCTGGAGCGCGCTGTCGAGTTGGTGCGGTTGCACAACCTCACGCCGATTCCGGTCGTCCGACGCGATCGCGAGGTCGGTCGAGGGATCGTGAGCGTCGTCACGGATTACGACGCGGACCTGGTCGTGATCGGACTCAACCCTCGGCGCGTCGCGGCCGGGGATTCCATCGGCCGCGGGATCGAGACGATCCTGCGCCGAGCAGGCGTCGAAGTGATCATCGACATGGTGCCCGAAGGGTGAGCTGAGTGGGCATCTCGAATGGGGAGGAGAGGCGATGCGAGTCGTCGTCGTCGGATATGGACGCGTGGGGCGTCGGGCGGTCGCGCAATTGCTGGAGCGCGGTCATGAGGTGACGCTGATTGACAAAGAGGCCGTTCGCTTGCGCGGCGCCGTGGACTTCCCCAATGTGAAGTTGGTGCAGGGAGACGGCACCGATGTGGACGTGCAGCGGCAGGCGGGCGTGGAGCATGCCGATCTCTTTCTGGCGCTCACGCGCGAGGACAACGTGAATCTGATGGCGGCGCAGGTCGCGCGCCTGATCTTCCAAGTGCCGCGCGCCATCGCCCGCGTCTATGAGCCGAGCCATCGGGACGTCACCGACGATGGACAGTTGATCACCGTCTGTCCCACGCTCTATACGGTGGATGCCATCATGCAGCGCGTGGATGAATGGGCGGCGCATCCCGTAGCGCGGCCGGAGGTGCTGCCGGTGCGGGAGCCGCGTCCGACGCGCCCGCGCGCGGATGAGTCGAAGTTCATCCTCGTGGTGGGCGCGGGGAAGGTCGGGATCAATCTCGTCCGTTCGCTGCTCGGCAGCGGGCATGAGGTGGCGCTCGTCGAGCGCGACGTCGCTTATGCCACGCAATTGCGGACGGAGCTCGAATGTCCGGTCATCATGGGCGATGGGACTCTGGGACCTGTCCTCGAAGAGGCCGGCGCCCGGCGCGCGCGCGTCTTCGTCGCCGTCACCGGCAACGATGAGAACAATCTGATCGCCTGTCAGCTCGCCAAACGCGTGTTCCATGTGCCCAAGACGATCGCGCGCGTGAGCAATCCGAAGAACGAGCCCGTGATGCGGCGGCTCGGCGTGGATGCCACCGTCAGCTCGACGGCTATCATCGAGCAGGTCATCGAGCGCGAGCTGCCGACGATTCCTATTCGCACGCTCCTGAATCTACACGGGGAGCGGGCTCAGATCATCGAGTACGTGCTCGGCGAGACCTGTCCGGTGGCCGGAAAAGCCTTGCGCGACATCGCCTTTCCGCCCGACTGCAATATCGTGGCCATCGAACGCGCGGGCACGACGCTCATCCCTCGCGGGGAGACGCGCTTGGAAGTGGGCGATATGGTGGTCGCTCTGGTCACACGCGAGCGCGAGCCCGAATTGCGTCGGCTGCTGATGGGGTGACGCTCATCGGTCGCCCTCGCATGCGCCATGCGGACATTTTGGGAGGTCAGCGTTCGGCTTCGGGAGGACCTGAGCGAGATCCTCTCCCCTCTCTTCTCGCGCGCGGGGACACGCGGACTCGCGTTCGCGGAAGAGGAGAGTGGCCTTGAGCTCCTCGCCTATTTCGATGAGCCGCAAGACGCCACCTGGTGGGCGCAGGAGGTCCGGCGCGCCGTGCGCGAGGCTGGATTCCCCCCGCATCGAGTGATGGAAGTGCGCGTGCGAGCCATCCCGGCCGAAGATTGGGCGAGCCGGTGGAAGGAGGGGTACGCCCCCTTTCCTGTCGGGCGGCGATTCCTCATCACGCCCTCGTGGGTGCAGCCGCCGGATACCGGCGGGCGCCTCCTTCTGGTGATTGATCCGGGGATGGCCTTCGGCACGGGCACGCATGAGACGACGCAGCAGTGCTTGCTCGCGCTTGAGGAGTATTGGAGCGGACGCTCCCTGCTCGATGTGGGGACCGGGACGGGCATTCTCGCCATCGCGGCCGCCCGGATGAGCCCGGAGGCGCGCATCGTCGCGCTCGACATTGATCCGGAAGCGTGCGCCGTCGCCCTGGAGAATCTGGCGCGCAATGGCGTTCGCGAGCGCGTCACGCTGATCTGCGGAGCGCTGGAGGATGCGCCCGAGGAGCGCTTCGAGATGGTGATGGCCAACCTCACCTCCGATGTGCTTCTGAACATGCTGCCGCTGTTCCCGCATCGGCTTGAGTCGGGCGGGACACTCGTCCTCTCCGGTCTCCTTGAGGGGGACGAAGGGCTGTTCCGGGAAGCGCTCGCGGCGAGAGCCTTCCGCCTCATCGAGATCAAGCATGGGGGCGAGTGGCGAACGATCATCGCGCGATATGAGCCGACATCGGTTTTACGCTCCTCCGGAGGCCCTGCAGGAGGGGGTGATCCGGCTCGATGAACAAGAGTCGCATCATTTGCGACACGTGCTGCGGTTGAAGCCGGGCGCCCTCGTCGCCGTCTTCGACGGAACAGGGATCGAGTATGAGGGCATCGTGCTGGAGACGCGCGAGCGATGTGTGGCGGTCCGCATCCAAGCGCGGACGATGCCGTCGGTCGAGTCGCCCCTGGCGCTCACGCTCGCGCAGGCCCTCATCAAGGGCGAGAAGTTCGATCTCGTCGTGCAGAAGGCGACCGAGCTGGGCGTCGCGCGCATCATCCCGGTGCTGACGCGTCGCGCCGTGATCGAGCGGTATTCGCCCCATCGGTTGCAGCGGTGGCGCCGCATCGCCATGGAAGCCGTGAAGCAATCGCATCGCACGCGCCTGGTGGAGGTCGAGGAGCCTCAGCCGGTGCAGGCTCTGCTGGAAGGCTTGCGCGCGCCCGCGCTCTTTTGCTCGGAGCGCGGAGGACGGCCACTGCGCGAGATCGCCCGGCAATGGGGTGACATCCCACCGCGTCAGCTCACGATCTTCATCGGTCCGGAAGGGGGATGGGCGGATGAGGAGATCGAGGCCGCTCGGCGTGCCGGAGCGGCGCTGCTCTCTCTCGGTCCGCGCATCCTCCGCACGGAGACGGCCGGGCTCGTCGTGCTCAGCATGGTGCAATTCCTCTGGGGAGATCTGTGATCGAGCGCGCGCGAGGGGGGAAGGCGCGGTCCGCAAGAAGCGACGCCTTCCCTGAGGGGGCAGGACGCGATCCGCCTCGTGCGACATCGCGAAGCGATGTGGTTGCGCCGCCCTTCGACCTTCGGATAAGATTTCCCGTTGTCGAGCGAGGTCCGGCCCATGATCAAGACGGTCGAATGGACAGACGACGGCGTTCGCGTGATTGATCAGCGAAAGCTGCCTCATGAGGAGGTCTATCCGCTCTTGCGCACGCCGGAGGAGGTGGCCGAGGCCATTCGCCAGATGGTCGTGCGCGGCGCGCCGGCCATCGGCGTGACGGCGGCATTCGGTCTGGCGCTCGGGGTGAAGCGCTCGAGCGCGCGCACGGTGGAGGAATTGGAGGCGGAGTTCGAAGCCTGGTGTCGCCTGATGGGGCGCGCGCGGCCGACGGCGGTGAACCTCTTCTGGGCCATCGAGCGCATGCGCCGCGCGCTGACCGAAGCCCGTCGGCGGAACTTGCCGCTGCCGCTCGTCCGCGAGTGGCTCATTCAAGAGGCGCAGAACATCTATCGGGAGGACATTGAGACGAATTGGCGCATGGCGCGAAACGGAGCGGCCTTGATCCCCGACCCCGCGCGCGTCCTCACGCACTGTAACACGGGGGCGCTGGCGACGGCCGGCGGCATGGGGACGGCGCTCGGCGTTGTGCGCGCGGCCGTGCTCATGGGCAAGCGCGTGCACGTGTACGTGGACGAGACGCGCCCCTTCCTCCAAGGCGCGCGATTGACGGCGTGGGAGTTGCTCAAGGAGCGGATCCCGGCCACGCTCATCACGGACAATATGGCCGGATACATGATGTATCGCGGATTGGTGGATTGCGTGCTCGTCGGGGCGGACCGCATCGCCGCCAACGGCGATGTCGCCAATAAGATCGGCACCTACACGCTCGCCGTCTTGGCGAAGGAGCACGGCATCCCCTTCTACGTCGTCGCGCCCATTTCGACGCTCGATCTCTCCATCGAATCCGGCGAACACATCCCCATCGAGGAACGCCCGGCTCACGAAGTCACGCACATCAACGGGCAGCCCATCGCCCCCGAGGGTATTGCCGTCGCCAATCCGGCCTTCGACATCACCCCCCATCGCTACGTGACGGCGATTGTGACCGAGCGGGGGATCGCGCATCCGCCCTATCGGGAGAGCTTGAGCGCGCTCGCCGTGCAGCCGGATGTCGCGCACAGTCCCGCCGACGAAGGGATACGCGCCGAGGGCGTGTCATCCCCCGAGGGCTCCTGATCCGGAGAGCGGCGATGTTGATCCTGGGGATCGAGACTTCGTGCGATGAGACGGCAGCCGCCGTCGTGGAGGATGGGCGACTCATTCGGTCGAACATCGTGGCCACGCAGTATGCGATCCATCGGCCCTACGGGGGGATCGTGCCCGAATTGGCCTCGCGCGAACATCTGCGGAACATCGTCCCCGTCGTCCGGGAGGCGCTCCGCGAAGCCGGAGTCACCTTCAGAGAGATCGATGCCGTCGCGGTGACCCGCGGGCCGGGATTGATCGGCTCACTGCTGGTGGGCATCTGCTATGCGAAATCGGTCGCATATGCGCTCTCCCGCCCGCTGCTTGGCGTGAATCATCACGAGGGGCACATCTTCTCCGTCGTCTTCGAGAATCCTCCCGTTCGATACCCGGCGCTCGCGCTCGTCGTCTCCGGAGGTGATACGAGCCTCTTCTGGATGCCGGAGCCGGAGCGGTATCACCTGCTCGGTCACACGCGCGACGATGCTGCGGGCGAAGCCTTCGATAAGGTGGCGAAACTGCTGGGGCTCGGGTATCCGGGCGGCCCCGTGATTGATCGGTTGGCGAAGCGCGGGAATCCTCGCGCCGTTCGCTTCACGATCCCGAGGACGAGTGAGAACGATTTCGATTTCAGCTTCAGCGGGCTCAAGACGGCCGTCGCCCGCTACGTGCGCGAGCGAGGCATTCGCCCCGTGCGCGAGGGGGAGGAAGTGCCGGACATCATCCTCGATCTCTTGGCGAGCTTTCAAGACACGGTCGTGCGCACACTCATTCAGCGCCTGTCGCGCGCGCTGGAGGAGTACGAGGCGCGCACGCTCATTCTGACCGGTGGCGTGGCGTGCAATAGCCGATTGCGCGAAGAGGCGTTTCGCCTGGGGCGGGAGGCGAGCGTTCCCGTCTACGTCCCCAGTCCGCCGCTCACGACCGATAATGCGGCCATGATCGCAGCGGCCGCGTATCCGAAGCTGCAGCGCGGCGAACGTTCGGGCTGGGAGTTGACGGCCGAGCCCGGCCTGCGCCTGCATCAGGTGGATGCGCGGTCGGGCCGCCACGCGCTTCGCGGGAGAGGATGAGGTCATGGCCGAGCGCATCTATCGCGATCCGGTGCACAACATCATCTCGCTTGACGAAGCCGACCCGGATGATCGGGTGCTCATCCGGTTGATTGATACCCCCGAGTTCCAGCGCCTGCGCCGGATCAAGCAATTGGGCCTGGCGCTCTTCACCTATCAAGGGGCCGAACACAGCCGCTTCTCGCATTCGCTCGGCGTGATGCATCTGATGCGGCGCGTCCTCGCCCATTTGGGGCGACGATATCCGATCGCTCGGGAGACGCGCCTGGCGGCCACCTGCGCCGCGCTGCTTCATGATATCGGGCACGGGCCGTTCTCTCACGTCGTGGAGGCCGTTCTCGGGTATCGGCACGAAGAGTGGGGAGCGCGCATCATCCTCGATGAGGCGACGACGGTCCATCGGATCCTCGTCGAGAGGGATCGCGATCTGCCGACGCGAGTCGTCGCCGTCTTGCAGCACACCTATCGGCCGCGATTCATCTCGCAGCTCATCTCCAGCCAGATGGACGTGGACCGCTTCGATTACCTCTTGCGCGACAGCTTGATGACCGGTGCCAAATACGGCTTCTACGACCTGGAGTGGATCCTGCACACGCTGGAGATCGCTCCCGATGAGGAGTGCCTCTATGTCGCCGCCAAAGGGCTCTATGCCGTCGAGGAGTACCTGCAGGCGCGGTACTACATGTTCCGCCAGGTCTACTTCCATCGCAACTTGCGGACGGCCGAGGTGATGCTCCGCTCCATCTTCCGCCGCGCGATTGATCTCATGGCGAGCGGGCAGTTGTCACTCATCGTCCCCGATTCCGTGATGGTGAAGGTGTTGCGACGCGAGCCGCTCTCGACCGAGGAGTATCTGGCCCTTGACGATCACGACGTCATGTTCCACATCAAGTGGTGGACGAAGGCCCCGGATCCGATCCTGCGCGATCTGGCCAGCGGTTTCCTCCATCGCCGCCTCTTCAAAGCTGTGGATCTGCAGGTCAACGCCGAGCGTCGGCGCCAGCTCATCGAACGCGCGCGCCGGATCGTCGAGGCGGCGGGTTTCGATCCGCGCTATTACCTGATCGAAGATCGCGCGAGCGACATTCCGTATCTCGGCCCGTATTCTCCGGAGACGTCGGGTCCGGAGAGTCGCATCTACGTGGAGGTGGACGGAGGGAGCCGCACGCTGCGCGAGATCACCGAAGTCTCTCCGGCCATTCGCCGGTTGCGCCGATTCCACATTGATCGGCTCTGCTTCCCGGAGGCCGTGAATGACGCCATCCGCGCCGTGGTGGCAGAGCGCGAGGAGGGCGGATGAATCGCTCACGCCGAGACTTCCTCACGAGCGGTCTTCGAGCCGGGGCGGCCGCGCTCCTCGGCGTCCGCGCCCCGGAGCTTGTGCGCGGCCTCGCCCCGGGCGAAGCGGAGACGCGGATCACGCTTCTGCATACGAATGACGTGCATTCGCGGCTGGAGCCATTCCCCGACGATGATCCGCGATACGCGGGATTGGGGGGCGCCGCGCGACGCGCCGCGCTCGTCAAACGCCTTCGCCGGGAGAATCCGAACACGCTGCTGCTGGACGCGGGCGATGCCTTTCAGGGGACGCCTTACTACAACGTGTATCGCGGCGAGGCCGATTATCGGGTGATGTCGGCCATCGGCTACGACGTCGCGACCTTGGGGAATCACGAGTTCGACAGCGGGTTGGAGGCGCTCGCACGCGCCCTCAATTTCGCCACGTTCGACATCGTCTCGGCGAACTACGATTTCCAGGAGACGTTGCTGCGGGATCGCATCAAGCCCTACGTCGTGCGAGAGCTGGCCGGCATCCGCATCGGTATCTTCGGGCTCGGGATCGCGCTGGAGGGATTGGTCCCCGAGCGCCATCGTGCGGGGGTACGCTATCGCGATCCCATCGCGACGGCGCGCGCGATGGTCCGCACCTTGCGGGAGCGAGAGGACGCGTTGCTCGTCGTCTGCCTCTCGCACTTGGGACTCTACGACGAATCCGAGCGGGTGAGGATGACCCCGCCTCCGATCGGGGATCGCGAGCTGGCGCACGCCGTCGAGGGCATTGATGTCATCATCGGCGGGCATACGCATACGTTCATGAAGGAGCCGGAACTCATCCGCCGTCCGAGCGGGGGCGCGACGCTCATCTTTCAGGTTGGATTCGGCGGCATCGTCCTCGGACGTTTGGATCTCTTCATCCGCGAACGACGGCTCGTTGGATTCGTGGGGAGCGCCGTGCCGGTCTCCGAGCGCGCGCTCGCGTGAGGGCGGATGACTGTCCAACATGGCCTATCTGCCCTGTGATCTCTGCGGCGGAACCGACGCGCGATTCCTGATGATGTGCGAGCGGTTGGACGGACCGCTCGTGCAATGCCGACGGTGCGGCCTCGTCTACGTGGGCGCGCGTCGCGAGGATTTCGCCTTCTCGCGGTTCGATCCCGAGCGCTCGCGCCGCTTGGCCGAACGCGTGCGGGCGCTCGCCCTGGTGGATGAGGAGGTCGAAGCGCGCGAAGCCCCGATTCGCGAGCGCGTGATGCAGGAGCGCCTGCAATGGGTGCAACGCTTCGTCACCTCGGGACGGTTGCTGGAGATCGGATGCGCCGATGGTGCATTCCTCGCCCTGGCCGCTCGCGCGGGATTCCATGCGCATGGGGTCGAGCCCGATCCGACGACGAGCGCGCGGGCTCGGCAGCGCACCGAGATTCACGTCTTCCCCGGCACGCTGGCCGAAGCTCAATATCCGGCGGCGTCGTTTGACGTCGTCGTCCTCTTCCACGTCCTGGAGCATCTGGATTCGCCGCGGCGCGCACTTCAGGAGATCCATCGCGTGCTCCGACCCGGAGGCATCCTCGTCCTTGAAACGCCGAACATCGCTTCGGTCTGGTTCCGCCTCTTCGGCCGGCGGTGGCGGCAATTCATCCCCGATCACTACTATTTCTTCTCGCCCGCGACCTTGACCCGACTCCTGGAGGAGAACGGATTTCGCGTGCTCGCGCTCACGCATCCGCGACGCATCGTGAGCCTGAGGCTCCTGGCCGATCGCCTCCGACGATGGCACGCCCCCTTGGGGCGGTTCTTCATGCGCGGCCTCACCCGCTTGGGGTGGGAAGAGCGAACGCTCACACTTCGCCTGAGCGATGTCCTGCTGGCGGCAGCGCGGAGAGTGTGAGCGACCACGTGATGCGTGAGGTCGCCTCCGCTTGCCCTTCATTCGACGCGCCCTCATAATCACAGGGGATTCTCGAATCTCTCGCGCGAGGAGGCGGCGACAGCATGGGGATCGGCGTTTTGTGTCTTATGCTCATCTTCGCCTCACAGGAAGTCGCTGCGACGGATGAGATCATACTGTCCGATGGCACGCGGCTGGTGGGAACGCTCGTCTCTTGGAATCGAGAGCAGATCGTCTTTCGCAGAGCGGAGGGGACGACGCTCGAAGTCGCTCCGAATGACGTTCTTCGGTTGAGCTTGGGGCGGAACAGTATCGCGGCGATGGGGGCCCAGCTCCCCACGGAGAAGAAGGCTCCGCCCCCCGATTCCCCGTCCACGACAGCGAGATCGGATGAGCGATCTTGGCGCGGGGCCTTCGATGTGAGCTACGCCGGACATCGCGGCACGACCGACTCGGACAGTCTCGTCCTGGACGTGCGCGCCGAACGGCAGCGCGAGCCCTGGCGCCTCCGACTGCGTTCTCGGTACTTTCGCGCACTCAAGGATCGCTCCCTCGCCGGAAACGAATGGCTTGGAGGAGGGCGCCTGGATCGGTTCTTCTCGCCGCGCCTCTTCGTCTTCGCCTCCGGCGATTTCGAGTTCGATGAGATCGAGCGCGTGAATCTGCGAAGCATCTATGCCGTGGGCTTCGGCGCCGATCTCCTCGCCTCCGCATCGCGCGCGCTCTCGATCAGCGGGGGCAGCGGGTACACCCGCGAGAGCTTTCGCGACGGCGCGCGTCGGGAATTTCTCTCCGGCGTCTTCCGCCAGGAGTTCCGACAGCGGCTCTCGCCGCAGAGTCAACTGGAGCAGCAGTTCCATTTCCTGCAGGATCTGCGCGAGGCCGCTCGCTTCAAATTCCGCTTGGAGAGCGCGCTGCGCTTTCGGGTGAGCGAGCTGTTCACCATCCGATTCGGGATCAGCAACGCGTACGACAACCGCCCGCAGCCGGGCGTGCGCAAGAACGAGGTGACATTCACCACGGGCTTGGGGATCGTCTTTTGATGGATGGTTCATCGCCCGATCGTCACGCGAGTGCGAATCGGGCAGCAGTCTCGGTCACCCCTTGAGCGATCTCGCGGAGGCGCTCTGGAGGGATCGAAGGCGAAGGCTCTCTTTGAAGCGCGAGGCCTCGTGTGCTATCCTGCCCGCGGATCGCGCCGGATGGAGGACCTTCCATCGGCGTGCGTGAGGGGGAGACGAAGGGCGAGGGCGATATGTGGTTCATTCGCTCCGGCGAGAAGGCTTTCCGCACGGAGGCGCGCCATGCGAATCAGCGTTGAATTCTTCGCCCCGGACGAGATCTTCCTGCCGTGGGATTATCTCGATTGGCTGCGCGGGATCTTCTATCGGGCGATGGAACGAGGCCGGCCGAAGTTAGCGCGCGAAGTGCACGACGAGGGGTTCTCCGGTGGTGGCAAACGTTATAAGCTCGCGACCTTCTCGCTCCTGTATCCGGAACAGTATGAGCGAACTCCGGGAGGATTGCGCGCGCGCGGTCGCCTCCGGTGGTGGGTCTCCTCGCCGTTGGAGCCGCTCATCGAAGCCTTGGCGCTCGGCTTGCTCATGCGACCGGAAATCCGACTCGGCGCCAGCGTGCTCCACGTGGGGCAGATCGGTGTCCTTTTGCCCCCGACGTTCGCCGAGACGATGACGCTCATGACCCTGTCGCCCATCTTCGCTTCCACGGGCTCCCGCGACGCTGAAGGAAGATTTCGCAAACGGTTCCTCTCGCCCGCGGAGCCCGACTTCGCGCGCGTGCTCGTCGAGAACTTGAAGCGGAAGGCTCTAGCGATCTACGGCGAGGCGCCCGAGGGCGAGCTTCAGTTCGAGTGGCTGAGCGAGCCGAGATCGAAACTGATGCGGGTGAACGAGACCGATGTGCGCGGATGGATGCTGTCGTTTCGCGTGAGTGGATCACTCGACCTCATCCGACTCGGATATGACGCCGGATTCGGCGAGCGCAACGCGCAGGGCTTCGGCATGGTGTGCCTGCCGCACGAGCACCCGACTTCGTCGCGACAAAGGGCGTGAGCGTAGGCGGGCATGCGGCGTGCGCCGCTTCCGGTCGGGGGAGGACCCGAAATGGGCAGTGGAGTGACAAGTCCCATCAGCACCCACGACCGCACCTTCATCGCCAAGTCCATGTCGCGCGTGATCTCGCGTCTTGAGGGCAGTAGGAGGCGACACACAAGGAGCGGTGTCGAGAACCCTTCCATCCTCGAAAAGGCGAGGGAGGGTAGCACAACGGCGCGCGTTCTGAGAGCACGAAGAGTCCTTCGATTAGGGTAACGATGGCTTCATCATAGGGGGCAGCAAGGAGTACGTGGTTCATGACTCTCTTCTCTCACAATCTTGAGTGAGAACAGGGACGAGGGGGTAATGAAGAAACTGCTTGACATCAAGGTGCACGCTCGGGGAAAATATCGCCGCATTGGTGAGGGAGATGACTATGACGTCATCATCACCCACGATCCGAATCTCTCCGGCCCACCCCACCGGCAACTTCTGGGTGGACACGGGGCTCGTCGTGCTCCTGGAGCAATTCGGGGAGGGAGAGCATCCCGTAGACGAAGTGCTGCGCTGGCTCCAGAGCCAGCTCCTCCAGCCCAGCGGCAACAAGGGTGAGTACTTCGACGAGAAAAGCGGGCAGATTCGCCCGTACGACAAAGTCAACTGGGTCTATCCGACAAACCTCTTCATCAAGGTCTCCGGCCAGGCACCCAAAACGAAAGTCAACGGCAAAGACTACTTCCTGCATCCGCCCCGCTTTGAACTGTCGCTCAAGCTCAGCAAAAAGCCCGACGCCTGCGACCTTTGCGGGGAGCGGGCGCCCTTGACCGATGCCACCATGTGGATGTTCCCGTTCGTGGTAGACCCGCAGAAGTTCGGCACCTTCTATCCGGGCACCAAGCGCGGACTCAAGCTCTGTGCGCGGTGCGCTCTGGCGGGGCTAGCTGGGTATCTGGGCTGGCTCTGGAAGGCGCAGGGGCGCGACGCGCTGCATTTCTTCATCTTCCACTCCGAGCTGCGGGAGATGCGGCGTCTGCACCGAGAAGTGCTCGAGCCCTTGCGCGTGAAAGGCGAAAAGGGCGGCACGGCGCCGGTGGCGTTTGCGGGGCCGTATGTGAACGAGACTGCACTAGGGCTTCTTTTGGCGCTCTTTCAGCATGTGCGTCAGTCCGATGTACTTTCCGAGGAAGCACGTCAACTCCTAGCATCGCTCCTTGGGGCGACGGACACAGGCATTCCACCAACGCCGATCACCCTCTACGCCATCACGGGCGCGCCTGGGCAAGCGTTTCAGATGAAGGCGCTGCGGGAGTTTTCCAAGCTGCAGCGGCTCTACCGGCTCTATGAAAGCTGGCTTGAGGTTATCCGTCAGCACGGGATTGATGCAAACCCGCATCAGCGCCTAGTGCAGATTTGGAGTCAGTTCTGGGCACAACAAGGGCAGAATCGAGAATCCCTCTGGCGCGAGCGCATTGCCTGGGCGCTGTTGGAGTTTGGCGATCCAACGCCCTTTGTGGAGCACTTTCTCTTTGAAGCTCGGGCGCGGGAGGAAAATCCGCGTCCGCTGGTGCGTGGCACGCTTGAGGTGTTGAACCAATACCTGCGGGAGGTTTTCCACATGAACGAGCAGTTTCAGCGCACGCTGGCTGGTTTCGGGCATTCGCTGGGCACGGCAGCTCAGCAGCACAACGAGATGGGGCTTCTCTACGCCCTGCGTAACGCCAAAAACCCGGAGGATTTCTACCGAGTTTTGAACGATGCCCAGTTTCGGCTTCAGGTCACCATCCCCGAGGCGCTCCTGCGCATCGAGCGCGGCGAGCGCATCGCCGGCGCCCCCTGGGTGCGGGTGAAGACGCTGCTTTCCATCTATGCGATGAATGCGTATTTGCGGGGTGGGAGGGAGGAGCAAAGCACGTCTATTTCA
Organism: bacterium HR10; assembly: GCA_002923315.1. Taxonomy (GTDB): domain Bacteria; phylum Acidobacteriota; class Blastocatellia; order HR10; family HR10; genus HR10. The sequence continues at coordinate 206,430 of BEHM01000001.1, forward strand.
GAATCCACCGTTTCTGGATAGGGACAAATGAATGTGGCAAATGCCTACAACCAGTGTGGAATAAACACGCCGGCGCCGCATCAACGGGGGGCCTGGGATGCATTGTCCCGAGGACAGTCCATCATCCTTCGTGCACCCACAGGCTCTGGCAAAACGGAAGCCGTCGTTCTTCCGTTTTTGGCTTTTGGTGGTCAGTCATTAGCCGCCCGCTTGATCTATGCGCTACCGCTTCGCTCGTTGGCGAACCAAATCGTAAGGCGTATCGAAGACTATGCCCCAAAGTTAGGCAGCAAGCCTGCCAGTTTCCAGGTCCGCCTGCAACACGGAGAAAAGCCTGAGTCGGTGCTCTTTGCCGCTGATGCCGTGGTCGCAACGATTGATCAGGTTGTTACCTCCTACGCGTGCACGCCATTGACCCTTCCGGTACGACACGGCAACATCCCCGCCGGCGCGGTGATGAGTTCATTTCTTGTTTTTGACGAGATGCACCTGTTTGACCCCGAATTGGGGCTTCAAGCTACACGGCTCATGTGCGAGCGCCTGCACCGACTTGGGATGCCTTATGCCGTCCTTTCCGCAACGCTTCCCGACTCGGTTGTTGAGTTCTGGCAGGACAATCTGGGCGCGGAGGTGATAGAGGCTGATGGCGAGTTTGTCCAGCGCCAGGTAACCGTGGAGTGGCGCGATTTGCACCTGAATGCCGATGAAGTCAAGAAAGCGTTAGGGCAAGTCCATCGGATTCTCGTAGTCTGCAATACCGTGGATCAGGCTGTTGCGCTTTACCGCCAGGTCGCATCCGACGCGCAGACCCAGGGATATGCATGCAACTTACTGCACTCCCGTTTTTTGCCGGAAGACCGCAAGCGAAAAGAAGATTGGGTCGCTCAGCACTTCGGCAAAGAGGCTGCGGTAGATACAAAAGCCCTGCTCGTGGCCACCCAGGTGGTAGGAGTTGGGCTTGATATCTCGGCGGATCTCCTTCTGACCGAGGTCGCCCCGGTAGATGCGCTCATCCAGCGTGCCGGGCGGGTGGCTCGCTGGGGTGGGACAGGGAAGGTTTTGGTGTACGATGTGGAGAGCGCTGCTCCGTACAACCGAGAGCTTGTGGGAAAAACTAAAGAAGTCCTTCAGAAGGAATCAGGCTGTGTGTTGGACTGGCCTACTGCGAAGCGCTGGGTCAATCAAGTCCTTAATGAACCCTATCGCCGTATTCTTCACGAAAGTAATGCCTATGAACAGGTCGTCGCTCAACTCAGCCGAGCGGCCTTCGAGGGCAGCCGTAGCCAGGCTGAGGCTGCGGTGCGAGAGATCAACACCGTCGAGGTGACGCTGCACAGCGACCCGCAGCGTTTGGGGCGCGATGTCCTCCGCTTGCCCACCCTCAGCGTGCACATCGGGGTAGCCAAGAAGTGGGTAGAGGAAGCCAAACGGGCCAACATCCAGGTCTGGCGTGTGGAAGTGGATCGCAACCCTTCCGACGCGCAAGCCTCCGTGAGCTTGAAGCTTGTAAGCAATGCAGAGGATATAACCATCGGCGATCGGTTAGTCTTCCCACCTTCGTTGCTGGGGTACTCGCCTGACGAGGGGTTACAGCAGGCCCCAAACGGTCAGGATTTTCAACCCCAATCTGGCCAGGCATGTCAGCCGCTATCTTCAGCCCTTCGGCGGGAAGGCTGGATTGACCATAGCGTGCAAGTCGCAGACGCTATTGAGCAGATACTCCAGCAGGAGCAACACGCGGTTTCGGCATTGGCCTATCTGCTAAGCGTTCCCAAAGACGAGATCAAAAAAGCGGCAAAGCTGGCGGCTTTACTGCATGACTTGGGCAAACTCAACGCTGAATGGCAGCGTGAGGCCGGCATTTCGGGGGCCGCATCTCCACAGGACCTGCTTGCCCACACCGATGCGCGGGAATATGTGCGCTTTCCGCCTCATGCCACTGTAAGCGCTTACGCTCTCTGGCTGGCCATCATCGTGGATGGAGGCGCACTACCGAGACTGCTTGCAAAAGCGGTATGCTTCGCCATTGCGCATCACCATTCGGTTCGTGCCAAAGAGGTGCCTGCATATAAGTTCCACCCAAAATGGAAAGACGCCGTCAAGCAGGCGCTCCAGAAATGCGGGTTGAACGGCACTTTGAACCTGAATCACATAACACCAAGTCAGCCAAGCCCAACGGACCTGCGTGAGCAGTTTCCTCCGATGGAATGTGAGCGCCTGTACACCGCCTATGTGTTACTTTCGCGCTGGCTTCGGCTTGCCGACCGTATCGCAACAGGAGGTCCAAATGCAGTACTACATTACGAAAACTGGTTTGGACGCCTTTGATACCGCTCGAGCCTGGGGGCTTGGAGTGGTACTGAATGTCATAACGGGCGATGAGGTGCGAATCACCGACGCAGAGTGGATGTACATCGTCGAACCTGTATCGGCTGTGCCCAAGCATATACGGCTCTCTGGTAAGACGGCGTGGGCTTCTTTATTTCAGCAGGAGAACTGGCAGAGGGTGTTCATGACCGCAAAAGGGGGCTGGGGTAAGAAACGGGATCAGGCAAAGCAGATCATGGAACAGCAGATAAACTCACTCCTTGCGAACTTAGCGACTTTACAAGCAGTTGCTTTGGGGAGTGGCGAAAGCCTCCCGGGGGGATTGGACCCCACCGGCTTTAAGGGGCTGCGACATACTACGCGTGCTCGGTATCAAGAAGGGCAATTCAATGTACCGAAAGACCACTGGGCTCTGGCCTCCCTCGGAATGGCCACTTGTGGCACCTATCGTTATGCAAAAGAGGCGGGTCAGGCCAACTGGCTGGTGCTTCTGCCGGTCCCCCAGGAAGTTCGTTTCAGTTACTTTCGCGATGTTCGGGACCTGTTCCGACTTCCCGGGCTCAAGTATCATGGCGTTCAAAACGCTGCCGCCCATTATGCTGTGCAGTTGGCAGAACGTCTGCGTCGTCGAGCGGCTGCTCAGGGAAGCCTGCAGGACCGATACTCGGCTGTGCTCTATTTCCGTCTTTTTGGCGCCGGACAGCAGCTTAAGCCCGCTCAGGGCAACCAGCTCCGTCTCGAGCCGCTCATGGGGGCCATTGCGCGGGACCCGCACACAACCCAGCCGATGCTGGAGTGGCTCGATTACTGCTTCCGCCTCGGCTCAACGAAGGGCGCCGAGGACCTTGCCCTGGCGGCAACGGAACTCGTGATGCGCTGGGACCTGGATGCGTATGACCGCCTGGTGCGCATAGCAGTGAGGTATCAGGCCCAAGGGCGCATCCGGCGGGAGAATTTGCCCGGAAGTAACACCTTGAAGGAGGTAATGCATCATGTCCGTGTCTAACCGTCTTGCGGAGCTCTACAGCCATCCTGCGGTGCAAGAGTTCGGAGCGACTCTGCGACGCTCCCTGCGGATGAATGACGATTACGCTTCTATTCTGGACTTTGAGTTTGCCGAAACCCCCGAAGCCTTTGCCGAGGCGCTGAAGCGATTCCTGCGCCGCTTTGAAGGGCTGGCGAGACGAAAGAAGCTGCAGCGTCCCACCCAGAAATATTTAGAGGAGATTACCAAACTTGTGGACCAGTATGGAGTGAAGCTCGTTCGCGCTGCCCTGATCAGCCATGCATTGGTCAGAGGTGAGCGAGAGGAGGATCAAACGAATCAACAGGGCAAGCTTCCATCTGGGAAGCGACCGGCACAAAGGCACCAGCCGTTACGGCGGAAGGTCCAAAGCTCCATAAGAACCATCCGTGAGTCCAACAGAAGGAGGTAATTAGCTATGCCCAGGCGAAAATCCTTGCTAGAAAGGCAAAATCAACGGAGGCAGCCGCCTCAGGACGTTTTCGAGGTCGCCATCCTGGCGCGGGTAAAGTGGGATCTCCACTCCCTTAACAACGAGGGCACCATTGGGAACGTTACCGAGCCCCGCACCGTCGTGCTCTGGAACGGCACCAAGACCGATGGCGTCAGCGGCGAGATGATGAAGCACATTCATGCTTACTGGACGTGGTTGCAAGCCAAGACCAAGACCTTTGCTCTTTGCGACGCTTGCCAAGTCTTTCAGCCACAGCGAGCGGATGCAGCGTCTCAGGGTCTCAACCGGAACGATAATGCTGCGGCGATGGCTACTGCCGTCGAGCGATGCGTCCTCTGCGACCTGCATGGCTTTCTGGTACAACGTCCCACGATTCACCGGCAGTCCGTGGTGGAATTCGGCTGGATCGTGGGAGTGCCGGAGAAGTTCCACCGGGATATTCACGTGCATGCCCGGCATGCAGTGGCGGAGCGCGGGGTTGCTGAAGCAGAAGGCGAGGCATCCGAGGAACAGACACAGGAAGCCGAGCGAACGGAGGTAGCGGCGCAGATGGTTTACCACCGTCCCACCCGCTCCGGCGTCTATGCCCTGGTCACGCTCTTTCAGCCCTGGCGCATCGGCCTGAACGAGGTGAACTATACCTACGCCCTCGATCCCAATGAGCAGCGACGCCGGTACCAACTCGCTATCACTGCTTATGAGTGGACTCTAAAACGTCCCGATGGGGCCATGACCACGACGCGCTTCCCGCACATTGAAGGCATAGAGGGTATTGTGCTCATCGCACGCCAGCCCGTGCCGGTGCCCATGCTCAGCCCCTTGCGAGAAGATTACCGGGAAAAGCTGGAAGAGCTGGCTAAGAAGCAGAATGTGGAAGCTAAGAGATTTGTTGATGTGGACGAGTTGGTAAACATCCTGAGCGAATTGCGGCAAGCGGTTCCGTTCCAGATGCCCTTCTCTGTAGGAACAGTTTCCCGACGAGGGCGTGGCCGGAGACGGCGGGCAGGAAGAAGTTCCAGACGAACCACCAGATGAATCCGAAGAGTTCGAAGAGGAGTTCACTGAATCCCATCTCGTCACGGAGTGGGTAACAATGTCGCGACGCTCTCAAAGTCAGCCCTCACCGCTAACTAAGTCACAAACCGGGTTGATGGTCTGGCTTCGGGCAGACTACGAGTTCCCGAGCACGTTTTCCTATCGCATGCCCGATGTCTCCGCTCAGTTTGCTGTTGGATCTCCCATTCCCTCGCCAGCAACGGTCAAATTGGCTCTGGTGGATACGGCTATCCGGTGGAGCGGGAATGTCGCCGAAGGACGTCGCATTTTTGACCTCGTCAAGGCGCTTCGGGTATGTGTTGTGCCACCACCCCGCGTGGTTCGTTTTAGGGCCTTCATCAAACGGCTGAAGCCCCCTCATTCTTCCGCAGGAGCCAGTGCTCCTACTGTGGAGTCCACTGGGGTTCGAGACTACTTCCTGCTGGAGGGTCCGCTATCCGTGTACATTGAGGTTCCGCGGGCTCATGCTGGCAAGATCCGTGAGCTTCTTCTTCGTATTCGGCGATTCGGGACTTCGGATTCGTTGTGCTGGTGTACGGGCGTCAATGAGGAGGCTCCTGATAACCGCCTATGCCCTCAAGTTCTAGCAAATCTCACACCTACTCAGTATGGATTGGTCGTGCGTCTTTCCGACCTGAGTGCCTCATCGCAATTTGATGGCTTCAATCCCTTTGGCGGTACTGCTCGGCAGGCGAATTTGGAGAAGCAAGTTTATGTCCTTCCTCTCACCGTGAAGCGTAGTGGAGAAACCTGGGCGATTCTGGAAAGAAATCGAACGTAAAAGGAGGTCCAACCATGTCCAAATCCCTTGTCATCGGCTATCTCGCCAAGGTGTCAGCGGCGAATGTGAACGCCTCCCACACCGAGGGCAATGTGGTTGTGGCCAAGAAGGTCACGCTGCCCGATGGGAGCACGATTCCCTACATCTCCGGGCAGGCGATCCGGCGGATGCTCCGGGATCGGCTCGAAGAGCTGGGGTATCCGCTTTCGGAGCCGTTTGCGCAGGTCAGCGGACAGAAGGTCACCCCACCCGTGCGACCGTGGGATTTCATTGATGAGGACCTGTTTGGCTATCTCGATCCCTCCGGCGGTCGGCGCCGTACCTCCCCCATCCGTGTCTCGGCGGCCGTGGGACTCTTCCCTTTCCAGGGCGACCGTGACTTGGGCACCCGGTCGTTCGAACGCTTCGGGCGGGCGATGGAAGCGGGCGGGAACATGTTCGAGACCGAGCTGTACGCGAATCTCTTTAAGGGCACTGTCCTCATCGAACTGGATCGGGTAGGTGTGTTCCGGCCCTTGGAAACCGGTGAGAGCGCCGAACGCGTTCTTCCCACCGACGAGCGCCGCAAGCGTCTGCAAACGCTCCTCGAAGCGCTTAACCTCCTCTGGGGGGGAGGGCGCACAGCCCGGATGCTCGCCGACCTTTCACCGAAGTTTGTTGCCTACGCCCGGCTGAAGGTGAAGCATCCCGTCTTCTTGGAAGCGCTTGCGGCGCACTACGAGGACGGTCGCTACGTGCTGGAGCTTGAGCCGCTTGTGAATGCGCTACAGAAGTTCAACGGCTACAGGGAGCACGTGCTCTTCGGGCTGGAGCCGCGGATCTTCGGGAACGAGGATGAGGTTCGGGCCACGCTTGGGCAGTACGGGACCGTGTTGACCGTGCATGAAGCGCTGACCCAAGCCAAGCAGGATGTAGGCGGGCTATGGAGCGTATCCTAATTGTCCGCGTGCGAGCTCCGGTAGCGTCCTTCCGGCGCCCGCTCGACCATAACTACCAGCGTACGTTTCCGATGCCGCCACCTACGACGCTTGTGGGCATTGCTGGGGCAGCGCTCGGGCTTTCGGATCGCGAGCTCTGGGCAGCGGATAGCCCTCTGCGAGAGCTCAAGGTCTCGGTCTGGATGGACGAAGAGCCCGGACGCGCTCGCGATATGTGGACCGTGCTCAAGGTCAAGGGAGGCAAGATTGCCGAGCGCTCGCCCTACTTTCGGGAGCTTTTGTTTTTCACTCGCTACACGCTCTTCTACGGTGGGGAGGAAGCCCTGCTTCGGCGCCTTGCTGAGGCATTTCGGGACCCGGCGTATCCGCTCTCGCTCGGGCGGGAAGATGAGCTGCTCGTGGTGGAAGAAGTCCAGCTTACAGAAGCCCAGGAAGGCGAGCCACGTTTCCGGGGGACGGTCTTGCCCGGGGACATTCGGCAGATGCCGGGGCTGCGTCCTATTTTGCGGGAGGGAGCGGTCTTTGAGCCGCCAGTGGTGGAAATGCTGCCGCTGGGTTTTACGGTAGACAGCCGGGGCGTGCGCAGTCCTCTGCCGCCGGTGCCGGTCAGTTTCTTGCCCTTCGGGGTGGAGCTGGAGGTACCGAGCGTGCCGGCGTGGTGGTGGAATAGTAGAAGCTTCACATGGCTGACCTCTTAGCCAAGCCCGATGTAGGACTTCTGGAGCACCTGGCCGAAGTCACCCGCCTGGGAGCAGAGATCGCCCGTCGGATGGGTCTGTCCGAGGAGCTCCGGATGAAGGCGCTTCTGGCTTGTGCGTTCCATGATACCGGCAAGGCCACCCGTAGCTTTCAGGAGCACATGCGAGCAGCCCGCGCCCTTGAAGAAGCGAAGGCCCGCGGGGCGCCGTCCGAGGAGTTAGAACATTTGCAGCATATCGCCAACCGGAAGAAAGCGGTCGCGTATCCTCATGCCCTGGCCTCGCTTCCCTTTGTGCTCATGGCGGAGGGCCTGCTGAAACAACGCTACGGGTGGGCGCCGCAGCACCTCGAGGCTACGGCTGCGGTTCTGACGCACCACTCGCCCCTGAGTCCAACGCTCTACAAGGGCTTTGAGAAGCCAGACTACGAGCTGGAGGCCCTGCCGGAAGCTCTCGAAGCACTCTGGCGGCTCCTTGAGTCCTACGACATTGAAGGCTTGCCGCCCGCAGACGCTTTCTGGCACAGCCTGCAGCCCTTCCTTGCTACTTCGCCAGCTGCATTGCTCGAAGAACCTCTGCTGGTCGGTGAGGAAAGCCAGAAGCTGCGGGGGATTCTGCGGAGCCTTTCGCCGCAGTCCTTTGCCCAGGTCAAGGCGGTGCTGCACCTGGCCGACTGGCTGGCCTCGGCCAAGACGAAAGACGCCGGCGTGATGTTCCTCAGCGCAGGCAGTCAAGCAGTCCACAACCACGTGGGGATGCTCCCTGCTCCGCTGCGGGCTTTCCAGCGCGGAGCCAGAGATACCCGCAGCGATACGCTCTGGCTGCGGGCTCCCACGGGCACGGGCAAGACGGAAGCGCTCCTGCTCTGGGCGGGGGATGCCGAGCGGCTCATCTACCTCCTTCCCACGCAGGCAACGACCAACGCCATGTGGCGCCGCCTACAGAAGATTTACGGCGAGGAGCGCGTGGGGCTTGCCCACGGACGGGCAAGCTACATGCTCCGGCAAGAAGCCGACGAAGACCTCCTGGATGCACGGCTCTTCGGCGCTGTTTTTGCCAGGCCGGTCACGGTCGCCACGCTGGACCAGTACCTGCTGGCGCACCTGCACGGACGCCATTGGGAAGAGCGCCGCAGCCTCGTGCGCCGGGCGACGCTCGTGCTCGATGAAATCCACGCCTACGAGCCCTACACGCTTGGGCTGCTCCTGGAGGCGCTGAAGCGGGAGTCCCCTGGGCGTCTTGCCCTGGCAAGCGCTACGCTCCCGGAACCGCTTTTGGAGCTTTTCCCACGGGGCGAGCTCGTGGAAGCCGAGCCCGAACTCTGGAGGCGCTGCCGGCACCGGCTGGAGCTGCGGGAGGGAGCGCTGCTGGAAGAGGGGCTGGAGGAAGCCCTGCGCTTCGCCCGGGAGGGCAGAAGCGTTCTCGTCGTTGCCAACACCATCCGGGATGCGCAAACTTTTTACGAGCGCCTTGCGGAGGCAGGCTGGGAACGGCGCGCGCTGCTGCATGCCCGCTTCACCTTCCGGGACCGGCAAGAGAAGGAAGCCCGCGTCAGTTGCGTGGAGTCTGGCCTCATCTTCGTTGCCACACAAGTGGTCGAAGTCAGCCTGGACATCTCCTATGAGGTGCTCCTGACGGAGATTGCCCCGGTGGATGCGCTCGTGCAGCGCATGGGGCGTGTCAACCGCCGGGGTGAGGCACCGCCGGCGCCGGTTCTGGTCTATACGAGCTGGGGCGAAGGCAGCCGGCGCGTCTATGGGCAGGAGATGCTCAGCCTGAGCCGGGAGATTCTCTCCGGCTTGCCATCTGAGCCCACAGATGGGGAGCTTTCCCGGGCGACGCACGAGCTTTACCGCCAGGTCATAGCAACCCCGGACTGGCAGGAAGAGCTTCGCATGGGGCAGGAGACACTTGCTTATGTGCAAAAGGTGCTGGGCTGCTACACGATTGACTTGGCTGATGAAGAGCTGCGGGAGCGCTTCACGACCCGGCGCGGGGTGGTCTCGGTCGAGGTGCTGCCGGCGCAGTTTGTGGAAGAAGCTTACAGGCTCCGGGAGCAGGGCGAGGGCTGGCGGATTCCGGAGCTGCTCGTGCCGGTGCCCCTCTGGTGGTTCAGGGTAATGCCGGAGGCATTCAGGGCGATGTTTGATCTGGGGATTGCCCAAGCGTCGCTGCCGTACGATGCAGAGCTAGGGCTGCAAATACCGGTGGAAGGGGCTGCTTTCGAAGAAGGGGTGATAGTGGGATGAAGGCCATTTCTCCGAAGACTCTATTTGAGAAGGGGATCCCGGGAAGTACGCCACGAGCCAAATAGCTCGGCTATGCGCTCTCGACGGTAGGCGAAGATGTACTCCAGCTGGCGCCGCACCCACAGAGCATACGCCAGGCGCCCCAGCAGGCCAAAGGGCAGCACATAGAGGACCTCGTCGGTGATCTCCGTGCCCCCGTTTTTCGCAACAAACCGATGCGTGTGGTGCCAGAAACTATACGGTCCTCGAAGCTGCACGTCCACAAAACAGTGGGGCGGCTCATAGACGGCGATGTATGTGGTCCAGCGCATCGGTACGCCTAGGAGACGGATGCTGTAGTCGATGAGCGCTCCCTGATGCATGGGGACAGGCGAGGGCGTAAGCAACCGGAAATGCAGGCTCGGCGGGGTGATTGCGTTCAGATTTTCCGGTCGGTCGAAAAAGGCGAAGACTTCCTCCAACGGAGCCGGAACCCACTGCTGCCGGAAGAGCCGATAGAGCTTCATCGTGCGTTTCCCCGAGTTGTTTCCCACCGCCCTTTGAGCAGGGCAAAGCGTTCGGCAAAGCGAGCAGTGCGCTCGGCATGGTCAACGATTGGATACGGATAGTCTTCTCCAAGCCGCACGCCACAACGCGCCTGCTCGGTCTGGTCCATGCGCCAGGGTTCGTGGAGGAACTCTGTGGGAAGCGCCCGTAGCTCTGGTACCCAGCGTCGGATGTAGGCGCCCTCCGGATCAAAACGCTTGCTCTGCAGCACGGGATTGAAGATGCGCAGCGGACGGGCATCCACCCCAGCGGATGCTGCCCACTGCCAGTTGCCCACGTTTGCCGCCAGCTCACCATCCAGGAGCAGACTGCGGAAGTAGCGCTCTCCCCAGCGCCAGTCCAGATGCAGGTCCTTGACCAGGAAGGAGGCCACCACCATGCGCACCCGGTTGTGCATGTAGCCTGTCTGCCGAAGCTCCCGCATGCCAGCATCCACCAGGGGATAGCCCGTACGCCCCTCAACCCAGGCGCGGAAGTGCTCTTCGCTGCCTTCCCAGGGGAAATCGTCCATCCAGCGGCGAAAGCTCCGCTGCGGGGTCTCAGGGAAATGCCAGAGCACGTGCTGGAAAAATTCTCGCCAGGCAAGCTCGAAGATGAAGCTTTCAATCGAAGCGCGGGCATCCTCGGAAAGCACTGGATCGTCGAGCAGCGCCGCCGCATCCGCGTAGAGGCGCCGGATGGAGATGGTCCCGAAACGCAGGTGCGGGCTCATGCGACTCGTGCCCTCTTCCAGCGCAGGGAAATTGCGCCGTTCTCTGTAGTGCAAGAGCCCACCGCAGCGGAATTGCTCCCAGCGCCGCCGGGCTGCTGCTGTGCCGGGCTCCACGGCCCAGGCGGGAATGCTCCGCTTCCGGGCAAGCTGGTCAGAGGTGGGCATAGGTTCGGAGACCAGCCTCTCTATCCCCCGCAAGCACTCTGGCTGCCCGAAGGGCTCCGGCTTCGGAAGCGCGCGCCAGACTCGATAGAAGGGCGTGTATACGACAAACGGGTTGCCCTCGGCAGTTGCCAGCTCCCAGGGTTCATGGAGCACATGGTCTTTGAAGCTTCGGACCTCCACGCCGTGCGCGCGGGCAAGCTGTTCAATGGCGGCATCTCGCTTCCGAGCATAGGGCTCATAGTCCCGGTTGTAGTAGAGCGCCGCCGGAGCCAGCTCCTGGAAAAGAGAGCGGAAGACTTCCTCCACCCGACCATACCGGACGCAAAGCGGTGCCCCCAGCTCTTCGAGCCTTTGGGCAAGCTCCGTGAGGCAGGCTGCCTGAAAGTCAAAGAGTGCTCCATCGGAGGGAAGCTCTTCAATGAGCTCGGTATCCACGATGAACACCGGCACCACGGGCGCGCCAGTCTGCGCCGCATGCCAGAGCGCGGCATGATCCTCGGTGCGCAGATCGCGCCGGAACCAGACCAGCACAGGACGGCTCATAGGATTTTGCCGTACTCGTCCTGAGAGCGCCTGTCGGTGTGCTGGTACGACACCTGTCTGCTCTCACGGGATGTCTTCCCGAGGGTTCGGTGACCAACAGCTTGCCACGATTCCGATGTGAGACCTGGAAGGCGATTCGTCGTCGTGCATCCCATCATTATGGACTCCTTGCTAACTCTCACAGTTTGACAAAGGAGCCTACCGACATTCAACGCTGCGGCCTTCTGAGATGGTTTCAGGCCCCAAAGGGATACGCATGTTTTCCTCTCGACCCTCGGCCTTTCTGCTCAGCAGTACGAAGCCAATCGGCGTTCTCCGGAATCTTCGCAGGGTCCCGGCAGGTCGCTTCAAGAGAGGCTACGGAATCCGATACAATCTCGGTGAATTCGCGAGGATGTAAAATCAGGAGGGATGATGACCGAAGAGGAATTCGTCGAGCTCAGGACGAATGGGATTAAGGTCAACTACTATGTCGTCTGCCGGAAGAAACTCTGGTTATACAGCCACGACATCCGCTTGGAGGCAGAAAGCGATCGGGTCGCGCTCGGTCGGTTGCTTCACGAACGAACCTATCGAGAGCAAGCTCGTCGGGAGCTGCTCATTGACAGTCTCATCAAGATTGATCTGTTGGAAGGCGAGGGGAAGGTGCTGGAGATCAAGTACTCGCGGCGGATGAAGGAGGCGGCCCGACTCCAGGTCCTCTACTATCTGTACTACCTGAAGCGGCTGGGAGTGACCGGATTGACGGGAGAACTGCGCTTTCCCAAAGAGCGGCGGCGGGAACCGGTGTGGCTGACCGAAGACGCCGAGCGAGAGGTCGAGGAGGCGTTGCATGAGATTCGTCGGATCGAGCAGCTTCCCACGCCCCCACGGGTCGAGTTCATGCCGATTTGTCGGTCCTGCGCTTATGCCGAGTTGTGTTGGGGGTGAATCGCATGATGCGGTTGAAATCGCGTTGGATTTATGGCACGCTGAGCGCAGTGTGGAGATCGCAGTGCCGACGAAGCTCATCCGAGGCGTGAGTCGCGCGGATGGGGACAGCTTCGTGGGGCGATGGTGAATGGGAGTGGGCGAGATGGCGCGCAGTTATTATATCTTCCAAAACGGGCGTCTTCGGCGAAGGGGGAACACGTTATATTTGGAGTGGGAAGATCCGGCGATCTCTCAAGGCGTGGACGAAGCCGAGCGATCTTTCGTGGAGGCTGAGCGTGGGCAGGAGCCCATCTCGGAACGCGCGGGCGGGGAGCCCGAAGAGCCTTCGGCGGCCGAGGCCGGACGAGCATCCGATTTCGCGGAAGACGCCGGAGCTCCACCAGATGACGGAGGGCGTGAGACTGCAGCTCCTCCATCACCTGAGCGGCGTCGGATTATCCCAGTTGAGGATGTCGCCGAGCTCTTCCTCTTCGGCGAGATCGCTCTGAATACGAAGCTTCTGAACTTCCTCGCGCAGAAGGGCATTCCGGTTCACGTCTTCAACTATTATGGGTTTTACAGCGGTTCCTACTATCCGCGGG
>BEHM01000002.1 GCA_002923315.1 bacterium HR10
AATTGACATCCTGTGGTCCTTGGCCATGTCCGCCTCCGGTGTTTCTCCCGTGACTTCGATCTCTCCCCATATCAGGAGGACGCCCCGTCGCTCCCAAAGTTCCCTAGGCCCCTCCCCCTGTATCTGCCAGTCCCTGAAGCCGCCCCTCATGCCCAGCCAAAAAATACCGCCCAGTGCCAGAATCCGCGTCTCCCCTCACATGCCAACGCCTAATCCCCACGGCCTCATCGGCACCCGATCGGAGGTCCTTCTCATCGAACGTCGTACCGATCAAAGCGAAGGAACGCCAGCGCGATCAGGAAGCCCCACTCCGTGAGCAAGAGCGATACAGGCCACCGGATCGCGCGCACGCGTTCTTTCATGGAGCGCGCCGGAGCCGAGAATGGAGGCGGACGGAACGGCTCACCATGATCCGGGGTTTGAATCCATGGTTTGTCTCGGGCGAACGCGGCGAAGCTCTGAGGCATGAAGGACTCTGCGTCGTATCGCCTCACGGCCTCTAGGAACATTCGGTAATCTTCTGGTCCCGTGCCGCAGAGGTCTCCCAGGGCCGCTTGGAACGCTCCATACGGCGAGATGGATAGGAGCCCTAGTGCCATGCGCTGCTGTTGCTCGACGTGACGCTCGCGGTCATGAATCACGCGCTCGATTCTCTCGCGCCTTCGAGCATTCCAGCGCCTCTTGATCTCGAGATACGCGTTCCATCCCGTCTCGACATCCGCATTTTGAGCCCTCAGTGCGGCCGCCATCTCTCTGTGTTCGGATAATTCACCCCGGGTCACCTCCTGCTGCCGAGTGAGCAGCTCGCGTCGAAAGACTTGGTTTGGTGATACGGGCCGCAAGGAAGCGGCCAGCAGAGGCGCAAGGCTCGGCCAGATCACGATCGCCGCGACCCAGGCAGCTAGAGAGAGGGTGAGGGCCGCCGACGCTGTCCGCACGAGTGTGGAGATCGCGATACCGAGCGTCGTGAAGACTCCGGCGCTCAGAAAGGCGATGGTGGTGATCAGGGTCAGCTCAAGCAGTCGCTCAGCAGAAGGCTCGAAGACCCCACCGCCGAAGATCGTCACCAAGATCACATAAAGCGCCACACCGTAAAAGAGCACGACCCCCGTGAGCAACAGCGCTCCCACGAGCTTCGCTGTCAGAACCATGCGCCGCGCTATCGGCGCCGACAGGATCAGCCGGAGGGTCCCGTGTTCCCGCTCTCCCACAACGGCATCGTGAGTCAACAATACGGCCATCAGCGTGACGATCAGGCCGATGATCGTGCTTAAGTCCGGCATGCGAGAAAGCGCGTCAAGAGGTCGCAAGTCTTCGATGGATGGAGCCGCGGAGACTGATCCGAGAGCAAGCGTCACCTCATCCGGCAGTCGGCCGTAGAGGCCATTGAAGATCAAGAACAGGGGTGGAACCGGACGGGAAATAACGGTCACTTGCTCGTGCATCTCAGAGGGGCGAAGGACCTGACGGCTGATGCGATCTTCAAGAAGCTGCTGATAGCGATGCGCCTGAACGTAGGCGCTGAGAGGGATGAAAAGAGTCAGGGCTGCCAGGGCACAGAAAAGCGTGAAGTTCGTCGCTCCTTCCTGAAGCTCTCGACGAAGGACAATCCAGAGCACCTTCATCTCACATCGTACTGCTCGAATCGCCAGTAAGCCGCCACTCCGGCGATCGCCCACCACAGGGCGATCGAGATCAAGGCTGGTATCGCCGCGCGCGTGCTCTCAGCGACCGATCCCGGCTGTCGTTGGAGCGAAGCCGTTCGTCTCGCCGCCTCTTGAAGCGCCTTCGTGGATTCCTCCGGTGAGGCCTCGAACCGGCGTTTGTACGCATCGAGCATAAGATCACGGCCCGCGCGAAGGACGTTCAGATGAGCATGATAAGCACGCACGCCCGTGCCGGCCAGATCGCTCAGGCCGAAGGCGAGAGCCGTGGCCGGAGAGAGCATTCCAATACGGCGCGCGAGAGAGAGCTGCTCGCCCTTTCGCGCGAGATATTCGTTCATGAGTTGCCGATCCATCTCAAGGAGACGGATCACATAGATCGCGCGCCTCGGGTCGGAGACCAGCTCTCCTTGTGATCGCGCTTCGGCTTCGCGAAGGATCTGACGTCGCGCTTGTTCGATTCGCGCCCTGGTTTGTGTATACGTCGGCGCGGGGGAGAAGACCTCGGCGACCCGCGTCATCCCTTCGGGGAGCACGATCACCACCGCAGCCCAGAAGAATGCGCCCAGGATGACGGCCGTCCTCGTCCGAGTCGTGATCGTCGAGATCAACAGCCCGAAATGGACGAAAGCGAGGCCATAGATAGCGCTTCCCAGACCAATGAGCAAAAGGCGCATGATCTCGCTCTCGTTCCGGAACAATCCGTAGATGACGGAGAGAAAGACGACGGCGCTCGCATACGCGACGACCATGGGCACCAGCAGGCTCGCCGAAGCACCCAACATCTTCCCCAAGAGCACGTGGCGTCGGCTCAGGGGATTCGCCAGGACCATTCGCAGCGTCGCCGCTTCTTTCTCGCGAGTGAGGACGTCCACCGACAAAAAGAGCGCGAGCAAAGACACGATGATCTTCACGACGAAGGCGAGATCGGGGATCGGAGAGAGCGCTCGAATGGCCGCCTCTTGAGGCTGGCCGATGAGGATCGTCGTGGCCAACGTCACCGGACGATCGAGATCTCCCTCCAGCCCCTTGACCAAAACTGCTAGTGAGGTGGGCGGCGGCATCGGAGGATCGTGCCCCACGCCGAGGCTTTCATAGAAGTGACCGCCGCGGAGCTCGTATCGAACGACGCCGCCGACAATGGGATCGCGCTGAGCCGTTTGATTCGCGGTCCAATTCACGAGCCGCTGCTGATAATCCTGAGCGAGCAAATGGGCGGAGATGAGAAAAAGGGCTATCAGGATCACAAGCGCTGCCAGAGCCTTCAGGTTCCGAATATTCGCTGCGATCTCCATCCTAGCGATGCACAATGTCGGAGAAGAGGCCCACCACGGCATCTCTCACCTCCAAGAGCGAGGGGACCTCCGTTTATTCGAGCTGCCGGATTCCCCCACATCCCGCAGGCGAGCGGTCGAGACCATCGCCGTGTGCGAAACACATCCTTTGATCAATTCCCGGGCTTCGCTCTGGTGCCTCTCCCCGTTACGGATAAATGGGGGGATCATCTTTTATGCACAATCCACAGCCCTGACAGCCATAAGGATTGTTGCAAAAGCACTGTCGGCCGCAGTCGCTTCCCGTCGTGCATACGAGGAACTCGCATCCCCCCTCCGCCCTCGCCGTCGTTGGGGCATTCAGTTGTACGATCGAGAGCATGATCATCAGCCCAGTTAGAATCGCCCACATGGTGGAACCTTTCATATTGACCCCCTCACCTTTTGGAAGTGGCGAACTATTGCTTTCTCGCTGACGCCAGAATGTAAAAGCAGGATAGAATCAACAGGCCGTTTCTGAAGAAGTATCCCCAGCTAACCGGTTCCATAGCTCCGGGGAAACAACCGCATTCCACCGGACGTCCTTGGAGGATTGCTATAGCCGTGACTCCCGTGAAGATCAGAAGCAACGTCGCAAGCGCACCTGCAATGATGCTCACCCGCCATCTGACCATCATCATTAAACCCAGCGTTATTTCGATCCATGGGAGAGCGAGACCGGCAGCATTGATGATCAGCGATGGCAAAAATCCGTAGCTCATCAAGGCATCTGAAAATTGGCTCCAATAGATCACCTTTAGTGAACCCGAGGCGACGAAAGCGATGCCCACCGTGACGCAGAGGAGAGGAACGAGGTGGTTCGTGAGCTGCTGCTTCCATAGGTGCCGTCGGGCTATACGATTCCGAGCTGATTGTCCCTCGGTCCGATTCACCCTCCCTCCCTCGCTGAGAATCTGATGGAGAAATATCTCTCAACGCTTTGGCGCTGTTCACCTTGAAGTGCTCCGAGCCACACTGCCCTGACCACGCCGCCGGTGCCGACTGCGATTGTTTGAGGCACGATGGAAAATTTATAGTTCACACGGTCGCGCGGGTCGGGCTCAGCGATCACGGTGAAGTCGCTCATGTTGACGCCATGCTCATGGAGATATTGCTGAACTCCTCTTGGGTCCACAGATACGAAGACGAAACGATAATGCCGCTCATCGAGCGCTTCGAGCAGGACTCTCCAATTCGCCATATTCAGTTCGCACCATCTACATCCGGGAGAGAAGACAAACAAGATCGTTTCGCGCGACGGGTCATCATAGCGAATAGTCAGCTGGCGACCTGAAGGATCCAGGCCGCGTAGCGGAGGCAACGTGTCTCCTGGCTTCAACCGTATCGCTTCGGTTCGAAGAGCGAGATCCCGTTTGAGCTGTTGGTTCTGGAGCATCAGCGCGAGATTGCAAACCAGGAGTATGATTCCAAACGAAGCGAGGAGAATTCCCATCTTCGGTTCGATCTGCCAGGACCTCGCTCGAAACCATTGCTCAATACGTTGTCCTCGCATCTGCAGTTGTAACGCCCTCCGAAGCGTCGCGTTTTATTGCGCGTCATTCGTTCGTGGTTAAACCTTCCTTCGCCCACTTCTTCGCAGGCTCTATTCTCTTCATCCCGCCTTTTCGAGTCAAGCACTTTTCGTTGCCTTTTTTTGCTTTTTCTTGCCTTTTTTTGCTCGTGCGGGGGTGGGAGCCGGCCTTCAATGGGGTGGTGACGGCCGAGCGGGCGGGGAGAATTCGCCTGAGGGCCTGTCTCCTTCGGTTCCGTTAGGGCCACCTGAGCCTCCTGTGCCTTGGCACGCGTTTCTGGGAGCGAATGATGCTCATCGCGGTCGGACAGAGTAATTATGGCATGGCCAAGGATCAATCCACCGAATTCTTCGGTGAGTTGCACCAGACGGCCGCCGTGCGCGACGACCGACGGCGGGAAGTATTGATGGCTGTGCTCGCGCGTCGGGATGAGACGACGTCAGACTTGACCTCGCTCAACCCGGAGACGGCGACCAAAACGGCGTGCGCTCTCTGCACAACTCTATTCGGTAGTCGGCCGCTCGGGCGGCGGGCGCGTGAGGGAGCGGCGACCGAAATCGCCGTCTTCAGGCTCGTCTGACGCCGCGCCGTCTCGCTCGACCGTCAGGTGGAATCTGCTGAAATCCCCTGGTCTTCCTCCTGATTTCGGAGGGCACGCGAGGGGAACGCCCCCTCATATCGGCTCCATCGCAACAGCATGCCCCGCTTCAGAAATTCCGCTTTCGCACGCAGCGTGATGTCGCTTTGAAATCGGGGCTCGAACCGATGGTCGTAGACGTAGGCCTTCACCCGCAGCCGAAGGAACGGTCCGTATTCGAACCCATCTTGCAGAAGGACGACGACCGGTTTCGACAGCAGGATGTAGGGCGAACTGTAGGCCGCCTCGTAGCCGATCTCCAGGGCTTCAATCGGATCGGTATCGTGCGGAAGATAGAGGTCGGTGACGACCTGGCAGGTGGGGACGCCGGAGTTGGCGTTCCACGCCTTGCCGCTCAAAATCTCACTGTTGGGGATGGTCACGCGGGTGTCGTCGGGAGTGGTCAGTTTCGTGCTCCGCAAGCCGATGTGATCAATCTCCCCGTAAGCATCGCCGATTTTCACGCGGTCGCCAAGCTGATACGGACGGTCCACCAGAATGACGAGTCCACCGATGAGGTTCTTGACCAAGTCTTGTGCCCCGAGTCCCAGAGCGATCCCCACCGAGGCCAGCACGGCAAACAGGGTATCTCGCGAAGGCGCGAGAATGGCCAGAACGAGAACCCCACTGCCC
Source organism: bacterium HR10 (assembly GCA_002923315.1). GTDB lineage: Bacteria > Acidobacteriota > Blastocatellia > HR10 > HR10 > HR10. The sequence continues at coordinate 5,780 of BEHM01000002.1, forward strand.
AGCCAGAGGACGAAACGAAGGATCGGCGCCAGCATCATGAAGAAGAAGCGGGCGCGCGGGGCTCGTTCGGCCAGAGCATACAGAGCCGCCGTGCTCATGCGAACGAGCGCATACGTTGCGGCGAGCACCAGAAGGACATAGACGATGGTCGTCGGTGAGACCCGGGTGATGATCTCAATGGGAGTCTCCGACGGCACCTGGTAGGCGGGTGGAGGAAAGACGAGATGAGGTGTCGGCATAGGTGACCTCCCACCGTTCTCAGAGCAGATTGCGGCGATAGAGCGCTTCAACGGCTACGCGCAAGGCCTCCGGGCGCACCCGAAATCCCGGGCGGCCCGGATCCTGCTCGATGATCTCCCGCGCCAGAAGCTCGTCCATCTGGGATCGGCTAGCCGCCGTGCTCGTCTGGAAAACAATGGCGTGTTCTTCCGGCGTGAGGCTCCCATGCTGGAGAATGGCCACCAGGGTGAAGAGGTCGGAGAGATCAAGGTCCTCGATCACCGGTGAGAGGTCCGGAATCATCACCGGCTTGAGATAGAGCACGCCGGCCTCGACCGCCTCGATATGGCCGAGCCAGATCTCAAAAGCCGCTCGATAACTTCCCCCGGACTCCCTGGCCAGAGCCTCAAAGTAGAATGTCTCCGGATCAACGGGACCTTGGAGGAAGCCCTTGAGGCGGGCCAACAGACCGCGCGGAGAGGGAGGCTCCGGGAATTGGATGCGCAACCCCGAGAGATTATGGCGCAAGAGGATGGCTTGACGAAGGTCATCCCGAGTGGCCGCGCCGATGGCGAGGCGATGGGAGAAGCTCGCGCCCAAACTGACGACGGCATCAAGGAGGCGAAAGGCGACGTCGTTCATCGTGAACATCCAGAGCGTGGAGGAGCAGGTTGCGGCGATCAGGCGTTGCAAAGCCCGAATTGCGCCGTAGTATCCCACCTGTCGCAGAAACGTGCGTTCCAGCTCCTCCAGGATCACAACGCGCCGTCGGGCCAGGAGGACCTCCTCCACTCGCGCTGCGTCGGGGGCTCCGATCAATGCGGCCAGGAACTCCCGCAACTGCGCTTCCGTCGTCAGTCGCTCGGTGAACTCTCCGCGGATGACGTCCAATCCGTCCAGCGCGCGCTTGAGTGCGCAATTGATCAAGCTCGTCTTTCCGCTCCCCCGCTGCCCCACGATCAGGAGCGAGACGGGCCGACCGGCTTCCCAGAGCGCCCGGGCTTCCGCAATGGCGGCCAGCTCTCGCTGACGACCGACGAGGAATCGCGGGTCCTGCACCGGCTCGAATCGGAACAGCCGACGATAGAGCGCCGGCAGGTCTACTGTCATGAGGTCGAGCGTGAACTCCTCGGGCAGCAACGGGCGAACGATCACCCGCGCTGTGCCCTCTGTGGGGGCCGGTTTCCACCCAATGGCGATCAGGAAGCGCAGCGCGAGGCGCTCCAGGACGCCGGCCAGGCGGCGCAGGAACTGCACCGCCGCAGTGGCCGCGCTCCGGCTCGCCAACGCCACGGCGCGACGAAGCCCCTGCTGGGCGAGATAAGCGAGCACGCCGAGTCGGTGGCGACTGAAGACCATCCGCGCCTCAATGAAGACCGAGGCCAGCATCCGCGCCAGCCGCGAGCTTGCGGCCCTCTGCCAGTCCGGCGTCTCCCGACGCCGATATTCGAGCAGGGAGAGCGCATTCTGGAGCGCTTCTCGAACGACTTGCGCGTCGTCCTCGCGATCGGAGACGGCTCCTTCCAGAGCGAACGTCACGACCTCCCGCGCTCGTTCGATCTCTTGGACGATCTCTCGATGGTGCGCTTCGATCTCCTCCAATATCCGCAGGACTTCGGAACGTCCGCTTCGCCAGAGGGTCTGGCGGAGCACGTCACGAGGGCGGAGGCGCCGTCGGGCCATTCGGCGGCGCGGCGCGGACGAGAACCGAGCCCGGAGCTCGCAAAGAGCGGGGAGAGCCTGAAGCGCGCCGTCCAACTCGGCCTCCAGCTCCGACCATCGGCTCATGGCCGGAGCCAGGCTGGCCCGCGGGGCCGGGAAGTCCTCCTCCCCTTGCTGCTCGAGACGGCGTCGAATCCAGGCGATGGCTTCTTCCAGTTCGGACAGAAGATCCATCCGTTCGCGGGCCGCATTCTCCAGCAGGTTGTGGACGCTCGTCATGAAGCGATCTTCTGTCTGCTCCCAATGACGTTCCAATTGAAGCTCCGTCTCCGCAGCCCGCATTTGGTCAACCCAGTGCGCTTGATGGCTCGCCCGACGCTTCTCGACGTCGGGAGACATCGGGCGCCGAGACCACACGAATTCTCGCGTCAGACGAGCGGCCACGTGCGGGAGCATGGCTTTGCTCCATTGACGCCATTGGGAGAGAATCGCCTCTCCCCTCTGGATCAGCTCGCGTCGCCGGGTCATCCATCGCTTCCGTTGGGCGTCGCGGCCCGCCGGAGGATGACCGGCGATCTCGGCATCGAAGGCCGCGCGGGAGGCTTCCCACGGTTCCCTCAGGGAGCGAAAAGCCTCGACTAGCAGGAGGAAGTACTGATCCTCCAGGTTCAGCCGCCGGAGCTGATGATCTCTCAGCGCGGCTTCCACAAGAGGCCGCACGAGCCGTGAACGGCGCCGACGCTTGAGGGCGATCACCCATCGTCGCCATCCGCGCGGCCCCCATACGCCGAGTGCGCCGATGAGCTCCGGACCGGTGATCGGGATCGCCTCAGGCAAGGTTCTGATGGCATCTCCCACGCCCCGGTCGTAGATCTCAAGGGCCATCAGCGCCCGCCGCATCGGCTGCCTTCGTTCCCACTGGGAAATCGGCTCATGGAGCAGCGTTCGCGCTCTATCGGCGCGCGCGACCTGCACGGCGCGAAGATCCGGCGAATCGAAGGCAGGCGTCGAGAGCGATTGGGCGGCGCGCGCTTGCTCCTCGAGCAGACGCTGCACGTCTTGCCAACACCCCTCCAGCTCGGTCAGCAATCGGTCCACGACCGAGCGGAGACGCTCCTCGAATCTGGGCCAGCCCTCGGCCAGCGGAGAAGAAACAGTGGTTTTCACTTCGGCCTCTCGCACGTGAAGGATTCTATGGCTGACGGGGAAACGGCGTCAATGAACGTCGCGGGTGATCCGTTGCGCGTGAAGAAGCAGAGGCGACGGCGCGAGGGGGACTGTCCTTGGGTCTCCTCCGCGTGGCCCACTCGATCGTCGCATCGCGCGACGCATGCCCGAAGGGAAGCCCCACAGATCGCCCCACGGGGACTCTCCCAATCGCCTCGGACGTGGTCCCTTTCGTCCGAAGCTCCGTTCCTCTTGCGTGTTCAGGCGTTCCCTTTCCGTCCGCCGCGATCCGTGTTTGAATTGACCTGTCAACGGATCACTTGCCTTCAGATGAGGAGCGAGCTATGGAGTGGACAGAGCGTGTGAGACGCATCTTGGACTTTCATCTTTTCGACATCGGTGGACGGGCTATCACACCGGTGCAATTGGTGGTGGTCGTGATCACGCTGACACTCACCTTTGCGATCGCACGACTTGCCGAGAAGCTTTGTGAGCAAAGATTCCTCCGTCACCTCGAAACCGGGGCTCGGTACACCTTAATCCGTTTGACCCAGTACGTGATTGGGGCCATAGGCATCGTGATCGCTCTGAAGGTGCTCAACATTGATCTGACGGCGATCGCGGTGGTGGCCGGTGTGCTTGGCGTGGGTATTGGCTTCGGCCTGCAAAATATCGTGGCCAATTTCGTCGCCGGGCTGGTGCTGCTGTTTGAGCGGCCCATCAAGGTCAACGACCGCGTCACGGTTGAGAATATCGAAGGGAACGTCGTGAGCATCAGCTTTCGCTCGACCACTATCGTGACCAACGATAACATCGCGGTCATCGTGCCGAATTCCGAATTCATCAATCGCACGGTCATCAACTGGTCGCACGGCGACCCCCGCGTGCGGATTCATGTGCCGGTGGGGGTCGCTTACGGCTCAGACGTAGAGCTGGTCACGCGCACGTTGCTGGACGTTGCCTTTGCGACGGAGAGGGTTCTTCGCGAACCGGCGCCGATGGTGTGGTTCAAGGAGTTCGGGGAGTCGTCGCTCAATTTCGAACTGTTGGTGTGGACCGATGAGCCGGAGAAACACCTTCAGTTACGGAGCCGCCTCAACTATGCCATTGAGGCGACCTTCCGCGAGCGCGGCATTCAGATTCCATTCCCTCAGCGCGACCTGCACATCAAATCGGCCGATGGACTCGCCCGGGCGCTGGGTCGCGTCTCCGGATCGTGATGCGGAACAGCTCGCGTCATCGCGACCTTGCGGGGAGGTGCTCACACGCTGAGGATCCTGTGGCTTCCTCTGGGCCGCGTTGAGGGAAGAGGCTCGTATTGGGGCTTGGTCTCGTTCGTTCAACTCTGGGCCGGTAGCTTCCGATTCCCTTGCGCAGCCGCCTGCCGGTTCACATCTTCGGGACGGGGATGATACAATGAAATTTCCAGAACCTTTGTGTGGAGAGGTTCATGGTGGATACGAACTTATGCCGTGCGAGGCTTCTCGTCGTATCGAATCGAAGCCCATATAGCTTTCGTCACATCGGACGCCGCTGGAGACCGGAGCGCGCGATCGGGGGATTGGTCGCCGCCGTCGAACCGGTGCTGCATCGGCTCGGTGGACTCTGGATTGCGTGGGGCGATCGGCCTGTCGCGGGATCGGAGAAGATGCCGGCCCCACCTGATGATCCCCGCTACCAGATCAAATTCGTCCCTCTTTCGAGCGAAGAGGTCGATGGGTATTACTTCGGATTCGCCAACGATGCGCTGTGGCCCCTCTGTCACTATTTTCTGGGCAAGTGCAATTTCTCCCGAGAGCACTGGCAGAGCTACAGGAACGTGAATCGAAAATTCGCCGCGGCGACGCTTGAGGAACTGGCCGCCGGAGATATCGTCTGGGTGCACGACTACCATCTGGCGCTCGTCCCGCAGTATATCCGGGAACGTGAACCGTCGGCGAAAATCGCTTACTTCTGGCATATCCCTTTCCCCGGCGTAGACCTCTTCCGTGCGCTGCCCTGGCGGAGAGAAATCCTTTGGGGATTGCTGAATAGTGACTTTGTGGGGTTCCATACCGAGACGTATGTTCGGAATTTTCTCGACTGTGTTGAGGAGCTGGCGAAGATTCCGGTGGATCGCGAGCAGGGACGGGTGATCGTGGATGGCCGGAGGGTCAAAGTCCGCGCGGTGCCTCTGGGCGTAGACGTCGGCTATTGTCAGCGGCTGGCGAATTCGCCGGACATGCAGGCGAAAGCCAGAGCGATCCGACAGGCGTTGAGATCGGAGATCATTGCTCTGGGCGTGGAGCGGCTCGACTACACGAAGGGGATTCTCGAGCGCATCTGGGCGGTGGAGCGGTTGCTGGAGGCGCATCCCGAACTGAAGAGGAAGTTTTCACTCATTCAAATCGCCGCGCCGAGCCGCACGAAGGTGCCGGAATATGGCAGACTCAAGCGGCTGGTGGATGAGACCATCGGGCGCATTAACGGTCGTTTTGCCGAACTGGACTGGGTGCCGATCGTCTATTTCTCGAAGAGCGTGCCACGGCCGGAGTTGACGGCTTATTATCAAGCTGCCGACATCGCCCTGGTCATTCCGCTCCGGGATGGGATGAACCTGGTGGCGAAAGAGTATGTCGCCTCGCGAACTGATTGCGACGGGGTGGTCATCCTCAGCGAGCTCGCCGGTGTCGCGGAAGAGTTTGACGAAGCCGTCTTGGTGAATCCATTCGACATTGACCAGGTCGCCGAAGCCATCCGACAAGCCATTGATCTAGATGTGGAGGAGAAACGTCGGCGCATGCAGCGACTGAGAGAGAAAGTGGAGCGTCGGGATCTGACGTGGTGGCTGGAGCAGATGCTGTATGAGTTCACGGCCCTCTCGGCAGGCGAAGAGTCGGGAGCCAGAGAAACAGCGTCCGCCGCTGGAGAGCACGTGGGATGAGAGATACGGTGTCGGAACTCCTTGAACAGATCGGTCGTGTCAGACGGGCCTTTCTTCTGCTCGATTATGATGGGACGTTGGTGCCGATTGCTCCGACGCCGGAGCTAGCGCGTCCGACACCGGAGCTGCTGCGCATCCTGCGCCGTTTGGTCTCACGCGACCGATGGCAGGTGGCGATTGTCAGTGGGCGCCCCCTTCGAGAGCTGGAAGACCTGGTGCCCGTGGACGGACTTTTCTACGTCGGCGCGCATGGGGCGGAGATGCGCGCGCCGAGAGGGGAGCGACAGCGCCTTGCGCCCGACGGCGCCCGAGAACATCTGAAGCTGCTTGCCCGGAAGCTGGATACGACGCTCACCGGCTGTCCCGGTTGTCAGCTCGAACACAAAGAGTTCAGTCTCGCCCTGCATTATCGGCAAGCCCGGGACGAGGTCGCCCAGACTGCTCTGGCACACTTCTTCCGGTTGGGGGAGCCTTTGGTCCGCACGGGAGCATTCGAGTGGCTCAAGGGGAAAAAAGTCCTCGAGCTGCGCCCTGCCCGGGTGAACAAGGGGCATGCCGTGCAGGAGCTCCTGAAACAATACGCCCGCCCGGAGGAACAACCTGTCTACATCGGAGATGACGAGACCGATGAGGATGCCTTCCGGATTCTGCGGGATTCTGGCATCACGGTTCTGGTCTCCCCCGAAGCGCGTCCAACCTGGGCGCGGTATCGGGTGGATTCTCCGCAGGAGGTCCATCGCCTCCTCGAACTTCTAGCGGATATCTATGGGGCATGAGTTTCAGTTCTACAGCGAAGCCGGTCTTCCCGTCTGGACGGGGATCAAGGCATCCAACCTCCGTTCTCTCCAGAACGGCATCCGCCGGGTCAGCGGCTCTTCCATCTTCTATCATGTGCACCACGCGCTGCTGCGGCGCCACTTCACGGCAGCCGAATACATGAATGACTTCGCCCGGTGGGTGTGGCTCCATCTGAATCAGCCTGCGCTCGCTGAGAAGCTGGCTTCCATAGACCCGTGGGACTTCACCTCCGTGCGGCAGGTGCGGGAGCGATTGCTGGAGTATTTGCACACCTACGTGGGGGAGATGGAGACCTTCTTCCGGGTGCCCGAACGAGATGAGTTTCAGTTCCTTGAACTGCGCAGCGTCGTTTTCCCCACCGGATTGCGGGCGAGAGATCTGCGGAGCTTCCATGATGCCCTGCAGAAGGTGGGGCTGGGATCGCTCTTCTATCATCTGGTCGAAGCTCGATTGCGGCTCGGACGCCTCTCGAACGATTTCTCCGAATGGCTCTCGGAGCGCTTGAAGGAGGACGAGTTAGCGGAGCGCATCAACGACCTCAGTCCCTACGCGTATAATCTCTGGCAAATTCGCGACAAGATCGTTGAGATGATCGAGACGAGGCTCTCATGAAGACGATCCGACTGGACGAATACGCTCCCTTGGTGGGCGCCGAGGAGATCGCGGAGATCCGGGCTCTTGCAGCGTGCTTAGGGTCGGTTTCGCTACAGCACATCAACTCCACGTCTCAGGGAGGAGGGGTCGCCGAGATCCTCTCCTGGCTCGTGCCGCTGATGCAAGACGTGGGTATAGACGCGCGCTGGACCGTCATTGAAGGATCGGCGGAGTTCTTTGAGGTCACCAAGGCTTTCCACAACGCCTTGCACGGCATGTCGGTCGAGATCACCCCGGAGATGTTCGCGCTCTTCCGGGAGGTGGGCGAGCAGAATCTCCGCAAAGTGGACGGACAGGCGGATTTCATCGTGGTGCACGACCCGCAACCGCTGGGATTGATCGCGGCGAAGAGACAGGGGGGCGCTACAAAGTGGATCTGGCGCTGCCACATTGACCTGTCCGAAGCGGACCTGCGCGTGTGGGGATTTTTACGCACATACGTGGAGCGCTTCGATGCGGCTGTTTTTCACCTGCCCGAATACGCCAAGGAATTGCCTATTGACCAGTTCATCCTTCCACCGGCGATTGATCCGCTGAGCGAGAAGAATCGCGAGCTGGACCCGTCGGAGGTGCAGGCGGTGCTGGAGCGTTTCGGCATTGATCCTGAAAAGCCCATTGTGCTGCAGGTCTCACGGTTTGACCGGCTGAAAGACCCTGTGGGTGTGCTTGAGGCGTTTCGGCTTGTGCGACGCTCCCACGAGTGCCAGCTCATACTGGCCGGAGGGAGCGCGGCAGATGATCCCGAAGGCGCACAAGTGCTGGCAGAGGTACGGGAGCGGGCGGAGAAGCTGCCGGATGTCCACATCCTGGACCTGCCGCCTACCAGTCATCGGGAGATCAACGCCTTACAGCGGGCGGCGGCGGTGGTGGTGCAGAAATCCATTCGGGAGGGCTTCGGTCTGGTGGTGACCGAAGCGATGTGGAAGGGCAAGCCCGTCGTGGGGAGCGCCGTGGGCGGCATTCGCCGTCAGATCATCCATGGCGTCACCGGGTTTTTGGCGCACACAGTAGAAGGCACGGCCTTCCGCATCCGGCAGCTCTTGAGCCATCCCGAGTTGGCTGCCCAGATGGGATGGGCCGCCCGGGAATATGTGCGGACGAACTTTCTGCTCACCCAATATCTGAAGAACTGGCTTCTTCTCTTGTTGACCGTCAAGCACCCCTGGCGGGGATCGAAACAGTGGGCAGTGTTCGCCGCCTGATAAAGATTGCTGGAGATTCGTCCTCGCGACAAAGCCGCCAGGGAATTGGCTTCATCGCTGGGGGTCAGCGCCAGCAGGCGACCGAGTCCATCCACGTCCATCTCATCTATAGCGTTCTCAGAGAGGATACTGCCCGAGTGGGTCGGGAATCCGACCTTCTGGGCCGCTTCGAGAGCGGACCGGTCGGTATCGGTCAGCAACACTCGAAAGCCCTGCGCTTGGAGCACACGGGCGATGGCCTGCGCTCAGGCATGTGCGCCAAAGATCAACACGCCCTGCGGATGGGGTGAGGAGACCAAAACTCAGTCGCAGCAAAATAGGCGGAGGCGTCAGGCCGACCACTGCGCCATGGCGCCCAGCACGGTGATGCTTGTCAGACCGATCAGACGATGTTCTGCCAAGAGGTGGCTCCTCATCCCTTATCTCGCTCCCGCCGGAGATCATAGAACGACCCCCTCTCATCGTCGAACGATCCCATCGGTGACTGTGCGCGGCCACGGGGAAGAACAGCATCGAGCGTTCCAGGCGGTTCCTTGACGTTCTTTCTTGGCCTTGTATAGAATGGCCCCGACGATGAGAACGCGCACGGATTCCTCGGGAGGAAAGGGGATGTCAGCGTCTCACGAGATAACTTTCGGAGAAGAAGTTCGTCTCGCCCGAGAGATGTCCGTCTTCTCCGTGACCATGATCGGCGTGGGGGCGATGATCGGAGCGGGGATCTTCGTCCTCACCGGCATTGCAGCCGGGATAGCCGGGCCCGCCCTCATTCTGGCGTTTCTCTTGAACGGGATCGTCACGCTCTTCACGGCGATGGCCTACGCCGAATTGGGTTCGTGTTTTCACGATGCGGGAGGGGGGTATCTCTGGGTCAAGGAAGGACTCCCGCAACCCAACGGATTTCTTTCGGGCTGGATGTCCTGGTTCGCTCATGCGGTGGCGTGCAGCCTCTATGCCCTGGGCTTTGGCGCCTATTTCGGTCACGTCCTGACCGAAGGGTTTGGGCTGGAGCTTCACGGTCTCCCTCTGGAAAAGACGTTGGCTGTCGTCGCGTGCCTCGTTTTCGCCTATATCAATTTCCGTGGGGCGTCCGAGACGGGGAAGATGGGAAACATCGTCACGATGGCCAAGGTGTTGGTCATCGGTCTGTTCATCGCCTTTGGCCTTGGAGTTATCGCCGAGAAGGCCGACTGGCAGGCGGAGTTCACCCCCTTCCTCCCCACGGGGCTTTCCGGCGTCTTCATGGCTATGGGGTTGACCTTCATCGCCTTCCAAGGCTACGAGGTCATCGCTCAATGCAGCGAAGAGGTCATCGAGCCGAAGCGGAACATCCCGCGCGCCATCTTCTTTGCGCTCCTCATTGTGATCCCCATCTATCTGCTCGTCGCTTTTACGGCCCTGGGCGCCATCTCGGGCGAGGGCGTGCCTACCTGGCAGTACCTGGGGGAGAAGAAAGAGATCGCGATGGTGGAAGCGGCCAAGCAATTCATGCCCGGAGGCGCGGTCATCTTCCTCATCGGAGGACTTCTCTCCACGTTGAGCGCGCTCAATGCCACGATCTACTCCTCCTCTCGCGTGGCCTTCGCTATGGGGCGGGATGGGAACTTGCCGGACTTTTTCGCCCGCGTTCATCCGCGCCGACGCACGCCTCATCTGTCCATCCTCGCCTCGACGCTCATCGTCATTGGGATGGCTCTGTGGCTTCCCATCGAAGATGTGGCCAGTGCGGCCGATCTCATGTTCCTCTTGATCTTCATGCAGGTGAACGTGGTCGTCATTCAGCTCAGAAAAAAACGGCCTGAGCTGGATCGAGGGTTTCGTATCCCCCTTCTTCCGATCATCCCCATGCTGGGCATTCTGACGCAAGTGTTCATCGGCTTCTATCTCATCCGCTATAGCCCGAAAGCCTTCCTGACGGCCCTTCTTTGGATCGCGGCGGGAGTAGGTGTTTACTATGCGTACGCTTCCAAAAAGGAGGCGCGGCTCGTCACGTTTCGTCGGGCTCTGGAGCGACTGGCCCGGAAGGAATATCGTATTCTGGTCGCTCTGGGGAACAAAGACAATGTGAGGCCCTTGATGGAAGTGGCGCTGGCATTGGCTAAGCATTTCGATGGGGAGATCGTGGCTCTGGCCGTCGTGGAGGTTCCTTTTCAAACGCCGCTGACCACGGGTGCCTATCTTCCCGAGGTGAGCGAGAAGCGAACAGTGTTGCGGCTGGCCGAACATTTGGCCGAGCAGGAGGGGGTCCCTTGCCGACGAGTCATCGAGATCACCCATCGGTTGTCGCAAGGCATTCTCCAGACGGCGCAGGAAGAAGAATGTAATTTCATCGTCCTGGGGCGATCGCCCCGGCCGCGGCTGGCCTCTCGTGTTGTTCGGACCATTATGGATCAGGTGTTGAACGAGGCCCCCTGCCATGTGGCGGTGGTCAAGTGCGAGAGGGGCCAACCGGTCGGGCGTGTGACCGCCGTGGTGGAAGACGATCGCAATTCGCGACTGGCCCTGGAGATACTTCCGGCTCTCGCCGCGCGCTGGAACGTCAGGTCGCGCGTTCTGGTGCTCGGGGCCGATGGTCCGGCCGCTCATGCCCGCGCCCTTCAGCTCGTGGAACGGCTCCGCACAGACGCGACTCTCCCGGCGGGCGCGGAGGTCACGGTCATCGGCGGCGATCACGTGGTGGACAAGATTCTGGCGGAAGCCGACGCCCAGGATGTTATCGTCATGGGGGAGGCTTCCAGCTTCGGTCTCGTCCGACTTCTGGCCTTGGACGTTCCCAGCCTGGTCGCCGAGAGAAGCCCGCAGATGGTGATCTTGACCAAGGCCTTCCATCCACGGCGAAGGCGCTCCTTGCTGGTGCGCTTGCTCACCGGAACGTGATCGCAACGGGGGGCACCCCACGCGACGGAGGGGATCAATGGATGAGAGCTTTCAAGCGATCTTGCACAAAGCGTGGTTCGTGGTTGCAGAGCAGGTGGCGAACTTTCTGCCCAAACTTCTGGCGGGAGTCGTCGTCCTGCTCATTGGTTTCGTGATCGCCCGGCTCGTCAGAGGGTTGACGGCCCGGTTCTTCGTCGCCGTCCGGTTGGATCGCATTTCCGATCGCCTGGGCATCAGCGCTTTTCTGGCGCGAGGGGATGTTCGCTACACCGTCGCGGAGATCCTGGCCACGGTGATCTACTGGCTGGTCTTGCTGCTCAGCTTCCAACTTCTGGGGCTGGTCCTGGGCCTGGAAGGATTGGCGCATTTCTTCGGGCAAATCCTCGGATACCTGCCGCGTCTTGTGGTGGCTCTGGTGATTATCCTGGCGGGAATTCTGATTGGCTCTTTCTTCGGCGGAGCGGTTCAGGTAGCCGCCTCCAATGCGGGCTTTCCTGCGGCTAAGCCTCTGGGTCAAACAGTGAAATACCTCATCAGCTTCTTCGCTCTGGTCATGGCCCTGGAAGAGCTTCGCATAGCCACGCAACTGCTGGTCGCTACCCTGCAAATTGTGATCGCAGCGGTGGCATTGGCGCTGGCTCTGGCCTTCGGGTTAGGATGTAAAGACCTGGCTGGAGAGGCCGTCAGAAGATGGGTGAGCCGAACGTCGAATCCGTCGCGGGGGGAAGCGCCGAGCGGCGATGAGGGACACCCCGACGTGCAGACGACGACCCGCTCATCAACGAGCAATTGAAGGCCTTCTTCCGAATCCCTCGGTATCCTTGATCCCCTTCGCCTCGGTCTGAAGCGGCTGGGGATGGGGTTCAGGGCTGCAGCACGCGTCCGAAGGCGAATCCGGACCTGCAACTTGTTGGTCGGCGCTGGCGTCTCGCAAAGCGGCGGTTTGCGCGGACGCGCCGATCATCTGTACAATATCGCTTTCTTCATCTTCGCGAGGTGGAGGTCGGGAAGGCGGATGATTGTGATGAAGTTTGGGGGGACGTCTGTTGGGGGGGCGGAGAATTTGCGGCGCGTGGCGGAGATCATTGTGGCGCATCGGAGGCGGCGTCCCATAGTGGTGGTGTCGGCGATGAATGGGATCACGGACCTGTTGCTGGCGGCTGCGCATGAGGCGGCGGAGGGCAGAGAGCAGGAGCTGAAGGCGAAGCTGGAGGCGTTTCGTCATCGGCACGTGCAGGCGATTGCGGGAGCAATTACCGATCCGAAGCTGCGCGCGCACGGGCTGGCGCTGACGGACCGATTCACCGAGGACCTCACGCGCATCCTCACGGGCATGAGTTTTCTCGGTGAGGCGACGCCGCGAGCGCTGGATGCCGTCGTCTCCTTTGGCGAGCGGTTGCTGGCGGAGATTCTGGCGGGCGTTTTGACTGATCGAGGGGTGAAGGCCAAGGCTCTCAATGCGCAGCGGTTCATCATCACGGACGATCATTTTGGAGCGGCGACGCCGCTGAAGGAACTGACCTATCGGAAGTGTCGGCGGGCAGTGCTTCCGCTGGTGAGGCGAGGGATCATTCCGGTCATCACCGGATTCTTGAGCAGCACGCGCGAGGGGATTCCGACGACGCTCGGGCGGGGAGGGTCGGACTACTCGGCGGCGCTCATCGGGGCGGCCGTGGCCGCGCGCGAGATTTGGATCTACACGGATGTGGATGGGATCATGACCGCCGATCCGAAGGTCGTCGCGGTGGGGCGGTCGCTCTCGGAGCTGTCGTATCGTGAGGTGGCGGAGTTGGCGTATTTCGGCGCGAAGGTGGTGCATCCGAAGACGGTCTTTCCGGCCATTGAGCGGGGCATTCCGATTCTCATCAAGAACACGTTCAATCCCGCCTTCCCGGGCACGCGCATTGTGCCGCGCACCCGTCCGAGCAATCCCATCGTCAAGGCGATCACCTCGATTGGGCGGCTCACGCTCGTGACCGTGGAGGGGGCGGGGATGCTCGGCGTGCCGGAGATCACGGCGCGGGTCTTCGATACGTTGGCGCGTGAGGGGATCAACGTTCTGCTCATCAGCCAGGCGTCGTCGCAGCAGAGCATCTGCTTCGTCGTTCCGCAGGGGGACGCCGAACGGGTGCGGCGGGCGCTGGAGCAGGAGTTCGCGCGCGAGCGGCGACAGGGGGATATCAGCTCGATTGAGAAGCAAGATGGCGTGGCCATTGTGGCCGCTGTGGGCGAAGGGATGCGGGGGACGCCTGGAGTGGCCGGGCGCTTGTTCTCGGCGCTTGGGCGTGAGGGGATCAACATCATCGCCATCGCGCAGGGGTCGTCGGAGCGGAACATCTCCCTGGTCGTCAGCGAGCGGGATCGCGCGTCGGCCGTTCGAGCCATTCACCAGGAGTTCATCGGATGAGGGGCGAGAAGATTCCCGTTGGGATTCTGGGGGCCACCGGGATCGTCGGACAACGTCTGGTGGCGCTGTTGGAGCAGCATCCCTGGTTCGAGGTGACGGAAGTCGCCGCCTCGGACCGATCGGCGGGCCTGCGCTATGAGGAGGCCGTGCATTGGCTCTTGCCGTCGCCGATCCCGGAACGGGTGCGACGCCTCGTGGTGAAGGAATGCGCGCCCGGGCTTGAGTGTCAGCTCGTCTTCTCGGCTCTGCCGGCTGATGTGGCGGCCGAGGTGGAACCGGAATTCGCGCGCGCGGGATATGTCGTCTGCAGCAACGCGAGCGCTCATCGGCTTGAGCCGGATGTGCCGCTCCTGATCCCCGAGGTCAATCCCGATCATCTGCAGGCCATCGCCCATCAGCGCCGACGGCGCGGATGGGCGCGCGGCTTCATCGTGACCAATCCCAACTGCTCGACGATTCATCTGACGCTCGTGCTCAAACCGCTCATGGACCGGTTTGGTCTCCGGCAGGTCATGGTCACGACGCTGCAAGCGCTCTCGGGGGCCGGCTATCCGGGGGTCACCTCGCTCGACATCGTGGACAACGTCATCCCGTTCATCAAGAACGAGGAGGAGAAGCTGGAGACGGAGACGCGGAAGCTGCTCGGCCGATGGGAGGGGGAGGGGTTCGCCTTCGCTCCGCTGCGCATCAGTGCGCAGTGCAATCGCGTGCCCACGCTCGATGGGCATATGGAATGCGTCTCGCTCGCCTTCGAGCGCAGGCCCACGCGGGAGGAGATCATCGAAGCGCTCGCGTCGTTCGCGTCGGTGCCGCAACAGCTCCGGTTGCCGACGGCTCCCGCGCGCCCCATCGTCGTGCGCGAGGAGCCGGATCGGCCGCAACCCCGGCTCGATCGCGAAGTCGAGCGTGGCATGGCCTCGGTCGTCGGGCGCATTCGTCCCTGTGCCATCCTCGACTACAAGATGGTCATCCTCGGGCACAACACGATTCGCGGAGCGGCCGGGGCGGCCCTGCTCAATGCGGAGCTGCTTCTGGCTCAAGGATGGCTCCCATGAGGGGGGCGCTCGCGGATTCCGCGTTCGGGTTGCAAATGGGATTGGATCCTCCTGCGGTATAATCCCTCTATGCCCTCTTGGGTTGAGACGCTGCGCGAGAGACTCCGGGCGTTGGAACGCGCGGCTTCGGAGGAGACCGCGTGGCCGCTTCAAGCCGCCGTTGTGCTCATCCTTCGAGAGGTCGGCGATGACCTGCAGGCGCTTTTGATCAAGCGCATCGAGGATACGCGTGATCCGTGGTCCGGGCATATTGCGCTGCCCGGTGGACATCGCGAGCCCCAGGATCGCACGCTCTGGGAAACGGCCGTGCGCGAGACACGCGAGGAAGTGGGCATTGATCTGGAGCGCGAGGGAACGTGGATCGGGCAGTTGACGCCACTTTCGCCGAGCAATCCCCGCCTGCCGCCCGTTCGTGTGACGCCGCTGGTCGCCTTGGTCCGCCCCGATGTCACTGTGGTCGCCGGTCCCGAGGTGGAACGCGCCTTCTGGATCTCGCTGCGCGCGCTTCGGCGGAGCGGGCGATCCGAACGTGTCGAGAAGCTCGTGGATGGGGAGGTGCGCGTGTGGTTGGCTTACCCCTCTCCCCACGGCCCGATCTGGGGAATGACCGAGCGCATCCTGACGGAATTTCTCACCCTCTGGGACTGAGCCGCGCTTCAGGCGCCCTTGCTGTCAGTGGGTGAGGCGCGCGCCTCTCGCCGGGATCGGATCTCGCGAATCGTGTAGATCGGCTTCCGCTGCGATTCGTAGTACGTGCGCATGATGATCTCCCCGATCAGGCCGATCGAGATGAGCTGCACGCCCGTGATGATCAGCAGCATCGAGAGCAGCAGCAGCGGCCCATGCCGTTGCAGGAGGCTGATGCCGTAGAGGAATTTCTTCAGCGTGAGGTAACCGCCCAGGAGCACGCCGCTCGCCAAAGCCAGCAGGCCCACCGGTCCGAAGAAATGCAGCGGGCGCGTCATGTAGCTCAGCAGGAACTTGATCGTGATGAAATCTAGCAGGACGCGGATCGTGCGGGAGAGTCCATACTTGGACTGTCCGCGATAGCGCGGGCGCGCGCGCACGGGGATCTCCGCGATGCGCGCGCCCACCAGGCTCGCCAGCGCGGGGATGAATCGGTGCAGCTCACCGTAGAGGCGAATATTCTTGATGATCTCGCGCCGATAGGCTTTGAACGTGGAGCCGAAGTCCCGAAGCGGCACGCCCGAGAGTCGCGCCATGATCCAGTTCGCGATGCGCGAGGGGAGGCGCCGGGTGAGGAAATCGTCGGGGCGATCCTTCCGCCAGCCGCTCACGATGTCATACCCCTGCTGCAGCGTCTCCAACAGTCGGGGGATGTCCTGCGGATCGTGGTGCAGATCGCCGTCCATGGCGATGATGATCGCGCCGTGCGCGAAGTCGAATCCGGCAGCCAGGGCCGCCGTCTGCCCGAAGTTCCGACTGAGGCGTACCAAGTGCACGGTCGGATCCTCGCGATGGAGCGCGAGCAGCACCTCGTAGGTGCCGTCTTGGCTTCCGTCATCCACGAAGATCACCTCGTAGGGCGCGCCCAAATGTTCCAGGACGGGCTTCAACTCCCGATAGAGCGGCTCGACATTCTCCGCCTCATTGTAGAGCGGGATGACGATGGAATAGGTGGGCGCCTCGGCAGCTTGCGCATCCAGTTCCTGTTGGCGAAGGACGGGCGTCATCATCGTCCCTCAGGAAGGATCCTTCTTCTCGGTGTCGCGTCGGCGACGCCAGAGCGTGCCCGACCGCGTGTCCTCCAGGATGATGCCGCGCTCGTAGAGGAGGCGGCGGATCTCATCGGCGCGCGCGTAATCGCGCCGCTGGCGGGCGCGGGCGCGTTCCTCGATGAGCGCCCGCAGTTCGGGATCGAGCGGCTCCGGCTCGATCTCGCCCAGGACACCGAGCACTTGATCAATGCGCCGCATCCAGGCCAGCCACTGCTGCCGATCATCCTCGCGCAGCGATCCCTGGATCAGGGCGCGCGTGACTTCGCCCGCGAGCGTATGCACGGCGCCGAGCGCCTGCGCCGTGTTCAGGTCCTGATCCATAGCGTCTTCGAACTCGCGGGCGGCGCGCCGCAGGGCGTCGGCCATCGTCGGATTTGATCCCGGCTCACAGCGCGCCTCGCGCGCGCGCCAGAGGACATCGCGCAGGTTCGCCAGCGTCGTCTCGGCCGCGCGCACGCCTTCGAAGGTGAAATTGAGCGGCGTGCGATAGGGGACCGACACGAGCGCATATCGAATCGCCAGGGGATCGAAGCCGCGCGCCAGCAGATCGCGCAGCGTGTAGACGTTCCCCCGCGATTTCGCCATCTTCTCGCCTTCGACCAGGAGGAACTCCGTATGGACCCAGTAGCGGACGAAGGGCTTGCCGGTCGCCGCCTCGCTCTGCGCGATCTCGTTCTCGTGATGGGGGAAGATGAGGTCCACGCCACCGCAGTGGATGTCGAACGTCTCTCCCAGATACTTCATGGACATGGCCGAGCATTCCAGATGCCATCCGGGGCGTCCCGGTCCCAGCTCCGTCTCCCACCGCGGCTCATCCGGCTCCTTCGGGGCTTTCCACAGCACGAAGTCGCGCACGTCGGCTTTCTCATACTCGTCCACGTCCACGCGCGCGCCGGGCTTGACCTGATCCACGCGGATTTTGGAGAGCTTCCCGTACTCGGGGAAGGCCGCGATGCGGAAGTAGATCGAGCCCTCGCTGCGGTACGTATACCCCCGCTCCTGCAATCGCTTCACGAGCTGAACCATCTCGGGAATATGTTCGGTCGCGCGCGGCATGATCTCGGGCGTCTCCAGATTGAGCGTCCGCATGTCTTCGAGGAATGCGGCGATGTAGCGATCGGTCAGTTCGCGCAGACTCACCCCTTCTTCGCGCGCGCGCCGGATGGTCTTATCGTCCACGTCGGTGAAGTTCATGACGTGGAGGACCCGGTACCCCTTGTACTTCAAGTAGCGCCGGAGGATGTCCACCGAGACGAACGTGCGGAAATTCCCGATGTGCCCGTAGTCATAGACGGTGAGGCCGCAACTGTACAGACGGGCCGTCTCCCCATCCAGGGGAGTGAAGACCTCCAATTCGCCCGACAATGTGTTGCGCACGCGCAGCATATGGGTGCGCGCTCCGAAGCCAGAAAAATATCGCGTCCGCCGCGGGGGTGTCAAACGCGAGATCGGTCCAAAGGCGCCCGGCCGCAATTGACTTCTCCCCGCACTGATGCCTTAATTGTGTAGCTCGCGATATCGCGAAGAGGCGCGCGAGGACGCATGCTGTTGGTCATTGACGTGGGCAACACGAACATGGCCCTCGGCGTATACGAGGGTGATCGGCTCCGCGTCGTCTGGCGCTTGACGACGCAGGCGTCGCGGACGGTGGACGAGCTGGGGATTCTCTGCCGCACGCTCTTCACGCTGGAGGGGCTGGAGTTCTCCGCCGTGCACGCCATCGTGATCGCCTCGGTCGTCCCTCCGCTCGATTTCGCCCTGCGGAAGATGGCGCAGGTCTACTTTCATCTGGATCCGCTGTTTGTGGACTGGAGCACGCCGACGGGCATGCCCATCCTCTACGAGAATCCGCAAGAGGTGGGAGCCGATCGCATCGCCGATGCCGTCGCCGCGTTCGCGAAGTACGGAGGGCCATGCATCGTCGTGGACTTCGGGACGGCGACGACCTTTGACGCCATCTCCGCGCGGGGCGAATACCTGGGTGGGGTCATCGCCCCGGGCATCACGATCTCAGCCGAAGCGCTCTTTGAGCGAACGGCGAAGTTGCCCCGTGTGGACATCCGTCGGCCGAGCGCGATCATCGGACGCTCGACGATCGCCAGCATTCAGTCAGGGCTCTACTTCGGATACATCGGTCTGGTGGATGGGATTCTCGCGCGGATGTTGGAGGAACTGGGGCCGGAGACGCGCGTCATCGCCACCGGAGGGCTCGCCCACCTCATCGGCCGCGCCTCGGCCTATATCCAGGCGCTCGATGACAACCTCACGCTCGACGGGTTGCGCATCATCTATGAGCGATGTCAGGAATCCCGCGCACAATGACGTGACTCCGCGTGCGGAGGTCGGCGAAGGACCGCCTGCGGACGAGCGGCCGCGCCCTGCCGACGACTTCGTCGTGAACTACTTCAACTACTTCACGGAGATCGAGGAGCACTTCGCGCGGCGGCGGGGGAAGCATCTGATGCTCTCCACGCTCGATTGGGCGATGATCGAGAGTTGGAAGGATATGGGCATTCCGCTCCATGTCGTGCTGCGCGCCGTGGACCGGGTCTTCGACGCTTACGAGGCTCGCCCGCGACGGCGGCGCATCAACTCGATCCTCTACTGCCAGCAGGAGGTGATGGCGTGCTTCGAGGAGTACCAGCACACGCGGATCGGCGCGCGCGAGGAGGCCGATGGGGCTCGGCCCGCGGCCGCCCCTTTCTCTCGGGAGATGGTGCTCGACTACCTGGAGCGCGGTCGGAGTGACCTCTGGCGCATCGCCCAGAGGTACGCGGGGGCGACGTTCGCCTCCTTACGCGAGGCGGTCGAGCGGGTGATGGCGCGGCTCGGGACCCTTCTTGAGGATGTGCGCGCCGCGCGCGAGCTGGATTTCGAGACGCTCGAGCGGGAGCTGGGACGCCTGGAGCAGATCCTCGACGACGCGCTGCTGGCGTGCCTCCCCGAAGAACGCCTGGAGCAGATTCGGCGAGATGGCGAGGCGCAGCTCAAGGAGCACAAGAAGCGCATGGCGAAGGAGCTGTACGAACAAACGCTCGCCAATTATGTCAAGAAGCGCGTGCGTGAGGAATATGGCGTGCCGCGCCTCAGCCTCTTCTATCTCTGACCGGCCATGGGACACCCGCTGCTCGAGAAGTTGATGCGACGAGAGGACCTGACGCGGGAGGAGGCCGCCGCGCTCCTTGGGGAGTTGCTCGCGGCGGAGACGAGCGAGGCCTTCATCGCGGCCGCGCTCGTCGCTCTCGCGATGAAGGGGGAGACGGTCGAAGAGCTCGTCGGTTTCGCCGAGACGATGCGCGCGCACGCCGTGCGCATTCAGGCCGCGCGGCCCGATGTCGTGGATACGGCGGGCACAGGGGGGAGCCGCCGCAAACCCTTCAACGTCTCGACGGCAGCGGCCATTGTGATCGCCGCTGCAGGCGTCCCCGTCGCCAAACACGGGAATCGCGCTTCCAGCAGTCCGACCGGCAGCGCCGATGTCTTGAGGGCCCTCGGCGTCCGCATTGATCCTCCGCCCTCGATCGTGCAGCGCTGTCTGGACGAGATCGGCCTCTGCTTCATGTTCGCTCCCCACTTCCATCGCGCGACTGCGCGCGTGGCGCACGTGCGTCGCCAGCTCGGTGTTCGCACGATCTTCAATCTGCTCGGTCCGCTGACCAATCCCGCGCGGCCGAAGCGTCAGCTCATCGGTGTCTCCGATCTGCCGAGCATGGAGAAGATCGGGCGAGCGCTCGTTCACCTGGGCGTCGAGCAGGCCTGGGTCGTTCACGGCAGTGACGGCGCGGATGAGATCACCGTCTCCGGGCCGACGCATGTCCTGGAGGTGTGCCAGGGGAGACTGCGCCGTTTCCTCCTGGACCCCCGCGAGGCCGAAGTGGCCGTGCGCGACCTCAACGGCGTGCGCGCGGCCTCTCCCGAGGAGAGCGCGACCATTGTCCGGGAGGTGCTCGTCGGCGATCGTCGGGATGCCGCGCGGGATCTGGTGTTGCTCAATGCCGCGGCGGGGCTTCGGGTGAGCGGTCGCGTCGGCACGCTGCGCGAGGGGGTGGAGTTGGCGGCCGAGGCGATCGCCACCGGCGCCGCTTGGAGGAAGCTCGAAGCGTTGATCGCTCTCACCAATGCGCCGCCCTCGGCGGACGACGCCGTGGAGAGGAAGCAATGAGTGATGTGCTGACCCGCATCGTCGCGCGGAAGGCCGAACGTCTCGCGGAGGCGAAACGTCGGACCCCGCTCCCCGCATTGCAGGCGGCGCTCGCCGGGCGTCCAAAAGAGCGGCCCTCGTTCCTTCGCGCCTGTGCGCGAACGGACCGCCTCAACGTCATCGCGGAGGTGAAGCGCGCTTCGCCCTCGCGAGGGGTGATCCGGGAGGACTTCGATCCGGTCGCCCTGGCACGCGAATACGAACAGAACGGAGCGGCGGCGATCTCGGTCCTCACCGAAGAGGATCACTTTCAGGGAGCGCTGGCGCACCTTGTGGCGATCCGTCGCGCGGTGCGCGTGCCGCTCTTGCGCAAGGATTTCCTCTTCGATCCGTATCAGCTCTATGAGGCGGCGGCGGCCGGAGCCGATGCTGTGCTGTTGATCGCTGCCATTCTCGACACGGCGCGACTTCGGGACCTGCGTCAACTCGCCGAGGAGCTGGCCCTCGATGCGCTCATCGAGGTCCATGATCCAGCCGATCTGGAGAAGGCGCTCGCGGCCGGCGCGCGCCTCATCGGTGTGAACAACCGCGACCTGCGGACGTTCACCGTGGATCGCACCGTCTCGTTCGAGCTGGCCGCGCGCGTGCCCTCAGACGTCGTGCTCGTCAGCGAGAGTGGCCTGAGCGCGCGGCCTGAGCTGGAGGAGCTGCGCCGCGTCGGGTATCGCGCTTTTCTGATCGGCGAATATCTGATGCGCGCGGCGCGCCCGGGCGAAGCGCTTCGAGCGCTCCTTGAGCCGTCGGAGACGTGAGGTCGCGCCGGACTCAACAGGTTCATCCATGGTGCGCGTGAAGATCTGCGGGATCACCAATCTGGAAGACGCGCTGGCGGCTGTCGAGGCGGGGGCCGATGCGCTCGGCTTCAACTTTTACCCGAAGAGTCCGCGCTACATCGAGCCCGAGCGCGCCCGCGCGATCATCGAACGGCTGCCGCCGTTTGTCACGCCCGTGGGGGTCTTCGTGAACGAATATGACCTGGAGGCCATGGCGCGCGTGGTGACGGGCGCGCGCCTGGCCGTTGTTCAGCTCCACGGGGATGAGCCACCGGCCTTCTGCCGGCAGGTCGCCGAACGATGGCGCGTCATCAAGGCCGTGCGCGTCGCTGCTGAGCTTGACCCGCGCGGATTGGCCGACTATGCCGTTCACGCCCTCCTGCTCGACGCCGCGCGTCCGGGCGCGTACGGGGGGACGGGCGGGCGCTTCAATTGGGAGCTGGCCCGACGTGTGGCGCATGTCGTTCCCACGCTGATTCTGGCCGGTGGCCTCTCCCCGGAGAATGTCGCCGAGGCGATTCGCCTCGTCCGTCCCTACGCCGTGGATGTCTGCACGGGTGTTGAAGCGCGCCCGGGGAAGAAAGACCCGGAGCGGATACGCGCGTTCATCGCCGTGGCGAAGGCGGCCGGGCGCCACGAGCATCCAGGCTGTTCGACCCTTCGCGAAGGAGGGGGGGAATTGTGAGCACCATCGTGTCGCTTCCCGATGCGCGTGGACATTTCGGTCCCTATGGCGGGCGTTTCGTGCCGGAGACGCTCATGTATCCACTGGAGGAGTTGACCGCTGCTTACCTGGCGGCGCGCGAGGATCCGGAGTTCCAGCGCGAGCTGCGCGAGCTGTTGCGCACCTATGTGGGCCGACCGACGCCGCTCTTCTTCGCGCGGCGATTGACGGCGCATCTGGGGGGCGCGAAGGTCTATCTCAAGCGCGAGGACCTGTGCCATACGGGAGCGCACAAGATCAACAATGCCCTGGGCCAGGCGCTGCTGGCCAAGCGCATGGGGAAGACGCGCGTGATCGCCGAGACGGGCGCCGGGCAGCATGGCGTGGCGACGGCGACGGCCTGCGCGCTGCTCGGCCTGCAGTGCGTCATCTACATGGGGACGGAGGATATGCGGCGCCAGGCGCTGAACGTCTTCCGCATGGAGCTGCTCGGCGCCGAAGTGCGGGGCGTGGAGGCCGGAAGCCGCACGCTGAAGGATGCCATCAGCGAGGCCTTGCGCGACTGGGTGACGCACGTGGAGACGACGCACTATCTGCTCGGCTCGGTGCTCGGCCCGCATCCCTATCCCATGATCGTCCGCGATTTCCAATCGCTCATCGGGCGCGAGACGCGCCAGCAGATTCTCGAAAGCGAAGGACGATTGCCCGATGTCCTGGTGGCCTGCGTCGGTGGGGGGAGTAATGCCATCGGTCTGTTCTATGAGTTTCTCGCCGAACCCGGAGTGCGCCTGATCGGCGTGGAGGCCGGCGGCTGCGGCGGCGCGCTCGGTCAGCACGCGGCGCGCTTCGCCGGAGGCCGGCCCGGTGTGCTGCACGGCACGTACACCTATGTCTTACAGGACGAGGATGGGCAGATCGCCCTGACGCATTCGGTGGCCGCCGGATTGGATTACGCGGCCGTTGGCCCGGAGCACGCCTATTGGCGCGATCAGGGCCGGATCGAGTACGTCTCGGTCAGCGATCAAGAGGCGTTGGAGGCCTTCCAACTGCTGGCGCGCGTGGAGGGCATTCTCCCGGCTCTGGAGAGCGCGCACGCCTTGGCGTATGTCTGTCGTCTGGCGCCGGCGATGCATCCGGATCAGATCCTCATCGTCAATCTCTCCGGTCGGGGAGACAAGGACGTGCAGACGGTCGCCGAGCAGCTCGCCCGAGAGCGCGCGGAAAGAGGAGCGGCTCGGCCATGAGTCGGATTCGCGAGCGCTTTGACGCCCTGCGACGGGCCGGACGGAAAGGATTCATCCCCTATCTCACCGCTGGGGATCCGGATCCGGAGACGACCGTTCGCTTGATTCGCGAACTGGAGGCATCGGGCGCGGATCTGGTCGAGCTGGGCGTCCCCTTCTCCGATCCGATCGCCGATGGACCCATCATCCAGCGCGCTTCCGAGCGCGCCTTGCGCCGCGGCACGCGGCTGCGCGATTGTTTGGACATCGTCGCGGAGGTGCGTCGGCATTCGAGCATTCCCATCGTGCTTTTCAGCTACCTCAACCCCTTGCTACAATTCGGGCTCGAACGCTTGGCGGCGGAGATGACGAGCGTGGGCGTTGACGGCGTGCTCGCGACGGATCTCGTTCCGGAGGAAGCGGAGGACTTCTGTCGCCTCATGCGCGCGCGGGGGATCGAGACCATCTTCCTGGTCGCGCCGACGAGTCCGGACAGACGGATCGCCGAGATTGTGCGCGCGGCTTCGGGCTTCATCTACGTCGTCTCCCGCACCGGCGTGACGGGGACGCGCGAGCACCTCTCGGAAGCGATGCGGCCGACGGTCGAGCGTGTGCGTCGCTACACGGACCTGCCCGTCGCCGTGGGGTTCGGCATCTCGCGACCGGAGCATGTCCGCGAGACGTGGCGCTATGCGGATGCGGCGGTCGTGGGTAGCGCGCTGGTGCAGGAGATCGAGCGCCGTCTGGGACGGCCGGACCTGGTCGCGCGCGTCGGACGCTTCGCCCGCTGGTTGAAGAGCGGGGAAGGTGACATCGCCGACTGAAGGAGGCAACACGGTGGACATTGAGGATTGGCGGCGGATGATTGACGAGATTGACGCGCAATTGGTCGAACTGTTGAATCGGCGCTCCCGCTGCGCCATTGAGATCGGGAAATTGAAGCGGGCGCAGAACCTGCCCATCTATTCTCCCGAGCGGGAGCGGGAGGTGCTCGAACGCGTGCGGCGTCTCAACCGTGGTCCGCTCGATGACGAGGCGCTCCATCGCCTCTTTGAGCGCATCATTGACGAATCGCGCCGACTGGAGCGGCTCGCCGCCGAACACGCCGAAGGCTTCCCGGAGAGGACGAGGGAGGAACGGTCATGATCATCGTCATGGAAGAGAACGCCACCGAGGAACAAATCGCGCGCGTCATCGAGAAGCTCGTGCAGCTGGGGTTTGACGTCCATCGTTCGACGGGCGTCACGCGGACGGTGCTGGGGGCCGTCGGGCACAAGGTCGTGGACGCGCGTGAGCTGGAGCTGCTGGAGGGGGTCGCCGAGGTGATCCGCGTGACGACGCCCTATAAGCTCGTGAGCCGATCTTTCCGCCCCGAGGGTTTGGAGATTCGCATCGGGGATGTCGTGATCGGCGGGCGCGAGATCATCCTCATGGCGGGGCCGTGTGCGGTCGAGAGCCGCGAGCAGGTGCTGGAGATCGCCGATGCGGTTCATCGCGCGGGCGCGAAGATCCTGCGCGGGGGCGCGTTCAAGCCGCGCACCTCGCCCTACAGCTTCCAGGGACTCGGCGAGGAGGGCTTGCGCTACCTGCGCGAGGCTGCCGATCGCTACGGTCTGCTCGTCGTCTCGGAGGTGATGGAGATCGCGCACATCCCCCTCATGTCCGAATACGTGGACATCCTGCAGGTCGGCGCGCGCAATATGCAGCATTTCAATATGCTCAAGGAGCTCGGCCGACAGCCCAAGCCGGTCCTCCTCAAGCGCGGTCCGGCAGCGACGATCGAAGAGACGCTCTTGGCGGCCGAGTACATCGTCTCCGGCGGCAATCCGAACGTCATCCTGTGCGAGCGCGGGATTCGCACCTTCGAGACCTCGCTCCGCTACACGCTCGATATCTCGGCCATTCCTGTCTTCAAGAAGCTCACCTACTTGCCGGTGATCGCCGATCCGAGCCACGGCACGGGGCGCCGCGATAAGGTCCCCCCCATGGCGCGCGCGGCTGTGGCGGCTGGAGCTGACGGCTTGCTCATCGAAGTGCATCATCGGCCCGAAGAGGCTCTGTGCGATGGCCCGCAGGCGCTTCTGCCCGAGCAGCTCTTCGAGCTGGTTGGACAGCTGCGGCACATCGCGGCTGCCGTGGGGCGCACGATGTGAGTCGGTGCATCACCGTGGAAGAGGGGCTCTCTCACGAGCCCGGAGGGCGAAACTGCGATTCCTCGATCTGCATCCCGTAGGCGACTTCCGTGAATCGAATCTCCTGCACCAGACGCCCGTCCTCATAGCGCTCGGTGCGATATGGCACGAGCGTCGTCTGCACGACGCGGAAGTCATAGAAGGAGTCTCGAAAGCGAATCGGCCGATTCACCAGCGGGACGGTGACGTCGTACTCCAGGTGCAGGATGCGGAACGTTCGCGCGCTGATGAAATAGCGCGTGGTCGAGCCATCGGGCCGCACCAGGTCCAGGACATCTACATCAATACCGCTCCGCTTCTCCCGCCCGACGTATTTCACCTGGGCTTTGTATTCGCGATACCGCAGAAGCGCCTCATAATTGTGCTTCAGCTCGGCGCGAAAGGCCGCCTCCGTGCGCAGGCGCAGGACGATGGGGGCGCCGTTCTCCGTCCCCCACACGCGCTCGCCGTCATAGGTGATGATGAGCGTCGGGGCATTCGGGAAGCGCAGCTCGACCTGCCGAAGTTCATCCTGTTTCTCCAGGCGGTGAAGGAACCGGATCGTGATCTCCCCTTCGCGCGTGCTCCCGTCCTCCAAATAGGCTTTGACGAAGCCGCGCAATTGCCCGCGCTGACGGAGCAGATACACGGAGGCCTCGCCACCATAGGCGGCGATGGTGCGCTGCACGATCTCCAGGGCTTTCTTGTCAGACCCCTCTTGGGCGCCTGAGGGAACCGTCGCGCTCGTCAAAAGAAGCGCAGCCAGCAGGACGATCCATCTGCCTCGAGATGCTCGACCTCCCCACGTCATGACGTCTCAGAGCATAAGCCGAATGCTCGCCCCAGGACAAGTCACCGTCGAGGGCGAAGCCATCGAGGCGCCGCGGGATCACGCACATCCACGAGATATTCGACCTCGGTCAGTGCGCCCGTCTTCGCCTCGTAGAGCCGCACCCGGAAGCGGTGCAGTGTCGCCTCGCGCCGGTGCTCAATGGGCAGAAGGCCATGCGCGATCTCCCATCGGCCGATCGTGTACCGATGTCGCTTGAGATCCCACACCCACAGGCGCACGCGCTCGAAATCCGTGCCCGGGACGGGGGCCGTCCGATGGGTGTCGAAGGTCAGGTAGTGCGCCGATGTCCCGATCTCCGGATCTTCGACCTGCGCCAGCTCATACCAGGCGACGAATGGGTATTCGCCCTGGAGATGGCGCAACCGATCCGGCACCTTCAGCTCCACAAGCGGCGCATAGACCCATCCCACGCGCACGAGGAACGAGTCGGGCAAGCGCACGCAGTACCAGAGGTCCGAGGCCGACTCCGCCTCTGGACGGGCGCGCGGCTCATAGTGACGGGGGATCAGCTCCTGACTCATCCGGCGCGTGCGCTCGCGTCGCAAGATGTCTACGAGCGTCCCCTGGGGCGCGTGAAAGAGGACGTTCTCCTCTGACGCGCGACCGGGGGTCAGCCGAATGGCGGCGCTTCCCAGGAGCTGCCCGAGCGCCTGTCGCTCGATCGTAGCCATCTCCCGCTCCAGGGCGCGCGCCTGCTCGAATGCGCGTTTGCTCAGCACGTGACGGGCTTCCACCCATCCCTCGATCCCTTCACGCGTGCGCACGCGCACCCACTCCGTCCCTTTTCGCTCGAGAATCTCCACCTCTTCAGCCTGCCGAAGCTGCGTCAATTCGACGGCCAGGACGGCCGTCGAATTCCGAACGGGCACGCCCGATGAGAGGATGACGCCGTCCTCCAGCTTCGGCCGTCGCGCCGTCCGCTCACATCCTCCAGAAGAAGCCCAGAGGAGAATGAGGAGTATCACGCTGATGCGGCGCACTGTCGCCCTCTTCCTCCGAGTACAAGGGGCTTCAGTGTAGACAAACCGTCATCGCGAGGTCAAGAAATGAGGATCTCGGGCTGCGAGCGAGAGGGGGGAGAGCGGAGAGGCCACATGAGCGTCTCATCGAATGCGCGAGGAGCTGGGTGCCGGACGGGGCAATGGGCGCATCCTATGAAGGGTGAGGTTTGAAGGGGTCGCGTCAGGCGAAAGTCCAGAGAGAGCCGTTCGTCTGACGTTCACGCGAGGGAGCCTCCGACTCGATGCGCGCGATCCGCCAGATGCGCTCCAGGACGCATGGGGTCGGCTCCTGATGGAGTGGGAGAGAGGACGGGGCGAGGGATCGGCTGACGAGCCGCTGCGAATAGGCGAGGCGCAATCGAACGTAGCTCTGCAGATCGCCGAGTACTGGGGCGATCTGCGAACGATATTCGGCGAGGACCTCGAGCTTGGCCGGGAGGACGTCGCCGATCTCACACAGCTCCGGGACGAGCCAGAGTCGGGGGCGCGCGCGACGGCTCACCCACTTCCCCCGCGCGAATTGAAGGATCAGGAACCCGCGGGTCGCCGCGCGCCACATCGCGCGCCCGACTTCTGCCCGAACGGACGAGAGCGTCATCATCGTGGCATGCGCTTCGCGAGCGCGCGCCCAAATCGAATGCGAGGGCGCAACCTCTTGCTGGATCGAACGCGCGCGCACCATGTTCAACCGATGTTCGGTGAGATAGGGGATCAGGGCATAGGGCGCGTCCTCGTAGAAGCAGACTTCGGGATGCAAGGGGCGATCCCTGACCGTCGTCCCATCGCTCCATCGCTCGGCCAGGAGCAGGGCGGCTTCGAACACCACGCGATGATCGGCGTGATGACCAACCCCCAAGGGGCAATAGAGGCGTCGCGGGCGCACGCGCTCCACCAGGTGCTCGAATTCGGAGGCCAGGCGGGCGATCCATTCTCGATCCGAAGTCGCCAGGCGCGAGAGCGCGCCCACGAGCGTGTGATAGGCGCGATCGCGGAAGATCGCCTCCGGGTGCTCGAGCCAGAGGAAGTCCGCGCCCAGGCGCGCCATCGCCCGCTCGTCCTCGCGACGGCGCTCGGCCATATCACCGACGCGCGCGCGGACATGCGGGGGGATCTCCCGACACGGTCCCGCGTCTGCCGTGAAGACCGTGACGACAAGCACCGATCGCCCCACGGCGCGCTCGCGCAGGATTCGCCCCCCACAGGAGAGCGCGACATCATCCAGATGCGGGGAGATGTAGACGTCGTCGAACGGGCGATCTACAGCGGCGAGCGACGCATAGCGCATGACGCCTCTGCGGCCTCTGACGGTTGGAGGTCAATCACCACGAGTTTGGCATACCACCGCGTGCCCGTGATGCGTTCCCACAGGGAGAAGCGCCGGATGGCGGCGATGCGGGCGCCGTAGAACCGCTGATAGAAGTGCGTCAGCCGTTCGTCTCCTTCCTCTTCGGCGATCGCGCCCTGGATGCCACGCACGCCCGCCTCGCGAAGGTGCGCCATCACCGCGTGGCCGAGCCGCATCCCGATCTTCAACAGGGCGAGCTTCTCCTCGGTGAACGCCGGGTCCACGTTGACGTGGACGTGACCCGGATAGGCTCTCACGGATACTGATGGGATCTCCCGCCAGGCGCGGGTGAGCACCCACCAGAGCGTGCGATATGTCTCCGGTCGCCGATAGCGCCGGAGCACCACGGCGCTCACAACACGCCCGAGGACCCGCGGAAGAATGCGCCAGATCATGATGCGACGGTATCGCCGCGTGTCCTTGCACGCGAGCGCATATCCCACGACCTCCCCATCCACTTCGGCCACGAAGCAGGACTCCGGCTCGTGGTCGAGGTAATAATCGGCGAAGAGTCGACTCACGATCTCCACATCCTCGAAGATCCGCTCCGTCGGATACCCGCGCAGGACCGAGCGTTGACAAATCGCGCGAATCCGCTCGCGATCCTCCGGGCGAGCGGGTCGCACGCGAACGTCCGCGAGTCTCCCGCTCATCAGACCCTCCGCGCGACGAGGACGGCGTTGATGCCTCCGAAGGCGAACGAGTTGGAGAGGACGACGCGCAGCGGCTGCTCCCGCGCGCGATTGGGGACATAATCGAGATCGCATTCGGGATCGGGCTCGGTGTAGTGCGCCGTGGGCGGGATGATCCCATACTGCAGGGCCAGCAGCGCGGCCACGAATTCGATGGCGCCGGCAGCCCCCATCGCGTGGCCATGCACGGCCTTGGTCGAGCTGATGGCGACGCGCCGCGCATGCGCGCCGAAGATGAGCTTGATCGCCTCAGTCTCGATGCGATCATTGGCTTTCGTGGCCGTGCCGTGCGCGTTGATGTAGTCCACCTCCTCGGGAGCGATCCCAGCTTCGGCCAAGGCAGCGCGCATGGCGCGCGCCGGCCCTTCGATGGAGGGATCCGTGATGTGGCCGGCATCGGCGGACGTCCCATAGCCGACGATCTCAGCGTAGATGCGCGCTCCACGCGCGCGCGCCCGTTCATAGTCCTCCAGCAGCACGACGGCAGCTCCTTCGCCCACGACCATCCCCTCGCGATCTCGACTGAAGGGACGGCACGCGCGCGTCGGATCCCCGCGGCCACTGGCGAGCACGCGCAACGCTTCCCATGCTCTCATCACGCCGAAGGTGATGGGCGCGTCCGCCCCTCCGGCGAGCATGACATCGGCCGAGCCATACTTGATCTGCTGATACGCCCACCCGATGGCTTGCGCGCCCGAGGCGCACGCCGTGCTGATGGCCAGAATCGGACCCCGCGCGGAGAAGAACATGGAGAGCTGCGAGGCCGCCGCATTGTACATGACGCGGGGAATCGTGAGCGGATGGAGTCGCAGATTTCGCTCTCCGTACAGCCGCTCGTATCCGGCCTCCAGCGTCGTCATGCCGCCGAACGACGTCCCGATGGCGACGCCGAAGCGCTCGGACTCGGCCTCCGTCGGCGAGAACCCGGCATCCGCGAGGGCCTGACGCGCGGCGACCAGTGCGAACTGCGCGAACCGGTCGAGCAGCCCCATCTCCTTGGTCGTGAAGTGCGCCGAGGGATCGAAGGCCTTGACTTCTGCGGCGACTTTGACCGTCAGCGCATCGGTGGGGAATCGCGTGATCTCACCGACGCCCGAGCGCGCGCGAACGAGGTTCTCGAAGAATTCCTCGGCCGTTTGGCCGACGGCCGAGATCACACCAAGTCCGGTGACGACGACACGCCGCATGTGGCTCTCCCGGGGATTCGTGATGCTCCATCGGCTCGCTCCGAACGGCGGGGAAGGAACACCCCGTGTGCGCCTCCCTTCACTCGCGGAGAAGATGCGTCTTCAAGACGAGGGTTCGGTCGCGAATCCCCCTGCGCCCTCGAAGACCGTTCGGAGCCGCTCGATGACATCTCGCACCGAGCGCATTCCCACCGCGACATTCTCCGGGATGGAGACCTTGAACTCCTCCTCCAGCTCGAAGACGATCTCCAGGCCCTTGAGGGAATCCACGCCCAGCTCTTCAAATGTCGCTTCCGGATGCACCTGCTCCGGATCGAGCTGACACGCGCGCGCGATGGCTCGGATCACTCTCTCCTGTACGTTCATAGTCACTCTCACCCGGTCGTTCGGTGTGAGCCTCTTTAATATCGCAAATCGCCGGCGAAGTCAACGTTCGGCTGAGTGACCTGCTCGCTGGGGGACACGACGGTGAGCCGACTCACTCACTGGAGAGGCGCATCCGACACGCCGAATGTCAGGTCACGGAGCCTCCGGTTGATTGACATCCCCAAGCGGTTCGTCTATAGTTTCCCTTTGTTTCGGGAGGGTTCGGAGAACGCCGGGATGACCGAGACGGTGCATTTTCTGCCGATCCTGCTGACTTTCGTGATCGCGACGGGGCTCGCCCTGGCTCTGGCGTTCGCGCCGCGACTGCTGGCGGTGCGGCGACCGACGCCGGAGAAGATGATCCCCTACGAGTGTGGTAAGGACCCGATCGGATCGGCGCGAGAGCGGTTCTCGGTCGCGTTCTATCTGGTGGCGATGATCTTCATCCTCTTCGACATCGAGGCGATCTTCCTCATCCCGTGGGGGGTCGTCTTTCGCGATCTCGCGCGCGAGACGTCCGGGGGGTTCGTCTTCGCGGAGATGCTGGTCTTCCTCGGCGTCCTGTTCGCGGGATACCTCTACGCCTGGAAGAAGGGCGTGTTCGATTGGAATCGGTGAGCGTATGGGGGGGGCATTGGAGAAGACCGGGGTTCCGGAGATCATCACGGCGCGCTTTGAGGATTTGGTGAAATGGGCGCGCAAATCGAGCTTGTGGCCGATGCAGTTCGGCTTGGCCTGCTGCGCCATCGAGATGATGGCCATGATCGCCTCGCGCAATGACATCGCGCGCTTCGGGGCGGAAGTCTTTCGCGGATCGCCCCGACAATCGGACGTGATGATCGTCGCCGGGCGCGTCTCGCAGAAGATGGCGCCGGTGGTGCGCCGGCTCTATGAGCAGATGCCCGAGCCGAAATGGGTCATCGCCATGGGCGTCTGCGCCTCGGCCGGGGGGATGTTCGACAACTACGCTATCGTGCAGGGGGTGGATAAGGTGATCCCCGTGGACATCTACGTACCGGGGTGCCCCCCGCGACCCGAGATGCTCATCTACGGGATCATGAAGCTGCAGGAGAAGATCGAGCGGGAGCGGTTGCGCCGCCGCGCCGTTGTGGACGAGGAGGCAGTGGTGGTGAGCGCTCGCTGAGTCGGAGCGCGTGTGCGAACGCCGTATGGAGGGGCAGGAACATCAGACGCGACGTCACATCTTCCAGCAGCGATTCGGGCCGCATATTGTGGAAGCGAAGGAGCAATGGGGGGAGCTGACCTTCGTCATCGCCCGCGAAGCGCTCATTGAGATCTGTCAGGCCCTGCGCGATGATCCCGCCTTCGACTACAAGATGCTCGTGGACCTCTGCGGCGTGGATCGCGGCGTAGGCGCCGATCCCCGGTTCGAGGTGGTCTATCATCTCTATTCCCTCACGCATCGGCATCGGCTTCGCCTGAAAGTGCGGGTGAACGAGGAGGAAGCGGTGCCCTCGGTGACGGGCATCTGGCCGAATGCGAACTGGTACGAGCGGGAGGTGTATGACATGTTCGGCGTGCGGTTCGAGGGACATCCCGAATTGCGGCGGTTGCTGATGCCGGAGGACTGGGAGGGGTATCCGCTGCGGAAGGATTATCCGCTGCGGGGATATCGAGGGTGACGCATGGCGGAATCGGAGGTCCTGCTGGAGGTCCGGCGCAATCCACTGGAGACCACGATGATGGTGAATATGGGGCCGCAGCATCCGTCCACGCACGGGGTGTTGCGGCTCGTGCTCACCCTCGAAGGCGAGCGCGTCGTGGACGCTAAGCCCGACATCGGGTATCTCCACACGGGGATGGAGAAGCTGGCCGAGCACAAGAAGTACCAGCACGTGATCACGATCACGGATCGCACCGATTATCTCAACGCCATGGGGAACAATCTCGGCTACGTCCTGGCCGTGGAGAAGATGTTGGGCGTAGAGGTCCCCCCGCGCGCGCAGGTCATTCGGGTGATGATGGCCGAGCTGCAGCGGATCGCGAGCCACCTGGTGTGGATTGGGACGCATGGCTTGGACCTCGGGGCGATGAGCCTGTTCTTCTACGCCTTCGCCGAGCGAGAGAAGATCCTGCAGCTGTTCGAGGCGGTGTCGGGAGGGCGGCTCACGCCGAGTTACCTGCGCATCGGAGGGGTCATGGCCGATCTGCCCGAGGGGTTCACCGCGCGCGTTCTCGACTTTTGTCGGGAGTTCCCTCGGGCGCTGGAGGAATTCGATCGGCTCTTGACCCACAATCCGATCTTTCGCATGCGGACTGAGGGCGTCGGGCGATTGAGCGCTGAGGAGGCCATTCGCTGGGGCGTGACGGGGCCGAGTTTGCGCGCTTCCGGTGTCCCATATGATCTGCGGCGCGTCCACCCTTACAGCGGCTATGAGACCTACGATTTCGACGTGCCCACGCGCACCGAGGGCGACGTCTACGCCCGCTATCTCGTGCGCGTGCAGGAGATGCGCGAATCGCTGAAGATCATTCGCCAGGCCGTGGAGAAGTTGCCTCCGGGGCCGGTCAAGTGCGACGATCCGCGCGTCTCGCTGCCCCCGCGCGAGAAGATGCTCACGCAGATGGATGCCCTCATCTATCATTTCCTGCTCACGGCCGAGGGGTTGAAGGTGCCTCCGAGCGAGGTCTACGTCGCCGTCGAGAGTCCGCGCGGGGAACTCGGCTACTACATCGTGAGCGATGGCGGCCCCATGCCTTATCGCGTGCACATCCGTGCGCCCTCGTTCGCGAACGTCCAAGCCCTGCCCCTCATGGTGCGCGGACAATTGATCGCTGACGTCGTGGCCGTGATCGCGAGCATTGATATTGTGCTCGGCGAGATTGACCGGTGAGAGGCGGATCCGATGGGCATGCTTTCGGCCGAAGCGGAGAAGAAGATTCAGGAGATCATCGCGCGGTATCCGGTGAAGCGATCGGCCCTGTTGCCCGTGCTCTTCGTCGTGCAGCAGGAGCTGGGGTATCTGCCGGATGAGGCGCTCGAGGAGGTCGCGCGATGGCTCGATCTGACTTTCCTGGATGTGGCGACGACCGTCAGTTTCTACACGATGTTTCATCGGCGCCCGATCGGACGGTATCACATTCAGATCTGCCGCAATGTCTCTTGTTACCTCTGCGGGGGCGAGGCCATCCGCGAGCATCTGGAGGAGCGCTTGGGGATCCGCTGCGGGGAGACGACAGCCGATGGCCGGTTCACGCTGAGCGAGGTCGAATGCATCGGGGCGTGCAGTTGGGCGCCGGCCATGCAGATCAATTTCACGTTCTATCACCACCTGACGCCGGAGCGCGTGGATGAGATCCTCCGGTCGCTTCCGTGAGGGGGGATATGGAGAAGGTGCGAGTGCTCAGCGCGCGGTTCGACCTCCCGGATTCGCATACGATCGAGGTCTATCTGCGAACGGGGGGGTATCAGGCGTTGCGGAAGGCGCTCACGACGATGACGCCCGATGAGGTCATCGAGGAGGTGAAGCGCTCGGCCTTGCGCGGGCGCGGAGGGGCGGGCTTCTCCACGGGGATGAAGTGGAGCTTCGTCCCTCGGGACACCGACAAGCCCAAGTACGTCATCGCCAATGCCGATGAGAGCGAGCCCGGGACGTGCAAGGATCGCGTCTTGATGGAGAAGGATCCCCATGCGGTGATCGAAGGGATTCTGCTGGCCGCGTACGCCGTGGACGCGCATCTGGCGTTCATCTATATTCGCGGCGAGTATTGGTACCTCAAGGAGCACTTGGAGCGCGCCATCGAGGAGGCGCGGGAGCGCGGGTTCGTCGGCGCGAACATCCTGGGGAGCGGGTTCTCCTGCGAGATCATCGTCCATCCGGGTGCCGGGGCGTACATCTGCGGCGAGG
Organism: bacterium HR10; assembly: GCA_002923315.1. GTDB lineage: Bacteria > Acidobacteriota > Blastocatellia > HR10 > HR10 > HR10. The sequence continues at coordinate 40,825 of BEHM01000002.1, forward strand.
AGACGGCGCTCATGGAGTCGCTCGAGGGGAAGCGGGGGTATCCGCGCATCAAGCCGCCGTTTCCGGCCGTGGTCGGCCTCTACGGCTGTCCGACGGTGATCAATAATGTGGAGACATTGGCCTCGGTGCCGCCGATCATCCTCCATGGTGGGGAGTGGTTCCGACAGTTGGGGACGGAGAAGAGTGGCGGAACGCGCCTGTTCGCCGTGAGCGGGCATGTGGCGCGGCCAGGGGTGTATGAGCTGCCGATGGGGTATCCGATGAAGCGCATGATCGAGGAGGAGTGCGGGGGGATTCGTGGGGGGAAGCGCTTGAAGGCGGTGATCCCCGGGGGCTCCTCGGCGCCGATTCTGACGGCTGAGGAGGTCGAGCGGTGCACGCTCGATTTCGAATCGCTGGCGGCGCTCAAGTCCATGCTCGGCAGCGGCGCCATCATCGTCATGGATGAGGACACGGACATCGCGCAGGTCGTCTATCGGATCACGAAGTTCTACGAGCACGAATCCTGCGGCTGGTGCGTGCCCTGCCGCGAGGGGACGCGTTGGATGCGGAAACTGCTGGAGCGCCTCCTCAGTGGGGGAGGGCGACCCAAGGATCTTGACCTCCTCTACGAACTGGCGCGCAACATCTTCGGCACGACGCATTGTCCGCTGGGGGATGCGGCGGCCTGGGCCGTCTATCCGGCCATCGAGAAATTCCGCGCCGATTTCGAGAAGTATGTGCGCGCGCCGGTCGTCTCGGCGGAGCTCCCGGAGGTCTCGGCGCCGCGCCGCTTGGCCGTGTGAGGGGGGGCGAGTATGGAGACCGTGAAGGTGATCATCAACGGGAAGGAGGTCGAGGCGCCGAAGGGGAAGTTGCTGCTGGAGGTCTGTTTCGACGCCGGCTTTCCGATCCCGAATTTCTGCTACTACAAGGACCTGCCGCCGCAGGCCGCGTGCCGCATGTGCCTGGTGCGGATCGAGAAGATGGGCCGATTGCAAACGGCCTGCACCGTGCGGGTGAGCGAGGGGATGGTTGTGACGACCGAGAGCGAGGAGATCCGGCAGGCGCGCAAGGCGATGGTGGATTTCATCCTGGCGAATCATCCGCTCGATTGTCCCGTGTGCGACAAAGGGGGGGAGTGCGAGCTGCAGTGGATGGCGATGAACTACGGCGATCTGCTCGCCCGCTTCGATGAGCAGAAGGATGCGACCGACGAATATCCGCTCAGCCCCTTCATCTGGCTCGATCCGCAACGGTGCATCCTCTGCTACCGATGTATTCGCGTGTGCGATGAGTGGGTGGGGAATCATGCGCTGGGGGTGCGCGGTCGTGGCGCGCACAGCGTGATCGTGGGGAATCGCACGGATGGGACGCTGGAGTGCGAGCAGTGTGGCAACTGCGTGGAGGTGTGCCCCGTGGGCGCGCTGACGAGCGCCAATTTTCGGTTCCGCGCGCGGCCGTGGGACATTCGGGATACGGTGACGACCTGTACGTATTGCTCCGATGGCTGCCAATTGCGGCTGAGCGTGCGCGACGGTCGGGTCGTGCGGGCGTGGGCCAAGGACCTGACGAAGATGGACGCGGAATTCGCGAACAAGGTCCTCTTCAGCTTCAGGACAGCGCCTGAGACGCGGCACAACTGGATCAATGAGGAGTTCCTCTGCGTGAAGGGCCGCTATGGGAACGAGTTCGTCAACAGTCCGGACCGACTGACGGTGCCGCTTGTGCGTCGCAACGGGCGTTTGGAGCCGGCCACCTGGGAGGAGGCGCTCCGGCAGGTGGCGCAGCGATTGCTGGAGATCAAGCGGGCGTACGGACCGGAGAGCATCGCGTGCATCGGCTCGCCGCGGCTGACCAATGAGGACCTCTACATCCTGGCGAAGTTCGGGCGACAGGTCGTGGAGACGCCCGTGGTGACGCATGCCATGGATGTCGACTGGCGGCCATTCTTCCGGCGGCTGACGGTGCCGCTGCTGACGCAGCCCATGTTGCGCGACGAGATGCGGACCATTCTGCTCATTGGGGGGAACCCGCCGGAGTACAATCCGCTGACGGCTTACAGCCTGCGCGCGGCGGTTCACCGGCGCGGGGCGCAACTGTTCATCGTTGGCGCGCGTCCGCTCAGTCGGATGCGCGTCGCGACGCGATTCTTTCACATTCGTCCGGGATCGGAAGCGGCGGTGTTGCTGGCGCTGCTGGATGAAGGCGAGGTGGAACGCGCGGCCGAGGCGACGCTGCTGACCCGCGAAGAGGTGGAGGCACTGCGGCGCATCGTGTGGGAGTCCGATCGCCTGGCCGTGCTCATCAGTCGAGAGGTGATGGGTGCGGCCTTGGAAGCCGCCGCCGTCCTGGGGGGGATCTTGGCGGCCGAAGGCCGGCGCCAGGTGCGCGTGCTGCCGCTACTGCGCTTCAACAATTCGCTCGGGGCTCTCGACATGGGCCTGACGGCGGATCTGCCCGCGCCCGAGCAGGTGGGCCCGCAGATCAAGGCGCTCTATCTCATGGGGTGCGATCTGGTGCGCTTTTACGGAGACGTCTGGCGCGAGGCGCTGGCGCGGGCGGAACTGGTCGTCGCGCATGAGCTGTTTCTGACGCGCACGGCCGAGATGGCGCACGTCGTGCTGCCGGCCATGAGCTTCGCTGAGCTGGATGGCACGTTCACCAACAATGCGGGGCAGGTGCAGCGGATTCGGCGCGCGCTCAGTGCCACGGGCGATTGGCGCCCCGATTGGATGATCATTGATCAAATCGCGGCGAAGATGGGCGCGGATCTGGGCTGTCGCCGCTCGGTGGCGAATATCTTCCGCGAGATCGCCGAGACGATCCCTGGCTATCAGGGGATCACCTACGCGCGCTTGAACGAGGAGGGGGCCATTCAGACGGAGCGACCGCTGGTCCCTCTGACGGCCATTGATCGCGGGAAGCTCTTGGAGCGGTTGCGCGCGCAGGTCGCGACGATTGATCGCGCGGCGGAGCGCCTCCGGGAGCCGGCGCCGCTCGGGGAGGGCCTCTTCGAGCCGGGGACGCTCACCGAGCACGTCCCCCTCTTGCGGAAGGCCTTCGGATGGGGGGAGCGCGAGCGGGTCGAAGCCTCGCGCTGATGCTGTTTCCGCTGGCGGAGTCGGGAGGAGAGGAGGATGGGGCTGATTGTCGAGGCGGCGATCAAGATCGTCATCGTCTTTGGCATCGTGCTCACGTTCCTCGCCTATCTGGCGCTCTTTGAGCGGAAGATCCTGGGGTGGATTCAGCTCCGCTACGGTCCGAATCGCGTCGGTCCGTGGGGATTGTTGCAACCGCTGGCCGATCTGCTGAAATTCCTCTTCAAGGAGGACGTGCGACCGAATACGCCCAATCCCGTCCTCTTCACCGTGGCGCCGATTCTGGCGCTCGTCCCGGCGCTCATGACCTATGCCGTGATTCCGTTCGGCGATCGGATCGTACTGTTCGGTCGCGAGATCACGCTCTACATCACCAGCGTCAACGTGGGACTGCTCTATCTCTTCGCCTTGAGTGGGCTCGGCGTTTACGGGATCGTGCTCGCCGGATGGGCGTCCAACAGCAAGTATTCGCTGCTCGGGGGGTTGCGCTCGGCCGCACAGATGATCAGCTATGAACTGACGCTCACGCTCTCGGTCGTCGGCGTGCTCATCCAGGCGGGTTCGCTCGATCTGGTGGAGATCGTGCGGGCGCAATCGGGGACATATTGGGGGATCATCCCGAGATGGCACGTCTTCTGGTATCAACCGCTCGGCTTTCTGCTCTTCTTCATCGCGGCCATCGCCGAGACCAATCGCGTACCGTTCGATCTGCCGGAGGCGGAGACGGAATTGGTCGCGGGCTATCACACGGAGTATTCGGCGACGAAGTTCGCCATGTTCTACGTGGCCGAATATGCGAACATTCTCGCCGTCTCGGCCCTGGCGACGACGCTCTTTCTCGGAGGGTGGAACGGTCCGGGCGCGGCGCGCGCGCCGCTGCTGGGGGTCGTCTATTTCGCGGCGAAGACGGCCGTGTTCCTCTTCATCTATATCTGGCTGCGCGCGACCTTGCCCCGCTTCCGGTACGATCAATTGATGCGATTCGGGTGGAAGGTGCTCGTGCCTCTGGCCTTCGCGAACGTCGTGTTCTCTTCGGCGATGGCCTTGGTCGTATGAGAGCGAGATTCCCGCAAGGCGAGGGGCGATGGGGGCCTCGGGCGCTCCGGGCGAGCGCGCGAGGCCCCCGTGGGAGGGGGGTATGGAGCGCGCGCTCTTTCTGATCTTCGCGCTCACGGCCATTGTGGCCGCGTTCAATGTCGTGCTGCGGCGGCATCCGCTGCAGAGCGCCCTGGCGCTTCTGGTCGTGCTCGGGGCGCTCACCGGACTCTACATCTTGCTCGGCGCCTACTTCCTGGCCGTGATTCAGGTCGTGATCTACGCCGGCGCCATCCTCGTGCTCTTCCTCTTCGTCATCATGCTGCTCAATCTTCGAGCGGAGGAAGCGCGGCTGGAGCGCCGTCCGCTCTTGCGATGGCTCGCCATTCCTTTCGCCGCGCTCCTCGGCGTGGAGATCATCTCTCTGGTGCGCCTCTTTGAGGAGAACCCCATTCCTTCGGGCACGAGCGTCGGCGTGACTGAATCCATCGGGCGCGAGCTGTTCACGACGTATCTGCTGCCGTTCGAGCTCACCTCGATCCTGATCCTCATCGCCCTGTTGGGCGCGGTCGTCTTGGCGCGAAGGGAGGGACGATGACGACGATTCCCATCTCCTGGTATCTGGCGGTCGCGGCCGTGCTCTTCACGATCGGCACGGTCACGGTCTTCGTCAAGCGGAATGCGATCGTGATGCTGCTGGGGATCGAGCTGATGTTGAACGCGGCCAATCTCACGCTGGTCACCTTCTCCAGTTACTTCCGCGAGCTGGCGGGGCAGATCATGGTCTTCTTCGTCATGGTCGTGGCGGCGGCCGAGGCCGCTGTGGGATTGGCCATTGTCGTGTTGCTCTTCCGGCATCGCGAGACGTTGAACGTGGATGAGGCGCAGTTGTTGAAGCTCTGACGCGCAGGAGGGGAGGGGGGATGCTGAAAGCGCTCGTCATGATCCCGCTCATCTCCGCAGGGATCATCGGGATCTTCGGTCGGCGGTGGAGCGAGCGGCTCATCGCTGTGATGGGCTGTGGCTCGGTGGGCCTCTCCCTGCTTCTGGCCGTCCGCGTGTTCTTCGTCGAGCTGTGGGCGCGACCACCAGAGCAGCGCCTGATCCTGGAACCGTTCTTCTCGTGGATCGAGTCGGGGCCGCTGCGCGTGGAGTGGGGATTTCAACTGGACGCGCTCTCGGGCGTCTATATCCTCTTTGTCACGTTCGTCGGCTTTTGGATCCACGTCTTCGCCGTCGGCTACATGCGGGGGGATCCCGGCTACGCGCGCTTCTTCGCCTACATGAACCTCTTCATGTTCATGATGCTCGTGCTCGTGCTGGCCGATAATTTCCTGGTCATGTTCATCGGATGGGAAGGGGTTGGGCTGTGCTCGTATCTGCTCATCGGGCACTACTTCGATCGTGCGGATGCGGCGCGCGCGGCGAAGAAGGCGTTCATCGTGAACCGCATCGGGGATTTCGGCTTCGCTCTGGGCATGATCCTGATCTTCGCCACGTTTGGGACCTTGCGGTTCCCGGAGGTCATGGGAGCTATCGCCGCTCGATTCCCCGAGCCGGAGGCGTTGGGTGAGGTGGGGATCGTGACGGCGATCGCGCTGCTCTTGTTCGTGGGAGCCACGGGGAAGAGCGCGCAGATCCCCCTCTACGTCTGGTTGCCGGACGCGATGGCGGGGCCGACGCCGGTCTCCGCCCTCATCCACGCGGCGACGATGGTGACCGCGGGAGTGTACATGATCGCGCGCTGCAGCGAACTCTATGCGCGATCCCTCACGGCGCTCTCTGTCATCGCGGTCGTGGGGGCGCTGACGGCCTTCTTGGCGGCGACCATCGGTCTGGCGCAGTGGAACATCAAGAAGGTGCTCGCGTATTCGACGATCTCGCAGTTGGGATACATGTTCCTGGCCTGCGGGGTCGGCGCGTTCTCGGCCGCGATCTTTCACGTCGTCACGCATGCGTTCTTCAAGGCCGTGCTCTTCCTCGGCGCGGGGTCGGTCATCATCGCGCTCCATCATGAGGAGGATATGCGGCGGATGGGGGGGCTGAAGCGGTACATGCCCCTCACCTATGGGGCGGTGCTCTGCGGATGGCTGGCGATCGCGGGTCTCCCCCCCTTCTCCGGATTCTTCAGCAAGGATGAGATCCTGTGGCGCGCGTGGGCGAGCCCGGTGCTTCCGGAACCCTGGGGGCATGTGCTGTGGGGGGTAGGATTCGTGACGGCGATCCTCACAGCCACGTACATGACTCGATGGATCGTGCTGACGTTTGAGGGCCACGAGCGCTTCGCCCATTCTCCTGAGGGACACGGAGGGATCGCCGCGCCTCGCGAATCGCCGCGGGTGATGACGATCCCGCTCCTTGTGCTCGCCGCGCTCTCCATCGGTGGAGGATGGATGGGCATCTCCGAAGCGTATACGGGAGGGCGCCTGGCGAATTGGTTCGAGCAGTTCGTCGGACCGGCGCTGGCGCGCGCGCCGGTTCATCCCGATCGTCTCGCGGTCGTCGCGGATGAGCCGGGGCATGGATGGGAAGTGGGGCTCGCGGCCGTGACCGCGCTCGCCGTGCTCGTCGCGCTGCTGTGGGCGCGCCGCTTCTATCGGCGCGATCCCCTGCGCCCGGCGCCCTCTCTCTTGGAGAACAGGTACTACGTGGACGAGATCTATGAGGGCCTCTTCGTCCGCCCCCTGGTGCGAGGCGCGACCGTGCTGCTCTGGAGATTCTTCGATGTGACGATCATTGATGGCATGGTGAATGGGGTGGCGGCCTTCGTCGCTGCGTGCGCGGCCGTCTTGCGGCGGCTGCAAACGGGGTTGGTGCGCAGCTACGTCGTCATGTTCGTCATTGGCGCGCTCATCGTGCTCGGGTATTTCATCTTCATCGGAGATCGGATCCCGGCTCGGTAGGGGGGTATCAGATGGGGGAGCATCTGCTGAGCTGGCTCACATTCGCACCGACGGCCGGCGCGCTGCTGCTCCTTGTGGCGCGCGTGCTCCTGGCCGCACGAGAGGAGGCGATTCGTCGCCTGGCCCTGGCGGTCTCCCTGGTTCCGCTGGGGCTCTGCGGATCCATGCTCGTGAAGTTCGATCCAGCGGCTTCCGGTCCGCAACTGGTCGAGCGCGCCCCCTGGATCAGATTCTTCGGCTTCAATGTGGACTATTTCGTGGGCGTGGACGGGGTGAGCCTGTGGCTCGTGGTCCTGAGTGCGCTGCTGGTGCCGGTCTCGATCCTGATCAGCTGGCGCGCCATCGAGCGGCATGTCCTGGAATTTCACGTCTTCCTCCTGCTTCTGGAGACGGGCGTGATCGGCGTCTTCGTCGCCCTGGACATGTTCCTCTTCTTCATCTTTTGGGAAGTCATGCTCGTGCCGATGTACTTCCTGATCGGCATCTGGGGATATGAGCGACGCATCTACGCTGCTGTCAAGTTCATCATCTATACGATGGTCGGATCGGCGCTCATGCTGGCGGCGATCATCAGCCTCTACTACCTGAACGGGGGGACGACGTTCGACATCCTGGCCATCACGGAGAACGTGCGCGCGGGGCGACTCGTTTGGGATGCGCAGACGGAGCGCTGGCTCTTCTGGGGCTTCGCGCTGGCGTTTCTGATCAAGGTGCCCCTCTTCCCCTTTCATACCTGGTTGCCGGACGCGCACGTGGAAGCGCCGACGGCCGGATCGGTGATCCTGGCGGGCATCCTCTTGAAGATGGGGGGGTATGGATTGCTGCGGTTCAATCTCCCGCTCTTCCCGCGGGCGACGGAGGAATTCGCCGGGGTGCTGGGCGCGCTCGCCGTCATCAGCATCATCTATGGCGCGCTCGTCTCCCTGGTGCAGCCCGATCTGAAGAAGCTGATCGCGTACTCGTCGGTCAGCCATATGGGCTTTGTCGTGCTCGGCATCATGGCGCGGACGGAGATGGGGATGCAGGGCGCGATCTTCCAGATGCTCAGTCACGGGATCGCGACCAGCGCGCTCTTCATGATCGCGGGGATTCTCTCGGAGCGGCGCCACACGCGGCTGATCGCGGAGTTCGGGGGATTGGCCCATCCGATGCCCGTCTTCTCGGCGCTCTTTGGGATTCTCGCCCTGGCCTCGGCGGCGCTGCCGACGTTGAGTGGATTCGTGGGCGAATTCCTCGTGCTCGTGGGCACGTATACGTCCGAACTGGCGCAGGGGCGCGTATACACGGTCCTGGCGGCGACGGCGATGATCCTTTCGGCCGCGTACATGCTCTGGACGCTGGAGCGCGTCCTCTTTGGGGAGATCACGCGCGAGGAGAATCGGCAGCTGCCCGATGTGAACGCGCGGGAGCGGCTCGCGCTTGTTCCCATGGCCGCGCTCGTGATCCTGATGGGCGTGCTGCCGAATCCGATCTTGCGGCGCACGGATCACGCGGTCCTGGAGCTGCAGCGCGCGGCTTCGCGGACCATCCTGGTGCAGCGGGCGCATCCGGCTCCGCCGGATCGAGGGCGCCTCGCGCCTCCGGGAGCCGAAGTCCTCGAGCGGAGGTGACCGATGGAGTGGCTGGGGATCAGCTATCGCGCTATTGGGCCGGAACTGGTGCTGGCGGTGACGGGTGTGCTCGTCATGCTGCTGGAGGCGTTCTCTCCGGGGAAGAAGAGGCGAGACGGGATCCTCGCGGCCGCGGGCACGATCCTGGCCGGGGTCGTGGCGCTCACTCTCTGGGACGAGGGGCCGCGGTTGGCCTTCTCGCGGATGATCATCGTGGATGGCTTTCGGGTCTTCTTCACGCTGGTCATTCTGCTCGGCACGCTGTTGACCATTTTCATCTCCTGGACGTTCCTGGACGAGGAGCGCATCCCGCCGGGCGAGTATTTCGCCCTGCTCTTGTTCGGGGCGGTGGGGATGACGCTGCTGGTGGCCAGCAATGATCTGGTGATGGTCTTCCTGGCGCTGGAGACGATCACGATCGCCACCTACGTCCTGGCGGGGTATCGGCGGGAGGATCTCCGCTCGATGGAATCGGCGCTGAAGTATTTCATCCTCGGGGCGTTCTCCTCGGCGTTCCTGGTCTATGGGATCGCTCTGGTGTACGGCGCGACGCGCACGACGAATCTCGCGGAGATGGCGCGTCTGGTGAGCGGGTCGCTCGGGCGCGCGGAAGTCGTCCTGTTGATGGCCGGGGTGGCGATGTTGCTGATCGGCTTCGGATTCAAGGTGGCGACGGTGCCGTTCCATGTGTGGACGCCCGATGTCTACGAAGGCGCGCCGACGCCGGTGACGGCCTTTCTCTCGACGGCGCCGAAGGCGGCAGGATTCGCCGCCTTCCTGCGGGTCTTCTCCCTCACGTTCGCGCCCCTGGGGATCGAGAGCGTCGCCGATCAGCTCGCTGCGCATTGGGTGGCAGTGGTCACGGCCATGTCCATTTTGAGCATGACCTTTGGGAATTTCATCGCCATCGCGCAGACGAACATCAAGCGAATGCTCGCCTATTCGTCCATCGCGCATGCTGGATATGTCTTGATCGGCGTCCTGGCGCGCGATTGGGCGGCCGTGGCCTTCTACCTGCTCGTCTACACGATCATGAACCTCGGCTGTTTCGCGATCGTCGCGCTCTGGGCGCGTCGCGGGGATGAACGCGTGTTGATCGTCGATTATGCCGGATTGGGCTTCCGGCAGCCGATGTTGAGCTTCCCGTTGGCCATCTTTCTGGTGAGCCTGGCTGGATTCCCCGGCACGGCCGGCTTCATCGCCAAGTTCTGGCTCTTCAAATCGGCATGGGGCGCGGGCTTCCCCGAGCTGGTCCTCATCGGTGTCTTGAATACGGTCGTCTCCGTCTACTACTACCTCTACGTCGTGATCGTCATGTTCTTCCGCGAGCCGAGGGAGGAGGTGGCGCGCGTCCCCCTCTCGCGCGCGTTCGTGGCGACGCTTGTCGTGACCGTGGTCGGCGTCTTCTACCTGGGGCTTCTGCCCACGCGCGTCTTCGCCATCCTGAACGCCGCTCAGAGTCTGCTGGCGGTCGGCATGCGCTGAAGGGGCCAGTCCCCGCGGCCGTCGTCGCAGTGGAAGCCCAGAGGTCCTTGTGATAGACTCTCGGCCCGAAGGGGCCCGGATCAGAGAGCAGCCAGAGGGGCGAGGAGGAGAGCGCATGAGCGGACGGGGAATTCTCGCTGGAATCGTGATGGTCGCGCTCGCGACGGTCGCGAGGGCGCAATCCTCACTTGTGCCACCACCGCTTCGGTTTCAGGTGACGACGCTCAAGAACGGACTGCGTGTCATCACGCATGAGGATCATTCGGCGCCGGTCATCAACCTGCAGGTGTGGTATCACGTGGGCTCGAAGGACGAGCGGCCCGGGCGAACGGGGTTCGCGCACCTGTTCGAGCATTTGATGTTCAAGGGCTCGAAGAACGTCGCTCCCGAGGAACACACGGAGCTGATCAAGAGCATCGGCGGGGTGGATAATGCCTACACGACCGAGGACGTGACCGTCTACTGGCAGACCTTTCCGAGCAACTATCTGGAGATGGTCCTCTGGCTCGAGGCGGATCGCATGGCCTCGCTGGCCATCACCGAGGAGAACTTCCGATCCGAGCGGGAGGTCGTCAAGGAGGAGCGGCGCCTGCGCGTCGAGAATCCGCCCTATGGGCGCGTCCTCGAGGTGCTCTACGCGAATGCCTTCGAGGTGCATCCGTATCGGCACATCGTCATCGGGAGCATGGACGATCTGAATGCGGCGACGGTCGAGGATGTGCGCGAGTTCTTCCAGACGTACTACGTCCCCAATAACGCGACGCTCGTGATCGTCGGGGATTTCGACACGCGCCAGGCGCTGGCGTGGGTGGAGAAGTATTTCGGGAACATTCCGCGCGGGACGCGCCCGATCCCGCGCGTGACGGTGAAGGAGCCTCCCAAGACGCGCGAGAAGCGCCTCATCGAACGGATGAACGTGCCGCTGCCGGCGCTGCTGGCGGGGTATTATATCCCCGAGGATGGGCATCCCGATGCGTATCCGTTGAAGATCATCTCGCGCATTCTCTCGGTCGGTCAGAGTTCGCGCCTCTATCGCAAGCTGGTCTACGAGCTGCGCCTGGCGGCCGCAGCGTTCGGGGCTGGGAACTTCACCGAGCATCCGAATCTTTTCTTCGCCGGGGCCATCCTGAATCCCGGGCATACGCCGGAAGCCGCCGAGAAGGCTATTGTCGAAGAGCTGGAGCGATTGAAGCGGGAGCTTGTGCCCGCGCGCGAGTTGGAGAAGGCGAAGAATCAGATGATCGCGGAGATCCTCTTCGCTCGTCAATCGAACCAGGGGAAGGCGGATGCTCTGGGGCGGGCGGCTGTTCTTGGGAAGGACCCGGCGCGCGTCAATACGGAAGTCGAGCGCATCTTGGCTGTGACGCCGGAGGAGATTCAGCGCGTGGCGCGACGATATTTCACCGAGACCAATCGGATCGTGCTCACCATTCTCCCGCAGCAACTGGAGGAGAAGCGCCCTGGGCCGTGATCGAAGCGCGATCCGCACGCCGTGAAGGGGGATGACGATGACGCGACAGGTCATGTCAGGAGGTCTTCTTCTCCTCATCCTGCTGGGCCTCGCTGGGGGATCAGGGTTCGGGCAGAAGCCGACGCTGCCTCCCCCGCAGCCTCCTCGGCCCTTTCGATTCCCAGAATTCGCGTCGCGGACGCTGCCCAATGGGTTGCAGGTCGTCGTCATCGAGCATCGAGAGCAGCCTGTTGTCAGCTTACGTCTCTTGGTGCGAGCGGGAACCGAGCAGGATCCGCCCGATCGTCCGGGATTGGCCTCGTTGACGGCGGCCCTTTTGGATCAGGGGACGAAGACGCGAAGCGCCATGGAGATCGCCGAGACCATTGAGGCCGTCGGGGGGCAGATCAGCACGGGGGCCTCGTGGCATCACTCGTTCGCGGTCATCTCCGTGCTCAAGCCAGCTGTGGATGTGGCGTTTGAGATCCTCGCCGACATCGTGCGAAACCCGGCGTTCAAAGAGGAAGAGATCGAGCGGCAGCGGCAACAACTCCTCTCCAGCTTGCGCGTTCAAATGAACGACCCGGGATATTTGGCGTCGGCGGCGATCGAGCGCGCTATCTTCGGCGGGCATCCGTATGGGCATCCGCCGGAGGGGACGTTGGATTCGATCCCGCGCTTGAAGCGCGACGATCTGGTTGCCTTTCATCAGGCCGTATATCACCCGAATAATGCCCTCCTCGCCATCGCCGGGGACATCGCGGTCGCCGAGGCGTTCGCGAAGGCGGAGAAATATTTCGGCGATTGGCCTCGAGGGGAAGTCCGAGCCGCGGCCATTCCGCCTCCGGCGCCGACGCGCGGACGGAAGCTGATCGTTATTGACAAGCCCGATGCCGTGCAGACGGAGATCCGACTCGGTCGCGTAGGGATCGCGCGGCGTGATCCTGAGTATTTCGCCCTTCAGGTGCTCAACGCCATCTTGGCGAGCGCTTCTGGGAGTCGCCTCTGGGATGTCTTGCGGCGAGAGCGCGGTCTGACCTACGGTGTGAGCGGTCGTCTCGAGGCGCGGCAGCAGCCGGGCAGCATGACTATCTCCACATTCACGCGCACGGAGACAACGCGCGAGACGCTTGAGCTGGTCCTCCGAGAGTTGGAGCGCATCTCGCGGGAGCGCGTCCGGGAAGAAGAGCTGCAGAAGGCGAAGAGCTTTCTGGCGGGTGTTTTTCAATTGCGCCTGGAGACGCCAGACGCTCTGGCCACGATTGTCCTGGATGCCCTCAATTATGGGTTCGACTACGCCTACCTGAACACCTATCGGGATCGGATCCTCGCGGTGACGGCCGAGCAGGTGCAAGAGGTCGCGCGAAAGTATTATCGACCCGAGGATCTGGTCATTGTGCTCGTGGGGAACGCCAGCGCCTTCGAGCGCGAAGTCGCGTCCGTGGCGCCGCTGGAGCGGATCGCTTACACGGAGGTGGACCTCACGCGCCCGGATTTGAAGCGGGAGCGACCCGCGGCCGTGGCCGCGACGCCGGAAGCCATCGCGCGCGCTCGAGAGATTCTCGCGGCCGCGCTTCGAGCCGTCGGCGGTCGTGAGGTCGTGGCCAATATTCGGGATGTCACGATCGCCGGAGAAGCGACGGTCTCCACGCCCTTTGGGGAGTTCAAGGGTGAGCAGCGGATGGTCTTGCAAGCGCCCGATCGGTTGCGCGTGGAGGTGAAGCTGCCGCAGATGACGATCGTGCAGGTGCTCAGCGGCGAGTCCGGGTGGGTGGGCACGCCGATGGGGACGCAGGAAGTCCCCGCCCCGCTCCTGAAGGAGCTGCGCGCGACGCTCCGTCGGCAGTTCTTCCAACTCCTGCTGGCCGGAGAGCGCGAGGGCACCACGGTCTCCTATGTGGGGCGCGAGTCGGTGGAGGGGAAGCCCGTCGAAGTCCTCCAATATCAGGAGGGCGAGCACGTCTTTCGACTCTATGTGGAAGAGGGCTCGCATCTGCCGCTGAAACTCAGCTACCAAGGGACCGACCCCTTCTCCGGAGCGAGAACGGAGTTCGAGGAGATGTACGCCGACTATCGCGAGGTCTCCGGTGTGAAATATCCCTTCCGCACAGTGACGCGGCAGGCGGGGAAGCTCTTCTCGGAATTCGTCGTGAAGGAGATGAAGATCAATGCCGGAGTGGCCGAGGAATGGTTCAAGAGGCCGTGAGGAGAGATCATCCCGGCGCCAGGCGCTCATCTTCGGGCTTGAGGAGGCGGTCAGCATGAGGAAGGGGATCATTCTCTTGCTCGTTCCGCTTTTCCTCAGTGGCACAGGGATCACCGTCTCGGCAGCGAAGAAGCGGCTCACCATGCGCGATATGCTCGCGTTTCGGCTGGTGAGCAGTCCTGCGCTCTCGCGGGACGGTCGGCGTGTGGCCTTCGTCGTCGCCGAGGCCGATTTCCAGGAGAGCCGATATCGCACAGATATTTGGGTCGTCGAGACGGACGGGGGAAAACCGCGACCGTTCACGCGAAGTGCGGAGGATGAGTCCATGCCGCGGTGGTCTCCGGATGGTCGCTGGTTGGCCTTCCTCTCGAATCGGCCGGCACGCGCACCGGAGGCTCGGCAAGAAGAGGAGGAGCGAAGGCCGAAGAATCAGGTGTGGCTCATGCCGAGCGATGGGGGTGAAGCCGTTCAGCTCACGAACGCCGAAGAAGGCGTGATCGCTTACGAGTGGTCGCCCGATAGCCGGACGATCATCTACCTGACGCGCGAGGCGCTGCCCAAGCCGGAGCGCGAGCGGCGCGAACGCGAACGCCGGCAAAAATTCGACGCCGTCGTGGAGGAGAAGGAGCGCTACCGGCGCGAATTCTGGAGCATCGAGATCGAGACGAAGAAGGCGACGCGATTGTTCGAGGGGGACTATGGGATCGGCGAATTCGACATCGCGCCGGACGGGAAGCGGATCGCCTACGCGACGAATTACACGGGCAAGGTGGACGATGGCAAGAAGTTTGACATCTGGGTCTTCTCCATCGAGGAAGGGAAGGCGCGGCAGGTGACGCGTCGGCCCGGCGGCGAACGCTCGCCGCGCTGGTCGCCCGATGGGCGGCAGATCGCTTTCCTGGCGCCTCAGCTGAGCGACATCCCTTATTCGCAGAGCGAGGTCTTCCTCGTCTCCGCCGCAGGAGGAGACCTGCAGGAGGTGACGAGAGCGTTCGACCGGGGGATCGAAGGGTTCCGATGGCATCCGGCGGGGCGAGATCTCTATGGGCTCGCCGCGCTGGGGACGGAGACGCATATCTTGCGCGTGCCGATAGAGGGAGGCTCCCCGGAGCCGATCACGCGCGGCGCGCTCGTCGTCTCGGCCTTCGATCTCTCGGCCGATGGTCGGACGCTCGTGTATGTCGGCGAGGATGCTCGCTCGCTGCCCGATCTGTGGCTGCTGCGGACGGGCAGCGACGGAGTGACGCGGCTCACGGAGATGAATCCCGAGCTTCGGGAGTTCGAGATCGCCGAACAAGAGGTCATCCGGTGGCGGAGCGTGGATGGATGGGAGATCGAAGGGGTCTTGACGAAGCCGGTCGGCTATGAGCCGGGGAAGCGGTATCCATTGCTCGTCGCCGTGCACGGCGGGCCGCATTCGCGCGTGGTGAACGCTTTCCGGCAGTACTACAACTTCCAGATCTGGGCGGCCCACGGCTATGCCGTCTTCGCCCCGAATTTCCGAGGCAGCTCCGGATACCACGGGGCGTTCGATATCGCGAATCGGCGCGATCTCGGCGGGAAGGATTTCCAGGACATCATGACCGGTGTGGATCATCTCATTCGGATCGGCATCGCGGATCCCGATCGGTTGGGCATCTTCGGCGGGAGCTACGGTGGTTATATGACGAATTGGGCGATCACGCAGACAGATCGGTTCAAGGCCGCCGTCTCCATGTACGGGATCTTCAACCTCATCACCGACTTCAGCAACTCCTATCTCCCCAGTTGGGAGCCGGATTATCTGGGTGCGTACTACTGGGACGATCTCGACATCTACATCCGGCGATCGCCCTTCGCCTACGTGAAGAACATCAAGACGCCGGTGCTCATCCTGCATGGGGAGGCCGATCCGAACACGTTCATCTCGAATTCCAAAGAGATGTACGCAGCGCTCACGCACCTGGGGAAGACCGTCGAGTTCGTCCGCTATCCGCGCGAGGGGCATGGATTCCGCGAGTTGAGCCATCGGCTCGATGAGGTGCGTCGGTGTTTGGACTGGTTCGATCGCTATGTCAAGGGCGAGACGAAGATGGAATATGGGCTTGAGGAGTGGGTGCCAGCCGGCGATTGGGTGTTCGAGGTCACGGCGGTGAATTCGAACGTCGCCTATCCGGGATACGCGACCGAGGGGACCCTGATCGAAGTCTCGCTCATGTTCAAGAGCACGAGCCGCGAGAGCCAATCGCTTGAGTTGATCATCGAGCGCGATATCGTCGTCGTGGATGACCAGGGGAACGCGCTGGCCCCCCGTGGCGTCCCGGTAGAGATGGGGGGCGCCCGCGCGCTCGTCCTCGGGGGTGGACGGTTCATCGCGGCAGTCGCCGCTGGGGAAGCGACGACCTATGTCCCGCTTCGTCTCACGTTCGACGTGCCCAAGGGGCGTCAGGCCGTTCGGCTGCGCGTGCGGGACTTTCCCGTCGTGAACCTTCAGGCTCGATGGCGGGAGCTGGCGCGCCCGTGAGCGTCACGGCTTCATCCCGCTGGCGACGACGCGCGTCTGATCGAGGAAGTCTTTCCATGCGCCTTCCATGAGCAGCACAGCGAAGGGGTCGCGAATCGGCGTGTAATACGTGAGACGCGGATCGGGGAAGGAGCGCCACTCGCTTGCCGGTGCGCCGAGTGTTTGCTCGACCGCCCAGCGAAAATCTTCGCGCTTGAGCTCAGCCCGCTTCAAGAAAACGAGATACTCGCCACCGGGCAGAAACGCTGCCTTGCCGAATTCCCGAGGATCGGCCAACCGACCCGGCACGTAGAGGAGAAGCGTCTCGCCCAGCTGCCCGACCGGGAGCCCGCGTTCGACGTGCTTCGGGTGGCGGTAGATCACCTCGCGCACGGTCATCTGGTAGACGACGCCGAGCATGTAGCGTTCGGCGCGCGCCGGATCGAGCACGGGACTGCGCTCGCGCTCCCGACGATATTTGAGCTGGTCAATGACCGGACGGTACGTGTCGGCGACGGCGACGACGACCAGATCGCTCTTGTCTAAGAGGTCCCGGATCTGCTCCAGGCGCCGCTCGCTCTGCCCGAACCCTGAGAGAGCCAGAAGGACGATGAGTCCAATGTGCGTGAGCATCCTCACCGTTGCGGAGACAAAAAAATCATGGTAGCGGCGGCAGGACTCGAACCTGCGACCTAGGGGTTATGAATCCCTCGCTCTACCACCTGAGCTACGCCGCCACCTTGCCATCTCTCCGAATCAGGGCCTAACTATAGCACAAGCCAACACGGTGTTCAAGATACCCGGCCCCATACCTTTCATGCCTTCCCGCTCAGAGGCGGTGGTATCTCGACGCCAGTGGGCGAACAGGGTGGCGGATCATCCCGTTGAAGCGATCGGCCGGGTCACGCGCCTGCGATCCACGCGCGTAGGGTTTCCTCCCAGAAGAAGACGCGACCATCTTGTAAGACAGCCACCTGCTGCTCGCGCGTTGATTCTTCCGCCCCCTGCGTCAACCGTTCCCCAGCCACCATGGGGATCACCCGGTATCCCGCTCGGCGCAAGAGGGTCGCCCGTCGTCGCGCTCGCTCCACATCCCCCTGATCCACGACGGCTGAGACCTCCACCGCAAGCCAGAGTTCCGAGATCTCCGGTTGTTGCCGAGGTTGTCCTCGGATGAGCAAGTCCAGTTGCAGCAGGTCGAGGAACTCCTCTTCGGAGAGGTGGGCGCGCAACGCCTCTTCCAGCTCATAAGGGTTCACCACTTGCAATCGTCGCAATATCGCGCCAAAGTAGGCCGTGGCCTTATCCCGATAGGTTTGCTCCAGCATGCGCCCCTTCAGATCGCCCACTGTATCCGTGAGGCGTCGTTGGCTCTCGGCCAACGCCTGCAGTGCTTCATTCGTGTGACGTTGTGCTTCGGCTAAGGCTGCCAGCTCCACCTCCACGCGCCCCACGCGTTCTTCGACTCGTCCCACGCGTTCCTCGACCCGTCCCACGCGTTCCTCGACCCGCCCCACGCGTTCCTCGACCCGTTCCACACGCTCCTCCAGCCGCCCCACGCGTTCTTCGACTCGCCCCACGCGTTCCTCCGTGCGGCGCTGGGCCTCGACGAGCGCGCGAAGTTGCTCCTCGGTTCGCCGCTGCGCTTCCGCCAGCTCCCGCACGATTTGCGGCAGCGCCAGCAACTCGTCCGTCAGCAGAAGTCGCCGCAGCTCCGCCCGCCACTCCGGATGCTCTTCCAGCAGGCGAAGTAACGCCAAATAATCTTCCACTTCGAAGGCCATCGCGTCCTCTCCCGAATCCAATCGCAATATACACGATGATCCCCCTCTCTTCAAGCGCACTGGCTTTGGTCGCAAACCGGTCAGCCCGGGCTTCGCATCCGGTGAGCGTTACCCCGGAAGCGCCAGACTTGCTCAAGAAGAGACAGCGGCTTACCATTCCCCGCTCAGGAGCGAAAAGATGGATCGGGCGAGCACCGTTGGCCAACGCCCTTCGTGTGAGGCGGCAGCGCGCGGCATCGCGATGGAAGAGGTCGTACTCCCCATCGGGGAGTTCGATTTGGAGATGACGTTGGAGAGTGGACAGTGCTTCCGTTGGCGGCGCGTGGGCGAGAGGGGGTACATGGGCGTCATCGGGCGAAGCGTCATCCACGCGCGGCATGTTCCGATGGGACACGGGCGCGTCGGTGCGCTCGCAGTGCGCGTGGTCGGGGGGACCGTCCCTGATCGCCTGGAGGCGCTCATCGTCCACTACTTCGACCTGGCGCGCGATTATCCGGCGATCTTACGCACACTGCGGTGCGACCAGGCGTTCGCGCGCGTGGCGCCGCGACGAGCCGGGATTCACATTCTGCGGCAGGATCCGTTTGAGGTGATCATCTCGTTCATCGTCTCGGCCAACAATCACATCCCGCGCATTCGGCGGATTCTCGATCGGCTCTGCGCCCGTTATGGGGAGGAGATCTGGACGCCGTTTGGGCCGATGTACAGTTTTCCGCGTCCGGAGGTCTTAGCCGAAGCTCGGCTCAGTGAGCTTCGGCACGAGTGCGGCCTGGGCTATCGCGATCAGTACGTACGGGCGACCGCGCGGGCCATCGCCGAGGACGCGGATTTCGCCCAGTGGGCCGAGTGGCCCACATCGGTCTTGCGGCGGCGGCTGCTCGCGCTCGAGGGCGTGGGGGAGAAGGTCGCCGAGTGCATTCTCCTCTTCGGCTTTCATCGCCTGGAGGCGTTCCCCGTAGATGTATGGATCGCGCGAGCAATGCGCGCGCTCTATTTCCCGGATCGAATGCCGCGCGTGCGGGAGATTCAGGCGTGCGCCGCCGAGCGCTTCGGCGCGTATGCCGGAATTGCGCAGCAATACCTCTATGCCGCTTTCCGTTCCAGTGGGAGCAGGAAGCGACAGCCATTGCCAGGGGAAGGGGCGGAATGAGCGGAGCGCGCCGCGATTTGAGCGAATCGGCGAAGAAGATGTCCGGCGATCGTCGAGATCGCCGGGAGGAATCCGCACATCTCGATCCTCGGCTTGTGAGCCGATTGCACCGATCGCTCATGCGATGGCACGCGGGGGTGAGGCGCGATGTGCCCTGGCGGCAGACGACGGACCCGTATCGGATTCTCGTCGCAGAGTACATGTCGCAGCAGACGCAGCTTGAACGCGTGCGCGCGTACTACGAACGATTCCTTCAACGGTTCCCCACGATCGAAGTGTTGGCGCGCGCTTCTCTGCATGAGGTGCGGAAAGCCTGGGAGGGACTCGGATATTACGCGCGGGCTCGCCATCTGCATGAGGCCGCGCGACGGATCGTGCGAGAGTATGGGGGGTGCATCCCCGATGATCCCGCGCAGTTGCAGACGCTGCCCGGATGCGGGCCCTATACGGCGGCGGCTGTGGCGAGTCTGGCCTTCAATCGGCCCGTGCCCGTGGTGGATGGGAACGTGCGGCGCGTCCTCTGCCGGCTCTTCGCTCTCGGCGAGGATCCGAGGCGGCCTGCCCTTGAGCGGCAGCTTCGAGCATTCGTCGCTAGGCTGATCGCCGTCGGAGGAGGGGCGCGAGGGGTCAATCAGGCGCTCATGGACTTGGGCGCGCTCATCTGCCGTCCTCGCGCACCACAGTGCGCGCGCTGTTGTTGGAATTTCGCCTGTCGCGCGCGGCAGCTCGCATCGCCGACGGCATTCCCACGGGCGGCCTCCCGGACGCGTCCCCACTATGAGATCGCCGTGGGTGTGGTCTGGCGAGATCGGGCGGGCGCGACCTCTCGTCACGGCGAGGGCGAGGTGCTCATCGCGCAGCGGCGGGAGGGGGGATTGCTGGGGGGCCTGTGGGAGTTCCCCGGAGGGAAGCGCGAGCCGGGAGAGAGCTTGCGCCGGTGTTGCGCGCGCGAGATCCGGGAAGAAGTGGGACTCCGCGTGCGCGTCGGTCGAAAGCTCATGACGATCCGACATGCGTACACCCACTTTCGGATCACGATGCACGTCTTCGAATGTCGCCCGCTCGACGGTTCCCCCCGTGCGCTCGGGTGTCAACGGGTGCGGTGGGTTCGCTGTCGGCACCTTCATCGGTATCCCTTCCCGGCCGCCAATCTGCGGATCGTCGAGGCCTTGCGAAAGGGCGAGCTTGTGCCGAAGTGAGGAAGGGGGATGCGTCCTCGGGTCGGGTGCCGGCGAGCGCGCGCGAAAGAGGACTGCTGGCGTCGCGCAGTTGAATCCTCGTGGCTCTCCTCGCTGCGCGTTGTTATCATTAGAGGGCTCATCGCGCATATTCGTCAGGAGGGGGGAGATGAAGCGATTCAACCAATGGCTTGTGTGGATATGTTCTTTGTGCACGGTTTTCGCAGGATGTGTGGCCTTTGCCGGTCCGTCGGGCGAGCGGGCCGGTTCGCTTCAGGAGGCGCTCAAGAGTATCACGGCCGAAGGACTGGCGACGCACATTCGGCGTCTGGCGTCGGATGAATTCGAAGGGCGAGCGCCGGCGACGCGGGGGGAGGAGCTGACGGTTCGCTATCTGATCGAGCACTTCCAGCGGCTCGGACTGCGGCCGGGTAATCCCGATGGGACGTACGTCCAAAAAGTGCCGCTTGTGGGGATCACGACCGATCCGTCGGCCTCGCTCACTGTCACGGCAGATGGGAAACGGATGTCGCTGCGCTATGGGCAAGACTTCGTCGCGTGGACGCGGCGCGTCGTGGAGACGTCGAGCGTCGAGGCGGATCTCGTCTTCGTCGGCTATGGCGTTCAAGCGCCCGAATTCCAATGGGATGATTTCAAAGGAACGGACGTGCGGGGGAAAATCCTCCTCGTCCTCATCAACGATCCACCGGTGCCCGATCCGCGCGATCCGTCGCGATTGGACGAGCGGGTGTTCGGCGGGCGCGCCATGACCTACTACGGACGTTGGACCTACAAGTTCGAGAAGGCAGCGGAGTTGGGGGCAGCCGGTGCCCTGATCATTCACGAGACGGAGCCGGCGGGGTATCCCTGGACCGTCGTGCGCGGCAGTTGGACCGGCGAGCAATTCACGCTCATCGCGCCGGATCGCAATATGTCCAAGTGTGCCGTCGAGGGATGGGTCACCTCTGATCACGCCAAAGCGCTCTTCGCTATGGTCGGGAAGGACCTGGACGCCTTGAAGAGAGCGGCCGTGAGCCGGGACTTCCGTCCCGTGCCCTTGGGCGCGCGCGCGGCGATCACGCTCCGGAACGCCATCCGCACCATCGAGTCGCGCAATGTGATCGCTCGGCTGGATGGGAGTGACCCGAAGCTCAAGGAGGAATACGTCATCTACGTCGCGCATTGGGATCATCTGGGCATCGGTCCTGAGGTGAACGGGGATCGCATCTACAATGGTGCGGTGGACAATGCCTCCGGGACGGCGGGATTGTTGGAGATCGCTCGAGCCTATACTCGTCTCTCGCCACCTCCGCGCCGTTCGATCCTCTTTCTGGCCGTGACGGCGGAGGAGAAGGGATTGCTCGGCTCTCAATACTATGCTGAGCATCCGCTCTACCCGCTGGAGCGGACCGTCGCCGTCATCAACATGGATGGCTTGAACGTGTACGGGCGGACGCGCGACATCACGGTCATCGGATTGGGGAATTCGACGCTCGATGAGCACGTGCGAGCTGTGGCCGCGGAGCAGGGGCGGGTGGTGCGCCCGGATCCGGAGCCGGAGAAGGGGTTCTTCTATCGGTCGGATCATTTCAGTTTCGCGAAGCAAGGGGTTCCCGCCCTCGATCCCGATTCGGGCATTGAGTACATCGGGAAGCCGGAAGGCTGGGGATTGGAAGTGCGCCGTCGGTACACGGCCGAGCGCTACCATAAGCCGCAGGACGAATTCGATCCGAGTTGGGATCTGAGCGGCGCTGTCGAAGACCTGCAGCTGCTGTTTCTGGTCGGCTATCGCGTGGCCAACGAGGACCGATGGCCGGAGTGGTATCCGGGAACGGAGTTCAAGGCCAAGCGGGAGGCGATGCTGAGGCGGTGAGGCCGCCAGGCCCTCAGTCATAGAGAGGAGGCTCGCCCGGCGGGCGCGTCTGCCAGCGTTTGTGAACCCAGAGCCAGTGGTCGGGGTAGCGGCGGATGACGGATTCCAGGATCTGGTTGAACCGCTCGGTATTGAGCTGAACGTCGCGCTCCTGGTCTCCGGTTCGGATGAGGGGGATGGGCGGATCGAAATGCAAGACATGCGTGCGCGTTCGCTCATCCCAGATGAGGAAACCGGGGACGACGGGCGCCCCCGTGCGCAGGGCTAAGCGCGCGATCAACGGGGACGTGCAAGCGGGTCGTCCGAAGAACTCGCAGAAGAGACCCTCATGCGGTTGCGTGTTCACGTCCATGAGGACGCCGATGGTCTCGCCCGCGCGCAGGGCTCGCAGGATGTGTCGCGCGGCGTCCCGCTTGGAGATGAGGCGATTGCCGCTCAGCGTGCGATAGGCCTCGATCAGGCGGTCGAGCCGAGGATTGTCCAAGGGACGGACGACGACGGCCATCGGGTAGCCGTAGAGCGCATGGGCGAAGGCGCTCAGCTCCCACGCGCCGAAATGCGCTGTGAGGATAAGCACCCCGCGCCCGTGCGCCCGCGCGCGCTCGTAGTGTTCCAAGCCCTCATAGGTGACGATCGCGCGAATCGTCTCCGGCGTCAATCGCGGGAACTGGCTGAACTCGCCGAGCAGGCGCCCGAGATTTCGAAAGGACCGCTTGAGAAGATGTCGCCGCTCGTGCGCGCTGAGCATGGGGAAGGCGAGCATGAGATTCCGATGACCGACCTTCCGCAGCCGCCTCCAGGCGTAATAAGTGAGCCATCCCACGCGTTCGCCGATGGCGAGCGCCCAGGATCGAGGGAGGCTGCCCAACGTTTTCAGCATGACCCAGGCGGATGCATATTCGAGCCAGTGACGGATGATTGTCATCCACCGCCGCATGGTCGCCTGCGGGCGCGCCCCTCCCTTTGGCTTGCGCTCACGCCTTGAAGATCGCCTCCCAGAGGAGCCAAGCTAGCACGCGTCCTAGGGAGGCGTCAAATCTCTCCCTCCGAGAGCAGTACGGGCGGTGGGCCTCAGCGCGTGCGCGAGGGTCGGGTTGTCTGCCAGGCTTTCGCCTCCGCGCGAGCATCTGCCATAATGGGAATGTTATGAGGTGCGCCAGATGTGGCCTCATCGCGCTTCTGCTTGCGCTCAGCAGCGCGTGGGCGCAGAGCGGGCGACGCCTGCCGGCCGAAAAGCCCAAGGAGGCGAAAGAGTCCGAGGAGATGGCGATCACTTTGGAGGCGACCGAAGTGGTCGTCCCGGTGACCGTGCGCGACCGATACGGGCACCTGATCCGGGGACTCAGTCGGTATGACTTCGCCATCTACGAAGATGGCGTGCGGCAGGAGATCACGGATTTCTCCGTGGGCACAGTGCCGGTGAACGTCGTCCTGCTCATTGATGTCTCCGGGAGCGTCGCCACGGAGATCAACGATATTCGCCTCTCAGCCCTCGCCTTCCTCGAAGCCTTGGGGCCGAAGGACCGCGTGGCGATCATTCGCTTCAATCACAAGGTCGAGGAGGTGCTCGATTGGGAGACGGATAAGCGTCGCGTGCAGCGCGCGCTCTTTCAATTGCCGGCCGTCGGGAACACCGCCTTCTATAAGGCGCTCTCCGTGGCCGCGAACAAATTGCGGGGAGTCGAAGGGCGACGCGCCATCCTCCTGTTCACCGACGGGGTGGATACCTACGAAGGGCCGGATCAGAAGACCTTCGAAGAAGCGCTGGAGGCCGTGCGGCGGGCCGACGCTATCGTCTATGTGATCAGCAAGACCAAGGCCATCCGCGCCTTCTTGAAAGGCGAGCGCTCGCCGTTCATCTTCCGGCCGCTTGATCCGAGCGATCCATACATTCAGCTGTATCTGCGAGTGCTCGATCAGGCGGAGGAGCAGCTCATTGAGCTGGCGGAGAAGACGGGGGGGCGGATCTACTTCCCGCTGGATCAATCCGAGCTGAAGGAGGCGTACGGCCAAATCGCCGAGGAATTGAGCACGCAGTACATCCTGCGCTATGTGCCGAAGAACACGGCGCGTGATGGGCGCTTTCGACGCATTCGCGTGATGACGGGGAATCCGGCCTATATCGCGATCGCTCGGGAGGGATATTATGCCCCTCGCCAGTAGCGTTCTGCTCGAGTTCGCGATCGAGACGGCTCGCGAAGCCGGAGCGCTCCTTCGCGACCACTTCGGGCGCACGAAGGAAGTCACCTATAAGTCGAGCACCATTGACCTGGTGACCAACGTGGATGTGCTCTCGGAGACGCTCATCAAAGAGCGGATCGCGGCTCACTACCCTCGGCATGCGATCCTGGCCGAGGAGAGCGGTCATCAGGCGGGTGCCTCCGAATATCGCTGGCTCATTGATCCCCTGGATGGGACGACCAACTACGCGCATGGTTATCCGTTCTTCTGCGTCACGTTGGCTCTGGAATATCGGGGGGAGATCGTCCTGGGCGTCGCCTATGATCCGCTGCGGGAGGAGTTGTTCGTCGCCGAGCGCGGCGCTGGCGCGATGCTCAATGGCCGCCCCATTCGCGTCTCGCGGACGGAGACCCTCGCTCAGGGATTGCTCGCCACGGGATTCCCCTATACCATCCGAAGCCAACCTGATGAGAGTCTGGAGTATTTCGCGCGGTTCGTGAAGACGGCGCAGGCGATCCGGCGCGATGGATCGGCCGTGCTCGACCTCTGCTATCTGGCGTGTGGGCGCTTCGATGGATTCTGGGAGTTGGGGTTGAAACCGTGGGATATGGCGGCTGGCGCCTTAATGGTCGAGGAGGCCGGAGGACGCGTCACGCGCTTTGATGGGAGCCGATTTCGGCTCGATGAGCCGCAGATCCTGGCCAGCAACGGCCTCATTCACGAGGAGATGATCGCCGTCTTGACCGGAGGACGCTCGGTATGACGCGACGCTGTTCGCTCTGCCAACAGGAGATCACCCTCGCGGTCTCCGATCGCCAGCTCCCGGAGAGCCTGCGCCAGAGGCTCTCGCAGGCTGAGGTCGTATGCGCGGCCTGCGTCCGCCGACTGGGCCAACATCCGGAGGATCTGTACGTGGTCCTGCTCGGGGCTTACTATCGAAAGGTTGGAGACGCGCATGTGAAGGTCGCGCCCGTCGGGGCCTTTCACGGGTGAACGACCGCGTGCGAAAAAAAGGCTTGCCGGAAATGGAAAGATGAGGTATATTCGAGGGCTTCGAAGGGTGGTGGATTTTCCGTGCAGGAGGGAGAGGCAATGACGAAGGGACTGGCTGCGGCGATCCTGGGAGGCGCATCGTTCATCCTCGGCTTCGCTACGGCGGTGCCACACGTCATCGTCTTGCTTGTCGCCTTGATCTTCATACAGTCGCCCGCCCTTTTGAATATCGCCGTTTTCGCGGGAGCCGTTCTCATCAGCCTCTTGGCTCCGACCTTGAGCGTGCAACAGATCCTCATCCTCACGTTTTGAGCGGCTCACCGATGGCGAACGTGAATGCGGCCAGAATGAGTTCGGAGTTTGAGGAGGGCGCTGCCGGTCTGGGCGATCCCTTGCAGATGTGAGGGGGTCTGCGAGCGGCTCTGCAAGCGAAGGCCTTCCGTCTCAATGCGTCCTTCGTGTGTGGCCGCATCAAGGGTGAAGGAACTCGCCTCCGGGAGGAGGAGTTCGATCGTCCCCGCGCCGGAGTAGAAGGTATAGGTCCCTCGCTCCTGCAACTTCCCGGAGAAGGTGATACGTCCTGCGGTGACGCTCATGGCATCAATATTCGGCGAGGCGACGTCCACCAACTCGATGTCTCCCTCCATCGAGGAGAGCTTCAAATGGCCACGCACTCCGCGGATGGTGATCTTGCCTCTGATGGTCGAGGCTTCGACGACGCAGTCAGCGGGGACTTTCACGTCAATGTCCACGGCGTCTGAGCCGATCGCACGGCGCTTGGGAACGCTCACGGTGAGGATGTCGTTAGAGAAGCGAGCGTCCACGGGCGCGGTCGCGGTGAGGTGAATCTCCCACCGCTCCCAGGCCTGGACGGAGATGTTCCCGCGAAGCGAGGAGTTCACCAAGATCACTCCCGGGGAGCGACCGACTGAGAAGGTCCTCACGAGGCGACGAGGCGGTGAAGCGCCCATGCGCGCTTGCGCGGAGATCATGAAGGGGGAGATGAGGCCCTCAAGGAGCCCGACAAGGCTGAGCGTCAGAATCGCGATTCTCCTTGAACGCATACCTCGGCTCATCGCTGGAGAGAGCGCTGCGATGCGCTACAGCTCGGAGAACCGCTTGAGCACCTCGAGCTTGGCCTTCAACGCGGCGAAGTAGAGTTCCCGAAGGACTGCGTCTTCGGGATTGCGCTCCAACTCTTGACGACAATGTGCCAGGGAGCGCTCGACCACTTCCAGGGAACGCCGGAAGCAGGCCTCCGTCTCGGCGTCCCAGAGCGGACGTCGCTGCCGAATGTGTCGCTCCAGGGCTTCGATCCGCTGCTCGACGATCTCCCGGTCAATTGTGGGTTTATGGGCGAGGATGAGTCCGGTCGGCTGAATCTCCAAAAGTGAGGGAGAGAGCACGTTCCATTGCGCAGCAGCCGGAAGCGAAGCTTCCTGAGACTCCGGCCCGAGGGGACGAAACCGAAGGAGCGCTCCGGCGAGCACGGCGATCATCAGAGCGGCCGCCATCGCGAAGGCTGGCCGCATTCGGAATCGGCGGACCCTCGTTGAAGGAGCCGTCTCGGCCGCAATGGCTGCGGCGATCCGCTCCCACAGCTGGGGACTCGGCTCATAGTCAGGGAGCTCGCGGCTGAGCTGGCAGATGACGATCAAGTCCTCGCAGATCGTCCGGCAGCTCCGACATTCCCGCAAGTGCCGTTCGAGCTCAAGGCGCTCGCGCTCTGAGAGCAGACCATCAATGTAGTCGGAGAGCCGATCTTGATGTTTCGCGCAGGACATCGCTCATCCCCCTCCTCGTAAGAGATGTCGAAGTTTCAAGCGCGCTTTGTGAAGCTGCGATTTCGAAGTCCCCACGCTGCACCCGAGCATGGCCGCGATCTCCTCATGCTCGTAGCCCTCGACGTCATGCAGGAGGAAGACGAGGCGGTATCCGGGCGGGAGTTTCCGAATCGCTTGTTCGAGGGCGATGCGATCGAGCATCGGCAGAGGGCGCGGCCGCGCGACTTCGCTCATGTCTCCCTCTTCAGTCGTCTCCTCTAGCCGAACCCCTTGCTTGCGCCAGTGCATCAAGACTTGGTTCACCACGAGCCGATGAAGCCATGTCGTGAACGCCGCTTCTCCACGAAAGGTCCCGATCTTGCGAAACACCTGCAGGAACACCTCCTGCGTCATGTCCTCAGCATCCGTCGCATTTCCCAGCATCCGCAAGCACAGCGAATACACGCGGCGCCGATGCAATTCGTATAAGCGCTCAAACGCCGCCACATCCCCCGCCGCCGATTGGGCAGCGAGCTCGAGATCGGTGAAGCTGTCTGCTGTCTTCGTCGTCACTACTCTCCACTCAGCACATCGCAGCGGACGCATCCCGATCTCGCCTACTGCGATGCGTCGTCCCCTGATGGCGTTGCTCATTATACCCCGTCCTGGTCTCACCTGAAAGGCCGATTTCTTCCTTCGGTTCCGAGCCGAAGACGAGGGCGATTCCGGGTGGAGAGGTCGTATCGTCGAAACGGTGTAAGGTGTAACAGGGTTCCGAAGAGGTCGGGGCGCATTTTTGGGGGGGAATTGAAAAGTCGTTGCCTTTTGAGGGGCGTGTAAGTATAATAAGCCGCTCGGCTTTCTGGAGATCCGCTCGGGCGTTGAGGTCGTGAGGTCCGGAGCGATGCGCGTGAGGGAATCCCACCTGGAGGCGCCAGCCTATGCGATACCGGGATACGCTGAATGAGGAGATCCGCGTGTTTGGGGGGGCGGAGGGAGAGTTGGCCCCCGTTTTCCTCGAAGAGGAGGCCTTCCGAGTGGTTCTCGGTTCACGGCGGGTGGCCTTGGAATGTGAAGAGGACGAGGGGATCGAATGGGTGGAAGAGGAACGGCCAAGGAGCGAGGAGCTGGAAGCTGAGTTGGTCGGAAGCGACTCGGAGGACGGGGGGACAGATCCTTTGCGGCTGTATTTTCGGGAGATGAGTGCGGTTCCGTTGTTGACGCGGGAGGATGAAGTCCGGTTAGCGCGGCAGATTGAGCGTGGGCGGAACCAGGTGCTCAAGGCCCTCTTCCGGGTTCCATTCGTTGTTCGACGGATCGTGCGCTTGAGGGAGGAGCTTCAGCGCGGACGGCGGCTCTCGGAGGTGGTCGTTCTGAGTGAGCCGGATGCCGGAGACGAGGAAGAGCAGGCGGAGCGCCTGCTCGCTCCAGTACTGGAGTGGCTCGACGAGGTAGCGCGTTTGGTGGATCGCGTCATTCGCGTGCAAGAGCGGGTCCGACGGCGGGCGCCGAGGGGGGCGCGTCGTCGCCGATGGTCGGCGGAGCAGTGGGCACTGCTCCGCGCTCGTGTGGCATTGGAATGGCTCTTACGAGGGAGAGGCTTGGGGCGCACCTTTCGGGTTGAGTTCACGGCGCGGTTCCTCAGCGAATTGATTGCTTCCGTTCGGGAGGCGGCGCGAGCTGCGGGTCTCGCGGCGGCGGCTGTGCGCGATCTGGAGGAAGCTCTGGGGCGGACACGCTCGTGCGCGCGCCGGGCCTCGCTGCAGCGGCAGTTGCGTCAAGCGCGTCAACGGCTCCGTGCGCTCGAGCAACAGTATGGTCTCTCGGCGCGCGAGCTGGGACGTCTCTGCGAGCGGATCGAGCGGGGGGAGCGCGAGGCCGATCAGGCGCGTCAGCGGATGATCGAGGCGAACTTGCGCCTGGTCGTCTCGATCGCGAAGCGTCATGTGAATCGGGGCTTACCGTTCCTCGATCTGATTCAGGAGGGGAACATCGGGCTGATGCGCGCCGTGGAGAAATTCGATTGGCGGCGCGGGTACAAGTTCTCCACCTATGCGACGTGGTGGATCCGGCAGGCGATGGCGCGGGCGATCGCCGATCACGCGCGTACGATTCGCATCCCGGTTCATATGATCGAGGCGCTGCACCGGATGGCGCGCACGTCGCGACAGTTGAGGCAGGAACTGGGACGAGAACCGACGCCGGAGGAGATCGCCGGGCGTTTGGGGGTGCCCGTGGCTAAGGTCACGCACATGCTCCGGATCGTTCAGGAGCCGATTTCATTGGAGGCGCCCGTTGGGGAGGATGAGGGAGCCAGCCTCGGACATTTCATCGAAGATCGGACGATCCGGAGCCCGATCGAGGATGTGCTGGCGGCTGATCGTCAGCGGGTGACCGAGGAGGCTCTGCGTTCGCTCTCGGAGCGGGAGGCGACGATTTTGCGGATGCGCTTCGGGCTTCCGCCGTACGATCAGGAATATACGCTGGAAGAGATCGGGCAGAAGCTGCGCGTCACGCGCGAGCGGATTCGCCAGATCGAGGCCAAGGCCATCAAGAAGCTTCGACATCCCTCGCGGGCGCACGCGTTGCGCTCGTTCGCGAGTCCGTGAGCGTGGAGCGTCTTCGTGGGAACTCGGTCTCAGGGAGAGATCGAGTTCCTTTCCCGCTCGCCTTTGGAAGTGGCCGCATGCGGAAGGGGCGATGCCTCACGCCGCGAGCGCGCGCTACAATGTGAAGGCGCGTGAGGAGCGTTCTCCCCGGCGGGATGGTGGTCGGGGAGAATCGTCCATGGAGGGGGAGGAAGATGGAACTCCTGATCGAGAGCGCGGCGAAACTGCTCATCGCGGCGGTCCTCGGTGGCGTGATCGGACTCGAGCGGGAGCTGAGTCGCAAGCCGGCCGGGTTGCGGACGAACTTGCTGATCTGCATGGGGTCGGCGCTTTTGATGATCCTCTCGATCGCGATCGCGGACGAGGGGGCGAGCGGCGATCCCGGGCGCATCGCGGCGCAGGTCGTGACCGGAATCGGCTTCCTCGGAGCCGGAGCGATCGTTCAAAGCCGCGGTTCCGTTTACGGCTTGACGACTGGGGCCACGATCTTCACCGTGGCGGCGATCGGTCTGGCTGTGGGCGGAGGGTACTACCTGCCGGCGCTTCTGGCGACGGCGATCGTCATCCTCTCGCTGTTCGTTCTGGGGAGGGTCGAGAAGCGGATGCTCGCGAGCGCCCGCCCTGTCTACGAGTATCTCA
Source organism: bacterium HR10 (assembly GCA_002923315.1). Classification (GTDB taxonomy): domain Bacteria; phylum Acidobacteriota; class Blastocatellia; order HR10; family HR10; genus HR10. The sequence continues at coordinate 71,246 of BEHM01000002.1, forward strand.
TCGAGACGGATGATGCGCCCATGGCGCTCGCGCGGCTCATGGAAGTCCTGCGGGCGCACGGGGTGGAGGTGGAGGGGGTATCCGTCGAGAAGACGGGCGAAGGGGCGAAGATCTGGTTCGGCCTCTCCGCCTCGCCGGAGGCGAATGAACAGCTGCTGCGGGCGTTGCTGACGATCCCCGGTCGGGTGCGTGTCGAGCTTCCGCGAGAGGGATGAGGGGGGGACGATGGCGTCCGCGCGCGCAATTTACCTGGCTGATTGGGTCTTGCCGATCGTGAGGCCGCCGTTCCGCCGAGGGGGGATCGTAGTCGAGGGGGAGCGAATCGCGGCTGTCGGTGGCGAAGCGGAGTTGCGCGCTCAGTTCCCGGATGCCCTGGTGCGCGATTTCGGAGAGGCGGCGCTGCTGCCCGGTTTGGTGAACGCGCATGCTCACCTGGAGTTGACGGTCTTGCGGGGGATGCTGGAGGACCTTCCGTTCGTGACGTGGCTGGCCACGCTCACGCGATTGCGGGAGGGACTCTCGGCCGAGGAGCTTCGGGAGAGCGCGCGGGCGGGGATCATCGAGGCCATCCGGAGTGGGCAGACGACGATCGCGGATGTGGGGGCTACGACGGCGGGATTCGAGGCCCTGTGCGAGAGCGGCGCGCGCGGCGTCTTCTTCCACGAGGTCTTCGGTGTGCGCCCCGAGGAGGCGGAGGAGAATTTGCGCGGGCTCGCGCAGCGGGTCGCGGCATTGCGCGCGCGGTCAGATGCAGGATCGCGCGTGCGCGTGGGCGTCTCGCCGCATGCGCCTTATTCGGTCTCGGCGCCGCTCTTTCGCCGCACGGTAGAATACGCGCGGGCGAACGGGCTGCCGCTCTGCGTGCATATTGCGGAGTCCCACGCGGAGGTGGAGCTGGTGCGGCGAGGGCAGGGGGAGTTCGCCCGGATCTACGAACGGCGCGGCCTCGCCTGGCGGGCGCCTCAGGTCTCGCCCATCCGATACCTGTACGATCTGGGCGTGCTCGCGGCGCGTCCCCTGCTCATTCATGGCGTGCATGTGGATGAGGAGGACATCGGGCTCATCGCGCAGAGTGGTTCGACGATCGCGCATTGTCCGAAATCGAATGCGAAGCTCGGACAGGGCATCGCCCCACTCCCCGAATGGTTGCGCGCGGGGATCGCGGTGGGCGTGGGGACGGACAGCGTGGCGAGCAATAACGCCTGCGATCTCCTGGAGGAGGCGCGATTCGCGCTGTTGCTGCAGCGCGCTCATCGCGCGTCGCCGACGCTCTTGAAGGCCGAGACCATGCTGACGCTGCTGACGCTTGGCGGGGCGCGCGCGCTCGGGGTGCAGGCGCACATCGGGACGTTGGAGCCGGGCAAGGCTGCCGATTTCATCGCCATCGCGCTCGCGGGAGCGCATGTGCAGCCGGCAGACGATCCAGCGGCAGCGCTCATCTTCTCCGCGCGGGGGAGCGACGTGTGCTTCACGGCCGTAGGCGGGCGTGTGCTCTTCGATGGCCAGTCCGTCACGACGCTCGACGAAGAGCGCGTGCGCGCGCGGCTTCGGGAGATTCGCGCGCGCCTTCGTTCGCTCCTCGCCCGCGCCTTGGGGTGAGTGGCCGCATTTGATTCCCGCCCGCGCTTCCGCTACAGTGTAAGGGCGCTGGAAGGCGGCGGGAGTTCAACGACAGGAGGGCGGCGATGAAGTTCTTTCTGGATACGGCCAATCTCGCGGAGATTCGCGAAGCGGTCTCCTGGGGGGTCATTGAGGGAGTGACGACGAATCCGAGCCTCATCGCGAAAGAGGGCGTGGCGGACCCGCGCGCGCACCTGCGTCAGATTTGCGAGCTGGTGCCTGGGCCGGTGAGCGCCGAGGTCGTCGGCACGACAGCGCCCGAGATGATCGCGGAGGCGCGCGAGCTGGCGCGCCTGCATCCGAACATCATGGTGAAGATCCCCTGTCTGGTCGAGGGGCTCAAGGCCATTCGCGTCCTCGCTCAAGAGGGCATCGCCATCAATACGACGCTCGTCTTCACGGTGCCGCAGGCGATGCTGGCGGCGAAAGCGGGAGCGACCGTCGTCAGCCCCTTCGTCGGGCGATTGGACGACATCAGCCATTCGGGCATGGAGCTGATCGAGCAGATCCGCCAGGTCTTCGACAATTACGGATTTGAGACGCGCATCCTCGTCGCCAGCATCCGGCATCCGATGCATGTCGTGCAGGCCGCGCTCATCGGCGCGGACATCGCCACGATGCCCTTCAAGGTCCTGGAGCAACTCATCAAGCATCCGCTCACGGATCTCGGTCTGGAGCGATTCCTCAAGGATTGGGAGCGCGCCTATAAGCCGGTGAGCCAGAGCTGATCACGTCGAGAACAGGCGCTCACCGGCGCCAGAGGCGGTAATCCTCGCCCTCGATGACGACGAGCCGGCACATCTCGTGCAGGCGCGAGCGCAGGCGCTCGCCGACGCGGTCGGTGAGCGTCTCCTTGGTGGAGCTGGTCGAGACGTCGAGGAAGTTCGAGGTGAAGATCGTGATCCGCTTCTGATTGTAGCGCGTGTTGATGATCTGGGTCATGGTGTCCTGCACCCATTCGGTCGGCTTCGCCGCCCCCAGCTCATCGAGCACGAGCACTTCGGCCTCATAGATCGGTGCCAGAATGCGCAGTTCGCTCGTCTGAGAGATCGGGTTGTAGCTGTCCTGAATCTCCTTCAGCAGATCGCGGAAGTCATAGAAGAGGCAGGGGACCAGCTTTTGCCGGATCAGCTCCTTGATCGTGGCCACTGCCAGATGCGTCTTCCCCACCCCGCACGGGCCGATGATCAAAAGCCCGCGATCCACATTGGGATAATCCTCGACCAGACGCTGGCAGATGTACACGGCGGCTTGCTGCGTGCTGTTTTGGCGCTCGTAGTTGTGGAATCCGCACTCGGCGTATCGCGGAGGAATGCGGGCGGCGATGAGCAGACGCTCGATCGTCCTTTGCGGATCCTGAGTCCGACAGCGGCATCGGCGAACCGTCCGCTCGGCGACGTATTCCCACCCCGTGTCCTGGCAGTAGGGGCACGTCACCGTCAGGGATGATGCCTTTTCTCCTGTCGTCCGCATGTGTCGCAATCCTCTTTAAAGCGAGTCCCCGTCCCCGCTCATAAGAGCGGGGCTTATTATAGTCGGTCGGGCATCCGGACGCAATTCACGCCCTGCCCGCTCATGCGGGGCGGGGCTCTGAACGAAGACGGCGGACGCCGGAAGCGCGCGCATCGTGCTGCTCATGGTGGAGTGAGAGATACCCCCGGGACGCGGATCTGCTCGCGCTCATCTGCGCTGGCAAAAATTGCCCTTGTCATTCCGAAAAAATCGGCGTAAACTTGGCGCCCCTGGGCGGCGAGGAGCGCCGAACGGGGCAAGGCGTGGTCACGAGATGAGACGATCGCGCCACGCGAGGACATCTTCATAGGTCGGCATGACGTTTCACGGTGCGGCTTGGACGCCCCCGCGGGGGGGCGTTCGAGGCCACCCCAGGAGCTTGGATTGGAGGGAGGACGATGAGGCGAGCGGTCATCGTCTTGCTCATCGCAGTAGTGGGGGGTATTGGAGCAGTGAGGGCCGTGCGGATGGAGCGATGGGCCCTTCGGGGATCGAAACCCTCGCGCGTGAAGATCGTCGAGTCGGGGCATCCGTGGATCTTTTTGGAGGGGGGGACTGAGTTGCCAGCGCTCTACGTGGGGACGAGCTTACCCCGGGACGCGTTCGAGCGGTTGTGGGTGCGACCGACGGCTTTGACCGCCGCCGATTTCGACGAAGATGGGATGCCGGATCTCGTGGCCGGATATGCGGGACCGGCCGGTGGCCTGGTGGCCGTTCATCGGGGCAATGTGGATTTCCTCTGGCCGAACAGTGTCGAGGCGCAGGCTCGGAGGGCGGCCGGACAGTTCACGGACGCGCCATTTTGGCCGGAGGTGCGGGTCTTCGAGCTTCCCGAGCCCCCGGATTTCCTGGGGGCAGGCGATTTCGATGCTGATGGACATGCCGATGTCGTAGCAGCCGCGCGCGGAGGGCACAGGCTCTATTGGCTGCGCGGGAATGGGCGAGGCGGGATGCGCGAACCTCAGGTGCTCGACCTGCCGGGATCGGTGACGGCCCTCGCCGTCGGAGAGATCTATCGAGCTGATGGTCTGGAAGACATCGCCATTGGAGTCACCGGACCTGAAGGATCGCAGGTTCTCATCTTCGCGGGTCCAGATGGGGCTCTGCGGGAGGAACCCGAACGGCTTCATGTGCCGGATGAGGTGACGGCGCTGGCTCTCGGGCAGTTGGACGAGCATTACGCGTTCGATCTCGCCGTCGCGGCGGGCCATCAGGTGTTGATCGTATACGGGCGCGACCGGCACGCTTCGCCCTTGGGGGCGATTCCCGCACCCCGAGTGGATTCCCTCTCCCTCCCGGTTCGCGCTCTCGCGTTGGCGCTTGGGGATTTCCTCTGGGATGAGGAGCGTCGGATGGAGGTCGCTGTACTCGGAGAGGATGGGATCGTGCACGTGTTCGCTCGAACGTCCTCATCGGATGCTCATACCGCGTCCTGGCGCATGATCGCCTCTCCATTCGGCGAGGAAGTCGTGGCGGATGTTTCATCGCGACTTCCTGAGAGGAGCTCCCGATTGGTGCGAGCGAAAGTCTCCAGTGCCCCAGCAGATGATCTGATCCTGCTGGCTCCTCAAGGCCGGCGCGTCTCTCTCCTCGCACATGTCGCATCCCTCGCAGAGTTGGTGGCGAACGCTTCACGGGATGCGTTGCCGACTTCGGTGAGGGCAGTGCTCGAAGCCGATGGGGCTATTGTGGCGGTGCTCCCCATGCGGCTGAATCGGGATGCGTTGAGCGACTTGGTCGTCTTGTATGAGGGGGCGAGCGCTCCGGTCGTCTTTGTGACGGCTTCCCCTGCGACTTTCGTCGTCAACGACACAGGGAATGCTGGCGATTTCGTTCCAGGCGATGGCATCTGTGAGATATTTCCTGGGAGCGGGGTCTGTACGCTGCGCGCGGCCATCCAGGAGGCGAATGCTCATTCTGGGCTTGACACGATCGAGTTCAATATTCTTGGGCCCGGCCCGCACACGATTTCCCCAACTTCGGCGCTGCCGACGATCACCGAGGCGGTGACCATTGACGCGACGATGGAGAACGCCTGCGGGCAACTCCGGTGCGTCGAGCTCAACGGAACGAGTGCGGGGGCCAACGCGAATGGATTGAGCATCTCGGCCGGAAACAGCGTCGTGCGGGGCCTCGCGATCAATCGCTTCCAACGATACGGGATCCGGTTGTTCACAAATGGAGGGAACATCATCGAAGGGAACCTCATCGGGACCAATGTGAGTGGCACCACTGATCTTGGGAACAGGAATGACGGTGTGCGCATCGAGACGTCCAATAACACGATCGGGGGGACGGTCGCAGGCGCGCGCAACGTCATCTCGGGGAACGACAACGACGGCGTGGAGATCAACGGAAGTGCGGTGAGCGGCAACGCCGTGCGCGGCAATTTCATCGGGACGACGGCCACCGGCGCGGGAGCTTTGGGAAATAGCGAGCGGGGTGTCTACATCAATGGTGCTCCCAACAACGTGATTGGGGGAACAGTCGCAGGCGCGCGCAACGTCATCTCAGGCAGTGCCACGAATGATGGTGTGGAGATCAATGGGAGTGCGGCGAGCGGGAACCTGGTGCAAGGGAATTTCATCGGGACCGATGCGAGCGGTACGACCGATTTAGGGAATGATGTGGATGGCGTGCGGATTACCGGCGCACCCGGGAATACGATTGGTGGGACGGCATCTGGAGCGGGCAATGTCATCTCGGGGAATGACGACGATGGCGTGGAGATCCGCGGGAGTGCGGCGAGCGGGAACCTGGTGCAAGGGAATTTCATCGGGACCAATGCGGCGGGGACTGGAGCGCTCGGTAACACTGCACATGGAGTGCACGTCTCCTCCTCGGCTCTCAATACGATCGGGGGAGCGGGTGCCGGTAATGTCATCGCCTTCAATGGCGGTGATGGGGTATTCGTCGCTTCCGGCACAGGAAATCGCATTCGGCAGAATTCGATCTTCTTCAATACGGGGTTGGGGATTGATCTCGGAGCCAACGGCGTGACTGCTAATGACGCGGGTGATCCCGACACGGGGGCGAACAATCTGCAGAACTTCCCTGTGCTCGCTTCTGTCTTCTCCGGCTTCGGGACCACGTTCATTCAGGGTTCGATTGATTCCACGACGACCAATTCGGCTTATCCCGTTCTCATCGAGTTCTTTCACAGCCCTTCGTGCGATCCGTCCGGATATGGAGAAGGCCAAACATTTCTCGGCTCAGCGACTGTGAGTGGGCCGGGCTCATTTAACGTCACGCTCTCGAGCTCGGTCTCAGGTGGCGTAGTGACGGCGACGGCCACCGACAACAACGGGAATACGTCTGAGTTCTCCGCGTGTGTGACTGTGCAATCGGCAGCCCGATTGGTTGTACGGAAGGAGATGGTGGGGGGGACGGCGACGTTCGCGTTCACGGGGACGCCGAGTGGGACGATCAGCGTGAATGGGGGGACGTTGACGGCAGTGGTGGTGCCGGGGACGTACACGAGCACGGAGGGAGCGGTGAGCGGGTGGGATTTGGTGAGCATCAGTTGCGATGACAGTGACAGCACGGGGGATGTGGGGACACGGACGGCGACATTTGTGGCGGGGGCAGGGGAGGTGATCACGTGCACGTTTCGGAATGTGAAGCGGGGGCGGATCGTGGTGAGCAAGGATGTGGTGCCGGATGATGGGTCGTCGTGGGTGATGAGTGTGACGGGGCAGCCGGCGCAGACGATTGGGGATGGGGGGAGTGCGACGTTTGCGGATTTGGTGCCTGGGGTGTATACGGTGAGCGAGAGTGGGCCAGCGGGGTATGCGAGTGAGGTGAATTGTGGGGCTGAGGGGAGTGCGGTGGGGACGAGCATCACGGTGACGGTGGATCCTGGGGAGACGGTGACGTGCGCGTTCACGAATCGGCGGTTGGGGCGGATTGTGGTGCGGAAGGAGGCGGTGGGAGGGGATGGGGCGTTTGGGTTCACGGGGTCGGGGAATGGGATGAGCAATTTCACGATTGTGACCAGTGGGGGGAGTGGGCAACAGGTGTTTGACAATTTGGTGCCTGGGGCGGCTGGGGGGTCGCGGTCGGTGACGGAGTCGGGGATCCCATCGGGGTGGGATTTTCAGAGTGTGTCGTGTGGGAGTGCGTTGGGGACGTCCACGGTTGTGGTGAGTGGGGCGACGGCGACGGTGAGCGTGCTGGGGGCTGGGGATACGGTGACCTGCACATTTCGGAATGTGAAGCGGGGGCGGATTGTGGTGCGGAAGATCACCGAACCGAATCCCGATCCGACGAACACGCAGTTCTCGTTCACAGGAGCGGTGACTGGAAGTCTTCGGAATGGTGAGACGCTCACAAGGGATAATCTCGTGCCGGGCACGTACGTGGTGACGGAGGTCGTCCCGAATCAGTTCGAGCTGGTCTCGATCTCGTGCGATGACGGGGCGAGTCCTCAGCCGAGTTCTGGCGATGTCTCTCAGGCAAGGGCGACATTCCGTGTGGATCCGGGAGAGGCCGTCACCTGCACGTTCACGAACCGGCTCAAGCGGGCGAATCTCGTGGGGGTCACCTTCTTCGTTCGATCTGAGGTCGCTCCTGGAGCGGCCGCCCATGCTGCTGCGGAGGGAACACGGGGAGTGATCGTCGTGGACGCGGTTCAGGATCAAGTGCGCGTGTTCTTGAATTCCGGGGATGGGACGTTGCGGCGGGGGCAAACGGTTCTCGTCGGGAGGGAGCCGGTGGCGGCTGCCGTCGGCGATCTCAATGGCGACGGGGCGACGGACGTCATCACAGCTGATTTTCAGTCGCAAACGTTGACGATCCTAGAGGGAGTGGGGGACGGCACGTTTCGGCGCAGGCGCGCCCTTTCGGTTCCGGCCAAGCCTGTGGCTGTAGCCGTGGGCGATTTTGATCAGGATGGGAGGGCGGACATCGTGGTCGTTTATCCGGACGAAGGTGAGATGCAGATCTTTCGCGGACGAGGTGACCTGACGTTCGTCGCCGGGCAACGCGTTCATATCGGGAGGCGACCTGTCGCGTTGGCCGTAGCCGATGTGAGCGGCGATGGCATCGTGGATGTGGCGATCGCCGATGCGGCTTCTGACAGCGTGACTGTGCTTCTCGGGCGCGGAGATGGGACGTTCGTCACGGGCGGCGAGGTCACGGTAGATCGCGAACCGGTCGCCATTGCGGCCGCTGATCTGGATGAAGATGGGCGGGTGGATGTGGTCACCGCCAATGTTCGCGCCTCCACGCTCTCGATTGTGCGCAATGAGGGGACGGCTGGGTCTCGTCTGCGCTTACGGGTCGTCGCGACAGTGCCAACGGCTGAACAACCGGTGGCCGTGGTGACGGCGCGATTTTTCAGCGATAGGGTGGGCATCGCCAGCGCCGGTTCGATGGCGCAACAGGTCTGGGTGCATGTGCGAGAAGAGAGCGGGCGGTGGGGCTCTCGACAGCGGATGAACATCAACGCTGTACCGGTGGCAGTTGTCGCCGGGGACGTGGATGACGATGGATGGTTGGATCTGGTCGTCCTCGATGTGAGCGGAAGCACGCTTCAGGTCTGGCTCAATAGCGAGAGCGGCAGCTTCCGACGTCGCCAGTGAGGGCGGAGCTGTGCATGAATGCGTCGGCGGAGCCGTTCCACCGACGCATTCGCTGAGTTGTTCCTGTCTGGGTTGCCTTCCAACAGGTGTCATATCTCAGACCTCAAGCGTTCCGTTGCCATCAGCGTGCCAGTGGGGAGTGAATCTCGTCCGGTCTGCGGGAAGTCGAGTGGTTGTCGTGTGCGATCTGTTGCCGAAGCGGTTAATTGCAGCGGCGGAGATGCGCGTTGGGGGGCGGTCCCCGGCATTCTCCTGCGGGGTGAGGCGGGCCTCTCTTGCTGTCGAAAAGGGGGGAGTGATAAGATGAATGCCTCGACATCGCGCGCAGTGCGCATGATGAGGAAACGGTGAGGAGTGAGGGCGCATGAGCAACAAGGAGGGTGAGGTCACGTTCAAGGTGACGGATCGTCGGCTCTTCAACCCCGATGGGACATTGCGGGCGGAGATTGTGGAGCGGGAGCAGGTGAGCGCACCTGCGGAAGCGCCGAAGGTCGAGGAGCCCGCACCGACGCCCCCTTCGATCGAGACGTCGCCGCTCTTTGTCGAGCTGCTCGTGAATCTCATCTCCTCGGCAGAAGTCAATCTGGGGATGATGGAACACCCGGCTTTGGGGAAGCGGGTTGTGGATTTATCGGCCGCCAAGCAGATGATTGATTGGCTGGGGGCGTTGCGGGAGAAGACGCGCGGCAATCTCTCCCGCGAGGAGGAGGAACTGTTCGATGGAGCGCTCACGCAGTTGCGCATGCGCTTCGTGCAGTTAGCGAATCGGCAGCCGAGGGAGCGGGAGGCGGGGGCTTGAGGAGAGGGACATGTGCGCTCCTCTTGAGCACTGGGCGGCTGCCGGTGGGGACGAGGGTGAGCCCTCGCCGATGAAGATCTCACGCCCCATTGGAGCACATGTGGAACGGGCGTTCTTATCCCTTCGGGGGAGAGGCGGCGTCAGGGTTCGATGAGGATCGTTCGTGATCTGTGGCAGGAGACCATTCGGTGCCCCACGGTGGTGACGTTCGGCGTCTTCGATGGGGTTCACCTCGGCCATCAGCGCATTCTGCGCACGGTCGTCGAGCGGGCGCGAGCATTGGGGGCGACGCCGACGGTCATCACCTTCGATCCGCATCCGCGGCAGGTCTTGCGTCCGGAGACAGCGCCTCCGCTGCTTCAGACACTGGAGCAACGCTTGGAAGCGTTCGCCGAGTTGGGAGTGGAGCAGGTCATCCTCATGCGCTTCACTCATGAGCTGGCGGCCGTCTCGGCTGAGGATTTTCTGCTCACGTACGTGTTCGGACGCTTGGACGCGCGCGAGCTGTACCTGGGGAAGGGGGCGGCCTTCGGGCGCGATCGGCAAGGGCGGATTGATCTGGCCGTGGAAGTCGCCGCGCGATTGGGACGGCGGGCGGCGGAGATCGAGGAGGTGACGCTGCGTGGCCATCGTGTGCGCGCGACGACGATTCGGCGCCTGTTGCGGACGGGACGTGTGAATCTGGCGCGGCGTCTGCTGGGGCGTCCGTATGAGATTCGCGGGCGCATCATCGCGGGATCCGGTCGCGGTCGCGAATGGCTCGTCCCGACGGCGAATCTCCAGTCAGAGAACCCGATTCTTCCGGCGACCGGCGTCTATGTCACCCTCATGCGTCTTGGGGAACAGTGGTGTCCGGGAGTGACCAATGTCGGACACCGACCGACCTTCGACGAGGGAGGGGCAATGAGCGTTGAGACGCATCTGTTGGGCTGGCGCGGGGATGCGCTCGGCGCGTCGGTGGCGCTGCGATTCCTGCGGCGGTTGCGGTCGGAGCGCCGATTCGAGACGGTGGAGGCCTTGCGCGCTCAGATCGAGCGGGACATCGCGCGCGCGCGCCGGTATTTCATGCATCCGCGCGTTCGCGCTCTGCTCCATGTTGACGTCTTGCCCTGTGAGCGATACGCTTAAGGGCTTCCCCCGGCGAGGAGGGAATGGGTATGGCGATCCGTCGAGTCGTTCTGGCGAAACCGCGGGGGTTCTGCGCCGGCGTCGTGCGCGCCATTGATATTGTCGAGCGCGCGCTCGCGCTCTTTCCTCCGCCCATCTACGTCTTCCACGAGATCGTGCATAACCGACATATTGTCGAGCGCTTCCGTCGTCGCGGCGTCATCTTCGTGGATCGGATTGCCGACGTGCCCGAAGGCGCGACGTGCATCTTCAGCGCGCACGGCGTCTCCCCCCAAGTTCGGGCGGAGGCGGCGCAGCGTCGGCTGCGGGTCATTGACGCGACGTGCCCGTTGGTGACGAAGGTGCATGTGGAAGCCGTGCGATTCGCCCGCGAGGGGTATTCGATCGTGCTCATCGGGCACCCCGGACATGAGGAGGTTGAGGGGACGATGGGGGAGGCGCCCATGCATCTGGTCAGCTCCATCGCCGATGTGGAGCGGTTGCAGGTGGAGCACCCCGATCGGATCGTCTATCTCACGCAGACGACGCTCAGCGTGGACGATACGGCGCATATCGTCGAGGCGTTGCGACGTCGGTTCCCGCGGTTGGAATCGCCGCCCAAGGAGGATATCTGCTACGCCACGCAGAATCGGCAGAATGCGGTGAAGGCGCTGGCGCGCGACGTGGACCTCATCCTCGTGATCGGTTCGCAGAACAGCTCGAATTCGCAGCGGTTGCGGGAGGTCGCTCAAGCGGCGGGCGTTCCCGCGTATGTGATCAACGATGAGACGGAGATCGAGCCGGCGTGGCTGGAGGGGGTGACCTCCGTGGGCGTGACGGCTGGCGCGTCGGCGCCTGAAGAGCTGGTCGCGCGCGTGATCGCGTATCTTCGTGCGCTCGGAGCCGAGAGCGTCGAAGAGATGCTCGCTGAGGACGAGGGCGTGCAGTTCACCCTCCCCCCGGAGGTGGCGCGATCGGAGGCCTCCTCGTCCCTTCTCGGAGCCCGCGAATTCGCGTGAGAGGGTATGGCCGGGAAAGCCGTCGTCCTGTTGAGCGGAGGGATAGATTCGACGACGACGCTCGCGATCGCCCGCGCCGAGGGGTACGAGGTCTACGCCCTCTCCTTCCGGTATGGTCAGCGGCATGAGATCGAGCTTGAGCGCGCGCGGGCCATCGCCGCAGCTTTCGGTGTCGCCCGACATCTGGTGATCGCCATTGATCTGCGGGAGATCGGCGGTTCGGCGCTCACCGACGAGAGCCTCGCCGTGCCGAAGGATCGAACACCGGAAGAGATCGGCGCCGAGATTCCGGTCACCTACGTCCCCGGGCGGAACACGATCTTCCTCGCCTTCGCGCTCGCGTGGGCCGAGGTGCTCGGTGCCGAGGACATCTTCTTCGGGGCGAACGTCCTCGATTACAGCGGTTATCCGGATTGTCGGCCCGAATATTTGCGGGCGTTCGAGCAGATGGCCAATCTGGCGACGCGCGCGGGTGTCTCGGGACAGGCGCGATTTCGCATTCATGCGCCGCTCCTCTCGATGACAAAGGCCGAGATCATTCGGCGGGGGCGAGAACTGGGTGTGGACTATCGCCTCACATGGAGTTGCTATGATCCCGTAGCGCGAGGGGGAGAGATTCTCGCCTGCGGGCGGTGTGATAGCTGTCAGCTTCGACGGCGCGGTTTCGCCGAAGCGGGGGTCGAGGATCCGATCCCGTATGCGAATTAAGATCGAGACGTGAAGGGGGCGTCACGCCTCGACCTCTCCGGGAGGTGAGGGAGGCGAGAATTGCAAATGACATGGAGGGCGATATGAAGGTCAGGCACTTGGCGCTTTCCTTTCTCCTGGCGTGTCTTGTGAGCGGAGATGTATGGGCGCAGTCCGAACAGGAGATCACGTTGCCGACACTGGGACGCACGGAGTGGATGATCCTGTGGGCGGTTCTGGCATCCGCCCTGCTCGCGCTCCTCTATGGCGCGCTGCTGGTTCGGCGGGTGATGCGACAGGAGGCGGGGCCGGAGGCGATGGTTCGCGTCGCGCGGGCGATCGAGGAAGGCGCGATGGCATATTTGGGGCGGCAATTTCGCACGATGATCTGGTTCGTGCTGGCGATCACCCTCTTGCTCTTCGTCGTCTACCAGCGGGTCTATCCGGACTGGAGATTCCCGGCGGGTATTGCCGTCGCCTTTCTGATGGGGGTGATGGCCTCCTATGGCGCCGGATATGTGGGGATGTGGCTGGCCGTCAAGGGCAACGTGCGCACGGCGAATCTGGCGCGGTCGAGCTTCCCCCGGGCGTTTGAGCTGGCGTTTCGCGCGGGCGCGGTCTCGGGCATGTTCACGGTGGGCTTCGGGCTGCTGGGCGCGACGCTCATCTTCCTCCTCTTTCAGGAAGACGCGATGAAGGTACTGGTGGGATTCGGCTTCGGGGGGAGCCTGGCGGCGCTCTTCATGCGCATCGGCGGTGGCATCTACACGAAGGCGGCGGACGTCGGGGCAGATCTGATCGGGAAGGTGGAGAAGGGGATTCCCGAGGATGACCCTCGAAATGCGGCCGTCATCGCGGATAATGTCGGTGACAACGTGGGGGATTGCGCGGGGATGGCCGCCGATGTCTTCGAGAGCTACGAGGTGACGCTGGTGGCCGCCATCATCCTGGCTGCAGCCACGCTGCTGGATCCGGCGTTCACGCAGTATTACGGAGCGCATGCCTCAGCCTTCGCGCTGAAGCTGAGCCTGTTTCCCTTGTTGGTGCGCGCCCTGGGGGTCTTCTCCTCCATCCTCGGCATTTGGAGCGTGCGGATGCGGAGCGAGCAGGTGAAAGATCCAATGCGCCCCATCACGGTGGGGTATTGGGTTGCCGGGCTCAGCTCGGTCCTCGGATTCGCGCTCCTGAATGCCTTCTATCTCGTGGATCCGGTGACGGGGCGGCCGGATTTCCGCTTCTTCTTGGCCACGAGCATGGGGATCGGGCTGGCGCTTGTGACGCTGTGGATCACCAATGTGTTCACGCATCCGGATAAGCCGGCGGCGACGGAGACGGCGATCTCCACGCGAACGGGTGCAGCGACGATGCTCCTGACGGGCATGGGAGCGGGATTGGAGAGCACCGTCTGGGCGATTCTGGCGATCGTCGGCACGATCGTGGCCTCGCTGGTGATCTTCGCCGGGAGTCCCGCGCTGGCGGCCTATGGGATCGCGCTCGCGGGATTGGGGTTGCTGACGACGACGGGATTCGTCCTGGCGATGGATACGTACGGGCCGATCACCGATAATGCGCAGGGCATCTTCGAAATGTCCGGCATCAAAGCCGCTCCGGAGGTGGGGCGGAACCTGGCGTGGCTGGATGCCATCGGCAATACGACGAAAGCGCTCACCAAGGGCTTGGCCATCGCGACGGCGGTGATCGCTGCGGTCTCTCTGTTCCGATCGTTCATTGATGAGGCGCGCCTCTTCGAGCGAGGGATTCAGGTGAATCTGCCGGAGGTCTTCGCCGGCCTCCTGATCGGCGGCGCGGTGCCCTTCCTCTTCTCCGCGTTCGCGCTGAAGGCGGTCGGGCGAGCGGCGCATCAGGTCGTCGAGGAAGTGCGCCGTCAATTTCGCGAGAAGCCGGGCATCCTGGAGGGGAAGGAGCGACCCGACTACGGCCGCTGCGTGGAGATCGTGACGGCGACGGCGCAAAAGGAATTGCTCGGGCCGGGCATCCTCGGTATCTTCTCCCCACTCCTTGTCGCTTTCGCGTTAGGACCAGGAGCGCTCGGGGGATTTCTGGCCGGAGCGATCTTGACCGGGCAACTGCTGGCCGTCTTCATGGCGAACACGGGAGCGACGTGGGATAACGCGAAGAAGAAGATCGAGGATGGATTCCTCGGTGGGAAGGGGAGCGAGGAGCATAAAGCGGCGGTGATCGGCGATACGGTCGGCGATCCGTTCAAGGATACGGCTGGGCCGTCGCTCAATCCGTTGATCAAGGTCATGAACCTGGTGAGCATTCTGGTGGCGCCGTTCGCCACGCGCCCACTCTCGTGGGCGGTGCGCGGGGGGATCGTGCTCGTGTGCGCGCTGTTGCTCGGCCTGGCCATTCTCTTCAGCAAGCGCGGGTCGCTGGCGGAGATGTTGCCGCAGGAGGCGCCGGCCGCCTTATCGGGCCAGCGGCGCGCGTGAGGCGGAGGACACTCCTGGAGAGGGGGACGTTCATTTCCCCTTCGCCCTCCGCTTCAGCTCATTCCTGAACGCTTCCAGAGAGTCCCACTCCTCGGCCTCCTCCAGGAGGAGGAGATGCTGCGTCTCCCAATCCCGGGGGAGGCTCCGCCAAATCGGCCTCCCCATCCGGTGTCTGTAGATTGCGTAGTAGCAGATCCATCCCATCACCCAAAGTGGACCGGCGATGCGCGCGAGCTCGTGCGTCCACAGCACGAGGACGACCATCAGCGCTGTGCCCAGGATGCCCGCTATTCCCAGGATTGGGATGCTGCGATCTCGGAAGCGCACGTTGAAGGGAACGGAATACGGGCGGGGTACGTGGGGCTCTTTGATCCGTAAGGCGAGCAAGGCGATGACGCTCAGCAAGTAAGCCAACATAGCGCCGAAGGCATACATGTTCGCCATCGTCTCCATCGCCCGGTGGCCGCTGAGGAAAGCGAAGACTGCTTCCACAGCGGCGATTCCCGAGAACAGGACGATGGCGCGAACGGGGGTATGAAACCGGGGATGTACGTGGGCGAGTCGCTCGCTCACCAGACCGAGCTCCGCCATGTTGAACGCCAGGCGACTGGCTCCCATGACGCCCGTGTTGGCGGAGATGAGCACGATGGTTGCCGCCAACACGGCAGCGATCGGACCAGCGAGGAACCCGACGAGGGGGAGTTTGCTCGCCAACAGGGCGACCGGATCCCCCTCGCGGGCCGCGATCTCTTGCCATGAGACGATCCCCAGCGAGACCGTGGGGAAAGCCAGGGCGAAGAGCAGGACCACTCCGACCAGAGTGAGCGATGTCCGCGGGATCACCGTGCCCGGTCGGATCGTCTCCTGAGCCGCCTGGGAGACGGATTCCAAGCCGACGTAGGAGATCACCGCGATCGAAGTGCCGTAGAGCAGATCATGCCAGCTTGGGAACTCGGCCCTCCACTGGTGCAGGAAGTGCTCGGGCTTCCAGGCGAAAGCGAAGCCGATCACGATGATGGTGGTCTCCATGACGAGGTCCAGAGCTCCGAGGACCTCGTTGAAGAAAGCGGATTCGCGAATCCCCTTGATATTGAGGATGGTCAGAAAGACGATCAGGCCGAGCGTCTCCATGAGCCAGATGAGATTGACGCTGTGGAAGGGTCCTAAGGTCATCGCGAATTCGCGAACCGAGGGGAAGAAGAAGTTGATGTAACCGGCCGAAGCCATGGCGAAGAGGGCGACATCAACGGTGTAATCGAGCATCAGGGCGGCGCCGGCGATGAGACCCCAGAAGTCTCCCAATCCTCGCAACGTGAAGTACTGGCCTCCGCCCGCCGACGGGTAAGTCGAAGCCAGCTCCGTGTACGTCAATCCCACCAGGACATAGACAACTCCGGCGATTGCGAATGCCAGTGGGGTACCGCCGTGAGCAGCTGCCATCACCAATCCGAGCGCGACGTAGACGTCCGCTCCGACATCGGCATATCCCCAGCAGAAGGAGCCCCAGATCGTGACTTCGCGTCGAAGCCGCGGGCGTTGAGGTGCTGTGGAGATTTCGCTCATGGCATCTCACTCCTGTCCTGAAGGGGCTGATCATCCTTCATGCTTCTCTTCCTCACTCCTCGCGTCCCGTACGGTCCAGACCGATGTCGAAGGCGACGACGATCAGGAAGAGGCAGAGAGCGCCGATCGCCAGAGCATAGAGGAGAAGGAAGTATCCTCGCTCGACGAGGACGTAAATGATCCCGCCCAAGATGAATATGGAGAGAACGCCCCAGAAACTCACGCGTTGTCGAGATCCCAGTTCAGACATAGATCCCTCACAGGAGATGGAATTCGACGTAGATCACGCCTCGCCAATCAACTGGATTTCCACGGGCATCCCGCGCTGGGATGAATCGAATTTTCAAAGCGGCCTCGATGGCCTTCTCATCCAAGCCATATCCTAAGCCGCGGAGGATGCGGACATGCTTGATCCTTCCATCCGCCCCGAAGGTGGCGCTCAGGACCACGGTCCCTTCGATTCGATTGCGACGCGCTTCCTCCGTCCATTCCGGTCGGGGTTTGAACGTGATGACGGGACGACTGGCGAGGTCTCCTCCACCGATCCGGGGCGCTCCACCGCCCGTATTCCAACCTTCTCCGGGGCCGTACCCGACCCCTTGGCCAGGACCAACGCCGCCTCCAGAGCCCGTCCCTATACCGCCTCCAGTCCCCGGTCCCGACGAGGGGATAGAGGAGCGGCTCGTCGGGTCTCCTAAGGGGAGGCTAAGGTCGAGCTTCGGCAGAAGCTCGGGCTGCGCCATGATTGTGGGAAGGACGGGGAGTGAGGGCTGTCTGATCTCGGGGAGATGGGGACTCGGGGCCACAATAGGGGGACGTAATTCGGCTTTTGGAAGCCTCCCGAATGAAGGCGGATGAGGTTCCTTTCTTCCCCCTCCCCCTCCACCTCCCGCTCGTTCCCTTCGCTGTGGCGCATAGAGGGGCGGCGGAGGCAACGGTTCGATCAGTGTGATGGATTCCTTGGCGATGATCGAAGCTGCCGGTGGGGGGGTGGCGAATCTCGCTCGCTCGAAGGCGAGAAGAGCGAGGATCACCACTACATACAGGAGGCTGCTCACGAGGAGGACGCGCCACCTTCTCTCCTGCGGCTCGCCCACACTGAGCAGGAAGCGGAAGTAACCTCTCGGGTCCGCGCGGAACTCCCTCCAGTGGTCACGCGCACCGCGCCGGAGTCTCTTCCAGAGAGGTTCTTCTTCGATGCCGAAAAGGGTCTTGAGAAAGCCCGTGGGATCTTCTCGAAGCTCTCGCCAACTCTCTCCGATCGCTCGAAGGAGTCGGATCGCCAGTGATTCCGATTCCAGCGGCTCAAAGAGTCGAGCGCCTTCCATGTGTGCCCTCCCACTCCAATCTCGACAGGGGGAGACAACGTGACTCACCCCCTGGAAGGATTACCAATGGGCTGGGAGTGTGTGACTGGGGTCAAAGGAGAACAATGGGAGGGCTTCTCTCACTGAGGTCTTGAGTGAATAGGCGCCAGCACGAACTTCGGGGACTCTCTTTCCCAGCCCGAAGCTTCGGCAGAGGAGTGACGAACGCAAGATGCGCTGTACCGTGGATGGCCGCTGCTCGGTGGGGGCCAGTGGCGAGATCATTCGCCTTAGGAAGAGGGCCAAGCTGATCCCCCTCAAAGGGCGACCATGGGGAGAACGCATGTTCGCTCGTTCGATCAGCGAAGGCGGGTCCTATCGCCGGGGGCGCGATGAGTATCCCATTTGGCGAGAGGAAAAAGCGAGCACAATACAGGGTCGCGCTGATCGCCGCGAGAAGGACGAGCCTTCGACCGATCCACAGATTCAGCACGTACTGCAGTATATCACACTCCTCTACCACGAGCAAATTCGCCAGCCGTCGCCTTTTGTCATGCGACGAGCTCGGCCTGGTGCTCAAAAGAAGGTTTCTCCCCCGAAGAGACACGGAGTATAATCCTTGCCTTGGCGATGGAGTCCGCCGGGAACCGCCTCGAAGGGATTCGGGGCTGATGACTCCTACTTGGGCCGTTCCAAGTGGGAGTCTTTTGTTTTGGTGTCCTGGCGAGGCTGGGGAGGGAGGAAACGATGGTCTTCTTCTGCCCGGGATGCTGGCGGGAGGTGGACGCTGGGTGTCGCATCTGTCCGAGCTGTGAGATGGACATCGCGCGGTACTCGCGCTCGGCGCGCTATGTGGAGAAGCTCATTTCGGCGTTGCACCATCTGGAACCTCAGACGGTGAGGCGCGCTGCCTGGATTTTGGGCCGGTTGAAGGCTCGCGAAGCTGTTCCCGCGCTGCTGGACTTGGCAGATCGGACTGCAGACCCCTACGTGATTGAATCGGTGGTGGAAGCACTCGGGGAGATCGGGGACATGCGCGCGCGGCCGTTTCTGATCCGCTGTGTGACGCAGGGGGCGTTGCGCGTGAGGCGGGCGGCGGAACGAGCGCTCGCGCAGTTTCCGCGAGAGGAGGGTGGCGCTCATGGCCCTCAATGAGCATCAGCGACGGCGCCTGGAAGTGAGCCTCGGGCTTCTTGATCGCGCCCTCTTGGAGGTGGAGCGGAATTATCTCTCCGCCGATCTCCCGCGGGGCGAGATGTTCGAGCTGACGAGTGACCTCACGCCTGAAGAGGAAACCCGAATTCGCGCGACGATCGCGCAGATTCGGCATCGGCTGCGCCGTCTTCGCGAGGCCTTTCATCTGGAGCCGCATCGGAGGGATGTGCGGAGTCTCTTGCGCGGATACTTCTCGCACTTCTGGGCCGTGCTCTCGGATTGTCGCGCGAGCAAGCTGCGGGGATATGGGGAGGTCGCTCCTCAGTTGAAGCAGATGTTGGATCCGGAGATCGAGGCGCTCCTGGCCCTGATCGAGCATTTGGAGCGAATCATCGAGCGCCGCCGTGAGTGATGGATCACGCCCCGTTATCCGATCGCGCGCGCGATCAGGAAGGCAGCCGTCGCAGCGAGTCCACCGATGAGCAGGGTCTGAAGCGCACTGCGCCACGGTCGGATTCCCGTCAGCCGTCCCTTGATGTATCCGAAGAGAAAGAGCGCCAGGGGCGTGATGAGAACCGAGAGGCCGAGCGCCGCGAGGACCTGCTCAAGCAGCATATACGGGAAGAGAGGGATGAGCCCGCCGACGATGTAGGAGAATCCGATGGTGAACGCGCTCCTTCGGGCGCGCACAGGGTCGGGCGGTTCGAGCCCCAGCTCGAAGCGCATCATGAAGTCCACCCAGCGTTCAGGGTCGGAGCGGATCGCGGCGACCAGCGGCCCGATCTGCTCCTCGGCGAGTCCGTAGTGGCGGAAGATCTGAGCGACCTCTTCGGCTTCCTCCTCGGGGATTCTCTCGGTCTCCCGCTGCTCGCGCATGCGTTCGGCCACATAGTGTTCAAGCTCCGTCTTGGCGGCCAGATACCCGCCGAGTCCCATGGCGATGGCGCCGGCGGCGATCTCGGCCAGACCGGCCGTGACGATGATGTTCGTCGAGGTGCCGACGCCCGACAGACCGGCCGCCAGGGCGAAGGGGACCGTGAGTCCGTCGGACATGCCGATGACGATGTCGCGGATCGTCTGTGCTCCGCGGAAGTGTCGCTCCAGGTGGGGAATCGTGGGCATCGCGGATCTCCTCCCGAGGATCTCAAAGGATCATGCGCTCGGCGTGAGGGGGCCTCCGTGGAAGCGAAAGACGGCGTAATCGGAATACAGATACGGCAGGTCAACGCACGCGCGCGAAAGCGGCGAACGCAGGAGAAGGCGGTCGGCCAAATTCAGGAAGAAGCGGAGGCGCCTGGTCTTCGGATACACGTTGAACCCCGGCAAAAGAGCCGTGAGGGTGAGCCCATGGGCCGCTGCCCACTCCTCGATCTCCGCCCATGAGCGACCGGCCAGCGCGCGCGAGCATCCCGTGAAGAGGTATGAGGTCGGCGCCTTGCGAAGGCACGCTTCGGCAGCCGAGAGGAAGAGCAGCATGTCCGGCACGGCGTAGATCGGGTCGGTGATCACGATATCGTAGGCTTCTTTCAAGTCCTCCGGGAGAGGGCGTCGAAGGTCCACGCGCCGACAGGTGATGCGAAGCTGTCGCTCGCGCGCCGCTGCTGTGATCAGGCCGAGGACTTCGGGATCGAGATCAAGGACGGTGATCTCGTTCGGAAGCAGCAGAGCCAGTGCGACGCTCACAAAGTCGTCGTCGCCGAGGCAGAGGATCCGACGCTCCGCCGTTGCGTAGGAGCGGATCAACTCGGCGCGTTTCACGGTCGTGGCGGGCGTGCACGGGAGCTGATGCAGCGCGTGCGACTTCACGCGCAAGCGCTTCTGCAGCGAGGCGATCACCTGCAGCGCCTCGGACGCTGACGGGGAGACCTCCTCGTCATGACGCTGCGCGAAGATCTCCCCTTGAGTGAAGAGCGCTTCCAGGAGCGCTTCATTCTCCGTCTCCACGAATGTCCGAATTTCATGAAACACGTGGTGCAAGCCCAGCCTTCGCGCCCAGCGCTTCGCTCGGTCGAGCGCGGCCTCCACGCGAGCGCGCTCGTGCCGGTCGTCGAAGCCGAGGGGCCGATGCAGCTGCGAGGCCGCCGGCGCTGTGATCAAAGCGCTTCTGCTCCGTCCCGATGAGTCGGATGCATCCGCAGAAGGTCCCGAGGAGACGTTCCGCCACTTGCGTTCCATGCTCACAAACGTTTCACCATGAGATACGCCCCCAATCCGATGAGCACAATTCCCATCCCCTGCGCCATGCGGTGTGCGATGGGCAGAGGGAATGGATGACGACGGAGCAGTTCGCGAAGTGCAGCGAACCACGCTCCGACTCCGATGCTCGCGCCGATGGCGAAGCATATCCGGTGGGTCAGCAATGCGATCGTCGGAGCTGTCGCTCGCAGGGTGAGCGCCGTGCTGAACCAAAAGGCGACGAATGCCGGATTCAGCACGTAGAGAGCAGCGCCGAGGGCCGCTGCGGCCACCGCCTTTCGCATGCGCCAGGCGACTGCTGGTGGAGACGGCGGCGCCGAACGGGGGATGAGCAAGGAAACCCCGTATCCGATCACGAGCGCGCAGGCGACGATCTCTACAGGGAGGGGGGGAGATGAGACAAGGGGAAGGCGACTCGAAGCCATCATCGAGAGAGCGGCGAAAGCGCAGCCGCCATCCAGTAGGGCGACGGTCGTACTAAGGACCAAACCTTCTCGCTCCTGTCCACGAGTCATCATCATTGCGAAAGCCAGGTTAATCGGCCCAATGGGCATCGAGGACATCAGGCCGAGGACCGATCCGAGGCACAACCATGCGACATATTCCATGCCCATACGACGGGTCGTAATCATATCGCAGGCTCGCGCTCATGCTCAAGGGCATATCACTTGACGCATCCTCCGAGCGGGCGAGAGTCGAATCGTCTTTCGACGGAGTGAGGCAGTTTTGCCACCCTGCGGCAGAACGCCACAGCAGCGGGGAAGCGATGAGCGCCCGACCGTCCATGCCATCGTCGCGTAACTCTTCGTGCGTGAGGGCCCTGCGTCTTTGTGCGAAGCACGGGCGATGCCGGGGCTCCTGCGGCACGCAAATTGCCAATGCCCATCAATCGGGAAGGTGGGGAGAGCACGGACGGTAGGGAAGGGTCGAGTGAGGAGAATCATGACGCCCCCGCTCCTCCCTCGATCTCCTGCCGTCCGTCGCGCGATGGACGAAGGTCGGGTGGACACGCCGGAGAGTCGCGCGCGCGACTCTCCTCTTTATTTTGGAGGTGCGAGATGGTGTCTTTTCAATTCTCCTCCATCGGGTTGCCGGAGTTACTCCTCATCTTGATGATCGCGCTTCTGCTCTTCGGGACGAAGCGGCTGCCGGAATTAGGCAGTTCGCTCGGTCGCGCCATCAGCGAATTCAAACGCGGACTCTATGAGGAGACGCCGAAGGGGGCACTCTCGGGAAGCTCGGAGGAGCCTGTTGCAGAATCGCCGGAGAAGCGCCGTGATGTCTCCGCCTCATCTTGAGGCGAAGGTGCCGTGGCGAAATGGACGATGGATGCCAGACCTGCCACAGGTGAAGGGAGTGCAGCGAAAGGGGGCGGTGATCCTAACCCGAAAGGCGATAAGGGGTTGCTTCCTGCGCGTTCTCATCATGACTTCGGCACACCGGTTGCTTTCTCTCAGTGAGGGCCCTGAAACGGGCCGAGATCAGAGAAAAGGAGGGAAGGATATGTCGAAGCTGTGGAAGATGCTGGCGACCGTTGTGGTCGTGATCTTCGGTGTGTCCGGCGCCTTCGCTCAAGCCGCATCGCAAAAGACGACGAAGCCGGCGGCGAAGGCGACGGCCACCCAGACGAGCGCCGCCCCAACGACGCCGACGCAGACTCCTGAGGCGAAGGAGACCAAGGCGAAGCACAGGAAGGCCAAGAAGGCGAAGAAGGCTCAGAAGACGCCGTCTGAGTCCACGGAGTCTCGGAAGCCTCAGTAGGCGGCGCGCCTGAAGTTGGAGGGAGCGGGGGAACGGTGGAGTTCTTCCGCTCCTCGCTTTATCAGGGGGGGCGCTGGTGAGACGCTATGCGCGGACGGCTCATGTACCTGGCGGCAGCGGGGGGATGCTTTCTCCTAGCGGGTGTCGTTCTCTGGCACCACCTCCGAACACCCTCTCCGCGGGGCGGGAGACCATTGTCTGAAGCGGGGGTCTCCAACGCCTCGGTGAGAGAGGGAGCGCTGACGTTCGACGGTCGGCGAGCGCTTGAGGAGTTGGATGCGCTCCTTGACGCCGTGGAAGAGGAGGATTGGGCGCGCGCGCGGGCGCATTTCAGCGAATTCGAACGGATCGCGCGAGCGCTCCCCTCGCCCGGATTGACGCATCCCGATGTCTCCTTCGCCCTCATGGACTTCTTCCACCTCTATCGGGTGCAACTTGAGCGCGCGCTCTCGGCCGAGGATTCAGCGGGAGCGATGTTCGCGGGCAATCAGTTGGGCGATATTGTATGGGACTTGCGCGTCCAGTTGGGGCGGGCGCCTCTGCCAGAGCTTGGGCGGCTTCGGTATCTCGAACGCGATCTCCGATATTGGAGTGAGATGGGGGATGAGCAGATGATCCGCGCGCGAGTCCGCGGTCTGGAGCGGACGTGGACCAGTCTCCGTCCGGTCGTCGCCAGCGGCCGCGGGCGAGAGTTGGTGGAACGCTTCGATGAGCTGCTGGAGCAGTTGCGGGCAGCGCGCGCGGTGGAAGAATATCGGGAGATTGCTCCAGAGCTGGAGGATATCGTTCAACAGGTTGAAGCGCATTTCTCCGAGCGGGGCGTTCGATGAAACTTCCGTTCGTGCCCAAGCTGATCGGATGGGTCCTGGTGGGGAGGCTCATTGGCCTCATCGGTGGGCTGGCGGCGCCCGTACCGGAGGCCGACGGATCGTCCCCTGGCTTCGCCGCATCGGTCCTCGCCGATTTCGATGAGGATATGCACCCGGACCTGGCGCTCGCTCGGTATGAGCGACGCGGGTATCGGATCGAGGTGCATCTGAGTCGAAGGCAGAGGGAGATCTCGCTTCGTGTCCCCGCGCGCGAGTGGGGGATGATTCTGCTGGCCCTCGATGTCAATCGGGATGCGCACCTGGATCTTGTGGCAGCGAACGCGCATCTTGTGCGTCCGTTGGCGATCTGGCTCGGCGATGGGCATGGCCACTTTCAACACGGGAGAGTGCGCGGGTGGGTATCCTCGCTCTTGCAAGCCGCGGGATATACGAAAGCTCCAGCCCGAGACCCTGACGTCTCTCTGACCTCCGAAGACCGATGGCCCTTCGATCACCCGCTCTGGAGATTCGCGAGAAATGCTCCAGAGGGTTCCATTCTCGCCTCCGCAGGGGCAGCCGCCCCTGACCTGCGTCTTCCTCATCCCTGCTTTGGTCGAAGCCCTCCTGAAAGACCTGTGTGCTTGTGAGTGCTCATCAGAGGAGCGCTTCGTTCAAGCGACATTCTTCGGAACGCTCTTTTCCCCAGGGAGTACGCGGGGGGGTACTTTCAGGAGGGACGAGATGCGGGTCGTTCTCGCCGATATCAAGGGGCGTGATGGATTCGTCGCGAAGGACACGATCGCCGGGGGATATGGATCGCGATTTCGAGGAACCTCATGGACGACGCGGTTCGTGGAGCGGATGCTGCGAATTTATAACAACCTGCCGAGCATTCAGCTCGGCTATCTGGCGGCGATCTTCGCGCAGGCGGGGCATGAGGTCGTGATCTCGCGGGGCGAGCTTGTTGCCGGAGACCTCGCGCTGGTTTTGACCTCGATGGTGGATTTCCGAAATGAGATCAGTTGGGCGGAGGCCGTCCGTCGGCAATTTGGAATGCCCGTGGGGTTCTTCGGGACATTCGCCACGTATAGGCCTGACCTGCTCGATGAGCATGGGGACTTCGTCATTCAGGGAGAGCCCGAACAGGCCGCGATGCGCTTGGCCCGGGGGGAACGGTTGCGGGGGATCGTCGCCAGTCCTCCGCTGCCGGACCTGGACGAGTTGCCCTTTCCCCGATGGGACCTCTTTCCCCGCGAGCGTTTCGGGCATGCCATCGAGCGTCCGTTCTGGTTCACGCGCCGGGCCTTTCCCATCCTGTCGAGCCGAAGCTGCCCCGAATTCTGCACCTATTGCCCGCATCGCATCGTCGCGTCCTATCGGGCGCGCAGCCCGGAGAACGTTCTCGCGGAGATCGAGGCGTTGTGCCGGCGCTATGGCCGGGTCTATCTCGTCTTTCGCGATCCCATCTTCACCGCTGATCGAGAACGCGCGCTGCGGATCGCCGAGGGGATCATTCGCCGGAATTTGCCCGTTCGCTTCGAATGCGAGACGCGCCTCGATGATCTGGACGAGGAACTACTTCGATGGCTCCATCGCGCGGGCTTGCGCTCGGTCCGATTCGGCGTCGAATCCGTGGATGCGCTCACGCTCAAACGGGTGGGCCGCCGACCGATTCCGCCGGAGCACCAGCGAGAGATCGTCTCGCTCTGCCGACGGAAAGGGATTGTGACCCACGCTTTTTACGTCCTCGGCTTTTTGACCGATACGGTCGAGACGATTCGGGCGACGATCGAATATGCCGTGGCGCTCAACACGACGTTCGCCCTCTTCAAGATTTTGACGCCCTATCCCGGTACGCCGCTCTATCGTCAGATGGCCCGGCTCATCACCGAGAACGATCTGGAGAAATTCGATGGCTATACGCCCACGTTTCGGCATCCGACGCTCAGGCACGAGCAATTGATCTTCCTGCTGGAGACGGCTTATTCGCGGTTCTACGTTCGTCCCTCGTGGTTGTGGACCTACTTGCGATTGCCGATGTCGGGATTATTCGAGCGTCTGCTGAGCTGGGCCGATGCGTATGCCGAGCGTCGGCATCTGGAGGTCGAAGCGGCGCTCTTTCCAGGATAGGGCGGGGAGGAGGTGACGTCTCGTGTTTCGGACGATTGCGCGCTATGGGGCCCGACAAGCGCCGGGCGCGTGGCGCGCGGCCATGCGGGCGCTTCTCTCGGGACAAGGAGTTCGCGGCCCGGCCATTCGAGAGTTCGAAGAACGATTCGCCGCCTATCATGGTGTGCGGCAGGCCATCGCGGCGTCATACGGGCGGATGGCCTTTTACTACATCCTGCGGGCGCTGGACCTGCCTGAGGGATCGGAGATTCTCATCCCGGCGCTCACCTTCTGGGTCGTGCCGGAGATGGCGCGCGTGGCCGGACTCAGGCCGGTCTTCGTAGACGTTGATCCGCGCACCTACACGCTCGATCCTCAGGATATGGCCCGGGCGATCACCGAGCGCACACGGGTGGTCGTTCCCACGCACCTTTACGGTCAGCCGTGCGACATGGAGCCGATCCTTCGCCTCGCCGAACGTCATGATCTTTGGGTCATCGAGGATTGCGCGCACGCGCTCGGGGCGACCTATCGCGGTCGCAAAGTCGGGACCTTCGGCCACGCGGCCTTCTTCAGCTTCCAGCTCCTCAAGGGGTTGAACACGTACGGCGGCGGCATGGCCATTACCGATGATGATGCGCTCGCGCAGCGCATCCGCCGCCTGGCGGAAGCCGAACCGTGGCCGTCGGCGCTCTCAGTCCTGGGGAAGCTCGTGCTCGGATGGCTGCAGCAGGTCTTCATCAGTCCGCGCGGTTTCACCTTCAGCTTGTTTCCCGTGTTTTGGCTCGCTTCTCTCGTGGGCGATCGGGATGTCTCGGCCTTTCTCTGGGAGAAGATCCGACGACTGGATCCGCTGCCTGCCTCTTATCGTCGCCGGTACAGCAATGCGCAGGCCGTGATCGGGTTGCGGGCGCTGGATTATGTCGAGGAGTGGAACGCCCGCAGTCGGCAATACGCGCGCCGATTGAGCGAGGGATTGGCGGGGATGGCATCGCTCGCGCTGCCGCATCCGTTGCCGGAGACCGAGCCCGTTTACTACCAGTATTGCATTCGCGTGTCCGATCCGGAGGCGCTGACGCGTCGCGCCCTTCGACGCGGGATTGACATCGAGATGATGCACGTGGACATCTGCACGACGCTCCCGCTCTTCGCATCGGAGGCCCGTCCATGCCCGGTCGCCGAGACGGCCGTCGAGACGCGACAGTTGCCCGTGTATTCGGGGCTGCATCCGAGCGACGTCGAACGCATCGTTCGCGTCATTCGGGAAATCGGTCGCGATCTGCCGCCGCTCGGCATCCCGGCGCAGGAGGTCGCCGCTCATGGACGCTTCGATTGAGTCACATATTCGCGCCTATGGCTATTGGGGCGTTTTCCTCTGGGCCGTTTTGGGCGGAGAGGAGAGCGTGGTCGTCGCCGTCTGGTTGGTGAAGAGGGGACTGTTGAATCTGCCGGGCGTCATCGTGGCGGCGGCCCTCGGAGGAGCGGCAGGAGATCAGATCTATTTCTTTCTGGCGCGGCGATACGGATGGTCGCGGCTCCGCCGCTCGGCGCGATTCCGACGGTCGCGCGAGAGGGCCGAGGCGTTAGTCGCGCGCTATGGGCCAGGCGTCGTTCTGGCGTCGCGATTTCTCGCCGGACTTCGGATCACGATCCCGCTGGTCTGTGGAACGTTGGGGATGCCCGCGCTCACGTATAGTGTGCTGAATCTGGTGAGCGCGTTCCTCTGGGCCTCGTTCTACAGCTTGGCGGTGGCGTCTCTGTGGTCGGCCTGGACATCGCCGGCGCGACGCCTGTGGGTGGTGGGCGCCGTCATCGCCCTCCTCGCGCTCGTCTTCCTGATCCGGTTTTGGCGAGCGCGCGGGGCGCACAGGCGCTCAAGCATGCCCGCGTGTCGCACTTCGCCCGACGCCGGCGAGGAGGAAGAATCTCGTGTGGGAATTCGTGCTGGCTAATTTTCGGAGCCGACCCGTGCGAGCGCTTCTCAGCATCGGGAGCGTCGCGCTCGGTGTGGCGCTCGTTCTTCTCTTCGCCGGACTGGCCGATGGAGAGATCCGCGAACGCGCCGAGCGGGATCAGCAGATCGGAGCTGAATTGATTGTCTATTCCTCACAGGCCGGAGCGTTCGGCATGTTGGGTCTGCCGCTCTCGCTCCCCGTCGCGTATGCGACGTCGCTCGGAGAGATCGAAGGGGTGAAGGAGGTCACGCCGGTGGGGTATCTCGTTCAGGAAGGCGTTGGGGGAACCGGATTTCGAGCCATCGAGGGAATTGATCCCGATTCGTATGCGCGGACGAGCGGCCTTCGAATCATCGTCGGCCGGCCCCTGATGTTCGAGGACGATGCCCTCGTTGATCCCTCTCATGCGCGCGCACACGGAATCAGTGTGGGGGATCGAATAGACGTCCTGGGTCGCCCGTTTCGGGTCGTGGGGATTTTCGCGCCGGAGATGGGAGCGCGCGTGAAGGTCCGCCTCACCGCTCTCCAAAAGCTGCGAGGGACTCCCGAGCGGTGTTCATTCTTCTTGATCAAGTGCGTTCGGCCGGAGGCCGCGCCCCTGGTGGCCGAGCGGGTGAGTCGCCGCTTCCCGGAGTTTCGCCTCGTCTTCACGCAGGATCTGCCGCGAGTGTACCGTCAGAGCGTTCCGGCGCTCGATGTCTTCCTCCGGGTGCTGGTGGGAGTGGCGTCGCTCATCGGGGGGCTCAGTGTCTTCGTCGTCATGTATGCTGCCGTCAGCGAGCGCACGCACGAGATCGGGCTGTTGAAATCTCTCGGAGCGTCCCGACGGTGGATCATGAGAATCGTTCTGCAAGAGGCGTTCGGGCTGGGACTCGTGGGCACTCTGCTGGGGGTGGGCGTGTCCTGGGGCGCAGGGGGACTCATCATGCGCACGACCTCGTTGAGTTTCCATGTCGAAGGGCGGTGGATGCTAATCGCCGCCCTGATGGGAGTGGGGAGTTGTCTCCTGGGGTCGTTCTATCCCGCCGTTCGGGCGGCCAGGTTGGATCCCGTAGTCGCGCTCGCGAAAACGACCTGAGGATGAGGGGCGCGAGCAGGTGCTGAAAGGATGTGCGCGATCCGCATCGAGGTGCCATCAGGAGGGCGCGTCGTGGGGAAGTATCTGATCGTCACGGCCGATGACTTCGGGCTCACGCCGGGCATCAATCGGGCGATCCTTCAGGCTCATGCCGAGGGGATCGTGACGGGCGCGAGCCTGATGGCCGTGGGCCCGGCATTCGAGGATGCTCTTGTTCGGGCGCGATCCGCTCGGCGATTGGGTCTCGGCGTGCATCTGGTGTGGGTGGATGAGCGTCCTGTCTCTCCTGCCGAGAAGATTCCCACGCTCGTGAATGCTCACGGGCGATTCCATTCGGTGAGGGGGTTCCTGCTTCGCCTTCAGCTCGGCTTCATCCGTCGAGATGATCTGGAGCGGGAGACGCGCGCGCAACTTGAGCGGGTGCTCGAGGCCGGAATCCGACCGACGCATGTCGACAGCCACAAGCATCTGCACGTCCTTCCCCTTCTGCGTGACCTCGTCCTTCGCCTGCTTCCGGAGTATGGGATCCGCGCGATGCGGCTGCCTCAGGAGCGTGTTCCTTTCTCCGTCTCGCGGGCCGTGGGGCGGGCATGGCCTCGGGCTCTCGCTGTGACGTGGCTGGCCGAACGGGGGCGTCGCACGCTCAGTGAAGCAGGGGTCTTCTTTCCCGATCGTTTCTTCGGGCTCTTTCACACGGGCGCTCTCACGGAGCCGGTTCTTCTGGCGATCGTGAGGCACCTGCCGGAGGGGGTGAGCGAACTGATGTGCCATCCCGGTTTTGTGGACGAGGCCTTGCGCGCGGTGCGCACGCGGCTTCGCTCCTGTCGGGAGGAGGAAGTGCGCGCCCTCACGAGCCCGTTCGTCCGAGACGAAATTCGGCGAAGAGGAGTTCGCCTGGTGACGTATGAAGAGGCCGCTGAGCGACACAGAATGGGAGCGTTCGTCTGAGCCCACGGCGATCCGCTATTCCCTCGTTGTTCCTCTCCGCGATGAGGAGGGGAACGTGGAGGCGTTGTGGGAGGAAGTGACCGCTGTCATGGAGGGTCTGGGCGAGCCCTATGAGCTGATCCTCGTGGATGATGGAAGCACGGATGGGACGTATGAGCGGCTGGTGAGCCTCTGCGAGCGGGATGCGCGCGTACGGGTCCTTCGGCTGAGCCGGAACTTCGGGCAGACGGCGGCCCTGGCGGCGGGATTCGATTTCGCGCGGGGGGAGATCATCATCGCCATGGATGGGGATTTGCAATATGATCCGCGCGACATTCCGCGTCTGCTGCACAAGCTCAACGAGGGATACGATCTCGTCAGCGGATGGCGTGAGAAGCGATCGGATGCCTGGCTGACCCGCCGCCTTCCCTCGCGCGTCGCCAACTGGCTGGCAGCACAAGTGTCGGGCGTGCCCTTGAAGGATTTCGGCTCGACATTCAAGGCCTATCGGCGAGAGGCGCTGGCTGAGATTCGCCTCTATAGCGAGCAACATCGGTTCATTCCGGCGCTCGTCAGTCAATGGCGGGATCGCTTCGCCGAAGTCCCCGTGCGCGTGCGGCCCCGTCGGTGGGGGCGCTCCAAATACGGCCTCTCGCGCACGCTGCGCGTGACGTTCGATCTGCTGACGATCGCCTTCCTGCTGCGCTATCTCGCCCATCCCCTTCGTCTGTTCGGAAGCTGGGGAGTCGCGATGCTGCTCGGCGGCCTCGGGCTGGACGGGTACCTTGTGGGGGAGAAGCTCTGGCGCCACATCTCGATCATGGAGCAACACGGCCCGCTCCTTCTGTTGAGCGTCTTGCTCATCGTCACCGGGGGGCAACTGATCTCGCTCGGACTGCTCGGCGAGATCCTCTCGCGGACGTACTTCGAGTCGCAGCGGAAGCCGATCTACTCGATTCGGGAGATCCGCACGCGGAGGCCCGAATCTCCTGTGGGAGAACCGATGCTGCAGGACGGGGAGACCATCCCTTCGTCTCGCGCGTCGTGCTCCACGTGATGTCCGTCAGGAATCTGCGCTCGCTCGTTCCAAGGGGATGCCGAAGCGTTCAGCCATGCGGTAGAGCGTGCGCCGATCAATGCCCAGGATCTCAGCCGCGCGGCTCCGGTTGCCCTTGACGGCCTCGAGGACGTAGAGCAGGTAGCGGCGCTCCAACTCGTCGAGCGAGGGGAGGTCGTGAAAGAGCCGGGCTTCCAGCGTCATTGAGGTGCGTGCTCGTGTGAGGTGGGGCATAGCGGACCGGACGCGTTCTGGCAAGTCTTCGGGCGTGATCAATCCTCCGCGCGCGTGGATGACAGCGTATTCGATGCTGTTCTCCAGCTCGCGGACATTTCCCGGCCAGGAATAGGCCATGAGCATTTCGAGAGCGGCGGGAGAGAAGGCGAGCGTGCGTTCCGTTCGCTGGAGAGCGCGTCGGAGGAAATAGGCCGCCAGCAGCGGGATATCCTCGCGACGCTCGCGCAAGGGGGGAACGCGCAAGGTCACGACGCTCAGGCGGTAATAGAGGTCCTCGCGGAAGCGCCCAGCCTGGACCTCCTCCTCCAGATGACGATTCGTCGCGGCGATCACGCGCACGTCCACGCGGCGGGTTCGCGTCTCGCCGACGCGTTTGATCTCGCCCTCCTGCAAGACGCGGAGCAGCTTCACCTGCAAGGCGGGGGTCGTCTCGCTGATCTCATCCAGGAAGATTGTCCCTCCGTGGGCTTCCTCAAAGAGCCCCTTCTTATCGGCGACGGCGCCGGTGAAGCTGCCCCGCATGTGGCCGAAGAGTTCCGCTTCGAGCAGCGTCTCTGTCAGGGCGCCACAATTGACGGCGACGAAGGGGCGCGACGCGCGCGGGCTGTGCTGATGGATGGCGCGAGCGATCAGTTCCTTCCCCGTCCCCGACTCTCCCACAATCAGCACAGTCGAAGAGGTCGGCGCCACGCGCGCGATCTCTTTGTACAGCTCGATCATCCGTGGGGTGCGGCCGATGAGGCCGGAGGCCTCATAAGGTTTGAGCGCACTCTCCAGCAGGTCTTCTCCCCGCGCCGGCTCGCGCGGATGGAGGGCGCGGCGCACGGTCGCCCGCACATCCTCGACGGTGAACGGCTTGGAGATGACATCGAAAGCGCCTTCCCGCAACGCTTCGATGGCGGCTTCCAGCGTCCCGAAGCCGGTGATCAGGATGACTTCCGTGCGAGGCGATCGGTCTTTGCATGCCTTGAGCACGTCTAGACCCGTTCGCGGTTCGTTCAGATTCAGGTCGACGAGGGCGCAATCGAAAGGTTCGCGGTCCAGAAGGGCCAGCGCACCCTCGGCGGATTGGGTCGCCTCCACCGACCAGCCCTCGGTGGAGAGGATTTCGATGAGGAATTCGCAGGTCTCTCGATCATCATCCACGACGAGGATTCGCTTCATGTTCCTTCCTCCAAGGCCGAGCATCGCGTCGTCAGGGCGGGGAAGGTAAGGCGCACGCGCGTGCCCCGTCCGGGTTCGCTGTGCACGGTGATCTCGCCCTCATGCTCTCGGACGATGTGCCGCACGATGGAGAGGCCGAGTCCACTCCCCATCCCCTCCGGCTTCGTCGTGAAGAAGGGTTCGAAGATGCGGGGCAGGATGTCGGGGCTTATTCCGATGCCTGTGTCCTCGCATTCGATCGAGACCGTTCCATCCTCTTCAGCGAACGCGCGAAGGATCAAGCGCCCACCCTCGGGCATCGCATCGAGGCTATTATCAATCAGGTTGATGAGCACCTGCTGCAGGTGTTCGGGCGAGCCGAGGATCTCCGGCAGATCGGGAGTGACCTCTGTGATCAGCTCGATTCCGCGACTCTCCAAGGTCGGAGCGATAATTTCAGCCACCTGCTGTAGCAGCGGCTCCAACTGAAGGGGCTGGCGCTCCGGTCGCGGTCTCCGCGTGGAATCGAGCAGGCGGCGCACGATGCGTTCGATGCGCTCGATCTGTCCGAGGATGATGGTGAGCCGACGGATCCCCTCCTCATCGTGCGTGCGGGCGCGCAGCAGTTGGATATGCCCGGAGATGAGGTTGAGCGGCGTTCCAATCTCGTGGGCGAATTGCGTGGCCAGCTGACCCGCCGCCGCCCATCGCTCCATCTGCAGGAGCTGGCGTTGGAGCGCGAAGAGCTGACGATTCGCCTCCTGGAGCTGCCGATTCCGCTCGCTCAGCTCCGCCGTCGCCTCGCGCACGAGCGCTTGCAACCGATCTTGCTCCGCCTCCAGGGCTTCTGTCATCTGTTGAACGCGAGCGAGCAGGGCATTCAGCCCCAGGCTCACCGCACCCATCTCATCCGGAGAGCGCACGGGGACACGCGCCTGAAGATCCCCCGCCTCCGCTCGATGCATGGTGTGGAGGATCGCGCGGATCGGTCGGTAGATCAATCGGCGGAAGAGCAAATGCAGGGACAGGGTGATTCCCCCGACGGCCATCAGGAGAGCGAGCCAGGTGAGACGGTGCACGCGCTTGAGCAAGGCCTTATAGTCCGACAGCTCTGCGCGCACCAAGACGAACCCGATGAGCTTGCCGTCGCTCTCGATAGGCGCTCCGGCAGCGACCCGATAGCTTCCCTTGTTCTCCCGCTCGAGGCGAGAGCGAACTCTTCCTCCCTGGACCTCACCCAGCAGATCGAGGGGGACGGCGCTCTCGGCCGTCCCCACCGGGAAGGTGACGATCTCCCGCACCCCCGAGCGCGTCAGACCGTAGATATGGATCTCTGTGATCTCGCCATGCGCCCGCTGGTAGTAGAGGGCATCATTGCGCAGCGCGGCCAGATCCATCGCTTGTTCTGAAGAGAGATGCTGCGCCAGTTGCGCGGCCAAGAGCTCCGCGCGCCGCCGGTTCTCCTCAGCGATCAGCGTCCGGGTCGTCGAGAGATAGATCGAGAGGAGGGCGCCGAAGATCACCAGGACCAGGGCGACGATCGAGAGGGCGACCTTTGTGTGGAGGCTGAGCGGACGGAGGCGTTCTCGGAACGGCTCGCTCATACGGCTCTCAATTTTAGCAAAAGCGCGCCGATCGTGTATAATTGTGTCTTCAGCAGGAGACAAGGGGGGTCACCATGTCGAAAGATTGGCGTCGGATTCTCGTGAAACTCGATGAGTATCGGTACATGATCCCGCGCACGTATAAGCCGGGCATGCAGACGGATGTGATTATCTACGTGGATGATCAGTTGCTGGAGACCGTGACGCGGGACCTCTCGCTGGAGCAGGCAGCGAACCTGGCGTTTCTGCCCGGCATCGTGGGGCGTCCGATCGTCATGCCGGATGTGCATCAGGGCTATGGATTCCCCATCGGGGGCGTGGCCGCGACGGATGCGGAGGAAGGCGTCGTCTCGCCGGCCGGCATTGGCTTTGACATCAACTGCGGCGTGCGCCTGCTCCGCTCGGAGTTGACCGTCGAGGAGGTTCGCCCGAAGTTGGAGCGCATCGTGGAGGACCTCTTCCACGCGGTGCCCGCGGGGACGGGGCGTGAGGGGCAGATCAGCGTGAATCGCGCGGAGATGGACAACGTATTGCGCCTGGGGGCGCAATGGGCCGTCGAGCATGGCTATGGGCGGGAGGAAGACCTCGATCATATCGAGTCGCGCGGATGCATCCCCGGGGCGAACCCGAAGGCCGTGAGCGAACATGCCCGTCAGCGCGGGGCCGATCAGTTGGGCACGCTCGGATCGGGCAATCACTTCCTGGAGATTCAGTACGTCGAGGAGGTCTTCGATCGCGCGGCCGCGCACGCCTTCGGGCTGCATCCGGGGCAGGTCACCGTGCTCATTCACACGGGATCGCGCGGCTTCGGCCATCAGGTCTGCACCGATTATCTGAAGGTCCTGCGTTCGGCCATGCAGAAGTACGACATTCACCTCCCCGATAAGGAGATGGCGGCCACCTACATCCGGTCCCCGGAAGGGCAGGACTACCTGGGGGCGATGAATGCGGCAGCCAATTTCGCCTTCGCGAATCGGCAGATGATCACCCATTGGGTACGGGAGGTGTTCCGAAAGCACTTCGGCGCTGGAGGGGACCTTCAGATCGTCTACGACGTCGCGCACAATATCGCTAAGTTCGAGACGCACACGATCGAAGGGAAACCGCGGCGCGTTCTGGTGCATCGCAAGGGGGCGACACGCGCGCTGCCGGCCGGGCATCCCGAACTGCACGAGCTGTATCGCCCGATCGGGCAGCCAGTGATCATCCCCGGCGATATGGGGCGCGCATCGTATGTGCTCATCGGGACGGCAGCTGAGGAGACCTTCGCCTCCAGCTGTCACGGCGCCGGACGCGTCATGTCGCGCACGGCGGCTAAGAAGGGACGCGACATCAATCAGGTGCGGAAGCAACTGGCCGAGCGCGGCGTCCTCGTCAAAGCGGCCAGCAAAGACGGCGTGCTCGAAGAGATCCCCGAAGCCTATAAGGACGTGAACGACGTCGCGCGTGTCGTCGAAGCGGCAGGGATCGCTCGGCGCGTCGCTCGGTTGCGCCCGATCGGCGTCGTGAAGGGATGAACGGCTGGTGAGCCGCTCTACCGTGGAAGGCGATCACGGCAAGGCGAGGTCGGAACGGGACTCTCGGAGGCAGGAACTACGATGCTCAGAGTCGGAGACCCAGCTCCCGACGTGGAGTTGGCCAGTGCAGATGAGCAACGCGTGCGCCTCTCTTCGTTCTGGGCCCGTGGGCTGGTTGTTCTCGTCTTCGCGCGCCACTTCGGCTGACCGTTCTGCCGGGAACACGTCGCCGGGTTGCGACGCGATTACGAACGGTTCAAGGCGCACGGAGCGGAGATCGTGCTCATCGGCCAGGGCGATCCCGAACAGACACAGGCTTTTTGTCGGGAGCAGGATGTGCCCTTCCCCTGTCTGGCCGATCCGGAGCGAAAGGCGTATGCCGCCTATGGGCTGAGCGCGGGGACGCTCATGCAAGTCCTCGGGCCTCGGGTCTGGTGGCGGGGATTTCGCACGTGGCGAAGCGGGTATTCAGCGGGGAAGCCAATCGGAGACGTGCGACAAATGCCCGGCGTCTTCATCATCAATCGCGCCGGGATCATTCGCTTCATTTATCGGTACCGCGATATCGCAGATAATCCTTCGAGCGAACTGTTGCTCGAGCAGCTCACGGCGATATGAAGGGCCGGGGCTGAGGGAAAAGCCCCGGCCCGAAGGCTCATCGCTTCAGAACAAACGTCCCGTCGTCTCGGCCCAGAAGCGCGACCAGGTTTCCGACAGGGAGACCAGCGACGGCGATGTCCAGCAATCCATCGTCATTGAAGTCGCCGAGCCCCAGTGAGACCGGCTCCGCGATTGCCCGAAGCCGCCGAACCACACGTGGTCGTCCATCCTGGAAGCCGATGAACGTGACCGAGTTGCCCGTGAAGTTGGGAACGGCCACGCCGATCACCCCGTTGAAGAAGTCACCGCTGATGATGAACGTCGGACTCTCGATCGAGGGTACGTCCACGCGCGTGAAGCCGAGACTGCGGCTCTTGCCCTGGGAAAGGAGGAAGGTGATCGAATTCGAGAGGAAATTTGCGACGGCGACGTCCATCTGGCCATCCCGGTCGAAATCGCCCGTTGCGCTGGCCATCGGATACTCGCCGACGTCTCTCCGCCCGGCTTCGCTGAAGCGACCCCGGCCGTCTCCCTTGAAGAAGACGACCTCATTGGAGCCAATCGCCGTCACGATCAAATCCGGGACTCCGTCTTCATCCCAGTCCGCGACGACAACCGAGCTGGGCCTCCCATCAAACAGTGGAATGGTCGCCAGCGGGCGGAACGTCCCGTCGCCTCGGCCAAGCAGGATGGCGATGTCCGCCGATCCATTCTGCGCGACGGCCAGATCGAGCACCCCATCCTGATCGAAGTCGGCCAGAGCGACGGCGACAGGCTTTGTGCCGAAGAGTTGCAGCTGGCGCCCTTTCTGGAACGTCCCATCCCCATTGCCGAGGAAGATGGAGAGGCTGTCCGAGAGCGAGTTCACGACGACAGCATCGGTCTTGCCATCGTGATTGAAATCGCCCGCTTTCACGTCCACAGGACTCTGACCCGTACCGTAGGTCTTGAACCGTCGGAAGGTGCCATCGCCTTTGGAGAGGTAGACGCGCAATTGGTTCGACTCGGAGTCCACGAGCAACACGCCTTTGGGGACCGGCGCTGAGGCTGTCGTCTCACTGGCCGTCCGAATCGCACTGGCAGCGATGAACGCCGTTCCCACCGTGCTCGGCCGTCCGCGACTCGAAATCGAAGCGCTCGCTTGCTGAACGAAGGTGGGGGGACAACCGGGACGATCTCTGCCACCGCAGGGGTCGGGAGACCCCCAGGTTAATTCAACGGAGTTCATGAGCGGACCATGTCCGGTCGCGACGGCCGTGATGGTGATGGTGACGCTGGAGTGAGGCCCAACGCTTCCGCGGATGATGAGCTGGCCGTTTTGCACGCTCACCCATTGGGGCGGCGAAGCGGAGATCAGCTCCATGCCTGAGGGCATCTGCTCGACGAGGCTGAACAACTGCGCCGTCGCACCGCTGTTGGCCACGGTGATCGTGCACGTGACCGGGAAGCCGGCAGCTACCGTCTTCGGCTCGCATCTCTTGGTCACCGAGAGATTGGGTTTGCCCCCTCCGCCACTTCCACCGCCACCCTTGCAC
The DNA here is from genome assembly GCA_002923315.1 of bacterium HR10. Classification (GTDB taxonomy): domain Bacteria; phylum Acidobacteriota; class Blastocatellia; order HR10; family HR10; genus HR10. The sequence goes on from BEHM01000002.1 coordinate 108,581, forward strand.
TCGTTCTCGTACGCGCATCGGAAGCCTTGGAAGACGCATCCTTTACCCGGCGGTTCGACTATTTCCGGGTCCAAAAGCCATACGGGCTCATCAACAATGCCTCCAGAGGGGCACCGATCGGTACGGGTCAACGGCACATCTTCTGCTGCGCCGTCACATTCCCAGCGTGCCCAACACTGGCTCCTGAGGAAGGCACATTGGGGGGGGGTAGGAGGGACAAGAAAGTCCCTGTACGAAAGACAAATAGGCTCAGGAAGGATCCCCCCGATCGCCCCTGTACCCCCAAGAGTTGAGACATTGAACCGGCTTAGCGCACAAATGTTCCTCCCGGGATCGGGGCGGGCACAAGAGTAGGGAATCATGAACGTCCCGTCGCCTCCATATACCCTTTTCTGGATCTCGATGGGAATCCCACCAGGAGCTTGATCGCGTGCCGGAGCATTCGTGAACGTGCACCAGACGGTTTGTCCCGGGTCAAGACGTGGGCCGCACATTTCAGGATCACCCAGCCTTCTGCCAGTTCTACAGAAGACATTCACCGTGCATTCAGGGCCGCTCAGCAGTTGCCATCCTGATGGGGGAGTCTCCACGATGTAGTACTGGCCGGGGATGAGGGGGACGGACTTGAAGGCGACCAAGGGGCATCCCCCTTTTGGCGTGAAGAAATCGTTGGGTTCAAGACCAACAACTGCTATCCACTGCCCGTTCTCGTCATAGATGTCGAAGCGAAAGCTGTCAGGGCTGCCACCTTGAATACATTTCTGCACGTACAAGGTCGCTGGCTCTTGGGCTGAGGCCATGAGCGAGTCACTCGGTCGCGAAGACCCCCAGATGAGGAATCCAAGGACGGCCACGGTGAGAAAAAGCCGCTGCCTGTGGCGTCGGCTTCTGGCACTCCTCAGTTGGTCCATATCCCCTCCTCCTTGCTGGTTTGGCTCAGAGTGTACGCGCGTTCAAAGGAGAGTCAATCGGCCAAAGGGAGTATTTTGAGCTCCGGCGAAAGGAGTAGAGAGCGACTCCATATACGGTTCACCGGTCGCGTTTGAGAAGCAACCCGGGCGATGCCGGTCGTGGCGGGGAGACCTGATATAATTGAGCCTCTCCTGTCTGGAGCTATCACGTGGCGGGGGCGGGGAGAGTGCATATGCCGGCAGAAGGACACAAGGTGCTGGAGGCGCGAATCCTCGAGCGGAAGGCGCAGGTGGTCGTCATGGGGTTGGGGCATGTGGGATTGCCGCTCTCGGTGGAGTTCGCGCGAGCGGGGTTTCCGGTCACGGGGCTGGAGGCGGATCCGCACCGCGTCGCCTGCCTTCAGCGTGGGGAGAGCTATGTGACGGATGTCGCCTCCTCGGAGGTCGCTGCTCTTGTTCGAAGCGAGGCTTTGCGCGTGACCGGGGACGTGGGGGTACTGGCCGAAGCGGAGCTGGTCTTCATCTGCGTGCCCACGCCGATGAGCAAGACGCGGGAGCCGGATTTGTCCTACATCTGGCAGGCGACTGAAACCGTAGCGCGCCATCTCCATGAGGGGATGCTCATCGTCCTGGAGAGCACGACCTATCCGGGGACGACGGAGGAGGTCCTCTTGCCGCGCTTGCGCGCGCGGGGCTTGGAGGTGGATCGGGATTTTTACCTGGCCTATTCCCCGGAGCGGATTGATCCGGGCAATCGGCGCTATCGGCTTCGAGACATCCCCAAACTCGTGGGGGGCGTGAGCCCACGGAGCGGGGACTTGGCGGCACTGGCCTATCGGCAAATCATCCCGACGGTGCACGTCGTCTCTTCGGCGCGGGTGGCCGAGATGGCGAAGCTTTTGGAGAACACGTTTCGAGCCGTCAACATCGCCCTGGCCAATGAATTCGCCCTCATCTGTCGAGCGCTTGATGTGGACGTGTGGGAAGTCATCGAGGCGGCGGCGACCAAGCCCTTCGGCTTCATGTCCTTCATGCCGGGACCGGGGATCGGAGGCGTGTGCCTTCCGGCGAATTCCGGGTATTTGGTGTGGAAGGCGCGACGTCATGGCGTTGAGCCTCGGCTCATTGGGGTGGCGGAGGAGATCAATCGGCGCATGCCGCATGTGGCCGTGGAGGTGATCACGGAGGCGCTCAACGCGCGAGGGAAGCCGGTGAAGGGGACGCGGCTTCTGATCCTCGGCGTCGCGTATAAACGCGATGTCGGGGATGTGCGGGAATCTCCGGCGCTCGTGATCATCGAGGAGTTGTGGCGGCGCGGCGCGCAGGTGGTCTATTCGGACCCCTATGTCGAGCGCTTGGAGATCGGGGGACAGGAGGTGGAGCGCGTGTCTGTGAGCGCGGGGACGCTCGCGGCATGCGAGGCAGCGGTGATCGTGACCGATCACAGGGCCTTCGACTATCGGCTCATCGTCGAGCACGCGCCGCTGGTCGTGGACCTTCGGAATGCCACGCGAGCTTTCGGCGCTCGGGCCAATGTGGTGCGGTTATGAGAAGGGCCTTCGGTATTGGGCTTTTGATCAGCGTCTCCTTGCTGGTGTCGGGCGCGACGATAGCGATCGTCCGATGGGGGAAGCCGCTGCGGCCACACCTTCATGAGCTTGGGGCGCAGGATCGCGATGCGGATGGGAGGGTGGATCAGTGGGAGTATCGCGCGGAGGGGGGCGGGGACGAGCGCTTGGTTCTGCAAGATGCAGACGGCGATGGACGGGCCGATCGGTTCCTCTTTTTCCGGGCGGGGAAGTTGGAGCATGTGGTCGCTCGGTCCGTTTCGACGGGAGAGCCGACGCGGCATCTGGTGTTGTGCCTCGATGGTGTCCCCTTCGAGATCATGGCCGCCTTGTGGCGGGAGGGCCATTTCCGCGAATTCTTCCCCCCGCAGCGCGTGATCAGCACCTTCCCGGCCGATTCGGATGTGGCGCTCTCGGCGCTGCTCCATGCGCCGCCCTCGCCCGGATATGAGAATCGGTACTTCGATCGGCGGAGGAATCGCCTGAGCGGCGGTGTGCGCGTCACCCTCGCGCAAGAGCTGCCGTATCACCGTCGGCTCGATTACGCGTTCCCCGGCCTGTTGCGCGGGCCGGCGTATCTCTTCCCGGAGAAAGCGTTCTTCGACGATCTGGCGCGCATGCGCGCGCGATTTCGCGCCTCTCGAACACGCGTCTTCATCGCGCATCTCTCGACGACCGATGTCCTGTTCCACGTGCGCTCGCCCGAGCAGGTGAAGCGTCAGCTGCTCATGGTCGAGCAGGTTCTGCGTGAGCTGCTCTATGAGGAGCGCGGCGCGTTGACGATCACGCTCTTCTCGGATCATGGGAACACGCTCTTCATCCGCGGGCGCATCGCGCTGGAGGAGGCGTTGCGCGCGGCGGGGTATCGGGTGGAGGCGCGCGTGCGCGATGCGCGGAGCGTCGTGATCCCCGGTTACGGATTGATCGGCGCCGTCGCGCTCTACGCGCATCCGGAGGCATGGGAGCAGATCTGCCGCATCGCGCGCGATGTCCCGGGCGTAGAGCTGTGCATCTTCCGCGCGCGCCAACCGGAGGCATCGCGAGCGACTCCGGTGATCGTCGTCGAAAGCCGGGAGGGGCGCGCGCGCCTGCTGTTCGATCCGGCGCGCCAGGCGTTCCGATACGATGCCGTGCGCGGCGATCCTCTGCAGCTCCGTCCCCTCTGGGACGCCATCCAGCGGGAAGGGAAGGGGTATCCCGATGGCTTCATCCCACAGGAGGCCTTATTTGAGGCGACGGCCGAGCATATCTATCCGGACGTCGTGCGCCGCATTTATGAGGCAATGGCCGGTCGTCAGGTGGAGAATCCCGCCGATCTCCTGCTCAGTTTGCAGGATGGGTATTACTTCGGGAGTCGACGCTTCGATTGGTTCGTCCAATTGCGCAGCACGCACGGGAGTCTCACGGCGCGCTCCTCGACGGGATTCCTCATGTCCACGGACGTGCGCTTCGCGCGTCCGCTGGCGGCGCGAGAGGTCCTTTCGGAGATCGGGCTCGATCGCCCCTGATCGCTGCGCGGAGCGCCGGATCGCGCCGCACCATGGTATAATGAGCCTCGGATGCGACCGAGATTTGAGGCCGGACATTTGCGGATGATCGAACGCGCGCGCCGTCAGGCCGAGCACCTGGTGTGGGGGTTTTATGCGCTCTCTGAGCGCGAGGGCGAGCGCATCCACTACGAAGTGAAGACGCTGCGCGATCTGCTCCCTGAGGAGGTGACCGACGAGGCGCTCGCGCATCTGGTCTGTTATGATTTCGTGCGGCGCGTGGGGTCCCACATCCTCCAGCACTACGAGCTGTATCGCATTTGTCTGCAAGACCATCGACTGCTGGAAGCCGCGCGCGCGTTGCCGCGCCCGCTCGGTCTTCGCGCCCTGCTTCTGTACGTCCTCACGCATGAGCTCGTGCATGTCGTTCGGTTCGCCCAGAAGCTGCAGCGGATAGATCTCCCGCCGAATGAGCGGGCGGCCGAGGAAGCGGCGGTTGAGCGAACGACGTGGAAGATCCTCGCGCGCGTGCGCGCGCACCCCATGGAGCAGTTGCGCGATTTCCTCTCATCAAGGGTGGGATCGGACGCCTGTCTCGCTTATCCGAACGCGCTCCCACTCGGCGATCGGACGATCTCGGAGGCGCGCCCCTCCTTCTTTCCTCACGCGCGCGATCTCATGTAGAAGACCTTACAATCCGCGCGGCGCATCTTGTGAGCGCCGGTGGAATCTCCCTCGGTGCCGCTCCCCTGCCGAGCAGCTTCTCGAAGACGGCACGCGGAGACTTGACGCTGTGAGACCTTCCGACGCGCGCTCGGACTTAATCGGCCCGCCTCCTGATGAAGGTCGGGACATCCAGGTCCTGGTGGGCGCGCGGCGGGACCCCCGCGTCCGGAGGTGGAGGCGTCGGTCCAGACGCTCGAGCCGGAGCGCCCTTGGTCTCAGTCGCCGGCACGCGTTCGGACTCGTGATCGAATCCGGTGGCGATGACGGTGATCCGCATCTCATTCCGGATGCTCTCATCAATCACAGCGCCGAAGAGGATGTTCGCGTCCTCGTGAGCGATCTCGCGGATCAGGGTGATGGATTGATTGATCTCGTGCAGCGTGATGTCCGGCCCTCCGGTCACATTGATGAGCACGCCACGGGCGCCTTGGATCGAAGTCTCCTCCAGGAGCGGGCTGGAGATGGCGCGTTTCGCCGCGTCCAGCGCCTTATTCTCCCCGGTCCCGTGTCCGATGCCCATCAGGGCCTTGCCCATGCCACTCATGACCGTGCGGACGTCGGCGAAATCGAGATTGATGAGCCCGGGGACGGTGATCAGGTCGGAGATGCCCTGTACGGCCTGCCGCAAGACATCGTCGGCGAGCCGGAAGGCTTCGGTGAAGGGCATAGTGCGATCCGCGATGCTCAGGAGCCGCTCATTGGGGATGGTGATGAGCGTGTCCACGCATTCGCGCAGCTCGCGCAATCCCTGCTCGGCCACCTGCATTCGTCGGCGCCCTTCGAAGTGAAAGGGCTTGGTGACGACGGCCACCGTGAGGGCGCCCACCTCGACGGCCAAGCTGGCGATAATCGGCGCGGCGCCCGTTCCCGTCCCCCCACCCAACCCGGCGGTGATGAAGACCATGTCGGCGCCCTCGACCAGCTCCAGGATCTTCTCCGTATCCTCCAGAGCGGCCTGTCGCCCCACTTCGGGATTCGCGCCGGCACCCAACCCTTTGGTCAATTTGGCGCCGAGCTGAATCTTGATGGGAGCCTTCGACGTCTTCAGAGCCTGCAGATCGGTATTGGCCGCGATGAACTGCACGCCCTCGACGCCCGCTTCGATCATATGGTTGATCGCGTTTCCGCCACCTCCACCAACGCCGATGACTTTGATCACGGCGCCGTTGGTGGCCTCCTCGGCGAAGTCGATCCTCAAGCTGCTCACGAGCTCTTTGGTCTCCGCGTGCATTCTCTCACCTCCTTCGAGAATGTCCTTCCGCCCCTCCAGTTGAGGGTCAGAAGAGATTCGCCAGCCAGCTCCGGACGCGCGCGGCCGTGCGCGAGATCGCTCCGGGCGAGGTGGCCGAGCGATAATATCGCCCCATGCGGCCGCGATGGGCGATCACCACCAGGCCGATCGCCGTCGTGTAGAGCGGGCTGTTGGTTTCCTCCGAGAGCCCGGTCACGCCCAGGGGATACCCCAGGCGCGTGGGATGATCGAAGATCTGCTCGGCCAGATCGGTCAGGCCCTGCAGCAAGGCCCCACCGCCGGTCAGAATGATGCCGCTCGACAGCTCGCGCTCGAACCCCGCGCGTTTGATCTCCTCGGCGATGTGGCCGAGGAGTTCTTCGGCGCGCGGCTGCAGGATCTCGCACAGGAGCTGTCGCGAGAGCGCGCGCGGCGGGCGCCGACCGACACTCGGGACCTCGATCGTCTCATCCCCATCGGCGGCGAGCGCCGGCAGGACGCATCCGTAGGTTCGCTTGATGCGCTCAGCCTCGGGGATCGGCGTGCGCAGGCCGAAGGCGATGTCGTTGGTGAAGTGAGACCCTCCGAAGGGGAAGATCGCCGTGTGTTGTACCGCGCCGCGCTGATAAATGGCGAGGCTCGTCGTCTCGCCGCCGATGTTGATGACCGCCGAGCCGTACTCCCGCTCATCATCGGTGAGCGTGGCCTCGGCGGCGGCCACCGGTTCCAGCACGATATCGGCCACGAGCAGGCCAGCGCGATTCACCGCGCTGATGATGTTCTGCCGCACCGTGATGGGGCCGGTGATGATGTGCACGGCCACCTCCAGGCGCGTGCCGAGCATGTCGAGAGGATCGCTGATGCCGTCCTGCCCGTCAATGATGTACTCCTGCGGCTGGACGTCAATGATCTCGTGTCCGCCCGGGAGGGTGACGACGCAGGCCGTCTCGATCACGCGCTTGATGTCGGCGCGCGTGATCCGCCGATCTGCGCTCGTGATGGCGATGATCCCGCGATTATTGAGCCCGCGCAACAGCGTCCCCGACATGCTCACGTGCACCGATTCAGCGATGAGCCCCGACATGCGCTCGGCTTCTTCCACGGCGCGCCGAATCGGCTCAGCCGCCGCATCCGGGTTCACGATGACGCCCTTGCGCAGGCCTCGGGATTCCGCCGTTCCCACCCCCATGATCTCCAGCCGACCGTCATCGTTGACTTCGGCGATGACGGCCGTCGTCCGCGTGGTGCCGATGTCGAGTCCAACAACGTGCGTCTCCTGTCTGGCCATAGGTCACCTCGCTCGTGTCGGTTGAGATGTCGCTCGCCCTCGCGTTCGCCTCTCGAGGACTCTCGCCTCGCGCGGTCGTGTGGGCGCCGCAGCGCGTCGCGGCTCGGGGAGTCGAACCACGACGCGCGCGGGTTGCGAGACGTCAATGTAGCTGATCGTCACATCTTCTTGCAGGAGTTCCGCCGTCGGCGCGACGCCCAAGCGCTGCAGTTCTGCCGCGTCTTGCTTCTTCACCGCGCTCAGAATCTGCAGGCTCAGCTCGAAGCGCCGCCGGAAATCCCGATCGCCCAGATGAATCCACGTCATGGGGCTCTCAGTGAGGTTCACCGTGACGTTCTTCAGGTCGCGGATGTTCACCTGATCCACACGATCCCAATAGCTCAGCGGGGGCGCGCTCAGCTCCTTCTGAAGCTGGAGGTAGAGCGCCACGCGCTGCTGATTCTCGGCCACCGCCAGATCCGACCCCTCCTCGTTCCAGCCGACCAGCAACGGGAGCGTACGCGACCCGAGCAGATGGAAATCGCCGATGATGACGCCCTCCTCGTCCACGCACACGAGCGCCCCTTTCTGTTGCACGAGGGCGACGGGCGCGCGCTCGCGCACGTGCACGCGCAGCTCATCGGGCAAGACGCGCGTGATCTCCACGTCCTTGATGAGGGGATGTCGCCGCAACTCGGCGCGGAGCGCGCGCAGGTCGGCGCGCAGCACCCCCTCCGGGGTCGCGCCGCGGATGATCGCTTCGATCTCTCGGGTCGTGACGCGCTCCGCGCCCGTGATCCGAACGGTCTTCACATGGAACGCTGAGGCGTTCATGAACGCATAAGCGGCGAAGCCACAGGCGCCCAGTCCAGCGAACAGCAGGAGCGCGCGAGGGACGACCCGCAGGCGTTCGCGCAGCCGCAGGTTCGCCGCGCGCGTTGTCCGCTCGAGCTCGCGCCCGAGATCGCCGGCGAAGCGCGTCCGGCGCGCCCCGCGTCCCCGCGTCCGGCGCGCCCGTGGCATGACGACTTGGTTCACGCGCGTGAGCATGCTCATCTCTCCTGAGCCGTGGTCTCTGACGGTCGCTGAAGAGCGATCACCAGCCGATCGGCCGCCTGCGTGACGCTGCCCGCCCCGAGCGTCAGCAGCAGGTCTCCCGGACGGAGAATGGCGCGCGTGGCGGCGATGGCCGCCTCCAGATCGCCCACGTACTGCGCTTGCCGGTGCCCGAACTCCCGAAGCCGCTCGACGAGCCGTTCGGCTGTGACCCCTTCGATCGGATCCTCCCCCGCCGCGTAGATGTCGGTGACGAGCACGACGTCTGCGTCATAGAACGCGCGCGCGAAATCATCCAGCAGCCGCTGCGTCCGCGTGTACCGATGTGGTTGGAAGAGGACGACCACGCGCCGCCCCGAGAGCCGCGCCGTCGCCAACGTCGCTTTGATCTCCGTCGGATGATGGCCGTAATCGTCCACCAGGAGCACTCCGCCCACCTCGCCCTTCACCTGGAAGCGGCGATCCACGCCTCGAAAATCGGCGAGCGCAGCGGCGATCGTCTCAAAGGGGATCTCCAGATCGAGCCCCACGGCGCAGGCGGCCAGCGCGTTCTCCACGTTGTGCATCCCGGAGAGGTTCATGCGCGCGCGCCCCAGCACCTCGCCGCGCCATCGCACCGCGAACGCCATGTGGAAGCAATCGGGCATCTCGATCTCCGTGGCTGAGACCTCGGATTGCGAGGAGAGGCCGTAGGTGATCACCTTCCTCGCGATGCGCGGCAAAATCGCCTGCACATTCTCGTCGTCCAGGCAGACGATGACCGAACCGTAGAAGGGCACGCGATTCGCGAATTCGGCGAAGGCCTCGCGCAACTCCAGGAGATCGGCGTAATGATCCAGATGCTCGCGATCAATATTGGTGATGACGGCGAACGTGGGCGAGAGCTTCAGGAACGAGCGATCGCTCTCATCCGCCTCGACGACCATGAAGTCGCCGCGGCCGAGCTTGGCGTGGCTGTCAATAGCGCGCAACCGTCCGCCGACGACGATCGTCGGGTCTAAACCGGCGTGCGCGAGCACGGTGGCGATCATCGAGGTCGTCGTCGTCTTCCCGTGTGATCCGGCCACGGCGATGCTGTACTTCAAGCGCATCAGTTCGGCGAGCATCTCCGCGCGGGGGATGACGGGGATCTGCCGCGCGCGCGCCGCCACGAGTTCGGGATTCTCCGGGCGAACGGCCGTGGAGTAGACGACGACGTCCGCCTCGCCGATATTCTCCGCGCGATGGCCGATGGCGATGCGCGCCCCCAGTCGTTGCAGGCGTTCCACAATGGGCGACATGCGCAGATCCGATCCCGAGACGCGATAGCCGAGATTGAGCAGCAACTCGGCGATGCCGCTCATGCCCGCGCCTCCAATGCCCACCAGATGGATCGTGCGAATACGTCTCAGCATCGCTGCTCCTTCGCACAGCGCATCGGCTGGCGCTCGCCTCGGATCGTCTTCTCGCAAGACGCCACCTCAAGGGCGAGCGCCACGAGGGCCTCCGCCGCTTCCGGCCGCGCGCGCTGGCGCATGCGGTCGGCCATCGCCTCCAACTGCGCCGTGTCTTCCAGAAGCTCGCGCATCATCTCGGCCAGGCGCTCGGGTGTCGCCTCGGCTTGCAGTACACAGCGCGCCGCGCCGGCCCGCTCCACGGCCTCTGCATTCTTGCGCTGATGGTCATCGGCCGCCGTCGGCAGCGGGATCAAGATCGCCGGTTTTCCAGCGGCCGCCAACTCGGCCAGCGTTGTCGCCCCAGCGCGGCAGATGACCAGATCGGCGCGCGCCATCTCTTCAGCCATGTGCTCGATGAAGGGCAGAACCGTGACGCGCTCCTGAAGGCCCGCCCGCTCGTACGCCGCCCGCACCCACGCGAAGTCGCGCTCCCCCGTCTGATGCGTCGCCGTGATCTGGAGCGGCGATCCGCGCTCCCGTACGAGCGCCAGGAGTCGCGGCAGCGCATCCACCAGCCGCTCGTTGAGCGCGCGCGATCCTTGGCTGCCGCCGAAGATGAGCAGATGGCGCGTCGGACGCTGTCGGCGACGCTCGCGCGCCAGATCAGGCGTGGTGAAGAATTCCGGTCGGACCGGATTCCCCGTCACGCGCGCCTTCGCCCCGAAGACGCGCGCGGCCTCGGGGAAGGCTACAGCCACGGCACGCACCCACGGCGCGAGCACGCGGTTGGTGAAGCCCGGGGCGGCGTTCGGTTCGAGGATGAGCGTCGGGATCCCCATGAGCGCCGCCATGAGCACAACGGGGCCGGAGGTGTATCCCCCGATGCCGATGACCACATCGGGACGACGCCGGCGCAGGATGCGCCAGGACTGCCACAGACTCTTCGGGACGAGCCAGAACAGGGTCAGGAGCGCTTGTCGCCACCCCACGCGCTTCAAGCCCGCGATCTCGATCTGCTCCAGCGCGAATCCCGCGCGCGGCACCACCGTCACTTCCACGCCGCGAGCCGTCCCCACGAACGTCACCTCCGTCGCCGGATCGCGTCGCCGGAAGGCCTCGGCGAGGGCGAGTCCGGGGAAGAGATGTCCGCCCGTCCCGCTCGCGGCGATGAGCACCCTACACATCGTCCGGCCTCGCCTGTTGCGCGATGTTGAGCATCACGCCGATCTCCACCATCGTGATCAGGAGCGATGACCCACCATAGCTGATCAGCGGCAGCGGCGTCCCCTTCACCGGGAAGAGGCCCGTGGCGACGCTCATGTGAACCAGGGCCTGGATGAGGATCGCCGCGACGATCCCGCTGCCGAGCAACATCCCGAATGTATCGGGCGCTCGCCCGGCGATGCGCATCCCGCGCCAGAGGAGAAAGCCGAAAGCCAACAGCACCGCGCTCGTGCCAATCCATCCCAGCTCCTCGCCGATATGCGCGAAGATGAAATCCGTGTGCAGCTCCGGCAGGAAGAAGAGCTTCTGTTTCCCTTGCGCGAAGCCGACCCCGGTGATCCCCCCGCTGCCGAGCGCGATGAGCGATTGGATGGTCTGAAAGCCGCTCCCTCTCGGGTCCTGCCACGGGTCGAAGTAGGTGAGGATGCGTTCCCATCGCCAGTCCACTCGAACGATGAGCCACGCGAGTAGGGGAATCGCTCCCACGCCGAGCATCGCTTGATGTCGGAGGGGCACCCTCACGATGAAGAACATCACCAGCAGGATGAGCCCGAGTGAGAGGGCCATGCCCAGATCCGGCTCCAGCGCCACCAGCCCCATCATCGCGCCCGCCACCAGCGCGCACGGCAGGAACGTCAGCTCGGCGCGCTTGATCCCCGCCGGAATCCGCCGATCCAGGTGCGCCGCGAGAAAGACGATCAACACAAAGCGCGCCAGCTCCGACGGCTGAAACGAGAGGAATCCCCATCGAATCCATCGGTGCGCGCCGTTGACAGGGGGGAAGAAGAAGACGGCCACAAGCAGCAGCAGCGTCCCGATCACCAGCAGCGCCAGCAGTCGCGGGTGTTGGTAGAGGTGATAATCCACGCGCATGGCGACAAGTAGCGCCAGGAAGGCGATCATCGCCCACGCGGTCTGCCGCGCGAGGAAGTAATACTGCGTCCCATAGCGTTCGGCCGCCAGCACCGCCGATGCGCTGTAGACCATCACGATGCCGAAGAGGGTGAGCGCGACGACCAGCGTGAAGAGCGTTCTGTCCCCAATCCCCGTGCGCTCGCGATCCCCCGCGCGTTCGGCATCCCCCCACGCGATCGGGAGATCGCGGATGGCCAGTCGCATCCCTGGACGGTTTCGCCGCGCCTTCACCATCGGTCCCCTCCTTCGCGCGGAGCCGCTGACGATTCTTCGGCGAGCCGCCGCACGGCGTCCTTGAAGACCCGCCCTCGGTGCTCGAAGTTCTCGAACATGTCGAAGCTCGCGCACGCGGGAGAGAGCACCACCGCCATTCCCGGCCGCGCCAGCTGTCGAGCCGCGCGCACCGCCTCCTCCAGCGTCGCACAACGCGTCATCGGCACCACATCCTCAAGCGCTGCGCGAATCTTCTCCGCCGCTTCGCCGAGCACCAGCACGTGCGCGACGCGCTCGGCCACCGCAGGGCGCAACCGCGTGAAGTCATCGCCCTTGTCGCGCCCGCCCAGGATGAGGACCAGAGGTCCATCGAGAGCCTCAAGCGCCACAAGCGTCGAAGCGACGTTCGTCGCTTTCGAATCGTTGTAGTAGTCCACGCCCTCAATCCGCGCGACCCACTCCAGCCGATGCTCGACGCCGGGGAACGCGCGCACGGCCTCGCGCACCGGGAGCACGCGCGCGAGCGCGACGGGGCGCGCCTCCGGTTCATCGCGCGGATCCATGAGGCTCGCTCCCGCGAGCATCGCCCCGATCGCCGCCAGCGCATTCTCCACGTTGTGCAGGCCCCGCAGCGGAATGTCCGACCGATGCGCGAGGATGTGCTCGTGCTCCCCCCATCGAAGGACGATCTCCTCTCCCCGGAGGAGGACGCCGCATTCAATCCGCGCGTCCGCCTGGCGGCTGAACAAGAGCACGCGGGCGCGCGTCGCCTCCGCCATGGCGCGCACAATAGGATCGTCGGCGTTCAGCACGGCCCAATCCTCCTCGGTCTGGTTCCGGAAGATGCGGCGCTTGGCCGCGATGTACGCTTCCAGACTCCCGTGGCGATCCAAGTGATCCGGGGCGATGTTCGTCACCACGGCGACGCGCGGGCGCAGCGTTTGAATCGTCTCCAGTTGAAAACTGCTCAGCTCGGCCACGACCACACACCGCGCGTCATGCACCTCCTCGATGACGCGCACGAGCGCGCGCCCGATGTTGCCGCCCACATGCGCGCAGTAGCCGCAACGCGCGAGCAGATCCCCGATCCACGCCGTCACCGTCGTCTTCCCATTGGTCCCGGTGACGCCGATGAGCAGACCCTTCAGGAAGCGGGCGGCCAATTCCACCTCCCCGAGAATGGGGACACCCGCCCGGCGGGCTTCCGCGAGCGCGTCGAGCGTCGGGGGCACGCCCGGACTCAAGACGATCAGATCGGCCGCGCGCAGCAGCTCCGGCGGATGTCCTCCCGAGACGATCTCGACGCCCAGCGCGCGCAAGGTCGCCAGATGTTCGCGCGCGCGCCCAAGCTCGGCCTCCGTCTTCGCATCGGTCGCGATGACGCGTGCGCCGCGACGCGCGAGGAACTCGCTCGCGGCCACGCCGCTCTCGCCCAGCCCTATGACCACGATGGTCTTCCCCCGAACGTCCACGCTCATCGCAATTTCAACGTCGAGAGGCTGAGAAGCGCGAACAGAATCGCGATGATCAGGAACCGGAAGACGATCTTCGGTTCCTTCCATCCGAGCAGCTCGAAGTGATGATGGAGCGGCGCCATCTTCAAGAGCCGACGTCCGCGTCCGGTCATCCGCCGCGTGAGCTTGAAATAGGCGACCTGCGCCATCACTGAGAGCGCCTCCAGGACGAAAATGCCCCCGATGAGCACCAGCAGCAGCTCCTGCTTCACCATCACGGCCACCGTCCCGATCGAGCCCCCGAGCGAGAGGCTCCCCACATCCCCCATGAAGACCTCGGCCGGCGGCGCGTTGAACCAGAGGAATCCCAGACAAGCCCCCGAGAGCGCTCCGCAGAAGACCGTCAGCTCGCCCACCTCCGGCATGTACTCGATGTTCAAATAGCGAGCGAATTCGGCATGCCCGGTCACATACGTGAACCCCGTCAGCGCCGCCATCGTGATGAAGGCGATGCTGATGGCCAAGCCATCCAGACCATCGGTCAGATTCACCGCATTGGAGGATCCGACGATCACCAGCGACATGAAGATCAGATAGAGCGCCACAGGCAGCTCGGGCCGAAAGCGTTTGAAGAAGGGGACGCTGAGGACCAGCGAGTAATCGAGGCCATAGACGAGGGTCAGCCCGATCATCACGCTGATGGCGCTTTGCGCCAGCAGCTTCTGCCGGCCTGTCAGTCCGAGTGAACGCCGCTGCACGATCTTCAGGTAATCGTCGAGGAAACCGATCAGCCCGAAGAGCACCAGCGCCGCCAGCGCCAACCACACATAGCCATTGCGCAAGTTCCCCCAGAGGAATGTCCCGAGCAGGACCGACACGATGATGAGCACCCCACCCATGGTCGGCGTCCCGCGCTTGGCCTGATGCAACGCCGGTCCCTCCTCGCGGATCGGTTGCCCGATCTGACGCTCGCCGAGCTTGCGAATGAACCATCCACCGAGCACGAGACTGATGAGGAGCGCCGTGATGGCCGCATAGGCCGTGCGAAACGTGATGTAGCGGAAGACGTTCAGCGGATCGAGCCACGGATGGAACCGATCGTGATAGTGCACGTACAAGACTTCGTAGAGCAGATAGCGCAACATGTCGCGTCACCGCGCCTCCTCTCCATGAGCGAGGGCTCGCCGAAGCGTCTCCAGAGCGCGCTCCATACCCACGGCGCGTGACCCTTTGATGAGGATCACATCACCCGGCTGCACATGCTCGGCTAACCACCGCCCCGCCTCTTCCGGCGTCTCCAGGAAGAGGGCCGCCTCCAGTCCGGCCTCGCGCGCCCCTTCGACCAGCTCGCGCGCCAGGCCGCGCACGCCGACCAGCAGGTCTACGCCGAGGCGAGCGATCTCCTGCCCGCACTCCCGATGCATCGCGGCCGCGCGCTCGCCCAATTCCAGCATCTCCCCGGCGGCGATCACGCGCCGTCGCGCGCTCTCGATCTCACGCAGCGTCCGCGCCATCTCCAGCAGCGAGCGCGGATTGGAATTGTACGAATCGTCAATCACGACGATCCCGCGCGGGAGGCGCACGACCTCCCCGCGCCGCGCATACGGCGCGACCGTCGCCAAAGCATCGGCGATGACCGCGAGCGGCACGCCGCAGACATCGGCCACAGTCGCCGCGGCCAGAATGTTCATCACCTGATGCCGCCCAAGGAGCGGCGTCCGCACGCGCACCTCTCCTGAGGGCGTGATCAGCGTGAACGCCATCCCGTCCAGTTCGAGCGCGCGGATGTCACGGGCGCGCACGTCCGCCTCGTTCTCGATCCCGAACGTGCGCACGGCGATCGGCCGCCGCCATCGCATCCGAGCGACGAGCGGATTATCCGCATTCAGCACGGCGAGCCCATCTTCGGGAAGGGCGTCCACCAATTCCGCCTTCGCCTCCGCGATGGCTTCCACCGAGGGGAAGAATTCCAGATGCACGGCGCTCACGGTCGTCACCACGCCGATATTCGGTCGAGCGATCGTGCTCAGGTGCGTGATCTCGCCAGGGCCGCTCATGCCCATCTCCAGGACGGCGTAGTGAACGTCCTCGGGCGACCTCCCTTCGGAGATCAAGCTGAGCAGCGAGAGGGGCAGGCCATAGATGTTGTTGTAGTTGCCGATGGTCTTGATCACCCGATACCCCCCGGCTTCCAATAAACGCGCCACCAGCTCCTTAGTCATCGTCTTCCCCGAACTGCCCGTGATGCCGATGACCGTGCGCCCCCAGCGCGCGCGCGCCACGCGCGCCAGCTCGCCGAGCGCCCAGAGCGTATCCCGAACGCGAATCGTGCGCTCGATCGGCACATCGCCGGGGACTTCTGAGACGACAGCCGCGCAGGCTCCCTTCTGAAGCGCCTCCAGCACGAAGGCGTGGCCATCGCGCGCGCGCCCTTTGATGGCGAAGAACAGTTCTCCAGGCCGAATCGTGCGCGAATCAATGGAGAAGCCGCACGGCTCCTGCTCAGCGATCTCCGGCGCCGGCGGCAGCACTCCCCAGATCTCAGCCATCTCGCGCAGTCTCATCCTCCTCCTCCGAATCGTTCCCGCAAGGCCGCGCGCGCGACCTCACGGTCGTCGAAGGGGATCACGCGGTCTTTGAGAATCTGATACGTCTCGTGCCCCTTGCCCGCGATCAAGACGATGTCCCCGGGCTCGGCCAAGGTGATCGCCATCCGAATGGCCTCACCGCGATCCACGATCCTCACGTATGGCGTGCTCGTGCGCCGCAATCCCTCCTCGATCTCCGCGATGATGGCTTCCGGGTCCTCCGAACGCGGATTATCCGAAGTCACGATCACCAGGTGCGAGAGCGCGCCCGCCGTCTCCCCCATCGGCGCGCGCTTGCGCCGATCGCGATCGCCGCCGCATCCGAAGACGGTGAGGATGCGCCCCCCAGTGGAGAGCGCACGCATGAGGTCTCGCGCCGTGTCGAGCAGATTCCGCAACGCATCCTCCGTGTGCGCGTAGTCCACCACGACCAGGAATGGATGCTCGGGCCCAGAGACGACCTCCAGTCGTCCCGGCACCGGAGGACATGCCTCGATCCCCCTGGCGATCACCTCCGGCGAGAATCCGAGCGCGAGTCCGGTGGCGATCGCCGCCAGGATGTTCTTGACATTCGGACGCCCGATGAGCCGGGAGCGCACGGCGATCTCCCCCCGCGGCGTGCGCGCCGTGAGCCGCAGCCCGTCCAGGGAGAAGGCGACGTCTTTGACGAAGACGTCGCCTGAGGTCTCGCCATAGGTGAGCACGCGTCCGCGCGAGACGGCGATCAGCTCCGCCGCGCGCGCATCGTCTCTGTTGAGGATGGCGATCTCGGGCGCCTTTCCAAGCGTGCCATCGAAGAGCTTGCGCTTGGCGGCGAAGTACGCCTCCATCGTCCCGTGAAAGTCTAGGTGCTCGGGCGTGAGATTCGTGAAGACGGCGGCCGTGAACTCGCAGCCGTGCACGCGCCGAAGTTCGAGCGCGTGCGAGGAGACCTCCAGCACGGCGTAGCGGCATCCGGCCTCCACCGCGCGTCGGAGGAAGCTCTGGACCTCCGGCGCTTCCGGCGTCGTGCGCTCGGCCGCGACCTCTTCCTCGCCGATCGTATATGTGGTCGTCCCCCAGCGCGCCGATCGCTCTCCCGCCGCGCGGATCACGGCGTCAATCAGATAGGTCGTCGTCGTCTTGCCATTGGTTCCCGTCACGCCGATGAGCGTGAGCGCGCGCGAGGGGTAGTCGTAAAAGGCGAGCGCCAGTTCGGCCAACGCTCGCCGCGCGTCTTCGACCTGCAACCACACGCGCGGGAAATCCGATAGAGGCGGTTGCTCGGAGACGATGGCCACTGCGCCGCGCGCGAGGGCCTCGGGGATGAAGGCATTCCCATCCCGCTGGAACCCCCGGATGGCGACAAAGAGGCTACCCGGCACAACCCGCCGCGAGTCATACGCGATGGCCGTCACGCGTTCCTCGAGGAGCCGCCCGAAAACTCGGGCGCGCGTCACCTCGGCGGCCTGTTTGAGCGTCATGCCCATCATCATTGAAACTCCACGCGGCACGTCGTCCCGCGGACGACGAGCGCTCCCGCCATCGGTTCCTGCCGCACAGCTCGTCCTGAGCCGGAGACGATCAGCCGCAGACCGATCCGCGCGCATTGCTCGGTCACCGCGCGCACCCCTTGACCGCGGAAGTCCGGGACGCGGACAAGGGGAGGATCGGGCCCTTTCCCATTCGGCGATGCCTCCTGCGCTGAGGCGATCAGCCCACGCGCGCTCTTCAAGAGAGACGCCGAGGGGAGAGCAGAGAGCTGAACCTCGCCATCCCCAGTCGTCTCCGAGACGCCGAAGCCCGATTCCCCACCCGTCCCCTCCGAAGCGAAGTTCGCCCGCAACGCCAGCAGTGGACGTTCCCCCGACCGATCCGGAGGCACCGCCAGCGCGTGAAGGGCAGCCTCGGCGATCCGCTTGAAGACGGGCGCGGCCACCTCGCCCCCGTAATGCCGCGTGCGCGGATGATCGAGGGCGACCAGCACGACGATGCGAGGATCGGCCACCGGGGCGAATCCCGCGAACGACGCCACATAGCGCGTCTTCGAATATCGGCGCGTGCGGGGATCGAACTGTTGCGCTGTCCCGGTCTTGCCAGCCGCTGAATATCCGCTGAGTTGCGCCAATCGCCCTGTGCCGCGCTCGACGACCCCCTGCAGCAGGTCGGCCAGCGCGCGCGCCGTCGCCGCGCTGATGACGCGGCGCCGCTCGGGATCGGCGCGGCGCACCACCTCGCCCTCGCGCGAGCGAACCGCTCGCACCAGATGCGGCTGCACCCACACGCCCTCGTTGGCGATCACAGCCATCGCCGCCGCCATCTGCAGCGCTGTCACCCCGATCTCCTGACCGATTGCGATCGCACCGATCGAGACCGGCCTCCACCGTCGCACGGGTCGAATGAGCCCTCGCGCTTCTCCCGGAAGTTCGATCCCCGTGCGTCGGCCGAAACCGAAGCGCTCGATGTACTGCGCCAGCCGCTCGGCGCCCACCCGCAACGCGATCTGAATCGTCCCCACATTGCTCGATTGTTCGAGCACCTCTCGCGCGGTGAGGCGGAAGAAGGGACGGTGATCGCGAATGGCGCGACCGGCCAGGACGATACGTCCTCCCAAGCACTCGATGATCTCACTGGGGCGGAGCAGACCCTCCTCCAAGGCGGCTGCGAAGGTCACGATCTTGAAGACCGATCCCGGCTCATAGAGATCGCGGACCGCTCGATTGCGCCGCGCCTCGTCCGGCGCTCTCCAGAAGATGTTAGGGTCGAAGGTGGGCGCATTCGCGAGCGCGAGGATCTCGCCCGTCTTCGGATCGAGCACGATGGCGATCCCACTGCGCGCTCCCGTGCGCCGAACGGCCTCACGAAGCTCCCGCTCCGTGTGGAACTGAATCGTCGCATCGAGCGTCAGGACGAGATCGTGCCCGCGGGTGACCGGACGCTGCGCCCGCTCATAGGTCCGCCCGCGCGCGTCTCGATAGACGAAGACCGTGCTCTCCTCACCGCGAATCTCGCGATCGTAGGTGAACTCGACGCCATCCAGTCCGACTTCATCTATGCCCGCATAGCCGAGCACGTGGGCCGCCAGTTCCCCGTTCGGATACGTGCGCTTGTTCTCGGTGACGAAGTGAATGCCCGGAAGGCCGAGGGCCTGAATCGCCGTCGCCTCCTCGGGCGTGACCTTGCGCTTCACCCAGACGAACTCGCGGCGCTCGGAGAGCTTCCCGCGCAGCGCCTCCAGGTCCATCTTCAGTATGCGCGCCAGCTCGCGCGCAGTGCGATCCGGATCCTCGATCTCCATCGGGACGGCGAAGATCGAAGGCGCGTCCACGCTCTTGGCCAGCTCCCGTCCCGCGCGATCGTAAATCGTCCCTCGCACCGGTGCGACGCGAATCGCCCGCCGTTGTTGGCGATCCGCCTGCGCGCGCCAGTGCTCCTGCTGCACGATCTGCACATGGATGAGGCGGCCACCAAGCAGCAGCATCCACAGCGACAGAAGCCCCGTCAGTTGGAGGAGACGACGCCGAATGGTCTTCTTGTACAACTCGCGCTTGATCACGGCTCACCTTGCTTGGACGGTCTTCGCCGCTTCGGTGCCGCATCTTCCGACGAGACGTGGGATCGCTCCGGTGAGGATGTTCCTCCACCCGCGTCCGATCCTCTCACCGCAGGTTCCCTCTCACTCTCCACTGTCGTATCGTGCTCGGCGTGAGACCCCGCCGCCTGGGGGGCTCGTTCCGCTCCCGCGCCATCGTCGCTTGGCGCGACCGATCGCGCGCGATGTGGCCGCCGCACCGTGCGCACGCCTTCCGATCGCGCCGCTCCTCGTGGCCCGGAGAGCAGAGGCGAGGGAGCAGGCTCACCCGTCCCCTTCTCAAAGCTCAGGGCGGATGCCCCCTGCAGCTCGATCTCGCGTGAAGGCGGCGTGGGGACCCCCTTCCCGATCACGATCACTTGCGAGGGATCGGGACGAATGAGCCCAAGCCGCCGAGCCAGTGGCTCGATCACTTGTGGCGACCGATAGTACGCGCGCTCCGATTCCAACTGCCGCTTCAACGCCTCCAATCGCTCGCGCTCGCGCACGAGTTGGTTCAGCCGATAGCCGTAGCGCAACGCTTCGACATGTTGCCACGTCGCCACAATGAGCGAGAGGGCGACAAGACCCACGATCCCCAGCACAAGGGCTACGCGATGACCCGCCCGCTGATCCGTTCGGTGTGGAACCTGAGCATTTGAGACGCGCACATGCCGTGTCATCTCGTCCTCCGTCATGCGACGTTCACAGCTTGAGCTTCTCGCCGGATCCCTTCCGTTCATCCACAAGACTCGCGCGATCATCCGTCAGCTCGCTCGCCGGCGCGAAGCCTCGCGCTGCGCGCGCGAGGATTCTCCTGCACCTCCAAATCGCTCGGTCGCACCGCCCGAGGCGTCAGTAGCACGAGGCGTCGTGCTGCTCCGCACCGGGGGCAGGATTCCGTCTCACTGTGCGGGATCAGCCATCGAGCCGCACATTCGCAGTACCCAGCATGAACGCGCAATCTGCGCTTGATCACTCGATCCTCGAGCGAGTGAAACGCGATGATGACCACCCGCCCGCCGGGCGCAAGCCGCGCGATGGCCGTATCCAGGAAGTCCTCCAAACCTGACAGCTCCTCATTCACTGCGATCCGGAGCGCCTGAAACGTCCGCGTCGCTGGATGCAGGCGCCCCCTTCGCCGACCCCCTACGGCGCGCGCGACGATCGCCGCCAGCTCGGTCGTCGTCCGAATCGGCCCGGCCTCCCGCGCTCGAACAATCGCCCGCGCGATCCGACGCGCCGCCGGTTCCTCCCCATAGCGGAAGATGAGATCGGCCAGCTCCCGCTCACTCAGCGTGTTCACCAGATCGGCGGCCGTCACCGCCCGCCGCCGATCCATGCGCATGTCGAGCGGCCCTTCTTGCTGAAAGCTGAACCCTCGCTCGGCCGTCTCCAATTGAAGCGACGAGACGCCAAGGTCAACGAGAATCCCTTCGACCGTCTCAAGCCCAAGCCGGGTGAGGATCTCATCCAGGCGCTTGAAGTCCTCCTGTACGGGCAGGAACCGCTCCCCATACGCGCGCAGGCGCTCCCGCGCCAGAGCGAGCGCCTCCTCGTCCCAATCAATCCCGATCACGCGCACGCGCTCGGACGCCGAGAGCAACGCCTCCGCATGCCCGCCCGTCCCCACCGTGCAGTCCACGATCACGCCGTCCAAACACGGACGTAGCAGCTCGACGACCTCGCGCACGAGCACCGGACGATGTCTCGCGCGCTCTGGGTCCACGCTAGATGCCCAACTTCGCAATGGCTGCCGCATCTTCCTTCGTGAAGACCCCAAGCTGCGCCTCGAACTTCTCCAGATTCCACACCTGAAGATAGGTGATGTAGCCCAGGACGGCGACCTCGCCGTTCAGTTCGGCTTTCGCCCGAAGCGGAGGATGGATGAGAATTCGCCCCTGCCCATCCATGGTCGCCTGCCGCCCGTAGAAGTTCGTCACCCGCAGGAACTTCTCCTTCACCGGATCCATCTCCGGCAGTTGGGCGAGCCGTTGCTCGATCTTCTCCCACTCCGGCAAGGGATAGAGCCGAACATGATCCCCATCTAGGCTCGTGACGAAGAATTCCGAGCCGTACTTTTGCAGGATGATGTCGCGGAAGGCGGCTGGGATTTTGATCCGTCCCTTCTCATCAATGCGCGTCGTGTAGTTGCCGCGTAACATCTTAACCCTCAGCCACTTTCCGCGATCTCTTGAAGTTGAGCTTTAACCGCCTGCTTCGGTCTCCGACCAGCGAACCACTTTAGTCCACTTTAGTCCACCTGGCGTATGCTACGGAAAACGGCCCGCAGTGTCAAGGAGAAAGTGTGCGCAGGGGGGCGGGTGCAGGGGCTTCGGGCTGGTTTTTCGGCAGCAACCGCCCTCGTGGGCACTCGCCGCCACTCAGAGGGTGCCCTTCGCCGTCGGTCGTCCTGGAACTCGTTTTCTATTCCGGATCAAAGGGCGACTTTGCCGTTCGATCCAGGGCCGACCAAGCTGCGCCGATGATGGGCGTCCGCCATAAACAATTGGGGCTTGACAGACAGACAGACAGACAGACAGTATAATGCCGGACCGTCAGGGAAGACTCTTAAGGAGGGACGACCATGAGGAAGTTGAGCGTTCGACTCATCATGAACCTAGTCATCACCCTGATGGTCCTTTGGCCGCCCGCTCCACCTTCGGGAGCGGTATTAACTTCGCTAGCGCAGAGATGCGGCGGAGACTTCTCAGTCTCAAACATGGAACGCAGAGTTATTGGCATCGGTTTGCAAGGGACGACCTATACGCAGTGTGTATCCGTGTGTTCCCAAGAGGCCTATAATTGGACCACGAACGAGTGCATTCCAATTCTCCCAACTGGAACCGATTGGGTCTGTTACGTGATCTTAGCCTTTTGGGAGGCAGGATGTGTGCTCATCTGCCCGTTCATACCGTGAGTGCGAGATGAACAGGAAGGGGGGCTGGACCAACGTGCTTTGTTTCGAAGCACGCTCTCTGTAATTCCCATGCGTCTTCAGAGCCTCAGCGGACAATATATAGAGGTACTGCTCGTACTCGCAGGGCTCTTGTGGCAACACGGGACTGTGCACTTGAGCTCTTCGCTCGTCCTCGTCCCCGTAGTCGTGCAGCAGAGGGATGGAACTCCGATCACGGACCTCACACAAGCGGACTTTCTGATTTATGAGGGAAAGAAGAGACGTTCTATCGCGTACTTTGACAAAGAGGAGCTGCCACTTCACATCGCGCTTGTCCTTGAACCTCCCAATGCATCTTCACAGGCCGAAGCTGAGCGGATGCGTGAGCAACTTAATCGCCCAGAGCGAGACGTCGCCCCTCCGGGGCTTCCCACTACTCAGGAGGAGTTTAGGCGTTGGGCAGCTATTCAGGTGGCTGCATTAAGAGTGCTCGAGGTCCTCGGTTCCAACGATGGAGTGGCTCTCTTCACCACCTGTGGAGAGTTGCGGCATCCGTTGACGAATGATCTCGCCGTTATCCGGGAAAACATCCGTGAACTGGCTACGACGATTCAGATCTGCCCATCGGGTCATTTCTTAGATAGAGACGAACTCATTGCGATAAGCTCTTATCTGAGGCAAGCCTCTAGCGGACGTTCACAGCGAGTGATCGTAATCATTTCGGACAATCATATCATGCCAAGGAAGCCCGCTCCCTCGCTCGATGAGGTGAGAAAGGCGATTCTCATGGCCAATGCTACGGTCTGTGGGATCGGCATTGAGAACCGAGGGTGTGCGACGTTTCGCCGAATGTCCATGGGGATAGCGCCTCCTCTTATCCCTCTCCTGCTCGCGTGGTTTAAGGACATCGCTTACTTTTCACAGATGAGCGGAGGGATCGTTGTGCCCGCCGATCCTTCTTCTTCTGCCGAGGCAATATCTCGCGCGACTTCGCTCGTTGGAGGCTTTCTTCAGAGGCTTCGTCAGAGTTACACTCTTGGTTTTTGGCCAGACGAGTCAACGGTCGGGGAGGTTCGAGAGATAAAAATCGAGTTGACTCCCCAAGCGCGAAAGAGATATCCGCATGTTCAGCTCCGTTACCGCCGAAGTTATGTGATCACCGAGCGGTCACGGGCTTCTCGGTGAGAGGAAGCCTGTTGTATTGAGATCTCGCATTGTGTTGGGCTTGGGACCGGGGGATGGGGTGGCTTATACTTTTCGCCCATTGCGCGCTCGTTTGTGCAACTATTCGTGGAATGGCTTGTGGTGAGTTGTGCGCCTTCAGGGGAGTAAGCTATGAGATCTCAGAATTGGTGTGCCAATTGGCTCATCGCTTTTGCGGGAGCAGCGGCGTTCCTTTTAGGGAGCTTCGTCGTCGCGAGCTTCGTGACGGATCGTTGACGGGCGGCAAGGGCCATTGCGTTGAGCGGCGCGGTATCCTTCGGTATCGCATATCTGGTTGCACCCTCTCGGGCGCGGCTGCATCAGGGCAAGTGATCGTCGCTGTGAGGTCTGCGATCAGTTCGATGCTTGTACGGATCTCCGCTTCCGGCGGTCCATCTTTCGCTTGTCATCAACAGTATGGGGACCTCTTGCCTTTGGCCGATGGGCATCTCTGTGGATATGATTTGTGCCGTAGCGTTCATTGGGTGTTGAGCCTTTCGCTGAAGGAGGGCCGATGAGGGATCGAGCCTTCGCACTCTCAGTTCTCTGCCTCTTCCTTCTGTGGGGGTCGGAGGGCATCTCCTTAGGACAGACTCCGTCGGGAGGGGGCGCGCGGGAGGAGATTGTTCGCTTCTCCAGATTTTACCCTCTGCTGAATCGGCGAGTGACGTTCGATGCGCGCCCTCGTCCGCGTGAGATCCTTGTCCGGATTGACGGTCTCAGACTCGATGACGTGCTCGTTATACGCGGCCAGGGAGAGGTGCTGAGCATTTGGGCCGGCTACGCCTCGGGGCGTTTGGGCGATCTTCTTCAACGAGGGGGATTGGACGTTCACCCGCTCCCCTCTTCGTGCGTGCGCGTGGAGGGAACGACCGTGAGCGTGCGGCGTCCTGAGGAGATCGAGGGGATCGTCTTCGTTGACCTTCAGGTCCCCAAGGATACGCGCGTTCACCTGGTGCGAGATGGGCAGACGCTGCTGCGCGCGCGGGTGAGCGAGCCCATCGCCCTTCGGGAGGGCGCCTTGGCGCCGGGATCACGGAATCCCGCCGAGACCGTTTTACGCGCGGTCTTCGGGGGGAACGCCCCCGATGTGCTCCGACCGCCCTCTCCGGACCAACCCTACATCGTGTCGTTTCACCGATTGACGATCCGCAAGAGGGTGCCGGTGAGTATCCCCCGAGGGGAGAGACTCGTCGTGCTCTTTGTGATCAACGCCGATGGAACCGTTGCTCAGGTGGTCTCTCTGGAGCCGGAGACGGTCGCTCCTGAGGTGGAACAGGCCTTGCGGCAATGGGAGTTCGAGCCCTTCGTCTATGAGGGGCGTGCCGTCTCGGTGAAGACGCTCGCCCTCATTCGGTGAGAGCTCGTTCGGTGAAGCTGTCCTCTTCATCCACCGCGCGGGGTTCCCAAGCGATCTCTAGACCGCTTGAGATGCCCGCCCATCCCTCCGAATCTCCATCGAGAGGGAGCGTCCCGTCTACGGATCGCGCGGCCGAGGGGGAATCACTATGGGGTTCTCAATCAAGTGGGGCTCGATCACTCCATCAGAGGGGACGTACCGACTTCCTCCCTCTCGGTGATTGCGCGCCCACTTTCGTGGGACCTTCTCGATTCCGATCGGGTAGATCGTGAGCTGACCGCGCTCGTCCAGGTGCAGGCGCAGGAAGTTCTTGTAATCCTCGATGCGGAGCGCGGAGAAGGCTTCGTTGGCGTGCTGCCCGAAGATGTTCAGCGAGAGCAGTAGGTACGCTCCCATGATCCACGATCCGATCCCCCACCCCCACAGGAACGTTATCCCCGTTGCGGTGAAGAAATAACCGACCGATGGATGCTGATCCGGGAGTCCCCAGAGGCGCACGCTCGCGCGATGGGCCATCCACGCGCCGATCAACGCGGCGAGCAGATGCACCAGGGCATGGGCCGACCCGGCGATGTTGAAGACTCCAAGGAGCTTCCACTTCCAGAGACCACGGGAAAGCGCCCTCCACATGCGACGCATCTTGCCGGAGACGCCCGTTTGGATGATGCGGCTTTCGTTCACATCATCCTGGTCGGTGAAGAGGCAGAAGACGAAGACGATCATCAAAAGCCAAATGATCGCCGACGGAGTGATGACGAGCCTATGGAGCGAGTCTGTGACCGCTTCCCAGAGCGACTCGAACCTGTAGAGTTGGTGTGGCATCGTCCAGCTCAATGCGGCATAGGCGGCTCCAGGGAGAATCCCGAACCGGAAATTGCGGATCGGGAACAGCAGGTTTCGCCACGTGAGGCGGCGAGATGTCTGGCGATCGGGGAATTCTGCGGCTAGGCGGAACCACGCGCCGTCATAGTGGATTTGATCCACATTGGGGCCGTGGGTCGGGTGGAGAAAGGCGCCGCCTCCGCCGGCGATGATCAGATGGACCTTCGACCCGTCAGCAGTCTCGTGTTCGTGTCGCCGATAGTGATGGATGTCGCCCGTGAGCCGGAGGACGATGCGCGCGCCTCTTGGCGCGAGGATCTTCCGCTCGAAGTAGCGCAGATTCGCCGCGAGCTCGGCGCCATAGATCCAGTCGGGTTTCGGCGTGCAGAGGATGACGCGATCTCCGGGCGCCATCTGTTGGGCGATGGTCTGAAAATACTCGAGTTGCGGCCCGTCAATGTCGGCTTCCAGTTGAATGTCCACGCCAAGGAGCCACCAGCCGTGCGGAAGCTTGAGGGCGAAGTAACTGCGCGTTTGCGGGAGCTGCCATCCACCGATCCATCGAGGTGGCGTCTTCTGGCAGAACAAGCGCGTGAAGCTGACCAAGCCATCATACCAATCGTGGTTGCCGGGAAGCGCGAAGAGATGGGGATGCGGGGGATCCGACCACGGGAAGGCGGCTTCGTACGGAGCAACGAGCCGTCGCTCGTATTCCTCCCGGCTCGCCACCGGATAGACTTCGTCTCCCCCCATGATGAGGAGATCGCCGCGTCGCGTCTCGATCATTTGTCCATCTGAGCGTCGCACGCTCAGCCTCTCCTGCGCCAGACAATAAGCCACGGCGTACGTCGAATTCCAGCCATCACCGAGATCAGCCACATAATCCATCCACAGCTCGCGCCGATCGCTGTAATCGAACACCTGCTGCTCCTCCCGCAGACCCGCCAGGATGATCCGAGCATCAGCGCGCGAACCCCAGATGGTCGAAGCGAGGACCTGAATGCCGGTTCTGATGAGCTGTCTCGGGTCGTACCAGTGAACCATCTCGGGTTTTGAGGGGGCGCATTCCTCTCTTCGGATCAGATCCTCTTCTCTCACCGCGCGTCGCTCCTCCCAATTGGAGAGCTACTGGCTATCCTGAGCACCAAAAGCGCCAGGTTCTGACACGCGTGAGAGTTTTCGTCTCTCTTTGGGACATTTCGAGCAGTTTGCGTGATCGTACTGCCGCTACAGCGAGCAGGTGGATATTGTTTCGCCCGGATGAGCGCGAGAATCCTCACGCGTTCTCCTTCTCGTCGCTGTCTTCAACGAGCGGCAGCTCGACGGTGAAGCGGCTGCCGCGGCCGACCTCACTCTCGACCCGGATCGCGCCGCCGTGCGCTTCGACGATCCATCGGCAAATGGCGAGGCCCAGACCCGAGCCCGGCGTCCCTCTGGAAGAGCGTCGGTAGAAGCGCTCGAAGATGTGGGGGAGATCCTCTGCGGAGATTCCGCACCCGGTGTCCTCGACGTCCACACGCGCGCGCCTTTCGGCTCGACTCAGTCGGAGCGTGACGCGTCCCCCCGGAGGGGTGAACTTCAGCGCGTTGTCGAGGAGATTCAGCAGCGCGCGCCGCAGTCGCCGTTGATCGCCCAGGACCATGAGCGGCTCGCCCGAATCATGAAGCGCGAGCTCGAGGTGGCGTGTTTCGGCGATCGGGCGGATCTGCTCGAAGACGTCGCGAGCGAGGACATCGAGCTGGAGGGGGGTGAGGTCGAGGGCGAGCCTCCCACTCTCGGAGCGAGCCAGCAGGAGGAGATCATCGGCCAGCGCGCTCAAGCGCAAGATCTCGTCCAGGCAGCGGCGCAGGACCTGCTGGTACTCCTCGGCGGAGCGTTCGCGGCGCAGAGCGATCTCCAGATCCGAGCGAAGGATCGCCAGCGGTGTGCGCAGCTCGTGAGCAGCATCCTCGGCGAAGCGCCGCTCTCGCTCGAAGGCTTCATGGAGTCGGGCGATCATCTCGTTGAACGTCTCCGCCAGGCGAGCCAGCTCATCCCGCGAGGGAGGGACTTCGACGCGCTCCGTGAGCGTGCGCGCGGTGATGGCGCGAGCGGCGCGCGTGAGGCGGTCCACCGGCTGAAGGGCTCTCGCCGCGATGCCCAGGCCACCGAAGCTCGCAGCGATCAGGGCCAGGGTGATCGTGAGCATCAACGTCGTCAGGAGCTTTCGTTCGGCCCGACGAATATCCTCGATGACGTATCCGGCGCGGATGAAGGCGTCCACTTCTCCACGCGCATCCAGGACCCGCCAGGTGACGACGCGCATTGCGCGGCCATCGGGCGTGCGCGCGTTCTCGCGGATCGGCTCCTGACTCTGGCGGACGCGCTCGAGCGTCTCCAGACGGAGGGGGACGCGGTCGTTCTCCGAAGCAGCAGCGACGTCGGCGACTGCCCCCTCTGGGGTGATCAATTCGACGAAGGCTGGCGCGATGGTGAATCGTTCCGCGCGCGGTTCGCGGAAGTCTTCCCCCTGTTCGAGGGCGCGCAGTCGCGCCTCGATGAGCCGCACCTGCTGGTCGAGCGCGACGTCCACGGCGTGGCGCAAACTGCGGGATAAGGAGAGGTGCAAAACGGTCCCGGAGGTGATGAGGACGCTCGCCATCACGCCCACATACCAGAGGGTCAGCTTCGCGCGCAGCGAGAGGGGGTGCCAGAATCTCATGCTCGGTCTCGCTTCTTCGATGCGGCCGCTCTCAGCGGGGAAGCGCATCGCTGGAGGCGCGGCTTACTTTCGCGCTGAGGGCGGGCCGACGTGAATATGAGCGCCCGTGGCGGAGTTCGGGACTTCGTCGCTGAAGGCGATGTAGGGAATACCGCGCCGGGTCAGGTAATCGAGCACCCAGCGTCCCTGCTCGCTCTCCGGATGCAGGGCGATGTCCACGCGCCCGCGATGATCCAAACCGAGGCGATCATGCGTGGGCGTTTGTCCGAATGCACTGATGGGCAGCGGAGCGCCGAAGCGCCTCTGATAGGCCCGCATGAGGGCTCCAAGGTCGCCGAGGGTGAAGCGCCCCGCTCCGTAGGAACGCGCCACGCGCACGAGGGCGCGCGAGAGTGATGGCCGTCGGCGCTCGCGCTCGGCGGCTCGCTCGGCATACTCCCGGGCGCGCGCGAGCGCGTCTCGCGCCAGTCGTTCGACCTCGCGCGCAGCCTCCAATTGAGCTTGTGCCGTCCGCGCTTCCAGCTCGGCCCATTCGAGATCACGACGGGCGATGAGCCCTCGCGCATACAACGCGCGCAGGCGCTCTACCTTCTCCCGAGCCGCCTGCGCGTGCTCTTCAGCTGCGCGCAACGCAGCGCTGGCCTGCTCCAGGTTCGCCTCGGCGCGTTGCAGCTCCGGCACCAGGAAGGAGGATTGCGCGCGAGCGAGTCCAAGTGGGAGGAGCAACAGGAGCACAAGAAGCGCGCGCCCACGCCCTGGCCGTCTTCCTCTCAAAAGTCGTCCTGTCATCTTGCGCCGTGATTTTACGCGGTGGCGCGTGTTCTCAGCCATGCCGTCAGGACGCGACGCGATCCGGACGCACATTGTTCTTCAGTTGGTTCCAGAAGCTCAGGCGATATTGCAGCAGGGTCTTGTGCACCTGGCGCGGCGTGACGCTGCCGACTGTCTCGCTGATCATCAGATGCAGCCCTTTCTCCGGAGGCGCGTCGCGCTTCAGGTATTCCTGATAGAGGGCGAGGATCGTGGCGCGTTCGATCTCGCTCACGTCCGGCTCGGCGTCGAGCGCCTTGCGCCATTCGTGCAGCTTCTCCAGCCACCACCAGACGCGCCCCGGATCGAGCTTCAGGTGAGCTGCCGCGTGCTCGACGATCGCATGGGCATCGTCCTGCCCGGCCAGGACTTCGCGCCAATAGATCTTCTCGATCTCGAAGTTCGTGCGCCGCAAGCGCTCGCGGTGCAGGTAGTTCTTGACGACTTCGGAGACGAGTGCGTAGGGCAAGCCCATCTCTCGAGCGATCGTCTTACGTCGTCCCTCCGGTGGTCGCTCGCCGGAGGCCACCATCGCGCGATAGCGCTCTTCGATCTGGCGGCGTTGTTCGGGCGTGAGCTTCTTCGGAACCGGTGGCGCGATTCTCGCTCGGGCGCGCTTTCGCGGAGTCGCGCGCCATTTGGCCTTCGATGGGCTTCGCTTGAACGGCTGTCGCTTGGCCGTCCGTCCGGCCGAGGGGAAGAGCGGACGATCTGGAAGAAGCCCCCATTGGTCCGACCCTGAGACCGGAGCGCGCCGGAGCGGGCGATCTGTCCCTTGCGAAGGGCGTGCAGCTATTGGGGATCGCCCCGCGCGCGGCCCCGTTGGCGTCCTCTTCTGCTCGCGGGGGAGATCCTCAGGCGAAGAGCTGGGAGTCGCTTCAACGGGATACGCGACGCGATCCTCAGGACGTCCATCGGAAGTGGCCCCTTTTTTGATCAGTCGAGGGCGGGACGATCGCTCCGGCGGCTTGCTCATACCTGTTGCCTCCACGCACGCTCTTTCAGATGACCCGACCTATGATAGCACCTCTCGCGGGAGGGGACAAAGCCAGCCGGGAGGAATTCCACGCACCAGACCCCCGTCATCCCGTCTCCCTTGCCAGGCTCTCCGAAAATCGGGCACAATGTACGAGCGATCAGTGAGGGCGTCATCATGAGCACGTGCGAAGATCGCGGCGTGATCCTCGAGACACAGCCGGTCGGTCCGTTTTGGATGAACACCTATGTCGTCGGGTGCGCGCGAACGCGCGAGGCGGTCATCATTGATCCGGGATATGAACCCGACGTCATCCTGGGGTTTCTCTCCCGACATCGGCTCGTGCCCAAGTATATCCTCTGCACGCACGGGCATGTGGATCACGTGGGGGCGGTCGCTGAGGTGAAAGCAGCCACGGGGGCGCCCATCTGTTTGCATCCCGAGGATCTCTTCCTGTACGAGCGCATGGTGGAGTGGGGGGCGCTCTTCGGCATGCGCGTCCGGCCAGGGCCCACTCCGGATCACTGGCTCTCGGATGGAGAGGAATTGCGCGTTGGTGATCATCGGATCACCGCCCTTCACACCCCAGGACATACACCAGGAGGGATGTCGTTCCTGCTGGGGGACATCCTCTTCGTCGGCGATACGCTCTTTGCGGGATCGGTGGGGCGGACGGATCTGCCCGGAGGATCATGGTCCATGCTCTTGCGCTCCATCACGGAGAAGCTCTTGCCGCTCGGCGATCACGTCCGCGTGTACAGCGGACATGGTCCGGCGACGACCTTGGGGAGGGAACGCCGCACGAATCCATTCTTGCAAGGAGGGGGTCGGCCATGATTGATTTCCGATTGACGGAGGATCATCTCGCGGTCGAGAAGATGGTGCGCGAATTCGCCGCGCGCGAGATCGCACCGCGCATTAAGGAGCTGGACGAGAAGGGGGAGACCGATCCGACGATTCTGCGGAAGATGGGGGAATTGGGCATCTTGGGCATCTGCATCCCGGAGGAGTATGGGGGGGCGGGATTCGACTATATCGCGCTGGGCCTCGCATGCGAGGAGTTGGAGTATGTGGACACAGCCTTTCGCGTCCCGATGTCCGTCCATGTGGGGTTGAATTCGCTGACCTTGCTCACCTGGGGGACCGAGGAGCAGAAGCAGCGGTATCTCGTCCCTCAGGCGAAGGGGGAGAAGCTGGCGACCTATGCCCTCACCGAGCCCAATGCCGGCTCCGATGTCGTCGGGATGCAAGCGACGGCCATTCGGGATGGCGATCACTACATCCTCAACGGGGAGAAGGTGTGGATCAGCTTGGCGGACATCGCCGATCATTTCCTGGTCTTCGCCTGGACGGACTTGGAGAAGAAGAAAGTTCGGGACCATTCGGGCATCTCCGCCTTCATTCTGGAGCGCGGCATGCCGGGACTGACGACGGGGACGATTCACGGCAAGCTCGGAATCCGTGCGGGGAACACCGGATGGATCTCCATGCAGGACGTGCGCGTGCCGAAGGAGAATTTGCTCGGCTACGAGGGCGAAGGCTTCAAGATCGCCATGTTCGCCCTGGACCAGGGACGCTACACGGTCGCTGCCGGAGCGACCGGACTCATCCGCGCGTGTCGCGATGCGTCGGTGCGGTATGCGCTGGAGCGGCGCACCTTTGGCAAGCTCATCGGCGAGCATCAACTGGTCAAAGAGATGCTCGCCGAGATGGAGGCCGATTACCAGATCTGCCGACTGCTCTGGTTGCGCGCTGGATGGATGAAGAACATGGGACTGCGCAACACGCGCGAGACCTCGCTCGCCAAGTGGATCGCGACCGTCGCCAGTGAACGCGCGGCCTCCAATGCTGTGCAGATCTACGGAGCCTACGGCTACTCGAACGAGTATCCGGTCGAGCGGTTCTATCGGAATTGCAAGGGGGCCGTCATCTACGAGGGGACGCGCGAGATTCATAAACTCATCCAGGCCGATTACCTCTTGGGCTTCCGCACGGACAAGCCCTTGCGCTGCACGCTACCGCCGTGGGAGCCGAAGCCGGAGAGGGAGAGCGTCCGGTGATCCCACGCCTTGGCGTCCTGAGGTGAGGGGATGGCGTTCGATCCGCCGGCGCTGCTGGGGAAGGTTCGAGCGACGCTCGCTCGATACCACATGCTCGAGGACGGAGATCTGGTCGTCGTCGCCGTCTCCGGGGGGGCGGATTCGGTCGCTCTGCTGCATCTGCTGAATGAGCTGCGGGCCGCGGATTATCCTCGGATGCGGTTGCATGTCGCGCATCTCAACCATCAGCTTCGGGGTGAGGAGGCGGATGCGGATGAAGCGTTCGTGCGAGAGCTCGCCGAGCGCTTGCGGCTGCCGTTCACCAGCGAGCGTCAGGACGTGCGCGCGATGGCGCGCGCCGAGGGGAGGAACGTGGAGGAGGTCGCGCGCGAGGTGCGCTACCGCTTCCTGCGTCGCGTGGCGGCGGAGGTGGGCGCGCGTCGGATCGCGACCGGTCATACGCTCACGGATCAGGCCGAGACGGTCCTCATGCGGTTGCTGCGCGGGGCCGGTGGGGAGGGATTGAGCGGCATCCATCCCGTCGTGGATGATCTGATCATCCGTCCGCTCTTAGCGGTGCGGCGTGAGGAGACGCACGCATATTGTCACGCGCGGGGGATCGCCTATCGCGTGGATCGGTCGAATCTCGAGGCGGAGTTGTGGCGCACCCGCGTGCGGCAGGAGATCTTGCCCCGGCTCATGGCCTTGAACCCGCGGGCGCTGGAGGCCATTGGGCGCGCCGCCGAGCGCCTGCGCGTGGATGAAGCGTATTTTGACGAAGTCGTCGGCAACCTGTTCCCCGAGCTGGTCATCTCACGGCATGACGACGCGATGCGGCTCTCGGTGGAGAGATTGCGAGCGTATCATCCGGCGCTGCGCTCGCGCCTGTTGCGCGAAGCCATTCGGCAAATGTGCGGGCACACGCGGCGCGTGACGAGCCACCATGTGGAGGCTCTGGAGCGACTCCTGGAGCCCCACAAAAGTGGGCGTCGTGTCGTGCTGCCGGTGCCGCTGGTCGTCTGGCGGGAATTCGATGCGCTCACACTGGCGCACGCGCAAGCGGCGCCGGAGCCGTATTGGGTGGAACTTCCTCCCGGCGAGCCGGTGCGCGTCGGCGGGTTCACGCTTCGGTTCGACCGCGGTGTGGTCGAAGCTCCGACTTCGAGCGCGGATCTCGCCCTTCTGGATGACGAGCGCGTGCCGGAGCGCTTGGCCGTGCGCTCGCGTCGGCCCGGCGATCGGTACACTCCGGCTGGACGCCGGCGGCCGCTCAAACTCAAGACGCTCATGTGGGCGCATCGCATTCCCGTCTCGGAACGCGATCGTTGGCCGCTGGTCGTCACCGCGGATGACGATCGCATCGTGTGCGCGCCGGGACTTCCCGTGGCCGCGGATTTCGCCGTCGGCGCTGACACGCGGCGCCTGGCCGTGATCCGCTTCGAGCGTGGCCGAGGGTGAACGTTCTGTGGTACACTTACACTCGAACAGAGGAGGGACAGGCGTTGGATTCGAGAGCGCGACAGTTGATCTTCTGGATCATGATGGTGGGCGGCGCCCTGCTGCTCTATAACTTCTTCCAGACCTCCACGACGCGCGCGGTGGCGGATCTGCCCTTCTCGGACCTGGTCCTCGCGATTCGGCAACATCAGGTCGTCGAGGCCGTCATTGAGGACGACCGGGTGACCGGGACCTTGCGTGATGGGCGGCGCTTTCGGACGGAGCTGGCGAACCAGGAAGTCGCCGCGCGCGTGGCCGAGATGCTCACCGACGTGGGGCCGGACGCGGAGATTCGCCCGCGCGTCATCTTCCGCGGGGGTGGCAATGCGTATTGGATGATGTTCCTCACGTGGGTCTTGCCCATTCTGCTCATCGGCGCCTTTTGGGTCTTCATGCTGCGGCAAATGCAAGCCAGCGGCAATAAGGCGCTCAGCTTCGGCAAGAGCCGCGCGCGCCTGTTCTCCGGCCAGCAGAAGCGCGTGACGTTCAAGGACGTGGCCGGCGTGGATGAGGCGAAGGAGGAGTTGCGGGAGATCATCGACTTCCTCAAGGACCCGCAGAAGTTCCAGAAGCTCGGCGGGCGCATCCCGAAGGGGGTGCTGTTGATGGGGCCGCCCGGGACGGGCAAGACCCTGCTGGCGCGCGCGGTGGCGGGAGAGGCGGGCGTGCCTTTCTTCTCCATCTCGGGCTCGGAGTTCGTCGAGATGTTCGTCGGCGTGGGGGCCAGCCGCGTGCGCGATCTCTTCGAGCAGGCCAAGAAGCACGCGCCCTGCGTCGTCTTCATTGATGAGATCGACGCGGTCGGACGCCATCGCGGGGCGGGGCTTGGCGGCGGACATGATGAGCGGGAGCAGACGCTCAATCAGTTGCTCGTCGAGATGGACGGCTTCGAGTCGAACGAAGGGATCATCCTCATGGCCGCGACGAATCGTCCGGATGTGCTCGATCCGGCGCTGCTGCGGCCCGGACGCTTCGATCGGCGGATCGTCGTGAACCGTCCCGATCTGCGCGGGCGCGAGGAGATTCTGCGCGTGCATACCCGGAAGGTGCAGTTGGGCGAGGACGTGGATCTGTCGGTCATCGCGCGCGGCACCCCGGGGTTCACCGGCGCTGATTTGGCGAATCTCGTCAACGAGGCCGCCTTGATCGCCGCGCGACATAATCGCAAGGCCGTCACCATGCAGGACTTCGAGGCGGCTAAGGATAAGGTCCTCATGGGCACCGAGCGCCGCTCGATCGTCATCAGCGAGCAGGAGAAGCGGAATACGGCCTACCATGAGGCCGGTCATACGATCGTCGCCCTGAAGGTCCCGCACGCCGACCCCATTCACAAGGTGACGATCATCCCGCGCGGGATGGCGCTCGGCGTGACGCAGCAGTTGCCCGAATCCGATCGCTATATGCATACACGCGAGTATCTGGAGAGTCAGATCGCCATCATGATGGGGGGGCGCGTGGCCGAGGAGATCTTCCTCGGCAGCATGACCACTGGTGCGAGCAACGATCTGGAGCGGGCGACCGAGATCGCGCGCAAGATGGTGTGTGAATTCGGCATGTCCCGCTTGGGCCCGCTCACCTTCGGGCGGAGCGACGAGGCGATCTTCCTGGGGAAGGAGCTGGTCCGCCATCAGAACTACAGCGAGGACACCGCCATCAAGATTGATCAGGAGGTCAATCGCATCGTCATGGAGCAGTACGAGCGCGCGCGACAGATCATCCTGGAGAATCGCGAGGCCGTCGAGCGCCTCGTCCAGGCTCTTCTGGAGAAGGAGACGCTCGACGCTCAGGAGATCCGGCAGATCGTCGAGGGCCAGGTCGTGACGGCTGTGGATAGGCCTCCGACTTCCTCGGCCGAACCCGGTCGGGAGAAAGAGCCGCGCCTTCTGAATCCCCTTCTGCCCCCTGTTCCGGGAGACACTCCGGCGACGGCGTGAGGCTCAGCGCGCGGCAGACCGCTCGGCCATCGTTCACTCACCGGCCGAAGCGAAGCGATTGAGCAGTATCGTCTCCACGTGCGCCGTCCATTCTTCGGCCTCCTCCAAGAGCGCGAGCACGCGACTGTGATATTCGTTGTTGAACGCTTGATCGGTGATGGCGTTGAGGTTGGTGAGGACGTTGTAGTACGCTCCCTTGATCGCCGCCAACGCGAGCTGCGCGCCCACGGCCACATCTGAGAGAGCGTTCGGGTTCCCGATCTCCGCCAGCTCCACGAGGGCGCGCAACACGGCGTGGGCCGCTTCAGCCGTGCGCGTCGGGACGATGACCGCCTCTTTGAGCGCATCCTGAATCGTTCGCTCTCGGAGGTCTCGTTGTTCTTCGGTCTCCTTCGGAAGCCGATAAGCTGCCATGACGCGACGGAAGCTCTCGGCATCAGCTTCGATCGCCGTCGACAGCACGCGGCGCGCATCCTCCAATTGCGCGAGCAGCGCGCGAATGCGCTCCTGGACGTCCTCGTGTCGCTTCTTCCCCAAGGTCAGACGGCTCATCATCTCGCCCAAGGCCGCCGCCAACGCTCCGGAGAGCGCCGCGACACTGCCGCCGCCGGGCGCGGGCGTTGCCGCCGCGACCGAGTCCAGGAAGGCGCGAAGGGTGGGCTCCGAGGACGTCTCCTCCGCTTCGAGTTGAGCGAGCGCCGCCGCGAGGCGATTCTCCAGGATCTGATCCCGGCTGAAATTCTCCAACTGCAGGTACCATTCCGCGCACGCATCGAGAGCGGCTTGGGGGACGAGGCCGACGATCTCGCTCCCGCGCACGCTGACGCCGTAGCGCTCGGCCTCCCGTTTGACCATCTCGAAAGCGCGAAAGATCGGCGTTTGCTCGTAGTCCACCAGGTTCATCGAGACCTGGACGATCCCCCGATCCTTCAACTCGAATCCGAGGGCTTTCACGTAGCGCAAGCCGCCGTCGCGGCCGCGAACGGCGCGCGCGATCCGGCGCGCGATGTCGAGGTCATTCGTGTTGAGGTTCACGTTGTAGGCGATCAGCGGCGGGCGCGCCCCGACGATGGTCGCTCCAGCCGTCGGATGCAGGCGCGGCTCTCCGAAATCCGGCGCGCGATCCGGATCGCGCGCGATCGCCTCACGCAGGCCCTCGAACTCCCCTTTGCGGATATTCGCCAGATCCACGCGATCCGGTCGCGTGGCCGCGCGCTCATAGAGATAGACGGGGATTTTCAACTCCTCGGCGATTCGGCGCCCTGTCTCTCGCGCCAGAGCGATGCATTCCTCCATCGTGACGCCGCGAATGGGGACGAAGGGGATGACATCGGTCGCGCCGATACGGGGGTGCTCGCCGCGATGCTCATTGAGGTCAATGAGCTCGGCCGCGCGGCGCGTGGCGCGCACGGCGGCTTCCACAGCAGCCTCCGGTTCGGCGACGAAGGTGATCACCGAGCGGTTGTGATCCCGATCCATCTCGCGATCGAGCACGAGAACGCCCGGGACGGACTCGATGGCACGCACGATCTCTTCGACGACTTCGGGACGCCGCCCCTCGCTGAAGTTCGGGACACATTCGACGATCTTCTTCATCGGTCGCGCTCTCTCCCCGTGTGGACTGCGTCGTGCCCTCGCTCTTATAGCACACCCTCAGGGAGGGGAACAAGCGGGGGAGTGGGCATTCCCTCAGGGCGCGGCGGCTTCTCGCAACTCACCGGGCGTGAGATTTTCCTTGACAAGACCGGCCTTCCTGGAGATACTATCGGGACCGGAGATGCTGCGGTCGCTGAATGAGGAGATCGAGGGCGAGTCCGAAAGGAGGGAATGCGCGCCTCGATCTCTGCGAGCGACCGAGGAGGATGGGGGCTCGTTAGGAGTCGTCGCGAGGACGAAGTGGGGGAAGAGCCCGCGGCTGCTCGATGGCCGCGGGCTCTTGTCATTATGAGACGGCGATGCCTGCACAGAAGCGCGCGTTCGGTACGCGTGCTTCGTCGTGAAGAGACGGCGAGCTGATGCGGAGCGAACGATGATGCTGATTGAACCGAGCGTCCTGATCTTCATCCTCGTGGGGTTCCTCGCGCAGATCGTGGATGGCGCGTTGGGCATGGGCTATGGGGTCCTCTCGACGAGCGTCCTGTTGAGCCTCGGCCTGCCGCCAGCCATCGCCAGCGCCAGCGTGCATACGGCCGAAGTCTTCGTCACCGGTGTCTCCGGGCTCGCGCATCTCGGCAATGGGAACGTCGAGCGTCGGTTGGTGCTGCGCTTGGTGGTCCCCGGTGTTCTGGGGGGGATCCTGGGAGCATACGTCCTCGCGCGGATACCGGGCGAGCAGATCAAGCCAATGGTCGCCATCTACCTGCTGGTGATGGGCGTGGTGATCCTTCGTCGGGCATTCAGGCGATGCGCTTCGATGCCCGCGCCGACGCGCCTCGCTCCCCTGGGGTTCGCGGGGGGATTTTTGGACTCCGTAGGCGGAGGGGGGTGGGGGCCGATCGTCACGTCCACACTGCTGGCGCGAGGTCACGCGCCACGATCGGCCATCGGATCGGTCAGTCTCGCGGAGTTCTTCGTCACTGTGGCGCAAGCGGGGACGTTCTTCGCTCTGCTGCGATGGGTGCATTGGCCGGTGGCGATCGGGCTATTGATCGGGGGCGCGCTGGCTGCTCCCCTGGCAGCCTACGCGTGTCGTCGGCTCCCGGCACGCGTCGTGATGGGGCTTGTCGGCGCGCTGATCCTCTTTTTGAGCGTGCGCACAATTTATCGCGCCGTGGTGTGAGCGGGATCGGTCTCTCCTGGCGAGCGGGAGGACTGCGAAGGGAACTTTTCTCCCCCAGGTTTCGTTTTGCTCGGTGAGTGCTGGTGGAGAGATAATTGAGGGAGAGCGACGTGGGGGCAAGGGCGGCCTTGGTGAGCCACGATGCGCAACTCGTGCGTCGGTGCCTGGCCGGAGAGGAAGCGGCGTGGGAGGAGATCGTGAAGCAATATTCCCGCCGCATCTATAACTTGGCCTATCGCTTCACGGGCAATCGCGCGGCGGCCGAGGATTTGACGCAGGAGGTCTTCTTGCGCCTGTACCGGACCCTGGAGCAATACGATCCCCGTGAAGGGGATCTCTCGCACTGGCTCATGCGGGTGGCCCGCAATCTGATCATTGATGACTATCGTCGGCGGGCGCGCACGCCGACGGAGAACGGCGAGGACCTGTCGGAGCACGAATATCACCTTCGCGCCGACGAGAGGGGGGATCCCCAGACCCTCGTGGAACGCCGCGAGCTGAGCACGTTGATTCACGCGGCCCTGGCGAAGCTCTCGCCGGAGCTGCGCGCATGTGTCATCCTGCGCGATCTGGAGGGGCTCTCGTATCAGGAGATCGCCGAGTTGCTGCAGATTCCGGAGGGGACGGTGAAGTCGCGCATCAATCGCGGGCGCTTGGAGCTGGCCCGCGTATTGCGCCGCATGCGAGTGATTTGAAGGATGGACTGCCGAGCCTTTGAGCTGCTCATCAGCGAATATCTGGAGGGGACGCTCTCCGAGGAGGTGGCGAGCGCGTTCATGGCCCATCTCTTCTCGTGCTCGGTATGTCGAGCGCTCGTGGACGA
The DNA here is from genome assembly GCA_002923315.1 of bacterium HR10. GTDB lineage: Bacteria > Acidobacteriota > Blastocatellia > HR10 > HR10 > HR10. The sequence continues at coordinate 147,990 of BEHM01000002.1, forward strand.
TGTGCGAGCGGCGTGGGAATTGTGTCGGAGCCTGGAGGAGGTCGAGCCCTCCCCGGATCTCTCCGAACGCCTCTCCTTGATCCTGCGAGGTGCGGCCATGAGCTGCGAGGCGTTCGAGGAGCTGATCTCCCATTACTTTGATGGAGTGCTCACCGCCGCCGAATATCATCTCTTCGAGGCGCACACTCGGGTATGCGCCCGATGTCGCCAGACCCTGGACGACGTGGCGGCTGTCACGCGCCTGCTCGGCGAGGTTGGTCAGGTGGCGGTCCCCGAAGCCTTGCACGAGCGCATCTTGCGCGCGACATCTTCACTTCAGGTGGACCTTCGCCGAAATCGGTGGTGGCGATGGCGCCGACAGTGGGCGGCGTGGCGCTTGGGCTGGCACCTCGCGTTACGAACGCCGGCGCTGCCACGGTGGGCGATGGCCATGATCCTGTGTCTGGCGACGTCTGGAGTCGTGCTCCTGAACCTGCCCGCCAGTCGCAGTGAGATTGCTCCTCGGCCTCCGATCGCGCGCCTCTTCGATCGCGTGGCGGGGGTGAGGACAGGAGGAGAACGGATGGTTGAGCATCTGGAACGCTGGCGGGCACACGCGAGCGATTTCCTTCAGGTCTTTCGTCTCGGACGTCGGTCGGTGACATCACCGGCTCCGGCGAAGAAGCCCTCGCCGTAGGCGAGGCGCCGGAGGAGAGGGGCGAGCATGAGATCGTCAGTCATCTTCTGCGCGTATCATCCGAATCATCGAGCGTTGGTTCGATGCTCAGCGTGCTCGCGGCCGCTCTGCCCGGCCTGCGACCATCGCATCAAGGGGTTTCCCTACTGCCAGGATTGCATCGTGCGCGGAGTCGAGTTGCTGCGGCGCTCGGCGCCATGGACATCTTCGACGGTTCAGCCTCGTCCCCCCTCACCGCGCTTGGCCGCTTTATGCGCGTTCGTGCCGGGGTTGGGGGCCGTCTACAACCGGCAAAATGTCAAGGCCTTCGTGCATTTTCTCCTGATCGTCGGCCTGTTCGAGTTGGCCGATGTGACGGACCTGGCGCTCTTCGGGCTCGGCGGAGCGGTCTTCTACCTCTTCTCGATCATGGACGCGTATCGTACGGCCGAAGCGATCGCTCGGGGGCTGGACCCGGCGGAGGAGGATGAGCGCCTGCGACAGATGCTGCGCGAGCGCGTGGCCTGGATAGCGGGGGGCCTCATCTTGGTAGGGGGACTCGTCCTGGTCTCCGATCTCATGGAGGCACTGCGCGTATCGCTGGTGATGCGGCGTTTGTGGCCGTTCCTGCTGATCGCCGCGGGCGCGTATCTGCTCTATCAGTACGCGCGCGCGCGCGCCGCATCGCTTGGGGAGGGACGTTTTGATCCCCATCGCGCGCCTCCGCCACTTTTCTGGAAGACCGGGCCGGTGACCGGATCTCTGGTCGAGGCGCGGCCGGACGATGAGCCGAAGCCCCCGGCCAAGGATCCGCGAGCGTGACCGCCAAAGCACCCGCCTTCGCAAATCAACGAGGGGGAGGAGAAACATGAGGAGCGTGATTCGATTCATCGGTGGGGTCATCGTGGTCTTCATCGCCTTCTGGCTCGCTATGAAACTGCTGGCTTTCCTCTTCGCTTTGATCGGGGTGATCCTCAGTTTAGTGAAGCTCGCGGTGATCGTGGGACTCATCGCCCTCTTGGGCTATGGAGTGTATCGGTTCTTCGTGCCGACCGAGCGCCGCGTGGAATGAGTCGTCCGCGTGGGAGCCGCGAGATGATCTGGAACGTCGCGCGCGAGGCTTCGGGACGAGGATGATCTCGGAGTGGGGCCGCACTGCTGCAGAGAGCTCAGGGCGAATCCGTCGCTTGCTCTTGCCCCCTTTTGGAGGGATGCCGTCGCTGGGGTAAAATTATCGTGAGACTTCCACAGGGAGGGGGAGCCATGACGGAGAGGACGATGGAGCAATCGTCGCAAACCCAAGGGCGTTTGACGACAATGGGAAAGCGCCTGGGAGCGATCACCAGCGCAGCCGAAGACCTCTGGGCCGGGAACATGCGGCTGGTCAAACGAGGCGTGCAGCGGGGCTTGTGGAAGGTCGAGGATTGGGCGGATGAAGCAGCGCTCTATATCCGGCGGCATCCGTATCGCGTGCTCGGTCTGGCATTGGGATCGGGATTCGCGGTCGGCGTGCTGCTGGGCGCGCGTTTCGGTCGCAAATGAATCTTGGGGATAGCAGCTAGGGGGCACAGCGTGCCGAGGGGGCGGTTGAGGCTTCCGATACGACGGCACGCCGAAGGAGAGGGGTTTCGTACCTTCCTCGAACTTTTGAAGAGGGCTTCACGTCTGCGGAATGGAGGAGCGTATGCCGTTCACCTCCTGGAGGAGGATGCTCATATCGGGAGGGATTCTCCTCGGGATGATGAACGCGGGGTTCCCACAAGAGACGACGGTCACGTTGGAGTCGCCGTTGGTGCTCGTGGATGCTCTTGTCCTCAGCAAGAAGACGAAGACCGTCGTCGGCGATCTCACGCGCGAGGATTTCCTTCTCTGGGAGGACGGGAAGAAGCAGGAGATCACGCACTTCAGTCGCGATGAGCTCCCATTGGCCGTCATGTTGCTCGTTGATGTCAGCGGGAGCGTGCAGCCCATCATTGATGAGATTCAGCGTGCGGCACTGGATGCGCTCGCCAAGTTGAAGCCTCAGGATCGCGTCGCGCTGATGATCTTCGCCGCTCGATCGAAGCTCGTAGCCGAGTTGACCTCAGATCGCGCCGCGATTGCCGAGAAGTTGGAGAATATTTGGAGTGAGACGACCGATGTGGGATTCGCCACGTTCATCAATCTCGGGATCTATGAAGCTGCGCGCTACTTGCGGAAGAAGACCGAGCCGACCGAACGCCGTGTCATCGTGATGATCACGGACGACGTGGACACGAGTTGGTTTCGCAGCGGTCCGCCTCGCGATGTTGTTTTGCGGGAGCTGTACGAGGGTGGGACGGCGCTCTGCGGGATCCTCGTGGGATATGCGCGAGGAGCGATGAAAGCCGCGGATTATGGCACGACGGCAGCGATCACTGTGCTCAATCCTGGAGTCGGGGCCATTTTGATCGCCTGGCGGATCCTCCGACGGGCTTCGGGGATCACGGGGAGCGCGAAGTTCTATGCCGAGAGGACAGGCGGAGTCGCCGTGAAGGCGAGCCCGGAGGAAGTCGGGACGATGTTCGCCAGCATGCTGGAGCTTCTGCGGGCGCGGTACACCCTCGGCTACGTCCCGCCGAATCCGACTCCGGATGGGCGCTTTTGCGAGCTCAAAGTCTCCGTGAGCGAACGGGTGAAGAAGGAGAAAGGCGAGGTCATGATCCTCGCACGTCGCGGCTATTACGGGCGCCATCCCATGGGTTCACGGCGGACTGGGGTTCAAGAGGTTTTGCGGTGAGCGCGCGGCGTGCGAGTCGAATCCCGTGAGGTCCCGCGTATCCGCGAGGCGGGCGTCAGCCGTTTCCGCATCCGTGCGGCTGTGACGACAGGGACTGTGCTGCGCCCAAGGCGAGCATGGCGCGTGCTGCCGGCCTTCCGGGATCACCCATGAGCTTGACTCTCGCGACCTTGGCCCTGACGGCCTCCTGATAAGAGCGAATCACCGCGTCCGGTGCGGGTGTACGGTTATTCCGCTCGGTGAGCTTTCAAGAGGCGAATGGCGGCTTCAACCGCCTCGGCGATGAGGTGAACCAGTTGTTGGCGGGTGAGTGTGAGCGTCTCATCGGGCGGAAGTGCCGTCTCAGATGGGCGCTGAGGGGGCGGGCTCGGGACGGTCGTTCCGGCCCGTTCTCGGATCTGAAGGAGTTTCCGCACGGCTTCGGCTGGCAGCGGTTGTTCGCGCCCGAGGAGCTTGGCGACCAACGTGATACGAGCGCAGTGCTCGAGCGTCTCCATGCGGAAGTAGGCCGTTTCCAAGTCTGGACCGTAGGTGACGGCGCCATGATTGGCCAGAAGGAGCGCGTTGTGATGCGGTAAGTAGGGGGCGATCGCCTCCACCAATTCCTGGGTGGAGGGTGTCCCGTACCCGGCTAGGGGAATACCTCCCAGTGTGAGCACGATCTCGGAAACGAGCGGCTCATCCAGGCTCAGGCCAGCGGCGGCGAATCCGGTCCCGCAAGGGGGATGCGCGTGGACGACGGCGTGAACATCCGGGCGCTGCCGGTAGATCTCCAGATGCATGGCCAGTTCCGAAGACGGAGCGAGTGTGCCATTGAGTTTCCGCCCTTCGGCGTCCACGACGACGAGCATGTCTGGGGTGAGGAATCCCTTGCACACGCCCGTGGGCGTCGTCACGATGTGGCCGCTCTCGGGCAGGCGCGCGCTGATGTTGCCGTCGCTCGCGACGATATAACCGCGCTCGTAGAGGCGACGTCCGATCTCAACGATCGCTTCGCGAAGGCGTCGCTCATCCATGACAGGAGCAAAATACGGCCAACCAGTCCGCGCCGTCAAGGGAGGGGGGCGGGACCAACCCCGCTCGGTCCCGAGAGATGCGCTCCGCTTGCCTCTCTCGCGATCGGAGGAGTGAAAGCGAGATTTGACGACTTCGGCGCCGCGTCGGTATAGTAATTCCCACGGCGAGATCAGCGACGCGGCATCACGGCGAACGACGATGATCGCGCATTTGCGAGGCACGCTGGTTCAAAAGCAACCGACCTCTGTGGTCATTGATGTTCACGGCGTCGGGTATGAGGTGGCGATTCCCCTCTCCACGTATTACGAATTGGGGGAGGTCGGTTCCACCGTCTCGCTCCTCATCTACACGCATGTCCGCGAGGATGCGCTTCAGCTCTACGGGTTTCGCACGCCGATCGAGAAGGAATTATTCTTGCGGTTGATCTCAGTCGCGGGGGTGGGGCCGAAACTGGCGATCACGATCCTCTCCGGGTTGAGCGTGGATCAGCTGATCCCGGCCATCCGCGCGAACGATCTGGCGCGCTTGATGGCGATCCCCGGGGTGGGGCGAAAGACGGCCGAGCGGGTGATCGTCGAGCTGCGGGACAAAGTGGCCGCGCTCACGACGGAGGAGGCGGAATCGGCCTATCGGGCGGCGGCGGAAGCCGAGGCGGCCGATGAAGCCGTCAAACGCGATGTCATCTCCGCCCTGATCAATCTCGGGTATCCGCGCCCGCTCGCCGAGAAGACGGTCGCGGCCGTCCTGGCCAGCGAGAGCGATCACTCGACCGAATGGGTCTTGAAGCAGTCCTTGAAGCGGCTGTTTCGATGAGGAGCGCCCACGCGTCGCGAGGGGGCCAGGGACGCCGTTCGGGCTCAGCGTCCCCGCATCTCCTCCGGGCGAATGTCACGAAGCGTCTGCGGGGGCAGGACGTGTCCACACGCCCGGGATCGGCGTGCGGCAGCGCGGACACGCGCCGTCCTTCACGTTCATCTGGAGGATGCGAAATCCATAGCGTTCGATCAGTAGCGTCTGGCAGTGCGGACAGTAGGTGTTCTCAAAGGGGCCGACCATGCCCGGCAGATTCCCCGCGTACACGTAGTGCAGACCTTCGCGGTACCCGATCTCAGCCGCGCGCATGAGCGTCTCCGGCGGCGTGTTGTCCGGATCCGTCATCTTGTAATCCTTGTGAAAGGCCGTCACGTGCCAGGGGATGTCCGGAGAGATCGAGGCGATGAACTGCGCGATGTCGCGCAATTCTTCATCCGAGTCGTTGAATCCGGGGACGATGAGCGTGACGATCTCCATCCAGAATCCGCGCGCGAAGACCAAGCGGCAGGTCTCCAGGACGCTCTTCAACGTGCCGCCCAGTTGGCGGTAGTTCCGATCATTGAAGGTCTTGAGATCGATCTTGTAGAGGTCCGTCCACGGGCGGATGTAGTCGAGGACTTCTGGGGTTGCGTTCCCATTGGAGACATAGCCGGTCAGAAGGCCGACGTTCTTCGCTTCTTTGAAGACCATGACGGCCCATTCGCTTGTGATGAGCGGTTCGTTGTAGCTGCTGATGACCGAGTCGGCGCGAGCGCGGAGCGCGAGAGCGACCATCTCGCGCGCAGTGATGGCTTGCGGTGGGGTTCCCGCGATAGGATCGCGAAGGGCCTGACTGGTCAGCCAGTTCTGGCAGTAGGCGCAGTGCAGGTCACAGCCGAGCATGCCGAAGGTGAGCGCGCGCGAGCCCGGCAGGACGTGGAAGAACGGCTTCTTCTCGATCGGATCGCACTGCAGGGCAGCGACGTAGTTGGCGGGGACGTAGAGCGTTCCGCCCTCGTTGTAGCGCACCTTGCAGATGCCCTCCAATCCGGGCAGGATCACGCAGCGGTGTCCACAGGCGACGCATCGGACCTTCCCTCCGGGGAGGCGCTCGTATAATTCCCCGGGGACGGCGAACCTCTTCAAGACTTCCTCCAGAGTGAGAACCGCGATCGGTTTGTGGCGCGCCATAGTCGGTCTCTCCTTGTGCTTCCTCGACATCATTATGGCACACCCGGAGCGGTAAGGAGTAGGGGAGCGCGAACAGGTGGAGAGGGAGGAGCCTCACGCCTCTGCGCGTGAGGCTCCGACTGCGCGCGATCCGCTCAGAACTTCTCGGCGATGGATTTCGCTTGCAAGAAGAGGAGCAGATAATCGCGGCCGCCCGCCTTCGAGTCAGTGCCGGACATATTGAAGCCGCCGAAGGGATGAACGTCCACGAGCGCGCCGGTGATCTTGCGATTGATGTAGAGGTTCCCGACGTGGAATTCCCGCCGCGCGCGCTCGATGTGTTCGCGCGTGCGGCTGTAGACGCCACCGGTCAATCCGTAGACGGTCCCGTTGGCGATCTCCAACGCGTGATCGAAATCTCGGGCGCGCAGGCACGCCAGGACCGGACCGAAGATCTCCTCCTGCGCGATCCGCGCCGAGGGGGAGACATCGCCGAAGATCGTCGGAGCGATGAACCAGCCGTTGCCGACCTCTTCGAGCGCGTGTCCCCCGAGGAGGAGCTTCCCCTCGCCCTTGCCGACCTCGATGTATCCGAGGATGGACTGATACGCGGATTGGCTGACAACGGGCCCCATCCAGTTGGCGGGATCCTTGGTCGGTCCCACAGTGATCTTTTGCGCGCGTTCGATCACCTTCTCAACGCCTGCTTCGTAGACATCTTCGAGGAAGATGGCGCGCGAGCAGGCCGAGCATTTCTGCCCCGAGTAACCATAGGCGGAGACGACAATGCCTTCGGCCGCCGCGTCGAGATCGGCCGAACTGTCCACGATGATGGCGTTTTTGCCGCCCATTTCGGCGATCACGCGTTTGATCCAGATCTGGCCAGAAGCCGTTCGCGCCGCCATCTCGTTGATGCGGAGTCCGACCTCCATCGAGCCGGTGAACGCGATGAAGCGCGTGCGCGGATGCGCGACCAGATAATCGCCCACCTTCGATCCGGCTCCGGGCAGGTAATTCACCACGCCCTCGGGGAGGGAGGCTTCTTGGAGCACTTCCATGAACTTCGCCGCGACGATGGGGCTTTCGCTGGAGGGCTTCACGACGACCGTATTGCCCGCGGCGACGGCTCCCATGGTCATCCCGACGAGGATGGCCAGAGGGAAATTCCAGGGAGGGATGATGGCGCCCGCTCCAAGGGGGATGTAGAACCACTCGTTGTATTCTCCGGGGAGGGGGGAAGGGGTCACCGGGCGTGGCCCCTCGTACTGGAGGGCCTGGCGTCCGTAGAATTCGCACATGTCAATGGCTTCGGCGACATCGGCATCCGCTTCGGTCCAGCTCTTTCCGACCTCGAACACGATCCACGCGGCCAACTCGAACTTTCGGCGCCGCATGATGTGCGCGACCTGGAAGAGGTATCGCGCGCGTTCCTCAGCCGGACGGCGACTCCAAGAGGCGAAGGCCTTCCAGGCCGCGTCCAGCGCTTGATCCACGTGCTCGGGTCCCCCACGATGCGCCCATCCCACGACCTGATCCGTCTGCGAGGGGTTCACGGATTTCAGAAGGTCACCTGTCGTCTGAGGCTTCCCCCCAATGAGGAGCGGATACTCGCGCCCGAATTCGGATTCCACCTGAGCGAGCGCCTCGAACATGGCCCGCCGATTCGCTTCCTGGCTGAAATCGGTGAACGGTTCGTTTCGAAATGGTGGTACCATACGTCTCTCCTCAACACGAGTTTTCGCATCAGCCTCACATTATGCGCGAGGTCGTCCGAAACAGCAACTGCCCGCGCCCCGAGTCAAAGAGGGGGAGCCGCCTATTGCATTCCTCCACTGGCTCGAATATAATCAGGCCAAACCAAAATCGGGGACATCGAATTGGCGCTATGGGCAAGATCAGGGTCTTACTGGCGGACGATCACACAATCCTGAGGCAGGGTCTGCGGAAGATCTTGGAGGCCGATCCCGCTTTCGAGGTCGTCGGAGAGGCGAGCGATGGCCGTGAAGCTGTCAAGAAGGCGGAGGCGCTGAAGCCGGATGTCGTCGTCATGGACATCTCGATGCCGATCATGAATGGGATCGAAGCCACGCGGCAGATCGCCAAGTCACTCCCGAAGACGAAGATCCTCGTCCTGACCGTCCATGAGGACGACCAGATGGCCATGGAGATCTTGAACGCCGGGGCCACAGGGTATCTCCTCAAGGATGCGGCGAGCGAGGAGTTGATCGCCGCGATTCGAGCTGTCCATCGAGGCGATTCCTATCTGAGCCCTTCGATCGCCAAGCGCGTGATCGCCCAATATCTCGATTTCGCGCGGGGGAAGGTCTCGCCGGAAGAGAAGCCCTCGGACCTGACGGCTCGCGAGCGGGAGATCCTGCAGCTCATCGCCGAGGGCTATTCCAACAAAGAGATCGCCCAGATGCTCTACATCAGCGAGAAGACGGTGAAGACGCATCGGGAGAACATCATGCGGAAGCTCGATCTGCACAGCGTCGCCGAGTTGGTGCGCTATGCGATTCGTCGTGGGATCATCCAGGGATGAGCTCGGCGTCCCTCCGTCGGCTTCCGAAAATACTCCCCTTGGAGCGTGAAAAATCCGTTCGGCGCCGCATTGTCTGAAGGCCCCACGTCGCGGATCATAGAAGCTCGCAGGGGAGCAACGTGTGCGCGAAGGCGCTCTCGGCGGAGATCTGTGGATGAGGCGTTTGTGCGTGAGAGCGTGATCCTCAGGGGAGAAGGGGGCGTGCGCGCGAGATGGCGGATCGTCGTCGCCGATGCTCATCGGCTCTGGCGCCACACCTTGCGGAAGGTCCTTGAGGGATTCGGCGCCTACTGCGTCGTGGGCGAGGCTGCTAGTGGAGAGGCGCTTCTGGAACAGGCTGAGCGGGCGAGGCCCGATCTCATCCTCACGGATGCCATCTTGCCGGTGCTTGACGGGATCGAGACACTGAAGCGCTTGCGGGACGTCGTCCCAGTGCCGCGAGCGCTCGTGCTCTCGGAGATCGAGGACCCGGAGGTCGTTCGCGAAGCGTTCGCCGCTGGCGCGATCGGATACATCTCGAAGTGCGAGGATCTCGCCGTTCTGAGAAGGGCGCTCGGTGCGGTCTGTCGAGGTTTCTCCTTCCTCAGCCCGCGCGTCGCTCGCGGGATCTTGGAATTCGCGCAAGAGGGAGCAGTCGGCCGCCGCTTCGGCCGCAAGTCCATACCGCTTGTCGAGCTGGAACTGTTACGCTTTTTGGCGAAGGGTTGGTCAGATAAGGGCATCGCCGCTGCGCTCGGCCTCGGCCTGGAGGCCGTCAATTATTACCGCCTCGATCTGCTCCGGCGGTTATCGCAGATGACGCCCACCTCAAATCCTCGTTTGTGAGCTCAATCCACGCTGTGGGGAAGATGTCGAAGCCCTGTGGAGGGGCTCACTGGAGGCACCGTCTGCTCTTGGGTTGCCGATGCCGGTGGACTCGACTATGATCTCACCGATCGGTGAGATCGGCGAAGGGAGGAGGACCGATGGCGCACAGGATCGTGGGGATCGTTCTCGTGCTCAGCGCCGGGGTGCTCGCGTGGGCTATGATCCGCGCTTTCGGCTCGAAGCCGGGGCCGATCCCGGAAGAAGCGGCCTCCGGGCAACCGCAGAACATCTTCGAGTTCGAGCGGGAGCGCGCGCGGCGGACGAACCTGGCGGGGCGGTTGGGCGACGATGATGGGTTCGTGGCCGTCGTTTTCTTCGGCGGTGAGATCATGGGGAATCTGGAAGTTTGTGGCTGTCCGAAGAACCCGTTGGGTGGCGTGGCGCGTCGTCAGGGCTATGTGCGACTCTTCGCCGAGCGATACCCGGATGTGCCCTTCTTGCAGGTGGACACCGGATACTTCTTCAGCGACCGCATCCATCCGATGACGGGCGATCTCACTGAAGACGCCCGCGTGGGAAACGAGTGGGTGATCCGCGCCTACGATCACATGAAGCTCGATGTCGTGAACGTCTCCTATCACGATCTCCCACAACTGGCGCGCTGCCTCCGGCCCGAGGAATTCCGTCGTCACGCGAAAGAGACGCCAGTGGTGACGCGCTTCCTCTCGGCGAACGTCGTCGCCGGCGAGACTCGGCGTCCGAGCTTGCCTCCGTATGTGATTCGCGAGTTGAGCGGAGGGAGACTCGCAGGCCGGCGGCTGCGCCTGGCGTTCATCGGCGTGACGGAGGCCGGAGGCTACCGCGGGCGCGATTTCCTCGTGCGGGATCCCGTGACGGCTGTTCGTCAGCTCCTCCCTCGGGTGCGCGCGCGCGCCGATATGATCGTGGTGCTCGCGTACCTCCCTCAGGAGCTGGTCGAACGGCTCGCCCGCGAGAATCCAGATGTGGATGTGATCCTGGCCAGCGTGGGGCGCCCGCTGTGGCTGCCGCCGACGACTATCGGGCGAACGTACATCGCCTATAGCACTTACCAGACGAAGCTGCTCGGCGAGCTGCGCCTGTATCTGCATGAGCGCGGAGGCGGCAAGCGGGTCCTCGCCCGCTACATCGAGCTGGACGGTCTCATCCCCGATGAGCCTTCGACGGAAGCGCTGCGCGCCGCAGCGCGGCGGGAACTGGCCGCCGTGCAGAGACGACTCGCCGAGCGCGCGATGGCCGACGCCTCGCGCCCGTTGCGCACTCCATCCGAAGAGGGCGCGACGTTCGTCGGCTCTCGCGCATGTCACTCCTGCCACTCCGAAGCCTACGCGATATGGACAGCCTCCGGGCATGCGCGCGCCTTCGCGACACTTCAAAAAGCGAAGCGAGAGAACGATCCGCAATGCCTCGGTTGTCATGTGACGGGATATGAGCAACCCGGAGGATTCCTCACGGTCTTCTCCACGCCGCGCTTGAAGGACGTCCAGTGCGAGGCCTGTCATGGGCCGGCCTCCCGGCATCTGGAAGATCCGACGCGTCCCTATGGCAAGGTCGGTATTCCCGAGGGGTGCCTCCCGTGTCACACGCGCGAGAACAGTCCGGATTTCGAGCCCGTGAGCTATTGGGCGAAGATCAAACACTGAGGCGGCATCGCGCGTCGGCTCCCCGCGCTTTGGGGAGGGACTGAGTATGGAAGAGCTGCTGCACATCCTCCCATATGTGGTGCGCGCCGTGGGGCGGGAGGAGACCATCTGCGAGCGCGTGCTGCAAGCGGCGTGGAGCCATATTGTGGGAGATTTCATTGCGGCGCATGCCCGCCCGGTTCGGTTGCGGAAACGGTGTCTGACCGTCCTGACCACCGACCACACGTGGAAAGCGCAACTGGAGCGGCTCTCACCCGACATCCTCGCGCGGATCAATCGCTTGTTCGATGAGGACCTCGTGGAGGCGATCGAGTATCGCGTCGAGCGAAAGGGTCATCCCGTCAGGACATCCCGATCGCGGAGCGAGTCGTCCGAATCCGAAGCCCGTTCCTCGCGGGCTCGCACTCATCGCCGCGAGCGTCTCCTTCGCGAGTTGATGCCTTTCGCCGAGAAGATCGCCGATCCCGATCTCCGTCACGCTTTCCTCAGAGCCGCGATCCGGTGCCTGGAACGGCGGGAGGGGGCGTGAGCGCTCACGCCTCCGTCTCGATGCGAGCGCGGGCGAGCGCATCGCGCAGGTCGCGCGCCGCCTCTTCCAGGCGCGCTTCGACGAGCGCCGGATCGCGACCCGAGAGCGAGAGCGTGATCCGAAATCGGACATCGGCGCCGAACTCCCGCGCTCGAGACTTGATGTAGATGTCTGGATGGCGGCGCGAGACCTCCCGCAGAATGGGCGCCAGCACCGTCTCATCCCGACAAAGCGCGATGAGCTCGCGCTCGCGAAAAACGCCCGCGCCGAAGAGTTCCTGAAGAACGGGGCAAAGCGGGCCGGTGACGATGGCCTTCAGTTCGGCGGGGACGCCGGGCAGGCTGACGAGCATCGTGCGCTCCAGACGAAGGAGGACGCCCGGCGCCGCGCCCACTGGATTCTCCACGGGCTCTGCCCCCTGCGGGATGCGAGCCATCTTCAGACGACTCTCGGTGAGGCGAGCGTCGGCGACATAGCCGGCAGCGGCCAGCCGCTCATATGTCGCGCGCACGAGTGCGAGCGCCCGTTCGTCCAGGATCAATGGACGATCGAGCGCCTGGGCGATGGCGTCCAGCGTCAGATCATCATCGGTTGGTCCGAGCCCGCCAGAGGTGATCAGCAGGTGCACCTGCCGCTCGAGGGCTCCGCGAATCTCCCGCACAATCGCCGGGCGTTCGTCGCGCACGAGGACGGCGCGTTCGACCCGCCCGCCCAAACCGGTGAAGGTCCGACAGAGCCACTGCGTGTTCGTATCGAGCGTGTCCCCTAGCAACAGTTCGTTGCCGATGGCGATGATCTCAACCGTGACCATAGGCGTTCATCGAACGAGAGGTTGCGAATGTGGTGCCGCACGTCCGTGGGCGAGAGGGGGCCGTGCTCGGAGAGAATTGCGGTGAAGGCGTCAAGAGGCGTCGTCTCGAAATATTCGTTCCAGATCACGAGTCCGGCCGGCGGCGCCTCCCATACCTCGGTTGGGGCTTGCGGGCGCGCGGCGCTCAGCGGGAGCGGGAAGAACTTGCTGCTCTCAGCGAGCGCATAGATGGGGAGGCCGCGTTCACGAGCGGCGAGTGCGAGCAGTCGCGTCCCGATCTTGTTCGTCACGCCTTCGGGGGAGACGCAATCGGCGCCCACGAGGGCGAGCGTGCATCGGCCCGCCCACTCCCCCATGGCGGCGTCCACGATGAGCGTCACTGGCAGGCCGAGCGCGAGCGCGCGCGAAGCCAAGAGGCGACCTTCGCACAGCGGACGGGCTTCGGTGCATACGATCGAGAAGGAGCGCCCCCCCGCGCGCGCCGCACCGAGAGCATCCAGGACGGTCCCGCTGAACGAGTGGATGAGCACGCGCGCCCCCTCCGGGATGAGCTGGCTCGCCCACTCCCGCAGGGCGCGCGCGTTCTCCCGCCGCTCGCGCAGGAACTCGTCCAGGGCCTGCCGGAGGGCAGAGCGCGCGTCCTCCAGAGTCAGCGCTCCGGCCACCGCGCGCACGGCGGCATTCACCAGATGCACGAGCGGGGCCATGTTCGGATGCGCCCGAATCGCGCGCTCGCCCAGATCGAGCACCTCCGCGCTGAGCGCCTCGACGGTCGTGGCGCGAGAGCGCGTGACGGCATCGCGCAGCACATCCGCCAAGCGCTCGGTCAACTCGGTCGCCCCCGCGAGATGATCCCCTTCGATCGCTCGAAGACGCTCCTGTGGTGTTGCGGCGTCCTCCCGCATGCCCGTTCAATAGACCTGGAAGAAGTGCTCGTAGAACTCCAGCGCTTCGTCCCGTTCCTTCTTATCGAGGCTGAGCAGATCGCCGAGCGAGACCGTCCCCAGGACCTTCCCCTCCGGCGTGACCACGACCAAATGTTGAAAGTCGTTGGCGAGCATCGTCACCAGACATTCGGCATATGTCGCCTCCGGGGTGGCCGTCATCGGATCCGGCGTCATGATCTCTTCCACACGCGTCGTATCGGGATCGCGTCCTTCAGCGACGACCTTCGTCATGATGTCCCACTCCGAGAGGATGCCGACCAGCCGATCTCCATCCATGACCGAGATGGCGCGCACGTTCCGTCGGGTCATCTCCTGAGCAGCCCGTCGCACGGAATCCGTCTTCTGGACGGTGTAGACCTCCGTGCGGGAGCCAACGATGTCGCGAATCCGTTTCATACGCCCTCCTCGCCGTCCGATCTCAAAAGGCCCGCCCGAATCTGCGCTTAGTATACTCCCGGACACGGAGCCCGCGCAAAAGCGTCGTCGGTGAGAACATCTTCACGTGCGAAGATCTGCGCGGGGAAGGGGGTCCGCCTCACTGAGGCGTTTAATGGACGAAGACGAGGAGGACATCGTAGGCGAATCTCTCCCGGCCATCCGCGAAGATGACCTTCGAGCGGTATCGAAAGACATTGCCATGCGCATCTCGCCTTCGGCTTTCTCTGAACTCGACACCGATCCTCTCGATCCCGGCTGAGGGAAGACTGTGGAGCTCGCCGCTCTCGCTCATCCCGTTGTGATTCGCATCTCGCCACAGGCGGAGGCGCATCCATATTCCGTCACGGGCGTCAATCCACCCATCGCCGTTTTGGTCGCCCTCGGCCAGAGCCATGAGACCGTGTTTGGCGATCGCCCCGCCGGAGAGGGGCGTCGCGTTTCCAAAGAGCTCGCGTCCTGTAGTGATCTCCCCGTCGCCATCTCGATCCAAGACGAGGAAGGCATCATCCTCGCCAGCTCTTGTCCAACCCATCACCAACGGCGTTCCATTCGCATCGAAGTCGAACAGGACGGGCTCGGAGAGACCAGCCAAATGAAAGCCGTCTCCGGCGACGTCGATGAGGATCGGCGAGGCCAGGTAGTCCTCATCGTCGTAGTCCACCAGCCAATCCCCGTCATTGTCGATTCTGTCGTCGCAGTTCGCATAGGCACGTCCCTCTGGACGCGGTGGACAGTTCGCACTTGTTGAGTATGTGGATCTTTTCCCCGTTGTCAGGTCGCAAAATGTGACGGTTTGAGCACATCCACCATTTGTACTTTGAGGAGCGTCTGCTCCCACAGCGCACGTTGATCCAATGACGATGTCGTTCGGTCCTTTGTGCAAGTCTACGTCGGCCTTGCAATTAGCCAGGCTCCCACCTGCGCAGGGGTTGCTGCAACTATAATCCGCCGGCGGTGGGCAGTTCTCCACCTCCTCCGACTCCAGCTCTACGACCGAGCTTGCTGCCTTTGGAAAAAGGTAAGTCCTTCCTTCGGACGTCACGACGTAGATTCCCCCTTCCGTTACGAGAATGCCTTTGGCAATGCGAAGCAGCTTTCGTGAGCCGATCAAAAGGGCGTACTCCCCGATTTTGAGGCCTTCGGGACTATATTCATGCACGACTTCTCCGCTCATCTCCGACCCCGGAAGAGCGACCCATATATGTCCAGACGCCGCATCCACACTCCCTCCAGCGACGATGTGGAATCCCCCAACCCCCTTGCTCTCCATCGCTAGAGACTCCCACTGCCGCTGGACGATATACCGGACCCATTTCCCCCTTATCTCGAACTCCGCAAGGAGATCCCCATCTGGGGAGAACTTCAGGATAGAGGGCTCGGGAGAGTGCATGAAGATGTAGTAAATCTCATCCCTGCGTCCCACGGCGACGTCGCCGATGTTCAACCAGCGGTTCTGTGCCGCCGAGGCGCGGAATTCTCGCATCGTGCCGAATGAGGCGAGTCGGCGGCCAGACAGATCGTAAATATGAACTAATCCCTCAGCGGTCGGAGAACCGATGACGATTCTTCCATCGCTCAGAACAGCGAGCGATTCGGGAGGCGGCGCCGGAAAGGAGTTGAGCACTCGACCTCTGCGATCGAAGATCGTGATGCGGTGATCACCCGCGACGTACGTTCTACCTTGAGCATCGGTTGCGATGTCAGTGGCGTCTCCTACGAAGAATCTGTTGAGCATGTGGTGTCGGCGGTCATAGAGGAAAACCTCACGCCTATGAGGGAGACCACCCAGTACATAGAAGTGCTTTTCCCTGTCGAGGTAAGCCAGCGCTCTCACCTCGCCGGCTTCAGCGAAGACCTGCTGAGAGGCGCGGAGAAGGCGCTCGGGTGCTTCGCCGTGCTGCGCAGGGTAAAGGAGGGGAATCACCGCGACGACGAATGCAAGCCGGCGGCTCTTCACAGGAGGTCCCAACCAGGGCATAAAGATGATTCCTTTCCGTAGCGCCGGTGAACCTCCGAGCTTATTGTTCCTCATCGTGCCCTCCCGTGGACCTCTCTCGCGCCTGGTAGTTTATAGAGCCCCCCTCGCGATGTCAAATTAAAAAAAAATAGCGGCATGAGCATCCATTATAGAGGCCAGCTCAAGGTTTCGCGAGCTGGGCGAGGTGAAGGAACACAGGCCCATCGCGGCACGCTCATGTCGGGAGGATGGGGGAGCCGCCGCAGTGCGAGGTCTTCTGCGACTCTTCGGAGAGGGCGCAGAGGGCTCGCTCATGGTGATCCTTGACAGAGGAAGCGCTTGTCCTCTTAAATTGGATTCTTTCGGCGTGAGAGGGAGTTTGAAGGTGTTTTGACAATCCTTCTCTCGCGATGCGAAAGGAGCGAGATGGCGCTGGTGAAGTTCGCGATCCCGAAGGGATCGCTCGAGAAGGCGACGTTTGATCTCCTGGAGCGGGCGTGGTACAAGATCTACGGCCGGGAGCGCACGTATCGGCCGAAGATCAGTGATCCGCAGATCGAGCTGAAGATCCTTCGTCCCCAGGAGATCCCGATCTTTGTGGCCGAGGGGTTACACGATGTCGGTATCACTGGAAGGGATTGGATTCAAGAGGGGCGGGCTGATGTCGAGACGCTGCTGGATCTGGAATACGGGCGGGTGAAGTTGGTCGTGGCCGTTCCGAAAGACCTGGAAGTGGCGTCGTTGACGGAGCTCTTTCGAACGTTCTGGCGCCAAGGGCGGAAGGTGCGCATCTCCGCCGAGTATTTGAACATCACGGCCGATTACGTGAAGGCCAATCCGCTGTATCGGCGGACGTTCGGGCGGAAGGAGCCGCTCATCATCACGCCCTGGTGGCGGCGCGGGACGAACGATCGCGTGAGCATCTACCTCTCGTTCGGCGCGACGGAGGCGAAGCCGCCCGAGGACACGGACGTCATCATTGACGTCATTGAGACGGGGACGACCCTGGAGCGAAACAATCTGAAACCGATCGAGACGATCTTGGAATCCACCGCTGTCTTGATCGCCAATCGGCGCGCCCTTCGGGATCGGCAGAAGCGGGAGAAGATCTACGACATCGTGACCTTGCTCAAGGGGGTGATTGATAGCGGGAAGAAGCTCCACATCTTCGTCAACGTGCGGCAGGAGAATTTGGAGAAGCTGTTGCGGGCGTTGCCGGCGCTGAAGCGACCGACGGTCAGCCCCCTGTCGGCTCCCGGATGGTATTCGGTGAACACGATCGTCGAGAAGCAGGAATTCCTCACGCTCCTGCCAATCCTGCGCAAGCTGGCGCAGGGATTGGTCGTGCATGAGCCGCAGCAGATCTTGCCGCTTGAGGAGATCGCGCGCACCGAGATTCATGAGTGAGTGTGAGCTCATTCCGATTCGAGCGCTGACGCCGCGCACTGTTGAGGTGCGGGCGCGAGAGATTCGCGCGCGAGGGGAGCTTTCGGAGGCTGTATGGCGAGGCGCGCGGCGCATCCTGCGGGAGGTCCGGGAGCGTGGCGATGCGGCCCTCTTGGAGTGCGTGGCGCGGTTTGACCGCGTCGCGCTCTCGCGGGATCGCCTGCGCGTCGAACCGGAGGCGGTTCGCGCGGCCTACGGCGAGGTCTCGCCAGAGGCGATCGCCGCGCTGCGCGTGATCAAGCGCCGCCTGGAGCGCGCCGAGCGGCGATGGCTTCAATTGCGGCGGAACGTGCGCCTCGCGGCCGATGGGGTGCGCATTCACAGCGCATGGGTGCCGATTCGGAGCGTAGGCTGCTATATTCCGGGCGGAAGAGCCGCGTATCCGAGCTCCGTGCTCATGAACGTCATCCCCGCGCGTCTGGCTGGCGTCGAGCGGATCGTCCTGTGCTCGCCGCCGTCGCGGGAGCGGGGCGAGATTCATCCGTTGGTGCTCGTCGCCGCCGACCTCTGTGGCGTCACGGAGATCTATCGCGTGGGGGGCGTGGCCGCGATCGCCGCGCTCGCGTATGGAACGACGACGATCCCCTCGGTGGAGAAGATCGTAGGCCCGGGCGGGCCGTATGTCGTGGCGGCGAAGCTGCTGGTCTCCGAGCGGGTGGGGATTGATCTGCCGGCCGGGCCGAGCGAGCTGGTCATTGTGGCGGATGAGACGGCGTCGCCGGACATGATCGCGGCGGACCTCATGGCGCAGGCCGAGCATGGGGAGGAGAGCGTGTGTGGCCTTGTGGCGACGTCCCGGCATGTGGCGCGGGAGACGGCGCGCGCCCTGAGCGCGCGGCTCTCGCGGGCCGAGCGTCGCGAGATCATTCGCCGAGCGCTCACCCGACGGGGATTTCTCCTCTACGCGGAGGAGATGGAGCTGCTTGTGCGCTTCGTGAATGCCCTGGCGCCGGAGCATGTGCAGGTCATGACGCGGCGTCCGCGCGCGATCGCGCGGCGCATCACGTCGGCCGGACTCGTGCTCATCGGCCCGCATTCCCCGGCGAGCGCGAGCGATTACGTGTTCGGCACGAATCACGTCCTGCCGACCGGGGGGACGGCGGCCGCTTCTTCCGGCCTCTCGGTACTCGATTTCCTGAGGCGGGCGACCTACGTCGAATGTGCGCGCTGGAGTCTCCCGCGATTCGTGGGGCCGGTGCGCGCGCTCGCTCTCGCCGAGGGCTTGCCGAATCATTATCGCGCGCTGGAGGAGCGCGTGCGGGACGATCTCCATTGAGTGGCGAGATGAGCGCCTGGTGGCAGCGAAGACTCGACGAGCTGGAATCCTTGGAGGGGTATCCGATCCCCGAGATCGAGGAGCTCTCCGAGGGGAAGCTCGATGCCAATGAGAACCTCTTGCTGCCGAGGTCGCTGCTGGCGGCGTTGGCGCATCGCGCGGTGGAGGCGCTCGATCCCCGCTTCTATGCCGTCGCGGAGGCGCGGGCGCTCGTGCAGGACCTCGGCCGTCATCTCGGCGTGGAGGCCGAACACATCGTCCTGGGGAGTGGGGGGGATCAGCTCATTGATCTCGTGGCGCGCATGTTCCTGGACGCGGGAGCGACGGCGGTCACGATCGCGCCCACGTACTCGTTCTATCGCATTCGCAGCGCGCTGATGGGAGCGCGCGTGATCGAGGTGCCGCTGCGCGAGGATTTCTCTCTGGATCTCGAAGCCCTGCTTCGAGCGGCGCGAGACGCGCGCCTCCTCTTCCTCTGTTCGCCGAACAATCCGACGGGGAACCAATTCCCTCTGGAGGAGCTCGAGCAAGTGGCGCGGGAGTTCTCGGGCATCCTCGTCGTGGATGAGGCGTACGTCGAGTTCGCGGATGCGACAGCGCTGCCGCTGTTGGAGCGCTCGACCAATGTGATCCTGCTCCGCACGTTCTCGAAGGCCTTCGGATTGGCGGGGATGCGGCTCGGTTACCTTCTGGCGCATCCGCATCTCAGCCGCATCTTCGCCGAGAAGGTGCAATACCCTTATCCGGTGAATGCCTTCGCGGTGCGGTTGGCGCGCTTGCTCCTGGAGGCGTATGCGGAGGTGCGCGCCGCTGTGGAGATCGCCAAGCGGGAGCGGGAATGGATGCGAGCGGAGTTGTGCGCTTTGGGCGCGCGCGCCTTTCCCTCGCAGACGAATTTCATCCTCTTCGCGGTGGGCGATCGCGCGTCGGCCGTGTGGCGGCATTTGGCTGCGCATCGCCTGCGGGTGAAATACATCGGCGAGGTGCTCGGTCATGGGGCCTGCCTGCGGGTGACGGTCGGCGCGCCGGAGACGAATCGCGCGGTGATCGCGCGGCTTCGGGAGGTCCTCGGATGAGCTATCGCGAGCGGCGCACGGCGGCGGGAATCGTGTACATCCGAGACGATTGGGCGTCCGACGGATCCCGAGTGGACCTCATTCTCTTCGATTGCGATGGCGTTCTGATTGACGTGCGACCGTCGTATGATGCGGCCATTCGGGAGGCCGTCTCCTACATTGTGAGTAAGCTCGCCGGGCGCCCGGTCACACGCCCCGTCTCGCGGCGGCTCATCTCTCGGTTTCGGCAGAGCGGAGGGTTCAATAACGACTGGGATACGGTGTGCGCCATCTTATGGGGGATCGCTGTCCAATTGCCGGAGCAATGGGTGGAGGATTTCCTGCGCGCGGATGAGGATCTCGCGGGTCAGGGGCTTCGCGATGCCGCCGAGCGATTCATGGCGTACGTCAGATGCTTGCGCCGCCCGAAGACGCTGGAGGAAGTGCTCGAGCTGCAACATCCCTTCCCCTCGACGCTCATGCGACGTCGGCTGCTGGAGCTGGCCGAGCGCGCCGATAGCTCCGGCCTTCGTTCGGTCGAGCGCACGATCCTCGAGCAGTGGGGGGTATCGGGCTTGCGGCGAGAGGCATTTCGCGCGTTCCAGAGGTTCCTCGGCTATCCGGGTGAGCCCGAGCAGAGCGTGGTCATTCGGGTGTTCAACGAGTTGTTCTATGGTGCCACCTATTGTCGCGAGCGATTCGGGTGGGAGCCGAAGTTCCATCTGGGGCCGGGGTTCATGGAGCAGGAACGGCCGATCATCACCGAAGCCGCGCTCCGGTGGTTGGAGCGGACATTCGGGCGCGCGCGTCTGGGAATCGTCTCGGGGCGATCGCGCGAATCGGCGCGTCGGACGTTGGGAGAGCGGCTTGAGGCGTTCAATCCGGAAGCGCTCGTCTTCTTGGAGGACGAATGGAGCGGCGTTCCCGAAAGCGTGGCGATCGGGAAGCCCGAGCCGTACGGCTTGTGGCGCGCGGTTCGCGCGATGGGGGAATTTCGACGCGCGCTCTATGTCGGGGATTCCGCTGAGGACGCGCTCATGGTCGAGCGCGCGCGCGATGCGCGGTTCGAATTCATCGGGATCTACGGCACGGGATATGGAGCGCGTGAGAAGATCGCCTGGTTTCGGGCTCGACGCGCTGCGGCCGTTCTCCCGACGGTGAATGAGCTGCCGGAGCTGTTCGACAGACATATCGGGTGAATGCTGGGAGACGGAGCTATGGAGCGATGCGCTCGCGTGCAGCGCACGACGCGCGAGACGAACATTCTCGTCGAGGTTCGCCTCGATGGGCAGGGGCGCGCCGTCGTGGAGATGCGCGTGGCGTTCCTCAAGCATCTGATCGAGGTGCTCAGCCACCACAGCCTGCTGGACGTGACGATCAGGGCTGAGGGGGACTTGATCCACCATTTGGTGGAGGATACGGCGCTCGCGCTCGGCGCGGCCATGAATCAGGCGCTCGGCGAGCGGACGGGCATCATGCGCTTCGGATGGGCGCTCGTCCCCCTGGATGAGGCGCTGGCGTGGGCGAGCGTGGATCTGGCGCGTCGTCCGTTCAGCGTCACCGATCTCAAGCTCCAGCGGGAGCTGATCGAGGATCTGCCGCGCGAGGACATCGCACATTTCCTGCGCTCTCTGGCGACGGCGATGGAGGCGTGCGTGCACATCGTCGTGCAGTACGGGGAGAACGATCATCACAAGATCGAGGCGGGCGTGAAGGCGCTTGCGCTCGCGCTGCGCGCGGCCATGAGCCCGGACCCCCGCCGATCAGGCGTGCCGAGTTCCAAGGGGGTGATCTGACCGTGCGCGTTCTCATCCTCGATTACGGCGTCGGGAATCTGTTCAGCCTGCGGGCGGCTTTGGAGCGCGAGGGCGTGGAACCGATCGTATCGGCCGACCTTCCCGCGACTGAAGACGTCGCAGCCCTCATCCTCCCCGGGGTGGGGCATTTCACGCCGGTGGCCGAGCGACTCCGGGGGCTTCGGGAGCGCTTGCAACGGATGATCGAACGGGGGACGCCGATTCTCGGCATCTGTCTGGGGATGCAGGTGCTCTTTGAGGAGAGCGAGGAAGGCGCAGGGCAGGGCCTCGGTTTCTTCAGCGGACGGGTCGTGCGCTTGCCGGACTCGGTGAAGGTTCCCCATATCGGGTGGAATGCGCTGCGCCTGCGGCAGCGCCATCGCGTGCTCGAGGGAATCGAGGACGGGGCGTGGGTGTACTTCGTGCATTCGTATCATCCGCGGCCGATGGATCCGGGGATCGTCCTCGCGGAGGCGGAATATGGTCGGCCATTTCCGGCGATCGTGGCGCGCGGCGTGCTCTTTGGGACGCAGTTTCATCCGGAGAAATCGGGATCGGTCGGTCGGCGCTTGTTGCGCAACTTCCTGGCCCTGGTGAGGGAGCGATGGACATCTTAGCGGCCGTGGATCTCTTCACGGGGAAAGTCGTGCGCCTGACGCGCGGGCAGATCGCCACGGCGAAGGTCTATAGCACCGATCCGATGGCCGTGGCCCGGCAATGGCAAGATCAGGGTGCCGACGCGCTGCATCTGGTGGACCTGGATGCGGCCTTGGGCGTGGGGTCCAATTTCCCCATGATCCTTCGCCTCGTGAAGGCGGTGACGATTCCGGTTCAACTCGGCGGGGGGATTCGCAGCGAGCGCGCGGCGCGGGAGTGGTTGGAACGAGGCGTCGCGCGCATCGTCCTCGGGACGCTGGCCCTGCGAGATCCGTCCTGCATCGGGCGATTGGTCGAGGCATTCGGGCCGGAGCGGATCGTCGTCGCGCTCGATTTCTCGCAGAAGAGCGTCGTGATGGAAGGATGGACGCAACCGACGGCGCTCACGGTCGAGGAGGCGCTCGCGCGATTTCGGGACCTCGGCGTCCAGCAATTCCTGGTGACGGCCGTCGAGCGCGATGGAACCTTGAGCGGCCCGGACGTTCGCCTCTACGCGCATCTGTGTGCTACCATGGGCGTCCGCATCTTCGCCAGTGGGGGGATCAGCGCTGTGGCGGATGTGCTCGAGCTGGAGCGCGCAGGTGTCTCCGGCGTGGTGATCGGCAAGGCGCTCTATGAGGGGCGGATGACGCTCGCCGAGATTCGTCGGGCGCTCATTGAGGCGAGCCGGGACGAGGCTTCGACGTCGGATGCCGCTCCCTTCCCGACACGGTGAGGGGGGACACGCATGGGACTGACCAAGCGGATCATCCCGTGCCTGGATGTGGATCAAGGGCGGGTTCGAAAAGGAACCCACTTCCTCTCCCTGCGCGATGCCGGGGATCCGGTGGCGCTCGCCGCTCGTTATCGGGATGAGGGCGCCGATGAATTGGTCTTTCTGGACATCACGGCATCGGTCGAAGGGCGGCGGACCGTGCGCAGTTGGGTGGAGCGCGTGGCGCGCACGCTCGATATCCCCTTCACCGTCGGTGGGGGGATTCGCACCGTGGAGGAAGCGCGCGCCATTCTCTGCAGCGGTGCGGATAAGATCTCCGTGAACACGGCGGCGGTGGAGCGTCCCGAACTCATTCGGGAGTTGAGCGAGATGTTCGGGCGGCAATGCGTCGTCGTCGCCATTGATGCGCGGCGACGCGCGGAGGGCGAGCGCCTCTGGTTCGAGGTCTATTCGCATGGGGGAAGACGGCCGACCGGACGCGATGCGATCGCCTGGGCGCAGGAGGCGGAAGCGCTCGGGGCGGGGGAGATCCTGCTCACCTCCATTGACCGGGATGGGACCGAAGCCGGGTACGATCTGGACTTGACACGCGCCGTCGCCGAGCGCGTGCGCATCCCCGTGATCGCCAGCGGCGGATGCGGACGTCCCGAGCATATTCTCGACGTCCTGACCCTCGGTGGGGCCGACGCCGCGCTCGCGGCCTCCATCTTCCACTACGACAAGTACCCTCTTCCGCATGTGAAGCGGTTCCTCCGCGAACGGGGAATCGAGGTGAGGTTATGAGTGGAGTCGCGCTTGAGGAGCTGGATTTTCGGAAATCCGGCGGGCTCGTGCCTGTCGTTGTGCAAGACGCCGTGACGCGTGAGGTGCTCATGGTGGCTTTCGCCAACCGCGAGGCCATCCTCGAGACGCTGCGCACCGGATACGCGCATTACTTCAGTCGCTCTCGCGGCCAACTGTGGAAGAAGGGGGAGACCTCCGGCCACGTCCAGCGCATCCGCGAGATCCTCGTGGATTGCGATCGGGATACGGTGCTCTACCTCGTGGAGCAAGAGGGCGTGGCGTGCCATCGGGGAACGCGCTCCTGTTTCACCGAACCGCTCATTGGTGGTGCTCCGCGCGACGCCGCTCATCCTTGACACCCGACCGGTGGCGAGGCACAATCATCCCCAGGTGTGGGCCCTTAGCTCAATCGGCAGAGCAGCGGACTCATAATCCGTCGGTTCCAGGTTCGAGTCCTGGAGGGCCCAGGCGCTTCAACTTCGATCTCGTGCGCATCATTTCGGGGAGGATGGGCTCGAGGCGGCGGGCGACCGATACGGGGGGTACAGAATGATCTCGGCCGTGCGTCGGGCCTCGTCGAGCCAGGCGATCATCTCCGACTTCACCTTCTCATTGCGAAGGATTTGCTCAATGAGCGGGCGGACCTGTTCGAGCGGAGGAGGCGCCATCCCGCGACGCCGCGCCTCTGGGATCACGCGATTCTCGTAGTACCACTGAACCTCCGGCTCGCTCACGAAGACGAAGGCGCGGAATCGGAAGTCAATGAAACGCAGGATCTCCACCCGATGGCGCGCGATCGCGCGCAGCGTCGTCTCATCCAGTCCGGCGGCCGCCAGGCGCCGCGCGAACGCACGCTCGGAGGGGAAGCGCGCGCGCAGCTCGGTCAGATACCGCTCGATCTCCTCCTCAGTGATGGCGATGGTCGGCAATTTCTCGGCCTCTTGATGCAGGAGCATCTGGTCAATGAGTTGATGGAGCGCGCGGGATTTCACCTCTTCGGACGATTCGCCTTCGGGCGTCTCCGGGTCCAGGGCGAGATACCAGCGAATGTCGCTCTCGGTGATCACCCGACCGTTGACGACGGCGGCGATGCGATCCAGCAGGATCGTCTGGGCGAAGACGGACGACGCGAGGGCGCCCATGCTCACCCACACGATGTATCGGAGGGCGGGCCCGCTCCATCCCGTGCTTCCAGAGGATGGGGCATGCAGGCCGAAACGACGTGAGCCTCTCATCGCCTGTCGCCTCAGAAGGGATTCCCGAACGTGATATGGAGCTGCGTGCGCGGGACGCCCGCGACGCGCCGGACCAGAGCCCCGAAGTCGAGGCGAAGGGGGCCAAGCGGCGTCCTGATGCGAAGCCCGAAGCCGAGCGTGTGCGTGAGATCGCGCGGGCGGATGTCGGAGATGCGTGCGAAGACGTTACCGCCATCGTAGAAGATCGCGCCGCCCAGGCGCAGACGGCGGAGCAGCGGAAAGCGAAGCTCCACGTTCGCGATGAGAAGGGCATTCCCTCCGAGCGGACGCGTCCGACCCGGGCGATGGGGATCGGCCGCGCGTGGCCCCGCCTGCTCGAATCCGAAGCCGCGGAGCGTCGTCGAGCCACCGGCGAAGAAACGCTCGCTGATGGGGATCGCCGTCGAACGTCCGTAGGGGCGCGCCAGTCCCAGGCGCACGTTCGAGGCGAAGATGACGTCCGTCCCCGGGACGATCCGATACATGCGCTGATGTTCGCCGAAGAAGCGGACGAAGTTCTCACTCCCGCCCAGGAAGCGAGAGGTGAAGGAGAGATCGAGCGTCGTGAACGTCCCGTGCGTGGGATCGAAGGGATTGTCGCGCGCATCGCGCACGAAAGAGGCGGAGAGCCGACCGAGTTGCACGGTGGTGTCCTCGCGGCGCAGCTCCTCGGGCTCGGTCACGTTGGAGATGATCACGTTGCTGAACGTGTAGCGGAAGAGCAGGGAGCTTCTGGGCCCCAGAGGTCGCTCCACCTGAGCGAGCACGGTGAGGCGACTGGCATCGAACGCGATCTCCTCCTGCCGTTGGAAGAGGAGGGAGGCGAGCCCGGAGAGTTCCGTGCCGAAGAGCTTCGGATCGGTGAACGAGAGCTGTCCGGTCTGTTCGCGACGGCTCGCGCGGAGGCGAAAGGCTGCCGTGCGCAGCTGGCCGAGGAAGTTCGCGTTCGAGAGTTCGATGAGTCCGCGCGGCCCATCGTCGGTGCGAAAGCCGAAGCCGTACGTCAATTGATAGCGCGGCGCCTCGTCCACCTCGACGCGGACGTTCCGAACGGTCTCCAATTCGGGATTGGCCTCGACGGGCTCGGCGGTGATGGAGACGCGGCGGAAGGCACCGGTGCCGTAGAGCCGTTCCTCGCTGCGCGCGAGTTCGGTGGGACGCAGGACGTCCCCCTCACGAAAGCTCAGGTATCGCGCGATCGCGCGATCGTGGGTGAGCCGGTTCCCGCGAATGCGGATGGTGCCGATCTGAAACTGCTTCCCCTCCTGAATGCGGAGCGTCACGGTGACGCGATGCGCCTCGTCCTCTTGGATAAGGGGGGTGATTGTCGCCTCGATATAACCACGATCGGCATACAGCTCGGCGAGTCGCGAGACGGCCTCCCGCACGCGCGCTTCGACGAAGGGAGCGCCCGGCTGGAGTCCGCTGGCGCGCACGAGGTCCTCCGGAGGAAGCGCGCGCGCACCCTCGACTTGCACTCGGGAGAGCATCACCCGCGGCCCCTCTTCGACGACGTAGATGATGATGAGGTCATCCTTCTTCAAGCTGACGGCCAGGCGCGCCGCGGCGACGCGAGCGTGCACATATCCTCGCTCGCGCAAAGCCTCGACGATCGCGCGCTGATCGCGCTGCATGAGCTGGCGGCTGGTGAGACCGCGCCCCCATCTCCCACCGAGGACCGACCCCAGGCGCGATCGGATCTGTTCGAGCGTGAGCGCGGAGGTCCCCTCCAGGCGAATCGCTCGAAGGGCGTATCGCCGCCCGCGCTCGACTGTATAGCGGAGGTGGACGCGGCCATTTTCTTCCGTGCGCGTCACTCTCGCTTCGGCGAAGAAATACCCCTGGCGCTGGACATGATCGAGCACATTCAATCGTCCCTCCTCCACCGTCGCGTCATCGAGCCCGCCCTGGCGGAGGATCGGCAACAGCTGCCGCCGCTCCTCCGTCGAGAGAGAGACGCCTTCGACTTCGACATCAACCAGAGGACCGGACTCAACCGCGATCTCCACGATCACGGCGTTCTCCTCCTCCGCGCGCTCCAGGCGCGGTGGCGCGATGCGCGGCGCCAAGTATCCGTGCCGAAGATGCAGTTCGCGAATGCGCTGCAGATCCGCCTGCAGGCGCAGGGCATCGAAGGGCGCGCCCGGCTTGCTCTCCAGGCGGGCGAGCAACTCCTTTCGGTCCAGCTTCACGTCGCCGGTGAGGCGCACCTCGGCTAAGCGCGCAGGAGGACCGGGGACGACGCGGAACAGCAGGTGCGCCGTCCGTCCATCGTCTGTGAGCGTCACCTGTGGCGTGACCTCGCACGCGAAGAAGCCGAGGCCATGATAGAATTCAACGATCTCATCAGCCGCGCGGGCGAGCACGGCCTCGGTGAAGCGCGCACCCGGCGTCAGGCCGCTGAGGCGCGGGGAGAGACGCGATTGCGTCTCGGGATCCACGCCTTGGAAGCTCACGCGCCCGATGCGCGGCTGTGGGGTGATGTGAAACTTCAGGCGAACGCCCGTCGGCTCGTCCTCCGCTTCGACGAGGACATCCGAGGCCAACGCCGATTCATAGAGCGCGAGGATCGCGCGCCGCACATCCGCGAGGCGAAGCGGATCGCCCACGCGCAGTGGGATCGCCCGCGCGAATTCGTCCTGAGGATCACCGATGGGTCTCTCGTTCACGAGGATCTCGATGTGAGCGATGGGCCTCCCCTGCACCGAGGCGAGTGTCAGGCGTTCGCCTTGAGCGCGAAGGCCGCCGGGCCACAGGAGCGCGAGCGTGAAGCTGAGCAGGAGCCAACGCGCGCGAAGCGGCCGGAGATACGCCCTGCCCATTCCATCAGCGGCCGATCGCTTCATGAGGTCCACCCTCGTTCAAAAGCGCTTCCGGATTCGCAGATCGAAGCTGAAGTTCCCATCCTGATCGCGCGTCCCCACCAGCGAGAACCGATCGCTCAGGCGATATTCGACGATGATGACCTGCTCTTGCGGACCGGAGAGGTTCGTCGCGTAGAGAATGGAGAGGTTGCGAGTGATCTGCCGCCCGACGGTGAGCCGCGCTGTTGGATCCGAGCCTCGGCCGACGATCAGCGGATCAATTTGAAAGCGGTTGATGCCGAAGATCTTCCCCGTGAACTCCTCGGCGCGATGCGTCAGCTCCCCGATGAGCAGATTGGCCGCTGTCCCCAATCCGGTTTGCGGCGTCACCGACGCCGCGCGCTGCGAGATCTCGCCCGTCGCGATCAGCGCGAGGATCTGCTCCGGAGGCAGGGCCGGCTCGGAGCGAAGCGTCGTTTGGAACCGATCGAGCGTGCCCGTGAATCCGACGATCACACGATATCCGGCGATGTCGCTCTCCGCCTCGAGGTGAATGCGCGGGGCGCTCTGAGCCGCCTCCTCGCGGGGGAAGTCAAGGCGCCCTCGCGTGATCTGATACTCGCGGTTGCGAAAGCGCACGACGCCGCGGGTGACGATGAGATTGCCGGAGAGGCGAGGGGCGGCGAGGGTCCCCCCGATGTGGAGCGAGGCGCTGCCCACAGCATCGGCGAGGTTGTTGCGAACGATGAGCGTGTCGAGCGCATTCACGCGAATGTCGAGCGAGATCGGCGGATGAATGGAGATTTCCGGGAGCGAGGGACGCGGTCGCTCTCCCGCCTGAGCGAGGATGAGTTGAGCCACATCCACGTCCTGTGTGTATTCCGAACGGCGCACGGTGAGCGTGCCCGAGAGGACCTGCACCTGACGGTTCCCCTGTAACGTGAGCACCCCATCCACGATGGAACGAAGTCCCGGGGGGTATGTGAGGACGACGGCGTCGCTGCGAATCAGAATCCGCCATTGATCGGCGCGAAGACGGCGCAGCAGGAGGCCGCCGCTGATGGTCACATCGCCTTCATTGGCCTGAGCCCGCAAGTGCTCGATCAGCGCTTGCGAAGCCGTGAAACGAATGCGCCCCTGCCCATGCGCGAGGGCGATCGGCCAATCGAGCACGCGGAGTGAGAGGTCCTCGATCTCCATGAGGCCGCTCAAGCGCGGCTCCTCGAAATATCCGCGCAGGGAGGCGCGAATCGTCGCGCGTCCCGCCGCGAAGAGGCCGGGATACAGACCGCGCAACAGACGAAGATCCACCGATCCGTTCACATTCAGATCGTGTCCGCTCCTGAAGCGCTCGCCGAGGGCTTCGCTCAGGTCCACCGTACCGCTCAGATCGAGACTCGTGTTCTCGCCGACCACAGCAGCGGATTCGATCGTGAGCATCCGACCATGCAGACGCAGCGTGAACGGCCGACGCGCGTGAAGCGCGTACTCGCTGAACGCCAGGCGCAGGTTCGAGATGGCGAGCGTCGCGCGCACGCCTGCGGCAGCGTCCTCGCGACGTCGGGGGGCTGTCGGATCGAGGCGCGCACCGATCGGCCATTCAAGCTGCAACTCTCCACTCATCGTGCCGCTCCACTCCGAGAGCCGGCGGACGAGGCGAAGATACGGAGTCAGCGAGAGGTCTTCAAGGCGCGCCCGCACGCGCACCGTGGGCGCAGGATCCGCGAGATCGAGCGTGCCGAGCAGCGCGTGCGTCTGCCCAAATAGCACAGCCGTGATGGGAATCAGGAGGCGACCTTCGCTCGTCTTCAACTCGGCCACGATCTCTCCGGCTGGACGACCGCCAATCGAGAGTCGAGAGATGCGCATCTCGCCGGAGAGGCGAGGGTCTGAGAGTGTGCCCTGGCCCGAGAGCGAGAGCGAGACGCGCCCCTGGACGTTCATCGTTCGCCCCATCGTCGCACTCAGCAGGGAAGCCAGCTCGATGTCCGCCGCGCGCATTCGCAGCGCATACGTGCCATCATCGGTTCGGAAAAATCCGGACAGCGTGATCGTCCCAAACGGAAGATCGAGTCGGGCATCTTGGACCTCATACCGAGGAGGGGCGAGGTGAAAAGTCCCCGCGAGGCGACGAAAGCGCGCCGGCCGCTCAAGCAGGAGGACCTCACCCTCCTCCAGCGCGATCTGCGCCGTCCCCGTCGGTGCCTTGGGGAGACCGGAGAGCGCGACCTCGCCCGAAAGCATTCCCGAGAGGGGGAGTTCCAGATCCATGGCTTTCGACCATCGGTCGAGATTCACGCGATGCAGTCGGCCGCGTAGGGCGAGGCCATTCGCCTGGTCCGGGAGCGCTGTCAGGCGAACTTCGGCGCGCGCGCCCGTCTCCCAGAGGACATGAGCGTCCTCGATCTCCCACCGCCCGTGCGCGTAGGCGAAGCGCGCCCGCAGCGAGCGAACCGGTTCCCCGGCCACGAGGAGTCCCCTCAGCTCGCCCTCTCCGGAGATCGCGGACGTTCCATCCCGCATGATGAGACGAAGGCGATAATCGGCCGTCCCGGTGAGCTGCGAGATGAAGTCGTGCGTCAACGCCCGCAGCCGATAGCCGGAGGCTTCGAGCAGCCGCTGTTGTTCGGAGAGGTCATCCGAGCGCACATCGAGGGCGAGATCGAGATCGCCGCGCCAGCTCACACTTCCGGAGAGCCTCGCCTTCGAGCGTCCGATGATGAGCGAAGATGCCGTCACGGACAGCCCGCGTGGAGATAAGGTCGCGTCTACTGCGCCCCGTACCGGAAGCGCCTCCGCCATCGGGACGGAGCGCGGCGCGATCCTCAGCGCGAGGATGCCGGAAGCTCGCGTGACAGCCAGTCCCGGCCATCGCGCGGTGAGAGAACCCTGAGCTGCCCCTTCAAGAGGCAGCGGACGATGGAGGAAGCGCAGCGCCATGTCGCGAACGTCCACATTCTCGAACCGCAGGTGGGCCTCTGAGAGCGGCTCGTGGCGATTCCCCTCTCGGGATCCCCCGGCGAGGTGAACACGCGCATATCCGCGCGCGCGTCCTCCGAGCGCGCGCAGATCGAGGTCTTCGATGAATGCGTATTCCGGCTCCACGCGCAAGCGCGCGCGAATCCCCTCAAGCGGAAGCGGACCGAGAAGCGCCGCGCGCCCGCCGATCATTCCCTCGAACGCGAGGTCGGGAGGGGCAGGCAGCGTTCCCGTCACCGCGATCCCGCGCGCGCGGAAGAAGGCCGCCACCAGCGCCTCTGCCGTCATTCGAACCGCGAAGCGCGCGCCGGAGGGATCCCGCGTGGGCATGGCCTCCGGCGTGCGGACGTTCCAGGATGCGTTCCTCACCCGAATCCCCCACATCGTGGCGCGCGCCGTCGTCGCCGTCGCCTCGAGCCGATAGATGCGTCCCCGGCCGCGCACCCGCCCGTGCAGAGCCACATCCCCCGAGAAGGCGAATGGAGACAGTCCGTTCACCGCCACGCGATCCAGGTGCACAAGCGCCGTCAGCGCGAGATCATACTGCGGATCTGTCCATCCTCGGATCGTCCCGGCCAGCAGCGCCTCACCGACATCGCTCATCACCCGAGCGCGTTCCAGCCACACGTGATCGTCCTGGATCGCGGCGCGCCATTCCAGTCGCGCTCGCGCGATCATCCGCTCGTCCCACGTGAGATCGAGCCGCTCGATCTCCCCCAGCGCGCGCGGCTCTGAAGGCGTCGGTGCGAGCGAGAAGGTCACGCCATCGGCCTCAAGGTGGAACCGGTGCTTCCGAGCGTTCGCGAGGATGCGCCCGTCGGTGATCGTCACGCGCTCCACGCGGAGCGTATAGGACCTCGGCCCCTTCGGGCGGCGAAGGGCCGACCAGTCTATATCGGCGAAGTTAGGGCGCCCGCTCGCATCCACGGTGATGCGGATCTGCGGACGGTCGAAGCGGAGATCGGCGATGGAGAACGCGCGAGCGAAGAGGTCCTCGATGCGGAAGCGCGCGCTCAGGCGAAGGACGCGAAGCAGCGGATCGGCGTGCGAACTCGGGAAGAGACGCAGGTCGGTGAACGCCACCGTCCCTCTCCAGAGCGAGATGTTCGCATCTTGGAATTCGACTCGAACGCGGAGCGGTCTCAGCCGAGCGTTGAGCGTTCGTTCGAGGAATCGGTCGAAATGCTCGCTCCTCGCCCAGAGGGCGAGACCGAGGACGATCGCGAGCGGTATCCCAAAGGCGAGACCAGCAATGATGGCAATCCGTGAGCGTCTCATGTGCGATGACCCAGTGGAATCTCCGAACTCTCTTTTTAGAAGCGACCTTCGGAGAGCCGCGTTGCTCGCATCGGCTTTCGCCGCGTCGCTTCCCCGTGGATGGCGACCTTCGACGTCCAGGGTGCGCCCCCGAAGGGGCTCGCTCACGCGCGCGCTCTCCTCCGGACGACATCAGCACTGGAGTCCGAGAGCGGGACCGTCTCGACGATCTCCAGGCCGAATCCCGAGAGCGCAGCGAGCTTCTTCGGATGGTTCGTGAGCAGCCTCATGCGTCGGACCCCGAGATCGTAGAGGATTTGCGCCCCGATCCCGTAATCGCGCATGTCCCAAGAGAGGCTCCCGGGCACCCGAGCGCTCTCCGACTCCGGCATCGCGCGACTCGTCCCGGTCATCTGAGGGACGCCGCCAGCGTGGTGGCGCAGCAGCGAAGCCAGGAGCTGTTCGCCCAGATGTTCTCGCCGGATGAGGTAGAGCAGAACGCCGCGTCCCTCTCGGGCGATCAGCTCGAACGCGCGATGCAATTCGGCCCCTGCTTCCTCCTCTCGGCATCGGAAGACGTCGCCGAGGACCGAGAGCGTATGGACGCGGACCAGAATCGGCTTGTCCGGGGCGATCACTCCCTTCACCAAGGCCAGATGAATTTCCCCATTGATGGGATTCTCGTACGCCGAGACGCGAAACTCGCCGTAAGGGGTCGTGAGCGACGCTTCCGCCCGCTTCCGCACCACGCGCTCGTGCTGCAGACGATAACGGATGAGGTCGGCCACGGTGACGATCTTCAACCCGAAGCGGCGAGCGAACGTGATGAGTTGCGGCAGCCGCGCCATCGTCCCATCGCCGTTCATGATCTCGCAGATGACGCCCGCTGGCGTCAATCCCGCCAGTCGGGCCAGATCAACAGAGGCTTCCGTCTGCCCGGCGCGCACAAGAACCCCACCTTCACGCGCGCGCAAGGGGAAGATGTGCCCCGGGCGCACCAAATCCGAAGGCCGCGTGCGCGGATCAATGGCCGTCCGAATCGTATGCGCGCGATCGGCGGCGGAGATGCCCGTGGTGATCCCCTCGCGCGCGTCAATCGAGACGCAGAAGGCCGTCTCGAACCGCGAGGTGTTCTCCGGCGCTTGAAGCGGCAGGTTCAGCTCTTCACACCGCTCGGGCGTGAGCGAGAGGCAGATGAGCCCACGCCCATGCTTGGCCATGAAGTTGATGATCTCCGGCGTCACCTTCTCCGCCGCGCAGCAGAGATCACCTTCGTTCTCCCGATCCTCGTCATCCACGAGGATGACCATGCGCCCTTGCCGGATCTCCTCGATGGCCTCCGGGATGGAGGCGAAGGGCGACCCCTCGCGTCGTCGGCGTGTCCTCATCCCTCACGCTCCTGATCCGTGAAGTGTTCGAACGCCACGTTGGACGCCTTCGATCGGACGTGCGCCAGAAGCGGCTCCATCATGCGCTCGACGTACTTCGCCAGGATGTCCACTTCGAGATTGACGCCGTCGCCAGGGCGCAGCTCCCGAAGATTCGTCATCCGAAACGTATGAGGGATGATGGCGACTTCGAACCACGCATCGCTCAATCCGGCGATCGTCAAGCTGATCCCATCCACGGCGATCGAGCCCTTCGGGACGAGATACCGACGCAGCTCCGATGGGAAGGCGAAGCGAAAGATCCAGGACTCCCCCTCCGGGCGGCGTTCGAGGAAGCGGCCGACGCCGTCCACATGACCCTGCACAATATGCCCCCCGAGCCGATCGCCAGGCCTGAGCGCGCGTTCGAGATTCACTGCTCGCCCCGCGCGGAGCTGACCGAACGTCGTCCGACGAAGCGTCTCCGCCGAGAGCTGCGTGCGGAAGCCATCCCGCTCAACCCCGGTCACCGTCACGCAGACGCCGTTGACGGCGATGCTCGCGCCCACCCGCAAATCCTCCAGGACCGCGCGCGCCTCCACGCGCACCTCTCCTCCAGCACTCGTGAGCGCGAGCTGACGAATCCGCCCGACCTCCTCGATCAACCCCGTGAACATAGTCCGAAGGTGGAAGCATACCGAATCCCTTCGGAATCGGGCAAGGCATCGGCCAGGAGCAAAAATCCTTCGCGCGGCATGGGGCCCCGCTGCTTCTCACGAACGCGTTGATCCTCACACCCTCTCGGATCTCCGTGACGGCGGTCACGATCGCGCATGACCGCGCTCATTGATCCGACGTCGCCACCGGGATTAAATGCCCGCCGAGACACCGAAGGGTGTCCGAGACACACATGGGGAGGAGCTTATGCGTGGACAATGGCTTTCGCTGAAGCGAAGAGAGTCCGATCTCCAGACGCAGCGGGGGAGATGGAGGGTCTTCACGACAGCGCTCATTGTAGGGAGCCTGTTGGCCTCGTCTTCCTTCTCGCGCGCGTCAGTCGGAGGACGTATCTCATCGGCTTCGCCAGGGCACCAGTTCGATCACCTGCGCCCGCATATCTTCCCTGAAGCGCAGATGATCTATACCCCGCTCGCCTATGGATGGGAATCCGCTCGGGCCGAGTTGGTCCTCAACAACAATGGTCCCAGCACGATGCTCGTGACCCCGATCTTTTCCACAATGGAAGGCATGCCCGTTCCCGGGCGCCGAGTGACGCTCGCTCCTGCGGAAGTGCGACACATGGCGTTAACCGACTTGCTCGATGAGGCCTCTCAGGGCCACAATATGAGCGGTCTGGCGCTTCACTACTCCGGTCGGATGTTAGAAGCGGGCGCGCAGATCATCCTGAGACTCGGCGAGGTCGGAAGCGTGGATGTTCCTTTCACCAGCCGTAGTGATTACCGCTCGACGGTCCAGGAAGCTGTGTGGTGGATGCCCTGCCGCGCGCAAGCGATCGTAGTACTCGGAAATGCGTCCGAGGCACCTATCCGCGTGCGGATGCAGGATACCGAGGGTGAGGAGGAGGTTCACCTCAATCCCTATGCTTCGCGAGTCCTCTCTCGTTCGGGACGTTGCCCCTCCGCGTCCTCGGAAGGCGCAGTCGGGACCCTTCGACTGGAGACAACGGGTTCGGTGGGGAGCCTGCGTGCTTGGGGCGTCGTCACCTCCAAGGAGGACCTTTTCGCAAGCCCGATTCGATTCTACGACCTGGGAGGAATTCGTCAGCCGCACCTTTTCGCCACAGGCCTTCGGGTGAAGGAAGCGACCCCTCACCTTGTGATGAAGAATACGACGGGCGTGCCGATCTCCGCCCGACCGCGATTCCTTCCCCTCTCGCCCGCGTTGGGCGACGTGCTGGAAGGGATGCCAGTTATCATCGAGCCGCATGCGGTGCGGGAGGTTGATCTCACGCCCCTTCTCCAGAAGGCTGCGACAAGATCATATCTTGACATTGTCAGCGTCCACGTCATCAATGAGAGTGGCATCCTCGGTCTGATCGGAGCGCTCGTGAGTCAGGATAGGACCACCCGGCTCGTATACGAAGTCCCGTTGCGAGATCCCGGATCGGTGAGGAATTCCACAGGCAGCTATCCTTGGCGAACCGATGGGGATTACACGACGATCGTCTCGGTCACCAACGTGGGCGAGAAGTCGGCGCAATTCACCGTGGCGATCAACTTTCCGGGCGGGCAGTACTTCTTGTATCCGCGAGAGCTCGCAGCGGGAGAGACGGCCATCTTTGACCTGAGGCGGATGCAGCAGCAGCAAACTCCGGATAGCCGGGGCCAAGTGATCCCTCTCTCCGTTACAGCCGGTCAATTCCGATGGAGCGTGCACGGGGGCGATGGTACCGCTCGGCTTATGGGCCGAAGCGAGATCGTGAGCCTCTCTCAGCGGGTGAGCAGCTCCTACAGTTGCCCAGTCTGTTGCCCCTATTCCTTCTTGGGGATCGTACTCCGCCCTGATCTGTTCACGACGACTCCAGGCGGGTCCGTGCTCGTGCTCGTTGACGGTTTTGAGGTGGATTGCTATGGCAACGTGTTCGGCCCCTTCCCCAGCGGCGCTCATGAGTGTGACAACCATAATTCCGGTGTCCTCTCCGCCTGGCTCGAGAACGGTAATATCCGGGCCGAAGGAGTGTCGGAAGGGACAACGACCATCACCGCATATCGGTCGGACATCGTCTACTTCGACGACGGGATGGATTGCTATCCGTTCATCTTCACCTTCTCAGCCGATTGTCGAGGGGAAGTCCGCAAGCCTAAGATTTTCATCACAGAGGTCTGGTTTAACCCTCAAGAGATCAATCGGACGCTGGACTGCTCAACGTTAAGTGTTAACCTTTCGGCGTCGACTGAAGTCGGGCGGAACGTCCAGGTGCGCGTCGAGGCATTCCAGTGGAGAAACCCTGAGAGGGTTGAGTTGACCATTGATAACGATCAGAAGACAACCTCCATCTCAGGCGGGACGACTGAAATCGTGACGTTCCAAGTCTGTACGACGGTGAATAACCAGAAGTCTGGAATAGTGAAGTACAAGGCGAGGATCATCTCTACCAGCGATCTCAATGTCGAAGTGGGACCGCCTGACGGGATGGAATCTAATGAGCTGAACATACGATAGCACGATTGTGGTGGTGGACTGACTTGCCATCACGAGAGGAGCGGGAGGAGAGAGCTTATGCGCATAAAGAGTTATTGGACACCCCTGCTGGTGGCAACAAGTGTGCTCACGGCTGATTGGATTCAGCATGAGCATACTCCATCTAGAGTCCGATGGGAGTATAAGGTTATCTACTTCAATTCTGCTCGTCCAGAAACTGTTGAAGACCTGAATCGACTTGGGGCAGAAGGATGGGAGCTTGTTTTCTTCTCACGCTCGCGGCTCGATGAGTATGGGAGCCCGACGCAAGGGTACTGTTTTCTCAAACGCCCTCGATGAGAAGAGGGTCGGCTCACGCGAGATGAGTCCGAGCGTGGTAATGCAGGAGGAGAGGTAGCGGCCGAGGTTCGGAGAAGTAAAAGACGCCGTGAGATCTACCGCCCGCGCGGTGTTCGAGAGGCGTCGAGGGCCTCTCTCTGCATCTCTTGCCCGGTGCGTCTTGATCGCACTGCTGCTGAAGAGGGCCCCAATCCGGCCGGCGAAGTAGGTTAGACCAGGCCGTTCATCGAGCCCCAGGGGATCTGCCAGTTCGCGGATCCAGGTACTCCCCTCATCCAAATACCCATCACTGGCGTCCGACCTGGGACAAATGGGGCCGTTTAGGCGTTTTGATGGGAAATATCGCCCGTGGGGTGAAGAAAAGGCCGGATCGTCAGATACTTTCCCACGCAAGGAGGTGTTTATGAAGGAGGAGAGTTCCCAAGCACGACGAGAGACACCCATCATTCCCTGTCGGGAGCGCGTCACATGTCCGGTATGCGCCGTCCCGAATGCGGTTTGGGAGGAGATTCAGGCACAGACCTTCGTGCGGAGGTGCTCGCGGGGGACGCTGCTGGGCGAAGCGCCGGAGCAGCGGGGGCTTACCGTCTTGTGTCAGGGGAGGGTCCGACTGTGGCTCTTTGGAACGCGCGGGGAGGGCTTTTGGCTTTTTGAGCTTGAAGCCGGGCGTATCCTGGGGTTGGCGTCGGTGGTCACGGGAGAGCCCTGGCCGCTGATGGCGGAGGCCACGACGCCGTGTCTGGTCCGCACTATCCCCAAGGCGATGGCGATGCGGCTCCTCTCCGAACCGTCGGTGGCCTCAGGGCTGCTGCGCCACGTGGGGGAGGAGGCGATCGCTGCGTATGAGGGGCTTGCTCGATTTTTGCTCGCTCGGTCGGCGCGTGAGCGCTTGGCGCGCTGCCTGCTCGACTTGCGGGCGAAGGGGGCGAAGGAGGTCATCAACCTCTCGCGATCGGAACTGGCAGCTCGCGTGGGGATCTCTCCGGAGACGCTCTCCCGGGTGGTGAGCTCTTGGGTTCGCGACGGGGTGTTGGAGCGGCGGGGGCGAGCCCTTCGCGTGCGGGATTGGGACGCGCTGGCGGCGATGTGGGGAACGAGATGAGCCGTGTGGCGCCTTTGCGAGTGGCCTCATGGCGGGGTGTGGGATGAGCGAGGGAGACGCGACTCTTGCGTGACGCCGATCACGAAGGGGTGTGATCAGCGTCATGGAAGGGGAGCGGGCCGGGGTGGTATGAATGGGGCGGCAAGGGTGAGAGGGTCGTTATGAGCGGTCGGATGGTGCAGTGGATCGTCTGTGGGATTGGCCTGTGGGGCCTTGTCGCCCTCACGAGGGACGAGATCGGCGCTCAGCGGGAGACCGTGCGCGTGGGAGAGCGCCCGGCGCTGAAGCAGCACCTGGATCAGAACGACCATGAGGTTTAAACCAAACAAGGAGGAGAAACATGAGACACACAACATCCGCCCGTAACTCATCGGTTGTTGTTTTGGTCTCACTTGTCACCGTCCCACTGTCGTTCCCTTCAGAGCGGGTTCAGGCAAGTCTATCGCTATCAATTGGAGCGACGACGCTATGTCTCAGTGCTCAGAGTGGGCGGGTGATAATTGGACCGGCGGCAGCGAACATGGCCAGGGCGCTATTGGCTGATCGGCGGATGAACCGGGGACGGAGGTTCCTCAACAATCGAAGCCTCGATTTGGATCTTGAGGACACCGTCGTGATCCTTGGGGAACGGGGCGAACGGTTGGTTTTCATTCCCTTCACAGATGGAAGAGGTGAGCGCGAAGCCTACTTGCTTCACAGGAGCAAAGGCAATAAGAACAAAGTCACGCTCTTCGTGCTGTACACCCGCAAGTCAAGACAAGCTCATACGAACACAGGGCAAGCGACCATTTCTAAAGTAAGTTTTAGGCAGCCCCAGGATGAGATGCTCGTGATCGAGGAGGTAGTCGTTGAAGAAGCTTATGTCATCAACGAGTGGGAAGAGATCGTCTACGATGAATACGAGACCAATAAGATCAAACAGCAAATGAAATGCAT
>BEHM01000003.1 GCA_002923315.1 bacterium HR10
GATTGTGGAGGAGTTGCGGGCGATGCGGGCGGATTTCGAGCGGCGGTTCGAGGAGGTGGATCGGCGGTTTGAGGCGGCGGATCGGCGGTTTGAGGCGATCGTGGAAGAGATGCGGGCGATGCGGGCGGATTTCGAGCGGCGGTTCGAGGAGGTGGAT
The DNA here is from genome assembly GCA_002923315.1 of bacterium HR10. GTDB lineage: Bacteria > Acidobacteriota > Blastocatellia > HR10 > HR10 > HR10. Next base: position 158 of record BEHM01000003.1, read on the forward strand.
CGGCGGTTCGAAGCGGTAGACCGACGGTTCGAAGCAGCGGATCGGCGGTTCGAAGCGATCGTGGAGGAGATGCGGGCGATGCGAGCGGATTTCGAGCGGCGGTTCGAGGAGGTGGACCGGCGGTTCGAAGCGGTAGACCGACGGTTTGAGGCGGCGGATCGGCGGTTTGAGGCGATCGTGGAGGAGTTGCGGACGTTGCGCTCGGATTTCGAGCAGTGGGTTCGATTCAGCCAGCAGGAGTTCGCGGCGTTGCGGGTGCGGGTGGCGGAGATGGGCATCGGATTGGGGTCGCTAGGATTACGCATGGGCCAGGGATTAGAGGAAGTAATTCGCCAAGTGATCGAGAGCTTCTCCGGAGCGGGACCTCTGAAAGCGGCGCGGCTCGTGCTCATTGACGAAGCGGGAGAGTTGTATCAACCGGGAGCGCGCGTCGAGATTGATGCGCTGGTGACCGATGGGCGGCGATTCCTCGTCGAGGTCAAGAACTACGCCAAGACAGATGAAGTCTGGGCCTTTCATCGTAAAGCTCGGTTCGCTGAAGCCAAGTTGGGAGAGACATTCGAGAAAGTGCTGATCGCTCCGGCAGCGACGGCCTCGGCTGTCGCTCTGGCCAAGCAGTTGGGGATCATCTGCTACACATTTCGTTCCGTTGAGTCGCGGGAGACCTCGGAGTGATCGAGAGCGCCTCAGCTCACAAACGCTCGCGCGAGGCATTGGGAGAGGCGCCGAGAATTCGCCAGGGGATCATCCCGCGGCGGCGTTCCCCGGATTGATCGAGAGCGCGCTTGGCCGTGCACTCTTCCTCTCGGTGCATGGGCTCATGAGCGGGACGGCCAATTGAGAGACGTTTTGTGAGATCGTCTTTGCCCTCCGTGCGCCGCCACTCATCCCAATTGGTGTGACCTCCACTGCGCTCAGGGAGGCGTGCGGCAGAATGCTCCCGGCGCGGCGGGCCGCTCGGCGGGCACCGGCTCCGGCGGTGTGAGGGCTCTGCAGCTTGGGATCGGTTGCGTATAATTCAGAACCTATGTACATCGAGCGAGGGAAATGGCCGAGGAGAGATCCGGAGGAGATCGCGCGGGATTGGGCGGCGCGCGGCTTCTCCTGCGACGTGTGGACGGACCCGCCCGGTCGGCGCTGGGAGGATTTCGTGCACAGCGTGGATGAGCTGGTGACGCCGCTCGATGCGCCGATCGAGGTGGAATGGGAGGGGGAAGTGGCACGGCTTGAGCCCGGCGATGAGTGGTACATCCCTCGCGGGACGCGCCATTCCGTGCGGAACACGAGTGGTCGGACGGCTCATTGGCTTTACGGATACAAACGTCGTTGAGCGCGAGGTGCGCGCTCGAACGCGAGGATGCGGCCGCACGGGACAGAATCAGGTGCCAGACGCCGGGTGCGGATGCGTTCCCCCGCGCGCCGGATGAGAATCTCTCCTAGGCGGAGGGTGCGTCCGTGCCGCCTCGCGTCATCCGTGCGTGAGCGCAGCGATGCGCGCCTCTCCCTCAGGAGGCGATGTATCCTCTTCTCGTTTGGTGACGTGCGGGTTTGGTACAATCTTCCCTGCCTATGACGGAACCAAGGCGGGCATCCGTTCAAGCCTGGATCGTGATTTTGAGCCTCTCGGCGGTGACGCTCATCGCCTTCATGGTGTTGTTGCTGTTGGGGGTTTTGCGCATTCCCCCGACGGATGTGGTGAGCGCCGACGAGACGCTCGTGCTCTATCTGCTGACGGCCTTCAACTTCGTCGCCTTCTCGGTGTTCGCCTTCATCTTGGCGCGCAATCTCTTGCGCTTGTGGCGGGAGCGGCGGGCGCGCCGGCTCGGCTCGCATTTGAAGGCGCGGCTTGTGCGCTATTTCATCCTCATCTCGATCCTGCCGCTTGTGTTCCTGGCCATGTTCTCCTATCTCGTCATCAATCGGACGCTGGAGAAGTGGTTCGGCGAGCCCTATCGGAACATCGTTCGGGAGTCGGAGAAGCTCACGCAGACCTATTGGGAAGATGAGGTCGCCGACGTGCGGGCTGTTGTCGAACAACTCGCGCATCGAGTGGAGAGGGGGGAGCGGGAGTTTGCGATCGAGGTGGGGCATCCCAAGGTGAAGCGGATCGCGCTGGTGGAAGCCTCGCGCCTGCGGGTTTGGGGGGAGCCGAATGTCCGGGTCCCGACCTCGGTCGAGGAGGCGTGGGCGGCGGCGATCGAGGCTGTGCGCGCGCGCCGTTCATCAGAGGCCTCTCTGATGGCCGCTCAGGATGCGCGCTTCCTCATCCTCGGGCGTCCTGTGGCGCGGGCCCCTGCCGAGGGCGTCGTCCTGCTGGCCGAGATTCCGCCGCGGATCGCGCGGTTGATGGCGACGATGTCGCGGCAGCAGGAGGCTTATGAGCAGCTCCATCGGCGACAGGGGCAAACGCGGCGGGTCACCCTGCAGGTGCTCGGCGTGATCACGTTCCTGCTCCTTTTCGCGGCGACGTGGATGGGCATGTATCTGGCCAAGGGGATCACCGAGCCGATTCAGGCGTTGGCGGAGGCCACGCAGCAGGTGGCGCGGGGCGATTTCTCGCGGCCGGTCGTCTGTGTGGCTGAGGATGAGTTGGCTATGCTCGTGGGGTCGTTCAATCGGATGATCGCGGAGCTGGGGGAGAATCGGCGTCGTCTGGAGGAGTCCGCGCGCGAGCTGCGCGCCATGAACCTGGCGCTGGAGGAGCGACGGCGATATATCGAGACGGTGCTGGAAAGCCTGAGCACGGGCGTCCTCTCTTTCGAGGAATCGGGGCGCATCACGACTGTGAATCGAGCGGCGCGTGAGATCTTGGGGATCCGCGAGCCGCTGCCTTCGGGGACGGTGACCGATTTGTTCCGCGCCGTTTTCGGAGACGCGCAGGCGGCGACGATCGAAGAGGTGATCGGGCGCGCGTCGAGAGAGGGGTGGGCGATGGGGGAGATTCAATGGCCGACGCCGATGGGAATGCGACAGGTGATCCTCACGGCTTCCTTGTTGCGAGGCTCGGGGGGGGAAGGACGCGGCGCCGTGCTCATGTTCGAAGATGTCACCGAACTGGTGGATGCGCAGCGTCAAGCGGTCTGGAGCGAGGTGGCTCGTCGCATGGCGCATGAGATCAAGAATCCGCTCACGCCGATTCGGCTCTCAGCCGAGCGCATCGCCAAGCATCTGCTCGGCGATGCGAAGGCGCTCACCGAAGAGCGGTATCGGCGGATCGTGGCCGAGGGGACGGCCATCATTCAGAGCGAGGTCCAAACGCTGCAGCGGTTGGTGAATGAGTTCGCCCAGTTCGCGCGCCTGCCGGAGACGCGACTGGGCGAAGGGGAGATCAACGAGGTGGTCCGAGCGGCGCTTCAATTGTATGACGGTCGCTCGGAAGAGGTCCATCTGGATGCCGAATTGGCCCCGGATGTGCCACGTCTTCGTTTCGATGCTGAGCAGATCAAACGGGCGCTCGTCAATCTCATCGAGAATGCATGGGATGCGCTTGAAGGCGCGGAAGGGGAGAAACGCATTACGGTGAGCACGCGCTATGTGCCTGAGCGCAGCTGCGTCCGCGTGAGCGTCGCCGATACAGGGCCGGGGATTCCGCCGAGCGCGCGGCCACGGCTCTTCACTCCCTACTTCTCGAACAAAGCGAAGGGGACGGGATTGGGATTGGCCATCGTGCGGCAGATCGTCGTCGCGCACGGGGGGACGATCTGGGTGGAGGATAATGAGCCGCGCGGCGCGCGCTTTGTCATCGAGCTGCCCGTCACTGGGGCTGAAGGAGCGGGGGAATGGCGCTATGGCGCACTCGATCCTGATCGTGGATGATGAGGAGAACATCCGCCAATCGCTCACGTCCATCTTGGAGGACGAGGGCTTCGTCGTCGAAGCCGTCGAGAGTGGCGGGGCGTGCTTGGCGGCGTTCGAGCGTCGCCCGTATAGCTGCGTGCTCCTGGATATTTGGCTTCCCGATATGGATGGGTTGGAGACGCTCCGGCGCGTGAAGGAGCTGGCGCCGGACGTGGCCGTGGTGATCATCTCCGGGCACGGGACGATTCAAACGGCTGTGCAGGCGACCAAGCTCGGCGCGTTCGATTTCCTCGAAAAGCCGCTCTCGCTGGAGCGCACCCTCCTGACGGTGAAAAACGCCATCGAGCAGAAGCGCCTGGAGCGCGAGGCGCGGGAGCTGCAGGCGCGTCTTGTGCGCGATTATGAGATGATCGGCGAGAGTGTGCCCATGCGCGCGCTTCGGCAGCAGATCGCGCTGGTGGCGCCGACCGATGGACGCGTCCTCATTTACGGGGAGTCGGGGACCGGCAAGGAGCTGGTCGCGCGCGCGCTGCATGCGGCCTCGCGGCGCGCGGCGAAGCCGTTTGTCGAGGTCAATTGCTCGGCCATCCCGGAGGAATTGGTGGAATCGGAGCTGTTCGGGCACGTTCGGGGCGCATTCACCGGGGCGACGACGGCGCGGCAGGGGAAATTCGAGTTGGCCGATGGCGCCACGCTCTTTCTGGATGAGATCGGCGACATGAGCCTTCGCACGCAGGCGAAGATCTTGCGCGCGCTCGAGGAGGGACGCATTCAACCGCTCGGCAGTAACGTCTGGATTGACGTGGATGTGCGCGTCATCGCGGCGACGAATAAGAACCTCCCCCGGTTGATCGAGCGCGGCGAATTTCGCGAGGATCTCTTCTATCGGCTCAATGTGATCCCCTTCGTCGTCCCGCCGCTGCGCGAGCGCGTGGAGGATATTCCGTTGCTCGTGGACCACTTCAATCGGAAGTTCTCTCGCGCCTATATGCGCACGCCGAAGGAGTTCACGCCGGCGGCGATCGCGCGGCTGCAGGAGTATCACTGGCCGGGGAATGTCCGTGAGCTGCGCAACATCATCGAGCGCATCGTCATCATGTGGGCGCGTCCGGTCGTGGACGCCGACGATCTGCCCCCACTGCTGGGCGATCCCACGGCCTTCGCCGAGCGGGCCGAGTATAAGACCTTTCAGGAGGCCGTCGAAGCGTTCGAGCGGCAATACATCCTGCAGAAGCTCGCCGAGCATCACGGCAACGTCACGCGCGCTGCGGAAGCGATGGGCGTGGATCGCAGCCATCTCTATCGCCGCATGCGCGCGCTCGGCATCTCGCCCTCCAGACCATGAGCGATCGCGCGTGGCGGGCTCTGTCCCTCGTGGGGAGGAATTGACCTTGCCCGCGGTCACCGGACTCGGGTACCCTTTACTGCGACACTATCCCGGATGCGAAGGAGAGGCATTATGGGGAAGAGAAGCGTGATTCTGGGGCTCGCGGTGAGCCTCGGCATGGGGCTCGCGGCGTCGGCTGCGCGCGCGCAAGCGACCGCGACGCTCGTCATCACGTGCGTGGACGCTGCGGGGCAGCCCCTCAAGGACGTGAACCTCACGCTCATGAGCCTGCAGGTGCAGAAGGTCCTCGAGGCCAAGAGCGATAAGGAGGGGAAGGCCGTCTTCAAGAAGCTGGATCAGGGCGCGTATCGCATCATCGGACGGCGCAAAGGGTACGAGCCGACCTATCGGGAGCCGATCACTGTGGTCCCCGAGCGGGAGACGGCGGTGACGCTCCAGTTCCAGGCCGGAGAGATGACCAAGCGGCTCTATTTCGAGGATCCGGCCCTCATCCAGCAAGCGCAGCAATTCCTCCAGGATGGACTTCAGGCGCTGCAGCAGCAGCGATTCGCCGAAGCCGAGGAGAAACTGGCGCAATTTCTGAAGATCGCCGCCTTCAACGCCGAGGGGCGCTTCTGGTACGGCGTGGCTCTGGCGCAGCAGCGGAAGTGGGATCAGGGAGAGAAGGAGATTCGCATGGCGGTGGAGCTGAATCCGAGCGAACCGCGCTATCGGGAAGTGCTCGATCGGCTCCTGGCGTTCCGCGCGCAGGATGAGCTGCATGAAGCCGGCCAGCGGGCCATGCAGAATCGCGATTTCAAGACGGCCATCGCCAAGTTCTCCGAATTGCTCGCGCTCCAGCCGGAGAATACGGACGTCCGGTATAATCTCGCCCTCGCCTACGCCAATGACGGGCAGTACGACAAGGCCATCGAGATCATTGATGAGGCGATTCGGCGGAAGCCCCAGGAGGCGGAGTATCAACGATTGAAGAGTCAGATCCTCGAGCACAAGCAGTACGCCACCATCCAGAAGGCGAATCAGATCCTAGCCGAGGGCGATCAGCTCCTGCGCGAGGGGAAGTATCAGGAGGCGTTGCAGAAGTACGAGACGGCGCGCGGCATGCTCTCGCGCGAGGAGCCCTCGATCTGGTTCGCCATGGGCCGATGCTACGTGGGCCTGCAGCAGACGGACAAGGCCATCGCCGCCTATCAGAAGGCCATCGAGTTGAACCCGCGCAAGCCCGAGTATCATCAAGCCCTCGCCTTGCTCTACTTGAACGAGGGGCGTTTGGATGAGGCCCTTCGCACGTATGCGGAGGCATATCGCCAGTTGGGTGAGCCGGTGGACGAACGCCTCTTCGAGCTGGGGCAACGGCTCGTCCAGGAGAATAAGCTCGATATGGCGGCGCGGGTCTTCGAGCGGGTGATCGAGTTGAATCCGAACCACGCGGAGAGCTACTACGAGCTGGGTGTCTACAACTTCTATAACGCCGACAAGGGGCGAGCCCGCACGTTGCTGACCAAGTACGTGGAGATCGGGAAGGATCCGAAGCATCTGGAGGACGCCAAGAACATCCTCGCCGTGATGGAGCGGCAAGCGCGACCGCGACGGCGATGAACGGTCGCCCTCAGATGATGGGCAGGGGGCGTTCCCGAGTTGGCGGAGGGAAGACGTCGTCCAAGGCGGCGAGATCTTCGGGCGCGAGCGTCCATCCGACGGCTTCGGCATTCTCTCGAACGTGCTCGGGGCGGCTGGCTTTCGGGATCGTGAACACGCTCGGCCGTCGCGTGAGGAAGTTCAAGGCCACCTGATGGGGCGTCTTCCCGTATTTCTTCCCGATCTCGGCGAGCACGCGCCCGCCGCGACTCCGGGGGGAGGGGAAATCCCCGCTGCCGAAGGGGGAATAGCCGACGATGGCGATGCCCCGCTCCTCGCAATAAGGGAGCAGACGATATTCGATCTGGCGCGCCTTCAGGTGGTAGCAGACCTGGTTGCAGACGATGCGCTCGCGCGTGAGGGCGCGCTGCGCCCGTTCCAGCTGCTCCACGGTGAAGTTGCTCACGCCGATGAAGCGGATCTTGCCGGCCGCGACTAAATCCTCCATGGCGCGCATCGTCTCCTCGATCGGATGCCGATCGCTCCACCAGTGGACGAGATAGAGATCGAGATAATCGGTCCGCAATCGGCGAAGGCTCTGTTCGCACGCGCGAATCGTCCCCGCGTAGGAGGCATGTTCGGGAGAGACCTTGCTCGCGAGGAAGACTTCGTGGCGACGTCCGGCGATCGCTCTGCCGACCAGCTCCTCGGTGCGTCCATTCCCGTAGATCTCGGCCGTGTCAATGTGCGTGAGGCCGAGATCCAACCCCAGACGGAGCGCCTCGATCTCCTCGCGCTCGCGCGAGGAGCGCTCTCCCATGCGCCACGTCCCCTGGCCGATGATGGGGATCTGAACGCCGGTTCGGTCCAATTCGCGCGTGAGCATACGGAGCTCCCCCTGGTGGCGCGCTTCCGAGCGCCGGCGATCACCACCACCCTAACTGCAATCGCGCCGTTTCGCTCATTCGATCCGGTGTCCATGGGGGGTCCCAGACCAGCTCCACCCGCGCGTCGGTCACGCCCTCCACACCCCGCAGCTTCGCTTCGACCTCGGCCGGGAGCGAGAAGGCGACCGGGCAACCCGGCGCCGTCAGCGTCATGCGCACGGTCACGGCGCCCTCGGCCGTGATCTCAATGTCGTAGATGAGACCGAGATCGTAGATATTGACCGGGATCTCCGGATCGTAGCACGTCCGGAGCACCTCGATCACCCGCTCCCGAAGGTCCGTCGAAGCGGCGGGCTCCGACGCCTGAGGCTCAGCGGGCGTCTCCGCTCCCGGTTCCGAGATTCTGGTGAGGTCGTCCATAGGTATCCCTCCCCGCAGTCGGCGTCATTCGGTCGAGACCATCTCCGCCTTTCGTTCCAAGGCGGCGCGCAGTGTATGCCAAGCGAGCGTCGCGCATTTGACGCGCACGGGATATTTTCGCACACCCGCGAAGATGGCCAGCTTCCCCAACTCGGGAGAGGCCGTCTCCGGCTCTGTGCCTGTGAGCAATTCATGGAAACGCTCAAAGAGCGCCTCGGCCTCCGCGCGCGTCTTCCCCTTGACGCTCTCGGTCATCATCGAGGCCGAGGCTTGCGAGACGGCACAGCCCTGCCCCTGAAAGCGAATGTCCGCGATCCGATCCCCCTCCATTCGCAGATACACGACGACCTTGTCCCCGCAGAGCGGATTGTGACCGACGGCGTGATGATCCGCATCCTCCAACACGCCGAAGTTTCGCGGCCGCTTGCTGTGGTCGAGCAGTACCTCTTGGTAGAGGTCGCGCAGGTCGCTCATAGGTCGAACACCTCCCGCACCTTCTGTAAGGCCGCCACGAGGGCATCCACTTCCTCCCTCGTGTTGTAGAGGGCGAAGGAGACGCGCGCCGTGGCCGGGACGCCGAAGCGCTCCATGACCGGCTGCGCGCAATGATGACCTGCTCGAATGGCGATCCCCTCATGATCGAGGATCGTGCCGATGTCATGGGGATGGATCCCCTCGAGCGTGAACGAGAGGATGCTCGCCTTCTCGCGCGCCGTCCCGATCAGGCGCAGGCCGGGGATCCCCGAGAGGGCTTCGGTCGCATAAATGAGCAGATCGCGCTCGTGAGCAGCGATGGCGTCCAGGCCGAGCGTCGTCACATACTCGATCGCCGCGCCCAGGCCAATAGCGCCCGCGATGTGTGGCGTCCCCGCCTCGAATTTGTAGGGCAGCCGATTGTAGGTCGTCTTCTCGAACGTCACTGAGCTGATCATATCCCCCCCGCCCTGATACGGGGGCATCGCCTCGAGCCATTCCGCCTTGCCGTAGAGGACACCGATCCCCGTCGGCCCATAGAGCTTGTGTCCGGAGAAGGCGTAGAAATCGCAGTCCAGCTCTTGCACATCCACCTTCAGATGGGCGACCGCTTGCGCGCCATCGAGCAGGACGGGGATACCTCGCGCGTGCGCGAGCTGAATGATCTCCCGCACGGGCGGGATCGTCCCCAGCGCATTCGAGAGATGCGTGATGGCCACCAGTCGCGTGCGCGCCGTCAGGAGTCGTTCGAACTCGTCTAAGATCAGCTCCCCATCATCGTTGATCGGTGCCACGCGCAGCCGCGCGCCCGTCTCCTCGCAGAGGATCTGCCAGGGCACGATGTTCGAATGATGCTCCATGGCCGAGATGAGGATCTCGTCTCCCGCGCGAACGCGCGCGCGGCCGAAGCTGTGCGCCACGAGATTGATCGCCTCGGTCGTCCCCCGTACGAAGATGATCTCCTCTTCAGATCGAGCGTTGAGAAATCGTCGGACGGTCTCGCGCGCGCGCTCGTAGGCTTCCGTCGCCCGCTGGCTCAACGTGTGTACGCCCCGATGCACGTTCGAGCAATCCTGCTCGTAGAAGCGGCGGAGCGCTTCCAGGACAGGACGCGGTTTTTGCGTCGTGGCCGCATTGTCCAGATAGATGAGTGGCTTCCCCTGCACCCGTTGGTGCAAAGCGGGAAAATCCTCCCGCACGCGTCCCACATCGAAAGGACGCTGAGGGGTCGGCGAACACACAGGGTCCACAGCCGAACTCATAGCATCTCCGTGAGCAGCTCTCCTTCAGGCCATTCCATCAGGACCCACTCTCCGACGCGCCGCCGCAGCGGCTCGAACGCGATCTCCTGGAGGATGTCCGAGGCGAACGCGTAGGTGAGCAGCTCGCGCGCCATCTCGGCATCCAGGCCGCGCGAGCGGCAGTAAAAGAGCGCATCCTCGTCGAGATGTCCGATGGTCGCCCCGTGGCTGCACTTCACATCATCGGCCAGAATCTGCAAGCGCGGATTCGTGTTCACGAGGGCCTCGGTCGAGAGCAAGAGGTTCTTGTTCACCTGCCGCGCGTCGGTCTTCTGCGCCCCCGGACGCACGAGGATCGTCCCATCGAAGACGCCTCGCGCGGCATCGTCGAGGATGCCTTTGTAGAACTCGCGGCTCGTGCCATGCGGCGCCACATGCTCGATCACCGTATGGTGATCCACGAGCTGCTGATCGCGCACCCAGTAGAATCCGTTCAGCGCGCATTCAGCCCCTTCGCCCTCCAGAATCGCCGTGATGTCAGTTCGCGCCAGCGCCGCGCCAAGCGCCAGGGAGAAGTCTCGGACGTTCGCCATCCGCGCTTGCACGATGCGCACGGCCGCCATGTGGAAGGCCGCGCGGCTCTCGCGCTGCACCTTGTAGTGCTGCACGACAGCATTCTCCCCAACGAGGATCTCCGTGACCGTATTGGTGAAGTGGAGGCTGTCGTCCAGACTCACATAGCTCTCGATGATCGTCGCCTGGCTGTTCTCCTCGGCCACGATCACATTTCGCGGGTGGACGACCACGGGCTCTTCCTGGCCGAGGGCGAGGAAGAGCAGATGAATGGGTTCGCGCACGACCACGCCGCGGGGGATGCGCACGAACGCGCCATCGGTGAGGAAGGCCGCATTCAGGGCGATGAAGGCATGCGGGAGCTCTTCGACGGATCGCCTCACATACGGTTCCACAAGATGCGGCGCCTCCTGGAGCAGCGCGCGGATCCCACGCGCGAAGAATCCGGGGGGGTGGCCATTCGCCGGGACCTCCCCCACGAAGTGCCCGTTCACGAAGACGAGATGGTGGGCTCCCCACGCGCGATACGGGGTGAGCCAGTCGTCCTCGAGCGGGGACGCCGGAGCCGTCGCCACGTGGAACGAGATGCGAAGCAGGGGCGCGATATTGGTGAAGCGCCACTCCTCCTGGCGCATCGTTGGGAAGCCCAGGGCTTCGAACCGCGCGAATGCGGCCTCGCGCTGTGCCCGCATCCAGGCGGGCTCGCGCGCGCGAACGATCTCGTTCCACGCCGCGAAATGCGCCCGATAGCGTGTCGTCTCGTCACGTCCGCTCGACATAGCTCTCCTCAAGTCCGCGCGGAGCCAATCGCCTCCTCGGCGATCCAGCCGTATCCCTTCTCCTCCAGCTCCAGGGCCAACTCCTTCCCCCCCGACTTCACAATGCGACCATCGTAGAGGACATGCACGACGTCAGGAGTAACATAATTGAGCAAGCGCTGATAGTGCGTGATGAGGACAATGGCCCGATCCGGATGGCGCAGGGCATTGATCCCTTGGGCGACGACCCGAAGGGCATCAATGTCCAGGCCTGAATCCGTCTCGTCCAGGATCGCCAGGCGCGGTTCGAGCAAGGCCATCTGGAAGATCTCGTTCCGTTTCTTCTCACCCCCGGAGAAGCCATCGTTCACCGCGCGCTGGAGCAGGCTCTCGTCCAATTCGACGAGCTTCGCCCGCTCGCGGGCCAGAGCGAGGAATTCCATGGCATCCAGTTCGGGCAAGCCCCGATACTTGCGGACCGCGTTCATGGCAGCTTTGAGGAAGTAGAGGTTGCTCACGCCCGGGATCTCGACCGGATACTGGAAGGCCAGGAAGATGCCCCGGCGCGCGCGCTCCTCAGGGGACATCCGCAGCAAGTCCTCCCCCTCGTAGAGGACTTCCCCTTCGACGATCTCGTAGACCTCGCGCCCGGCCAGCACCTGCGCGAGCGTGCTCTTGCCGGAGCCGTTTGGCCCCATGATCGAATGGACCTCTCCAGCACGCACCGTCAGCGTGATCCCTTTGAGGATCTCTTGCCCCTCGATGCGGACACGCAGGTTCCGAATCTCCAAAAGCGCTGCTCCGTTCATCCCACGCTCCCTTCCAAGCTGATGCCCAGGAGTTTTTGCGCCTCGACGGCGAATTCCATCGGCAGCTCGCGGAGCACCTCCTTGCAGAAGCCGTTGACGATCATCGAGACAGCATCCTCGGCCGAGAGGCCGCGCTGACGGCAGTAGAAGAGCTGCTCCTCACTGATCTTCGAGGTCGTCGCCTCATGCTCCAGCTGCGCCGTCGGCTCATGCACCTCGATGTAAGGGAACGTATGCGCGCCGCACTTGTCCCCCAGCAGCAGCGAATCGCACTGCGAGTAGTTCCGCGCGCCGATCGCGCCCTTCATGATCTTGACCATCCCGCGATAGGTGTTCTGCCCATGACCGGCCGAAATGCCCTTGGAGATGATCGTGCTCCGCGTGTTCTTCCCGATGTGGATCATCTTCGTCCCCGTATCGGCTTGCTGATAATGATTGGTCACGGCCACCGAGTAGAACTCGCCCACGGAATTGTCCCCGATCAGGATGCAGCTCGGATACTTCCAGGTGATGGCCGAGCCGACCTCGACCTGCGTCCAGGAGATCTTCGAGTTGCGCCCCAGGCACTTCCCACGCTTGGTGACGAAGTTGTAAATCCCCCCGCGCCCCTCGCGATCCCCCGGGTACCAGTTCTGGACCGTCGAGTACTTGATGGTGGCGTTGTCCAGAGCGATCAGTTCCACGACGGCGGCATGCAGCTGGTTCTCATCCCGCATAGGGGCCGTGCACCCCTCCAAGTAGCTCACATACGCGCCTTCATCGGCGATGATGAGGGTGCGCTCGAACTGCCCCGTCTGCGAGGCATTGATGCGGAAGTATGTGGACAATTCCATCGGGCACCGCACACCGGGAGGGACGTAGACGAACGACCCGTCGCTGAAGACGGCCGAGTTGAGCGCCGCGAAGAAGTTGTCCGTGTACGGCACGACCGAGCCGAGCCACTTCCGCACCAGTTCGGGATGCTCCTGCACGGCCTCCGAGAAGGAGCAGAAGATGATCCCCAGCTCCGCCAGCTTCTGCCGAAATGTCGTCGCGACCGAGATGCTATCGAAGACGGCATCTACGGCCACGCCCGCCAGCCGCTCCTGCTCCTCCAAGGGGATGCCGAGCCGCTCATACGTGCGCCGGATCTCCGGATCAATCTCGTCCAAGCTCTTGGGCCGCCGCTTCGGCGCCGCGTAGTAGCGGATCGCTTGATAATCAATGGGCGGATAAGTGACGTTCGCCCATCGCGGCTCCGCCCCTTCCTCCACCAATTTCGCCCAATACCGATACGCGCGCAGCCGCCACTCCAGCAGCCACTCCGGCTCGTTCTTCTTGGCCGAGATCATGCGAATGATCTCTTCGTTCAACCCCGGCGGGAGCAGCTCCTCCTCCACCGGCGTGACGAATCCATACCGGTATTCCCGATTGACCAGCTCCTCGATGATGTTCGTCGGCGTCGCCATAGCGCTCTCCTTCCAAACCTCACTAAAAAGTCATGATTGCGCGCAAAAAAACCTCAGACGATGATGAGGCTCGATCGCCCCGTTTCCATGAGATTGCGCTCGACCTTCTGCTCATCGTGGAGCAAGGCCGAGAGGGGAATCCGATCGAGCATGCTCTGGATGTAAAAGGCCACGCGCCAGAGCGGTCGAATGCCACAGTTGTTCACATGGACGCAACAGTCCAAATTCCCCGTGAACTGCGTGCAGATTTCGGCATCGGAGACGAAGCCGCCAAGCGCGCGGATGATCTCCCCGAGCGAGATCTGCTGCGGGGAGCGACTCAGGCAATAGCCTCCACTTTGTCCGCGCACGCTTCGGGTCAAGCCCGCGCGGCTGAGCAAGTGGAGAAGCTTCTCCACATAAGCCGCCGAGAGACCCTCGCGCCGCGCGATCTCGCGGACGGTCAAGGGTTCCCCTTCGGGCTGCTGCGCCAACTGCAGCAGGCAGCGAAGGCCATATTCCTCTTGCGCCGTTATCCGCATATCCTCCTCTCACGACGGCGAAGCAAAGTCTGCCAAAACCTGACTGATTTGTCAAGTTTCGCCGGGCGTTCGAGGGCTTTCGGCGATCAGCACGGAGAATGCTGGAATCCCCTCGCGCTTGTCTTCCGGCGGTGTCGTCGGTAACATTACTCCTTTCGCGCGGCGCACGATGAGAAGCCGCGTGGGTCAGGCATGATTTACGAACGCGTTACGGAAGAACTCAAGGAGCGGTTTCGGGAGGCATGGGCTGTCGCTGTGCTGACCGGTGCGGGGGTCTCGGCCGAGAGCGGCGTGCCGACGTTTCGCGGTGGGGGAGGAGCAGCCGTCTGGAGGGGGATGCCGGTGGAGAAGATCGCGACGCCCGAGATGTGGCGTGCGGACCCGGTCACCTTCTGGCAATGGTACGCCTATCGGCGGGAGGTCATCGGGCGGGCCGAGCCCAATGCTGCGCATCGGGCGATCGCGGCCTGGGAACGGCGTTTCGAGCGGCTCACGGTGATCACGCAAAATGTGGATGGACTGCATCAGCGCGCGGGGAGTCGCAACGTCTTGGAGTTGCATGGCAGCCTCTGGCGCGTGCGGTGTCCGCAGTGCGGAGTGAAGATGGAGGATCGGCGTGTGCCACTGCCGGAGATCCCCCCGCGGTGTCCTTCCTGTGGGGGGATTTTGCGTCCGGATGTCGTTCTGTTCGGGGAGGCTGTTCCGGAAGCGGTGTTCTCGCAGGCCGTCGCCGCGACGGCCACATGCGATCTCTTCCTCGTGGTCGGAACATCGGCCATCGTCTATCCGGCAGCTGCGCTTCCGGTTCTGGCCAAGCAGAATCGCGCGTTCGTCATCGAGGTGAATCCGGAGACGACACCGGTCACGGAGATCGCGGATGTGACGATCCTCGGCCGCGCTGGAGAGGTTCTGCCGCGCCTCTCCCCTGAGGGGAATGGAGGGGGATGATGGTGCGCACGCTCTATTTCGATTGCTTCGCGGGAGCCAGCGGCGACATGATCGTGGGCGCGCTGCTCGATCTCGGTCTGGAGTTCGAAGCGCTCGTGGGGGAATTGGCCAAGCTCCCACTTCGAGGATATGAGCTGCGGCGGCGCGAGGTGCGGCGCGCGCATCTGCGGGGCACGAAATTCGATGTGGTGATCGAGGGAGAGGATCACGCGCATCCTCATGAGCCGGGACATGCGCATCGGCGGCTGGAAGAGATCGTGCAGATCATCCGATCCTCGACGCTCTCGGCGCGCGTGCGCGAGCGCGCCGAGGAGGTTTTCCGACGATTGGCGCAGGCGGAGGCGCGAGCGCATGGGTGTGCGGTGGAGGAGGTCGCATTCCATGAGGTCGGCGCTGTGGACTCGATCGTGGATATCGTGGGCGCGTGCGTGGGGGTCGAGCTTCTGGGAATCGAGCGATTCCTCGCCTCGCCGGTTCATGTGGGGCGAGGATTCATGGGCTGTGCGCACGGGCGGTATCCGGTCCCGGTCCCGGCGACGGCCGAGTTGCTCAAGGGAGCGCGCGTGTATACGAGCGATGTGGAGGCGGAGCTGGTGACGCCCACGGGAGCGGCTCTTTTGGCGACGCTCTGCGAGGCCTTCGGTCCGCTGCCAGAGATGCGCCTGGAGGCCATTGGTTACGGGGCGGGGACGCGGGACTTCCCCGATTTCCCGAACCTCTTGCGCGTGATGTTGGGGGAGACGCGCGCCATCGAGACGACTGTGCGGGAGCGCCTTCTGGTGATGGAGACCCAGTTGGACGATGCCAGTCCGCAGATTCTCGGATATGTCCTGGAGGCGGCGTTGCAGGCGGGTGCGGTGGATGCTTTCGCCGTCCCCGTGGTGATGAAGAAAGGGAGGCCGGGGACGTTGCTCGTCCTCCTGTGCCGACCGGAGGATCGGGAGGCCTTGCAAGCATTGCTCTTTCGCGAGACGCCGACGCTCGGCGTGCGTTTTTATGAAGTCGAGCGGCGGGCGCTCTGGCGAGAGATCGTCCCGGTCGAGACGGTTTATGGGACGATCCCCGTGAAGGTCGCTTCTCTGGAGGACCAGGTGGTGAACGCGGCACCGGAGTTCGAGGCGTGCCGACAGGCGGCCGAGCGCCATCGCGT
This sequence comes from bacterium HR10, assembly GCA_002923315.1. Classification (GTDB taxonomy): domain Bacteria; phylum Acidobacteriota; class Blastocatellia; order HR10; family HR10; genus HR10. Next base: position 16,111 of record BEHM01000003.1, read on the forward strand.
GCCGGTGCGCGAGGTGATGCTGGCGGCGCTTGTCGAATTCCGGCAACGCTCCGGCGCGAGAGGGGGGCGATGAAGACGTTCTACGTCACCACGCCTATCTACTACGTCAACAGCTTCCCGCACTTGGGGCACCTCTACTCGACCCTGGTGGCCGATACCCTGGCGCGATACAAGCGGCAGTGCGGCTACGAGACGTTTTTCCTGACGGGCACGGACGAGCATGGGCAGAACATCGAGCGCATCGCGCGCGAGCGCGGGGTGACGCCCCAGGCGCATTGTGATGAGATGGCCGAAGCCTTTCGGCGCATGATTCGTGAGTTCGGCCTGGAGCCGAGCTACTTCATTCGCACATCGGACGAATATCATCGTCGTGGGGCGCAGGCGCTCTGGCGGCGGGTGCGCGAGGCCGGGTACATCTACAAGGGGCAATACGAGGGGTGGTTCTGCCCGGCCTGTGCGGAGTTCAAGGAGGAGGAGGAGCCGGGGCGTCCGCCCATGTGCGAGTTGCATGGTCGTCCGGCCGAGCGCGTGGCTGAGGAGAGCTATTTCTTCCGCCTCTCGGCTTTTCAGGATCGGCTCCTGGCCTTCTATCGCGAGAACCCCGAGTGCGTGCGTCCGGTCGCGCGGTACAACGAGGTGGTGAGCTTTGTCCAGAGTGGGTTGAGGGATCTCTCGATCAGTCGGGTCTCCGTGCGATGGGGGGTTCCTGTCCCCGAGGATCCGCAGCACACGATGTACGTGTGGTTCGATGCCCTCTCGAATTACATCACGGCGCTCGGGTGGGGGAATGAGGGGGAGCACTTGCGCGCGGCGGGCGTGAGTGAGGGGCCCATCTTTGACCGATATTGGCCGGCCGACGTGCACATCGTGGGCAAGGACATCTTGCGGTTTCACGCCGTCTATTGGCCCGCGTTTCTGATGGCGGCGGGCTTGCCGCTGCCGCGCACCGTCTACGCGCATGGGATGTGGCTCTCGGGTGGGCGCAAGATGTCCAAGACGCTCGGCAACGTCATTGATCTCGATGTGCTGCGTCGCTTCTTCTCGCGCGATGCCGTGCGCTACTTCTGCCTGCGCGAGATGGTCTTCGGCGAGGATGCTGACTTCACCTACGGGGCGCTGATTGAGCGCACCAATGCGGATCTGGCCGATGGGTTGGGGAATCTCGCCAACCGCACGCTCACGATGGTGCAGCGGTTCTGCGATGGGCGCATCCCGGAGGCGTCGGCACGAGCCTGGGGAGGATATGAGGAGGAGCTGCGCGCGGCGGCCGAGGCGACGATCCGTACGTTCGTCGCCGAGTTTGATGCGTACAACTTCAGTCGAGCGCTGGAGGCGGCCTGGGGACTGATCGCGCGCGTGGACAAGTATCTCTCGGACAGGAAGCCGTGGGACCTGGCGCGTCGTCCCGAGGAGCGCGCGCGCCTGGAGACGGTGCTCGCGCTCGCTGCGCGCGCGTTGCGTGTGCTCGCCGTTTTGCTCGCTCCGGTGCTCCCGGAGACGATGCGCGCGCTGTGGCAGCAGCTGGGGCTTTCGGGAGAGCCTGCTAGTGTGAATCCCCAGGAGCTGCAACTGGAGGCGCCCATCTCGGGCGTGCGCATTGGCGACGTGCGTCCGCTCTTCCCGAGGATGGACAAGGAGACGACTATGGCCGAGATTGAGAAGCAGCGTCAGTCGGAGAGCTCAGCGCTCTCATCCGCGTGGATCACCATTGAGGAGTTCGCGCGCGTGGATTTGCGCGCCGGGACGGTGGTCTTTGCCGAGAGGGTCGCCGGAGCCGATAAGCTGCTACGCCTGCTGGTTGACATCGGGGAGGCCGAGCCGCGGCAGGTCGTCGCGGGGATCGCTCCCTACTATCGGCCGGAAGAGCTGGTGGGGCGGAAAGTGATCCTCGTGGCGAACTTGCAACCGCGGAAGGTGCGGGGGATCGAGTCTCGGGGCATGGTGCTGGCAGCGGTCGTCGGGCCGGAGCAACGCCCAGTGCTGGCCGGATTCACCGAGGATGTGCCCAGCGGAAGCCGTCTCCGATGAGCCTCTTCGTGGACTCACACGCGCATGTGAGCGCTCCGGAATTCGATGCGGATCGGTCGGACGTGCTCGCGCGAGCGCGCACCGGCGGCGTGGCCGTCATCTTGGATGTCGCCGTGAGCGGACCGGAGCCCAGGTTCGAGACGGCGCTCGCCCTGGCTGATACCTATCCGGGGATCTACGTGGCGCTCGGCGTCCATCCACACGATGCGAAGACGTACACGGCGGACTTGGAGCGGCGGCTGCTGGAGCTGTCCGCTCATCCGAAGGTCATCGCCTGGGGGGAGATCGGGCTCGACTATCATTACGATCACTCTCCGCGGCCGGTGCAACGCGACGTCTTCCTCCGTCAGCTCCACCTGGCCGAGCAGCGAGGATTGCCCGTCGTCATTCACTCGCGCGAAGCGGAAGCGGATACACTCGCCATCTTGCGAGAGCATGCGGGTCGCGTGCGCGGTGTCCTGCATTGTTTCACGGGGAGTCGTCAGATGGCGCGCCGCTGCGTAGAATGGGGACTGTACATCTCCTTCTCGGGCATCCTCACGTTTCGGAACGCGTCGGCGTTGGTGGAGATCGCGCGTGAGCTGCCGCGCGAGCGCGTTCTGATCGAGACCGATTGTCCCTATCTGGCGCCCGTCCCCTATCGCGGGAAGCGCAATGAGCCGCTCTTTGTGCGCGAGGTCGCGCGTCGGCTCGCCGAGATCTGGGGAGAATCTCCGGAGGCGGTCGGACGACGGACGGCCGAGAATTTTCGAGCGCTCTTCGCCGAGCGGGTGGACCTCACCATCTCTCCACCGATCGGGAATTCCTCGGGCGAGGATGTCGGGATATGTGTTCGGAACGGGAGATCGCCCATGCGGACCTCATCCGAGGCTTGAAGCGATTCGCGACGCGGCGGGCCTTGTCTCGTTCCGATTTCTATCGGCGGCATGCCGAGCGGCTGCGCGCGCTCCTGGAGACGGTCCAGTGGTATGTGAGCGAGGGCGTGCGCCCACGGGTGCGCGCGTTCTTGCGCGCCGTGCAGTGGAATATCGAGAAGGGGAAGAATTTCGATGGGCTCGTGCGCGCGCTCACGACGCACCCCCTGCTGCGAGAGGCCGATCTGATCTTCCTCAACGAGGTGGATCAGGGGATGAACCGTTCGGGGAATCGCGACATCACCGAGGACCTCTGCCGCTGTCTCGGCATGCACGGGGTCTTCGCGCCGGCCTATCTCGAATTGACCAAAGGTGTGGGGGCGGAGCGCGAGCTGCCTGGAGAAAATACGACGGCCTTGCAGGGGAATGCCATTCTCTCCCGTCATCCCATCCGCTCGGCGCGCATCCTCTCGCTGCCGCAGTGCTTCGAATATTTCGAGTTCAGCGAGAAGCGCTTCGGTCGGCGGATCGCGGTGGTGGCGGAGGTGGAGCTGCCCGGAGGGCGCGCGCTGCGCGCCGTGTGCACGCACCTGGAGACGCGGACGACGCCTCGGGGACGAGCGCGCCAGATGCGCGCGATCCTGGAGGCCCTCGATGCGGAATCGGTGGAGCTGCCCGTCCTGCTAGCGGGGGATTGGAATACGAGCACCTTCGCGCGCGGCACTCGCTGGCGCGCTCTCCGCAGTCTGATGCGCATTCTCCTCTCCTCGGCCGAGCGCATGCAGCGCGAGTTATGCCATCCCGATCGCGGGCGCGAGCCGTTGTTCGACCTGCTGCGGCAGCACGGGTATCACTATCGCGAGTGGAACGATGAGATGCCCACGCACGTCCTTCCGGTCGAAGTGGCCGAGGATGCGCACTCTGTGCCGAAATTCTCGCACGCGTGGGTGATCCGCAAGTACCAACCCTACGGATGTCGGATCGGCCTGCGACTCGATTGGTTCGCCGCGCGGAATTTGCGGGTGCTTGGCGAAGGTGAGGTCCATGATGGGGAGTCCGGGATCTCGAGCGTGCGTCCGCAGACGGTCTCCGAAGTGACGGATCAGGGGCGTCCCGTCTCGGACCACGCGCCGATCGTCGTGGATGTGGCGCTTCCCTCTTGAAGGGAGGCGTGCTACACTTGCCGGGCAAGGGAGGGGCGATGCGGCGGCTTCTCGATGTGGGACGCAATCTCTCGCTCGTGGCGGGTGCGCTCGTCGTCTTCGCCCTGAGCGCTTCGGCGACGATGTATCTGATGATGCGCCAACCGGTCGTGCGCACGCCGGCTCTGGTGGGCACGTCGCTTGCGGAGGCGAGGCGGTGGGCCGAGCGCGCGGGCTTGACGCTGGAGGTGAAGAGCACGCTGCATGACGATCGCTATCCGGCGGGGGTGATCATCGAGCAGTGGCCGCCGTCGGGGATGGCTGTCAAGCGGGGGCAGCCACTGCGCGTCAGTGTGAGCCTGGGGCCTCGTCCGTCTCAACCGTCGGAAGCGCCCGCGCGCAGCGTCTCCTCTGCTGGCGAGCCGGCTCCGGCGATGGAGGGAGGATCGGAAGGATCAACCGCGGCCCGACCACTTTTGCGTGATGAGGAGCGCGCCTCCCCGACGTCTTCCGCTTCGCCTTCGGGCTCGGCTCGGGAGCGCGAGCGGAGCCCCGAAGGGGCGTCTGAACCCCCTCCATGGAGAAGGCCGGAACGATGATCCATATCGCTCCCTCCATCCTCTCGGCGGATTTCGCGCGCCTGGGCGAGCAGGTCGCTCTGGTGGAGCGGGCCGGCGCTTCGCTCATTCACATTGATGTGATGGATGGGCGCTTCGTCCCCAACATCACCGTCGGGCCCTTGGTGGTCGAGGCCGTTCGCCGCGTGACGGCGTTGCCGCTGGATGTGCATTTGATGATCGTCGAGCCGGACCGATACCTGGAGGATTTCGCGCGGGCCGGGGCGAATTACATTTCGGTGCATCTGGAGGCGAGCCCGCATCTGCATCGGACGCTCACGCGGATTCGCGAATTGGGCTGTCGCGCGGGCGTCGCCCTCAATCCGGCCACGCCGCTGTGGGCCGTGGAGGACGCCCTCGAATACGCCGATTTCGTCCTGCTCATGTCCGTGAATCCGGGATGGGGAGGGCAGCAATTCATCCCCGCATCGCTCGCTCGCGCGCGGCGCCTTCGCGCGATGATTCGGGAGCGCGGCCTCCCGACGCGCATCGAGATGGACGGGGGGATCAGCGTGGAGAATCTTCTTGATGTCCTGGAAGGTGGAGTCGAGATGGTCGTCGCCGGATCGGCCATCTTCCATGCGCCCGACCCTGCCCAAGTCGTCGCGGAGATGGTAGAATTAGCTCGACGTTTCGAGAGGCGAACGACATGTTGAGGGGCATCATGATGGGCAAACGGCAGATCGTGATCGCGGCGCTCGCTTTCGTCGCCCTGTTGGTGGGCGGATGTGGTCGGGGGAAGAAGGTCGTCCTGGAGGAAGCGCGTCCCGGGCGCGATAAGGAGCTGTTCGAGCAGGGGCTGACGGAGCTGAGCAAGAATAAGTTCATCGTCGGGCGTCTGCTGCTGCAGACGCTCATCACGACGTATCCGGACAGTCCGTATCTGCCGATCGCCAAACTCGCTATCGCCGATTCGTTCTATCTGGAGGGGACATCGGAAGCGCTCGCGCAGGCCGAGGTCGAATACACGGATTTCGCCAATTTCTTCCCCACGCACCCGCTGGCCGATGATGCGCTCTTGCAGGTCGCGCTGGCGAAGATGCGGCGCATTCAGCCTCCGGATCGGGATCAGAAGCCGACGCGCGAGGCCGAACGCCGATTGCTGGCCGTCCTGCAGCGGTATCCGAACACGGATCGCAAGGATGAGGTGCAGCAGTGGCTGAAGGTCGTTCGAGAGATCCTCGCCGAACACGAGATGTATGTGGCCCGCCATTATATGATTCGCGAGCGTCCGCGGGGAGCGAAGCGTCGGTTGATGACGATCGTCGAGCGCTACCCCACGTACTCCAAGTTCGATGAGGCGCTCTATCGGCTCGGCACCGTCCTCTTCAAGGAAGAGGAGCCGGAGGAGGCGGCCAAATACTTCGCGTGGCTCGTGCGCGAGTTCCCCAACAGCGAATATCGGCGTCAGGCCGCCGAGATGCTGGAGCGCATCGGCAAGCCCGTGCCCGAAGTGGATCCGGCTGAGATCGCCCGCACTGATGGATCGGTGAACAAGGGCTTCCTGAGCGCGATGTGGGGGAAGGTGAAGACCGTCCTGGGGATCGTGGACCTGGATGTCCCCAAAGAGGGCGTGCTCCTGAAGCGCGGGGAGACGGCTGAGGAGTTGATCGCGTCGGCGACCGCGTTGCTGCCGACGCAGACCGTCGTCACGCCGCAGGCCACGACGGTGGTCGTCGGACCGGCAGCTCCGGCGGGTGCCAGCGGCACGGCCCAAGGGCGGCAGGAATTGCGCATCGGCGTGACCTCGGGCTCCGAGGCATCGGCATCCGGTGGGGGAAAGCCGTCCGACGCGAAGGAGAAGGAGAAGAAGGAGGACAAGAAGAAGCCGGAGAAGAAGTGAGATGGGGGTCGGTCTGGACTGCGACCACCACGAGGGTTCGAGATCGCTCGCGCGGGCGAGATGAACGGTCGCCCGGGCGATGCTCTCACAGGGGATCAGCCGATGAAGTCGCGCGCGATCCCCGATTTTTTTGAGGGAGGGTGGTGATGGAGGAGCTGCCCAAGGCCTATGATCCGCATGAGGTCGAACAGCGTTGGTCTCGAATTTGGGAGGAGCGTGGATATTTCCGGCCGGAAGCTCGGCCCGAGGGACCTCCGTTCGCCATCGTGCTGCCGCCGCCGAATGTGACCGGGCATTTGCACATCGGGCATGCGCTCAATCACACGTTGCAAGATGTGGTCGTGCGCTGGCGGCGCATGCAGGGGTATCGGGTCCTGTGGGTGCCGGGGACAGATCATGCGGGGATCGCCACGCAGGTCGTGGTCGAGCGAGAGTTGGCCAAAGAAGGGGTGACGCGCCAGCAGCTCGGACGCGAGGCGTTCGAGCGCCGCGTCTGGCAGTGGCGCGAGCGGAGCGGGCGGACGATCCTGCAGCAGATGCGGCGCGAAGGAGTCTCAGTGGATTGGACGCGCGAGGCCTTCACGCTCGACGAGCCGCGTTCGCGCGCTGTGCGGGAGGCCTTCGTCCGGCTCTATGAGGAGGGGCTCATCTATCGGGGGGAGTACATCATCAACTGGTGTCCGCGCTGTCAGACGGCGCTCTCGGACCTGGAAGCGCCCAAGCGCGAAGTGCGCGGGCATCTCTACTACATCGCCTATGCGCTCGCCCCCGGGGCCGGTGAACAAGTCCTGGTGATCGCGACGACGCGTCCGGAGACGATGTTCGGCGATACGGCTGTGGCTGTGCACCCGGAGGATGAGCGGTATCGCCATCTGATTGGTCGGACGGCGATCATCCCCTTCGTGCGTCGGGAGGTGCCGATCATCGCTGACGCGCGCGTGGAGCGAGAGTTCGGGACCGGCGTGGTCAAGATCACGCCCGCTCATGATCCTGTGGATTTCGAGATCGGGCACACGCATGGGCTGCCGCGCCTGATCGCCCTCGATCCGCAAGGGCGCATGACGGAGGCGGCTGGGCCGTTCGCCGGCCTGGACCGATTCGAGGCGCGACGGCGCGTGGTGGAAGAATTGGAGCGCACCGGGCAACTCGTGCGCATTGAGGAGCACACGCACGCGGTCGGACACTGTCAGCGGTGCGAGACGATCATCGAGCCGCTCGTCTCCACACAGTGGTTCCTTCATGTGAAGCCACTCGCCGAAGAGGCCATCCGCGCCGTCCGGGAAGGGCGCACGCGCATCGTGCCGGAGAATTGGGCGAAGGTCTACTTCGAGTGGCTGGAGAACATTCGCGATTGGTGCCTGAGCCGGCAACTGTGGTGGGGGCATCGCATCCCCGCGTGGTATTGTCCGGAGGGGCACATCACGGTGGCGCGTGAGACGCCGGCTGCGTGCGCCACCTGTGGTCGCGCGGACCTTCGGCAGGACGAGGACGTGCTGGATACGTGGTTCAGTTCGGCCCTCTGGCCCTTCTCGACGCTCGGGTGGCCCGAGGACACCGAGGACCTGCGCACCTTCTATCCGACGTCGTTGCTGGTCACCGGATTCGACATCCTCTTCTTCTGGGTCGCGCGCATGATGATGATGGGGCTGAAATTCATGGCCGATCATCCCTCGCGGGCGCGCGCGCTCGATCCTGATGCCGTTCCCTTCCGCGTCGTGCTCATTCATGGACTCGTGCGCGATCCCTATGGGCAGAAGATGTCCAAGACGCGCGGCAATGTCATTGATCCGCTCCAGATCTTCGAACACTATGGGACCGATGCTGCGCGCTTCACGCTGCTGGCCTCGGCGGCGCCCGGCAACGATATCTCGCTCCAATATTCGAAGCTGGAGACGTACCGGAACTTCTGCAATAAGATCTGGAACGCCGCGCGCTTCGTCCTGATGAACACCGACGAGGCGGACCTCGCGTCAGGGGCCGAGGAGACGGCGGTGCCGCTCTCGCTCGCCGATCGGTGGATGGAGAGCGTCCTGCATCGGACGATCGCTGAAGTCACGCGCGATCTGGAGGAGTTCCGGTTTCACGAGGCCGCGCATCGGCTCTATCACTTCTTCTGGCACGATTTCTGCGATTGGTATCTGGAATTGAGCAAGGGCGCGGCGACGGCGCCCGAAGACTCTCCCGCGCGACGGGCGGCGCGCCGGCGTCTCCGCGAAGTGCTGGAGACATCGCTGCGGTTGCTCCATCCCTTCATGCCCTTCATCACTGAAGAGCTGTGGCAGCGGCTGCCCCATGAGGGGGAGACGATCTGCCTGGCGTCCTATCCGACGGCCGATCCCGCGCGAATTGATCCGGTGGCCGAGCGGCAGATGGAGACGATCATCGAGGTCATCACCCGCGTGCGGAACATCCGCGCGGTGATGAACATTGATCCGGCCGAGCGCGTGCGGCTGCTCGTGCGCCCGGTGACGGTGCACGCGCGCGCTCTGCTTGAGGAGAACGAGGATTCGATTCGCCGATTGGCGCGCGTGGAGCGGGTCGAGATCGTCCCGACGCTCGATGGCTATCGGCAGGTCGCGCGCGACGTCGTCGGCGAGCTTGAGCTGGCGGTGCCGCTGGAGGGCATCATTGATGTCGAGCGGGAGCGGGAGCGACTCCGCCGGACGGTCGAGAAGTTGGAGAAGGAGCTGGAACAACTGGAGCGCCGCCTGGCCAATGCGGACTTCCTGGAGCGAGCGCCGGAGGACGTCGTGCGGGAGACGCGCCAGCGGCACACGGAGGTGAACGAGCGTCGGCAACGCTTGCTGACCATCCTGCAAGGGCTGTAGGACTCCGGAGCTTTTCCAACGCGAGGAGGACGCGATGCGACTCAATCCCTCCGATCTCTTCAAACTGGCGGGAGATTTCCTGGCCGAGGACGTCGGTCGGGGCGACATCACGACTGAGGCCGTCGTGCTGCCCGGCGTGCGAGCGCGCGGCCGATTCGTCGCCAAGCAGGACCTGGTCGTCGCGGGATTGGAGGTGGCCGATGCGGTCTTCGCCGTGCTCGACTCCTCGGTGGAGATCGAGGCGTTCGTGACCGATGGGGATCGCGTGCGCGCGGGCGAGGTCTTCGCGCGCGTGGATGGGCCGGCCGAGGTGCTGCTTATGGCCGAACGCACGGCGCTCAATCTCTTGCAGCATCTCTCGGGTATCGCGACGTTGACGCGCGCTTTCGTCGAGGCCATTGCCGGAACCCGAGCCCAGATCGTGGATACGCGCAAGACGCTTCCCGGCCTGCGCATGCTCCAGAAATACGCCGTGCTCGTCGGCGGGGGGCGCAATCATCGGTTCGGACTCGATGATGGCATCCTGATCAAGGACAACCATATCGCGCTGGCTGGAAGTGTGCGCACGGCCATCGAGCGCGCGCGCAAGCACGCCGGGTACATGCACAAGATCGAGGTCGAGGTCTCCACCATGGACGATCTGCGGGAGGCTCTCGAGGCCCGGGCCGACATCATCCTGCTCGATAATATGTCGCCGGAGATGGTGCGCGAGGCCGTGCGCCTCATCCGCGAACAGGCGCCGGACGTGCTCGTGGAGGCCTCCGGGGGGATCACGCTCGAGAACGTGCGGGCCTATGCCGAGGCCGGTGTGGATTTCATCTCCATCGGGGCGTTGACCCATTCGGCGCCCGCCGCCGACATCAGTCTGAAGCTGACGACCTTATAGCCATCCCGCTTGATCCCATTGCACCTTCACAGAGACGTCGGGCTTCTCCGGCGCGGAGTTCGCCGTAACCGGAAAGCTACCGCCGAGCGTTCTATAAGGCGTAGTCTTGCAGGAGGAAGGTATGCGGCGCGCAATCGGAGTGATCGGCTTGGCCTTGGCCTTCGGATTCATGGGGGCTGGACGTTCGGAGCAGACCCGACCACCATCGGCGAGGCCCCAGCGGGACGGTGCTCCGATTCTCCCCGTCACGGCCGCGGAGCTACTTGAGCGCGTGCGCGATGGAAAGGCCCGCGTGACGGTCGTCAATCTCTGGGCGACGTTTTGCCAACCCTGCGTCGAGGAATTCCCGGACTTGGTCCGTCTGGAAAAAGCGTATCGGGATAAGGGCGTGCGCGTCTTCTTCGTCTCGGTGGACTTCGATTCGGAGCTTCCGGCCGTGCGCCGATTCTTGCGCCAGCAGGGCGTGGATTTCCCGACGTTCCTCAAGGCCCAGGATGATGACACCGCCTTCATCAATACGCTCCATCCGGAGTGGTCGGGCGCCCTCCCGGCCACGCTCGTCTACGACGCCCAAGGCCGATTGCGCCATTTTCACGAGGGCAAGGGAGATTTCGCCCTCTTCGAGCGATTGATCCAGGACGTGTTGAAGAATCCCATGTGAGGAGGTCGGTCTATGAAGCGATTCGTTTCCGTCGGGATCACCGTGATGGCCGTGGCTGTGATCGCCTTCGCTCAAGACACGCCGAAGCTCAAGCCCGGGGACGCGATCCCGTCTTCGGTCGTGAACGTCAAGATGCCCAACGTCAACGGGGAGCGACTCTCTATCGCCGATGTCAGAGGGCCCAAAGGCACGCTCGTGATCTTCTCCTGCAACTCCTGCCCGTGGGTCAAGGCGTGGGAGACGCGCATCGCGGAGGTGGGCAATTGGGCCCAGAAGCAGGGCATCGGGGTGATCATGATCAATTCGAACGATCCGACGAAGAGTCCTGAGGATAGTTACGAAGTGATGCAGCAGCGGGCCAAGGAGCGGGGGTTCGCCTTCCCCTACGTCGTGGATGCGACCAGCGATGTGGCGCGCGCCTTCGGGGCCACGCATACGCCCGAATTCTTCCTCTTCGATGCGACGGGGAAGCTCGTCTACACTGGCGCGCTGGACGATAATGCCCGCAATCCGGAGGCCGTGCGCGAGCGCTATGTCAAGAACGCCATCGAGGCGCTCCTGGCGGGTCAGCCCATTCCGGTCGCGCAGACCAAGAGCATCGGCTGCACGATCAAATTCCGCGAGCGTACCTGAAGGGCCCGCGAAGCGGGATCACGGGGAGGACGGCGGCTCTTCGGGAGCGGTCCCGTTCGCCTTCGTGAGGTGAGAGGCGCGAAGCTCGTCCATCAGCGTCCCCTCCCAGAAGGGGACGCCGACGAAATATGCGGCGCGGCCGATGACATGGGCCGCGATCGGCGCCGTCAAGAGGATGAAGGCGATAGTGGCCAGCGCGCGAGCCGAGATGCCGAGATCGCCATAGTAGAGGGCGACGGCGACGAGAATCAGTCCGGCCCCGAGTGATCCCGCTTTCGATGTCGCATGCATGCGCGTGAAGAGATCAGGCATGCGGATGAGGCCCACGGCCGCGATGAGCATGAAGGCCGCTCCGCCAAGCAGAAGTCCGGCCACGAGGTACGCGCTCATGGTGTCCCTCGCTTCCGCACGTATTGCGCGAAGGCGATGGTGCTCAAGAAGGAGATGAGCGCCAGGAGGACGGCGATGTCCAGGAAGACCGGGTTTTGCACTGCCAGAGCGTAGACGGCACTTATCCCCACCCCCAGCGTAGCCATGAAATCCAGGGCGATGACGCGATCCGGCAGGGTCGGCCCTCTCAGCAAGCGAATGAACGCCAGAAAGAGAGCCAGCAGAAGCATGCCGAGAGCAAGCCAGGACGCGCCCTGCGTCATCGCAGCACCTCCAGAACGCGCCGTTCAAACCCCTCCTTCACCCTGCGGCGCACGGCCTCCGCATCGTCAATGTACATGACGTGGAGATAGAGCGTGCGCCGGTCGGGGGAAACCTCCAAGCTGAGGGTTCCCGGCGTCAGTGTGATCAGATTCGCCAAAAGAGTGATCTCCACATCCGTGCGGAGATCGAGAGGGATTCCCACAACTCCTGGACGCATATGGTGCGTCGGTGTGAGCACATCATAGGTCACGCGCAGGCTGGAGAGGATCAGTTCCCACAAGAAGAAGAGAACGAGACCCAGCACATGCGGGACCTTGCGAAAATACGGCGAAGGGCCTCCGATGGCCCGATGCGCGAAGAGCAACGCGCCGTAGCCGAGCAGGAGCCCGGCCAGGAAGTTCCCCGGCGTGAAGCGCCCCGTCAGCACGACCCAGGCGAGGGCCAATAGGAGATTCCACACAAGGAAGGTCATGGACGCCCCCTCTGCATAGTGGAGATGTAGAGATCGGGATTCCGCAGTTGCTCAGCAGCAGCCTCGGCGAACGCGAGCACCAGGTCCGCGCCCAGGCCGATCATCACCGTCAGGATCGCGAGCCCGGCGCTCGACCAAAAGCCCAATCGCGACATCATCCCGGTGCACTCGGCTACAGGGAAGACGGGCAGAGCGAGAGAATCCTCAGCCGGTGGATCGTCCTCCTTGGGTTTCCAAAACACTTCCGCCCAGATCTTCATCATGGAGAGCAGGGTCAGCAAGCTCACTCCGAGAGCAACGGCGACGATCCCCCACTGCTCCGCGTGCAGGCCGGCGCGGACCAGAAGCAGTTTCGCGAAGAATCCCGAGAGCGGTGGCAGACCCGCCAAGGAGAGAGCAGGGATCAGGAAGAGCACTGCCAGACCCGGGTGCGTTCGATAGAGGCCGCCGAGCCGACTCAGATCGAAACTGCCATGCACGGCGTGAGCGAGGCCGCTGACGAGGAAGAGGTTGGTTTTGACGATGATGTGGTGGATGATGTAGAAGATCGAGCCCGCGAGCCCGGCCGTCGTGAAGAGCCCGAGCCCCAGGATCATATACCCGATCTGGCTGATGATGTGAAACGAGAGGATGCGTCGGAATTCGCCCTGGGCCACGGCTCCCAAGACGCCCGTGAGCATTGTGAAGGCGGAGAGCGCGAGGATCACGGTGGGAATTGTACGCCCGTCATCGGGAAAGATCAGCGTGAAGACGCGAAGAAGCGCATAAACGCCCACCTTCGTCAGTAGTCCGGCGAAAACGGCCGAGACGGCGACCGGAGGGGTATGGTAGGAGGCCGGGAGCCAAAAGAAGAGGGGGAAGATGGCTGCTTTGATCCCGAAGGCCGTCAGCAGCAGAAAAGCGATGGACCTCGTGATCCCCGACGACGCGAGGGGGCGAATCTTCAGCGCGACATCGGCCATGTTCAACGTCCCCACGACTCCGTAGAGGAGCCCCACGGCCGTCAGAAAGAACGCCGAAGCCATCAGATTGAGCGTGACGTACTTGATCGCTCCCTCCAGTTGGGCGCGCTCTCCACCCAGGGCCAGGAGAACGAAGGACGCCATGAGCATGACTTCGAACCAGACGTAGAGGTTGAAGAGATCGCCCGTCAAAAAGGCGCCGCACACGCCCATGAGGAGAATGTGAAGGAGGGGATAATAGCCGAAGGCCTCGCGCGCCGGATCTATGTGCGCGAGCGCATAGAGGGCGACGGCCAGACCGATCACCGCCGCCAGCACGACCATGATCGCGCTCAACAGGTCCGCAATCAGCGTGATGCCGAAGGGTGCGGGCCAGTTCCCGATCCACGTCGCCTGAGGCCCCTGCTGCCACACGCTCTTCAGGAGCTCGAGGGCAGCTATGAGCAAGGCGACCGCACCAGCAACGCCCAGTCCGCGCTGCACTGTCCGCCATCGCCAGGCGAAGAGCCCGAGGATTGCCGTCGCCAACGGGATCGCGATGGGGAAGATGAGCTGCATGGAGCGTCTCTCCAGGCGTCACGTGTCGGTCGTCTTCAGGTCATCGAGGTCATCTGTTCCGACCTTTTGATACGCGCGATGAATGAGCACGAGCGCGAAAGCGAGCACGCCGAAACTGATGACGATGGCCGTCAGGATGAGCGCCTGCGGGAGGGGATCCGCAAAGGGGGGAGGAACGCTCGACTCGCCTTCGGGGACGATCGGAGGCCGACCGCGAACCAGGCGGCCCATAGTGAAGATCAGCAGATTGCTGCCATTGGAGAGGAGTCCCAGGCCGATGATGAGCTTCACGACGCTGCGCCGCAGCAACATGTAAAGGCCCGTCGCGTACAGGCTTCCAATGACGACGGCCAGCAGCAGTTCCATGCTCACTCCTCCGCGAGCGTCAGAATGATCCAGAGGGTGACGCCGATGACGACCAGGTACACGCCGACGTCGAAGAGCAGTGGCGTCCCCAACTCCAGATGGCCCACCTTCACCCAGCGCCCGGTGAGAAAGGGGGCTCCCATGAGCGGCCCCACCAGACCACTGGCGAGGGCCGTCATGAGCCCGGCGGCGATCAGTCCTCGTGGAGAGAGGCGCAGCAGCTGTTGCGCCGCCGTCGCCCCATACGCTAAAGCGTAGAGCGCCACGGCGGCCGCCGCGACGAGTCCTCCGACGAATCCCCCTCCCGGCGCATGGTGGCCTCGCAGAAGCAGGAAGATCGAGAACAGCAACAGCAATGGCAGCAACGCGCGCACGGCCACGCCGAGGATCATCGAGGCGCGTTCCCACTCCGAGGAAGGGACGGGTGCGCCCCTCTCGTGAACGTCCGAAGAATGCTCGATGCGACCTCTCCTCATCCTCACTCCTCCACGCGCAAGCGCATCAGCGCATAGACGCCCAGGCCAGCGAGAGCCAGGACAGTGATCTCCCCCAGCGTGTCCAGAGCGCGGAAGTCCACGAGGATCACGTTCACGACGTTTCGCCCATGCGCTTCCGGCACGCTCTTATGGACGAAGTACTCGGAGATCACATTCGGCGGTGACATCTCCAGGACAGAGAGCACGAGCGCGCTCACCACACCGCCTGCGAGGGCGCTCACCACGACATCGCGCGCTCGCGCCCATCGGCCCGAGAGCGTGGCGAAGCGCGGCAGGCGATAGAAGACGAGGACGAAGAGAATGACCGTGAGGGATTCCACCATGAACTGCGTGAGGGCCAGGTCCGGGGCGCCGAAGATCATGTAGAGCAGGGCAATCGCATAACCGACGACGCCGAGCGCCGCGATCGCCGCCAATCGCGAGGTGAAGCGAACAGCGGCCAACGCGGCCAGAGGGATGAGCAGGGCCAGTCCGATGTCCATCATATGTTCCGGCGCGGACCTTCGAAGCGCTATCCCATCCGCGCGCCTGAGGAGCGGGTATCCGACGATGCCCACCGTCCACGCGATGATCGTCAGCAGATAATAGCGAAGATGACCGCTCTGCAGCACCCGCGTTTGAAAGCGGGCGAGGGTGAAGATCCCATTCAGGAGAGCGGCGTACCCCGCCGATGGGGTGAATCGCGCCAGGACTCTCGGCACCGCCAGAGCGCGCACGATTCCCCGTCCAGTGTATACCCCGACTCCCCCCGCGATGGTGAGCGCGCTCAACAGAAGCGTCGGGTTCAGACCATGCCACGCTGCCAGATGAATGTGGGCGGGTTGACCGAGAGTCGCCGTGATGGCCGGATTCAGCAAAGTGCGCTCGACGCCCGCAGGCCATAGCCCGGCGATAGTCCCGCTGAGGCCGAGCAGCAGGGGGCCAAGCCAGAGCGGCCGTGGGGCTTCATGGAGAAACTGGAGCTCGCTGCGCTCTCGTCCAAAGAAGGGGCGCACGCCCATAAGACCGGCGACGGCGACAAGCGCCATGCCTGCGAGCACGGCATTCCCCAAGAGGAGGAGCGGCCAGCGTGGAGCCGCTCGCAGGGCTTCATAGAACAGCTCCTTGCTGAGGAACCCGAGAGAGGGCGGGAGACCGGCCAGCGATGCAGCCGCCAACACGGCGGCTACCGTCGTGATGGGCATCGCCCGTCGCAATCCGGCCAGACGTTCCGGCTCGCGCACGCCTGTCTCGTGATCCAGGATCCCGGCGATCAGAAACAGTGCGGCTTTGTACAAGGCGTGGGCCAGCAGAAACACCATCGCGGCCGTCACCGCCGTCGGCGTCCCTATGCCCAACAGCAGTGTGAGCAGACCGAGCGCGCTCACGGTCGAGTACGCCAACAGGCGTTTGGCCTCACTCTGACGAACGGCCAGCAGAGCGCCGAGGCTGAACGTCACCGCGCCGACAGGAACGATCGTCGCGCCCCAGAGATCCATCGTCCCGAATATCGGCTGCAGGCGCGCCAGCAGATAGACGCCCGCCTTCACCATCGTCGCCGAGTGAAGGTAGGCGCTCACAGGAGTCGGCGCCTCCATCGCGTTGGGGAGCCAGAAGTGAACGGGAAACTGGGCCGATTTGGTGAAGGCCCCCAGCAGAATGAGCGCGAGCGCCCATCGGGCATGTGGGTGAACGATCAGCTGCTCCCTCTGGGAGCGCCACTGGGTGATCTCGAACCCTCCTCCGATTTGTCCGAGCAGGATCCATCCGGTCAGGAGTGCCAGTCCGCCGGCGCCCGTCACCAGGAGCGCCTGGAGCGCCGCCGATCGTGCGCTCTCACGCTCATGCTCGAATCCGATGAGCAAGTAGGAGCTGAGGCTTGTCAGCTCCCAGAAGACGAAGAGCGCGAGCGCGTTCTCCGCCAGAACGAGGCCGAGCATCGAGGCCATGAAGCCGAGCAGAAGCAGGAAGAATCGGCCTCGATGTGGGTGTCCCTCCAGATAGCGCGCCGCATAGAGGAAGATGAGCGCCCCAATCCCGCTGATGAGCAGGGCGAACAAGACGCTCAATCCATCCAGATGGAACGAGAGGTGAATGTCGAGACGAGGAATCCAGGGGACCCTTCGGGTGAACGCTTCTCCGCGAGCGAGGGCCGGCACGAAGCGAAGGAAGAAGAGGAAGAGACCAAGCGGCACCAACGCCCACATCCATCCCCATCGTTTCCCCAGTCGGCGATCCAGCCATGGAGCGAGGGGGGCCAAGAGGAACCCGGAGAGGACCGCCAGCAGGACATCCATCGCTTCAACTCACGCCGGCGCGAGGCGTGGCCACAGTCTCCTCATCGAAATACAGCTCCGTCTCCGAGAGGGCACATTCTCCGAGGATCGTGGGCTGCGGCGGCGCGATCGCCTCGATGCGGAAGAACGAAGAGCGGTACCAATCGCGGTCGGGCAGGTATCCCTCGATATGAAAGAGCGACATCATGGCATAGCTCGCGTAGAATCGTTCCCACCGATTCTCGCGCTCGGGGTAGAGGCTGAAATCACGCAGGATGTCCGTGATGACGAAGTTCATTCGGAGCACGAGCTGCTGAAGGCGGTGCCATTTCGAGAGCGAGGCCTCGAGCGTCGTCAATCCGAAGTAACCGGCTGCGTAGCGGCCGCGCAGACTGGCGGCCGCCCGCGAGAGGAACAACTCGAATCCCGGCACGGTCTCGACCGGATCGGTGACGAAGACGTCGAAACGCTGGGTGAGGTCCGGCGGGAGCGGACGCCGAATGTCGAGGGGGCGAAACTCGATGGCGAATCCGTGCTCGCGGTTCGCGCGTTCGATGAACGCGCCCAGACGTTCGTCCACGTCAATGACCACGATGCGGCGGGGCAGTCCAGTCACCGCCAGGGCGATGCTGACCAGGTCGTCATCGCCGATGAGCACGATCTCGCGATCGGCCACATCGCCCATCCGATGCATGAAGGCGACGCGCGCCACGGCATCTTCCGGACGCATGAAGCCCTGATCATATTCGGCCACCGGCAGCGGGCGCTCCTCGGTCAACTCGCGAAAGCGACGCCACCACGCTTCGGGGAGACGAATCCCCTTGCCCTCGCAAGCGGGACAGGCCCCGCCTTCGTCTTCCACTCCGGCCAGAGTTCGATTGGCCTCGCGTCCCCGTTCGGTCAGGCGAATCTCCGCCCACCGATCGCCCGACCGTTCGATCCACCCCTCAGCGTGAAGACGTTCGAGAGTCTCCCGCAGTTCGCGAATCGAATAGGGCCAGCGGCTCAGGATGTCCCACAAGCTCCGCTGACCGTCTCGTAGGATGGTGAGGAGAATACTCCCAGGCTTCTCCATGACACGCCCCGATCAATGATCTTTCGATCCACCTCCACCGGAGCCAACTCCTTGCAGATCGCCTCGAACGCGCGCAGGGCTTGCTCTTCGGAGCTGCAGCTGAAGATGTCCAGCGCGATGTAGGCCTCTTCCGGCCACGTGTGCACGCTCACATGCGACTCCGCCAGGAGGACGAAACCGGTGACGCCGAAGGGATGAAACTGGTGGAAGGAACTGGCGAGGATCTTGAAATCGTGATCGCGGAGAATCTTCAGCAGGAGTGGCTCCAGATGTTCGACGCGGCTGAGGGTTTGACGATTGACACCATACAGCTCACCGAGGATGTGAATGCCGATGGCCATGTTCCTTCACCCTCCTCGAATCGGAATCGTGATCACCTCCTTCGTTCAACCAACGAGAGGCGAACCCGAAACGTTCGGGTTCTCCTCCCTGCCGGCCACATGATTCGGCAAGACTGTTCAATATAGCCACCGCAGGCAGGAAAATCAAGGGCTTTTTGCGGCGAGCGACTTTTTGTGGTATTCTGAGTCAAGATGCAATTCATGAGGAGGCGCGCGTCCGAATGATCCACTGTCGCCGGTGCGGAATGGAGAATCTGGAGGACGCGACCTATTGTGACGCCTGCGGGGCGAGCCTGGCGTCGGACGCCGAAGGCGGGCAGGCGACGCCTGCAGAAGAGGTGGCGGATTCGCCGAAGCGGAGCTCTCGATCTCTCGGAGGCACGCCCGCGGAGAAGCCTGCGGCGGTCTCCCGGGCTGAAGGCACGGCACTTTCGGAGGCGCCGCCAGACCGCTCCCCTCCGGATCGTCGGCCACGAGCGAAGTTGGTGCTTGTGCGCGGCGGTCGTGTCGGCCGGGAATTCCCCATCTGGGAGTCGGAGGTGATGCTCGGACGGTGGGATGCCGAGCACGGGATCTTCCCCGAGATTGATCTGGATGAAGATGATCCCGAGGCCAAGGTCTCTCGCCGCCACGCGCGCATCTTCTATCGGGAGGGGCAATTCTGGATCGAAGATCTGGGGAGCCTGAACGGGACGTTCGTCAATCGCGGGCCTCGGCTCCACCCGCATCAGCCCGTGCCGCTGCGGCACGGCGACGAGATCATCGTGGGGAAGACCTTCTTGCGATTTCTCATCGAGGGGCTATGAAGTTCTGCGCGCGGTGCGGATCGCCCGTTCACCCAGAGGATCTCTTTTGCGGCGAATGTGGGGCGCGCCAGGTCTTCTCCGGATCATTCGTGAGGGGCGAGAGGCCGGGAGCCTTCGCCCCGCTCGCGGAGTTGCCTCCTGGCGCTGTCCTGCGCGAGCGCTATGAGATCGTGCGGCGGGTCGGGGGAGGGGGCATGGGGAATGTCTATCAAGCCCGTGACCGCCACCTGAATGGCGCCGTGCGCGCCGTCAAGGAGATGATCGAGATGTTCTCCGATCCCGCGCTTCGGGAGAAAGCCATCCTCGATTTCCAGCGCGAGGCGCGGCTGCTGGCCAGCCTCCGCCATCCCTCGATCCCGATCATCTACGACCATTTCGTCGAAGGGGGGCGGTACTATCTCGTCATGGAGTTCATCTCGGGGGGGGATCTGGCCACGCGGTTGCAGTTGGTCGGCGGGCGGTTCGATGAGCTGACCGTCACGCTATGGGCCATCCAGATCTGCGATGTGCTCGATTACCTGCACACGCGGCAGCCGCCGATCATCTATCGGGACCTGAAGCCGGCCAACATCATGATTGATCCCGGGGCCAATCGCGTCGTGCTCATTGATTTCGGAATCGCGCGCGTCGTGGCCCCTCAGGAGAAGGGGGTGACGGCCGTCGGCACGATGGGATATGCGCCGCCAGAGTTGTTCTCCGGACAGGTCGAGCCGCGCTCGGACATTTATTCGCTGGGCGCTACGATGTTTCATCTGCTGACGGGGGTGGACCCGCGCGATCAACCGCTGCTGATCTTCGACTTCACGCGGAATCCGACGCCGCGCCAGTATCATCCTGAGCTCACGCCGCAGATGGAGCGCCTCCTCATGCGCGCCGTCGCCTATGCGCCGGAGGATCGGTTCGCCTCGGCGCGCGAGATGAAGAGCGCGCTGGAAGAGCATCTGGCTCTCCTGCGCGAGCAGTGCGGCGATCGTCTGGAGCACGCCTATCGCATGGCGTTCGGCGATCTCGTCCGCCGCGCGGGGTCGGAGGTCGCGCCTCGCTTGGACGTGGCCGTGGGAATGGTCTACTGCAGCTATTGTGGGGTGAGCATCGGAGCGGACGATCTCTATTGCGCATACTGCGGCGCGCGCCAACCGATCGAAGTCGAGCCCATGCGGGCGAGCGCCTATCTGTTCGTCTTCGATCCGCGCTCGGGGGAGGTGCGGGCGACGCAACCCCTGCTCAAGGAGTCGAATCTCATCGGTCGCGCCGACCCGATCTCCGGCATCTTCCCGGATGTGGATTTGTCCCCATACGATCCGGGGGCGACGGTCTCGCGCCGGCATGCGCGCATCTGGCGGGCGGAAGGGCGATATTGGATCGAGGACCTGGCGAGCGTCAACGGGACGCTCGTCAACGGTCGTCGGTTGCTCCCGCCGCGAACCCCACAGGCGCTCCGCGATGGAGATCGTGTGCAGATCGGCGAGGTGTCCCTGCTTTTCCGGCATGAGGGCGAATGGTGACGAGTCATTGTCCGCGATGTCACATGCCGCAGCGTCCGGGAGCGAGGTTCTGCCGAGCCTGTGGCGCGCCGCTGGTGACGGCGGCGTACGCCGTCGAATCTCCCGCTGACTCAGCGAGTGGCGCTCTTGATCTTCGAGAGCGCGCGATCACGATGCCGTGGCAGGAGGCGGAGCCCCCTCCTCGCGTGAGCAGGCGCGTCCCGGCACCTCTGGTGGTCCGACTCGTGGCGTTCTTTCTCGACCTGATGGTGCTGCTGGCAGCGATGGGGGTGACCGTCATGGGGGCCGTCGCCCTTCGAGGGCGGCTCCTGCTGGCGGAGCTGGCGATGTGGAGTGCGCTCGCGGCGTGCTTGGTTTTGCTGGTGAACCACTTTATACTCTGCAGCGTGCGCGGGCAATCGGTGGGGATGGCGCTTGTGGGGATCCAGATCGTGCGCGCCGATGGTCGGCCCCTCTCGTGGGGACGTTCGCTCTTGCGGCATACACTCGGCTACGGGCTGGCGGCGCTCCCGCTCGGACTGGGATTCCTCTGGATGCTCATGGATGGGCAGGGGCGAGGATGGCATGATTTGCTGAGTGGGACGCGGGTCGTCACGGAGGCCGATGATGGTGAAGCTCAAGGTGTACTCACCGGGTCGAGCGCCGACCGTCGTTGAGATCCGGAAGCGGCGGATCGTCATCGGGCGTTCGGTGCGCAGCGATCTCTGTGTGGACGATCCCTTCACCTCGCGCGTGCATGCGGAGCTGCGCGAGGAGGGGAAGACGTGGTGGGTGACGGACCTGGGGAGTGCCAACGGCACATATCTGAACGGCGTCCGCATTCGTGGGACGGTCGCGGTCGCTGTCGGCGATCGCCTTCAGGTGGGGGAGACGATACTGGAGCTCCTCCCTCATGCTGAGCCGATTTCTGTCGCAGAGGTCCCGATGGACGAACTGGGGACCGGCGACGTGATCGTCGCGCGCCCGGAGACGCTGACCTCGACATCATCCGCGGAGCGCCCGCCGCTGGCTCCTGAGATCGTCTCTCTGCTCGATGCGGCGCGTTCGGTCACTGTGCCCGGGTCGCCGCCTGAGGTCGAGCGGAGCAAACGATTGCTGGCCGTGCTCACTCAGGTCGGCATCGCCTTGCTCTCCCCCCTCTCGCTCGATGAGGTGCTCCGGCAGATCGTCGGTTTGGTGCTGGAGGCGGTCCCCGCCGAGCGCGTGTTCCTCTTGCTGCGAGGCGCTCAGGGAGAATGGTCGTGCAAGATCGCGGGCTATCGCGGACAGGAGCCGTCGGTGGTCGAGCAGGTCGTGCGCATCAGCCGCTCAGTCCTGGAGGAGGTCGTCGAGCGCGGACGCTCGGTGCTCACCTTCGATGCGCAGACGGACGAGCGCTTCCGTCAGCGCGATTCGATTCTGCTGAGCGGCATCCGTTCGATCATGGCTGTTCCCCTGCTGGGGAGTCGGCAGGAGACGCCGTCGCCGGTCGTGGGAATGATCTACGTGGACAATCCGATGAGTGCGGG
Organism: bacterium HR10; assembly: GCA_002923315.1. Lineage (GTDB taxonomy): Bacteria > Acidobacteriota > Blastocatellia > HR10 > HR10 > HR10. The sequence goes on from BEHM01000003.1 coordinate 38,602, forward strand.
CGCGTTCACTGAAGAAGACCTGCAGCTGCTCACGACCGTGGCATCGGTCGCGGCGATCAAGATCGAGAATGCGCTGCTGCTGGAGCAGCGCCTGGAGAACGAGCGGATCAAGCACCAATTGGCTCAAGCGCGCGATCTGCAATTTCAACTGCTGCCGGTCGCCCCGCCCGAGGTCGAGGGATACGATCTGGCGGGCATCAGCTTCCCCTGCTACGAAGTCGGTGGGGACTACTTCGACTTCATTCGCGGGCCCGAAGGGACGTTGCTGCTCGCCCTGGGCGATGTGTGCGGCAAGGGGATGGATGCGGCGATGCTCATGTCGGCGCTGCATGCGAGCGTGCGCGCTCAGGCGCGCTCGGCGGCCTCAGTCGCCGAGATGATGGCGGCCGTCAATCGCTATCTCTGCGAGACGACGGCTCCGAATAAGTTCGCGACGCTCTGGCTCGCCCGATTGAATCCGCGCGCGCACGAGTTGAGCTACACCAACGCCGGACATAATCCGCCGTTGCTCATGCGCGCGGACGGGTCGGTGGAGTTTTTGGAGAGGGGGGGGATTCCCGTCGGTATCCTGGAGGAGGCGGTGTACGAGGAGCAGGGCCTCCGGTTGGAGCCGGGCGACGTGCTCGTCCTCTTCAGCGATGGGATCAGCGAGAGCATGAATGAGCGGGGGGAGGAATTCGGCGTCGCGCGCTTGGTGGAGGTCGTGCGGCGCTCTCGCGAGCAGCGCGCCGCCGCCCTGCGCGATCGTATCGAGGAGGCCCTCAGCCACTTCCTCGGGAAGGCCCGCCCGGCCGATGATATGACGCTGCTCATCGTGAAACGGACGGCGTGAGATGGAGACGCTCGCTCTGTCGCTCATCCCCTGTGTCCTGTGGCTCCTCTGGTTCTGGTTTCAGGACTGGTACGATCGGGAGCCGCTGCGCACGATCCTGTGGACGTTCCTGCTCGGCGCGGTGGCGACGCTGCCGGCGATGGTCTTCAACACGGTGGGCACCCTGGTGCTCTCGGGGCTCTTCGGATCGAATCTCGCGAGCGAGTGGCTCATCCTCTTTCTCGTCGTTGGTCCGGTCGAAGAGGCGGTGAAGCTGTGGGCTGTCATGAGCTACGCCTACCGCCGACCGGAGTTCGACGAGCCGGTGGATGGCGTCATCTACGGGGCTGCGGCGGCGCTGGGGTTCGCGGCGGCCGAGAACGTGCTCTACGTGAGCCGATTCGGCAGTGAGATCTTCATCGTGCGGGGCATCCTCTCCAATCCCGGACATGCGTTGTTCGCGGCCTTTTGGGGACTGGCGCTCAGTCAGGCGAAGATGCTCCCCAATGTCGGAAGCGTGCGCGCGCGCACGATCGTTCGGGGATGGATGAGAGCGGCGCTGCTGCATGCGCTGTTCGATGTGTTGCTCTCGGCCGGACAGCATGGTGTGCTGCCGAACGCTCTGGCGATAGGGATCGTCGCGCTCCTCATGCTCGCCATTTTCGCGTACGTCGAGGTCCGGACCGTGCGGCATGTCGCGCGCTCACCGCATCGGCAGGGAACGATGCTGCTCACGGGCCTGGCGCCGTGTTCGAACTGCGGGCGCGTGGGGACGATCGGGCAGGCGTGCGCCGCGTGTGGCGCGCGGATTCCCGAGCGGGAGATGCGCGTCTGTCCCGCGTGTGGGAGAGAACAGCGTGCGGACGTGACCGTATGCCTCTCCTGCGGGGCGAGCCTGCTGCCCGTGACGTCACCCCCGCGCGTGCATCAACCGCATCTGGTGCAGGTGCTGCCGGACGGTCGCGAGCAGATCGCGTTCATCCTTGATCGCCCCGTGGTCACCGTGGGCAAGACCCTCGATAACCATTTCGTCATTGACGATCCGACCGTCTCCAAGCATCACGCGAAGTTCGTCCGGCATCCGAGCGGCGGTTTCGTCGTCGTGGATTTGGGGAGCACCAACGGCACGTACGTCAATGGGCAGCGCGTGCGGGAGAACTTGCTGCGGAACGGATTTGAGGTGCGCTTCGGACGCGCTCGCTTCATCTATCGGGCGGTGGAGAGGGCTGTCCCCATCACGGGAGGAGAATCTCCACCGTCGCGCCTCGACCCACGCCCAGCGACGTAGCGGCTGATCCCTCCCGGATGGCGATCTCCACGCGGCCGGTGCTGCCCACCAGGGCGAAGAGTTCTCCCGGGGCTGCCTCCTGATAGTGCGTGCGCAGAGCAGACACCTCGTGACCGTTGATGAGGAGCCTCCCCCCCTGGCGCACGGCCTCCAGGGGGACATCGCGCGCTGTCACGTTGGTGATCAGATTGCCGAAGCGGTCCACGTGAATGACCTGACCGCGCCATCGCTTCTCACCAAGGCGTTCCACGCGAGGAATCGGTAGGCGCGTCAGGTCAGAGACTTCCGGCCCGAACTCCGATGGGGACACGCCGCGCGCGAGCCATGCCGCGACCGGGGCGAAGACATCCCGTCCGTGAAACGTCCGGCTCACCGGGTGGTGGAAGAAGCGTTCGACCGTAATCTGGATGGCGCGCTGCAGCGGCTCGTTCTCCAAGACGAGGGTGAAGAGCCCATTGTCCGGACCGATGAAGAAATATCGCGCGGTCTCCAGAAGCACAGCGCGTCGCTCGGAGCCGACGCCCGGATCCACGACGGCCACGTGGATCGTGCCCTCGGGAAAGGTCGCGTAGCAGTCGGCCAGCGTCAGAGCCGCTGCGTAGATGTCCTGAGGGGGGATCAGGTGCGTGAGATCAACGATCACGGCCTCGCGATGGATGGAGAGAATGACTCCCTTCATCGCCCCGACGAAGAAATCGGCGAGGCCGAAGTCGGTCAGGAGCGTGATCACGCCGCTGGGCCGCACGTTGCACATTCTAGGCGGAGGCGGCACAATTTTCCATATGCGGCGCGTGTATCTGGACAATGCGGCGACAACACGGCTCGATCCCGAGGTGCTGGAGGCCATGCTCCCGTATCTCCGGGAGGAGTACGGCAATGCCTCGTCCATTCACACCTTCGGGCAGCGAGCGCGCGCGGCCGTCGAGGAGGCGCGCGTGCGCGTGGCCGAGTTGATCGGTGCCGATCCCTCGGAGATCATCTTCACCAGTGGGGGGACAGAGTCGGACAATCTCGCCCTCAAGGGGATCGCTGAAGCGCATGGGCAACGGGGGCGGCATCTCATCACCTCGCAGATCGAACATCCGGCCGTGCTCGAGAGCTGTCGGGCCTTGGAGCGGCGCGGCTTCGAGGTGACCTATCTGCCCGTCTCTCCGGACGGGCTCGTGCGCGTTGAGGATGTTCACGCCGCGCTTCGCCCCGACACGATCCTGATCAGCATCATGCTCGCCAATAATGAGATCGGCACGATCCAACCCATTCGCGAGATCGCCGAGCTCGTCCGGCGCGTGCGCGCCGAGCGCGGTCAGCCCTATCCGTATCTCCACACTGATGCTGTGCAGGCCGTGGGAAAGATGCCCGTGCACGTGGATGAGCTGGGGGTGGATCTGTTGACCTTCTCCGCGCACAAGATTCATGGCCCGAAAGGCGCCGGGGCCCTCTATCTGCGGCGCGGGGTGCGGCTGGTGCGCCAGATGGACGGCGGCCATCATGAGCGGGATCGGCGCTCGGGGACGGAGAATGTGCCCGCCATCGTCGGCTTCGGACGAGCGGCTGAATTGACGCGCCAGCAACTTCCCGACCGCATCCGACACATGCGCGCACTGCGCGACATGCTGGAGCAGGGGATCGAAGAGCGCATCCCCTTCGTCCTGCGAAATGGCCACCGCGAGCAACGGGTCCCGAACATCTCCAACTTCAGCTTCCGGTTCCTCGACGGGGAGGCGCTCCTGATTCGGCTCGATCTGCGGGGCATCGCCGTCTCGACGGGCGCTGCCTGCTCCTCGGGATCGCTCGAGCCCTCGCATGTGCTTCTGGCGCTCGGGCGTCCGCGCGATCTCGTGCAAGGGAGTCTGCGGTTCTCCCTGAGCAAGGACACGACGCGCGAGGAGATCGCTTATGTGCTTGAGGTCCTCCCAGAGGAAGTGGAGCGGTTGCGCGCGATGTCCCCGCAGTACTTGGAACGCCTGGCGGCGCGAGACCCCTGACGCGCGCGGCTCCTTCGGCTAATGGGCGTGGACGATCCGCACCGGCAGAGCGCCGGAAAATGGCGTCTCGGCCACGAGCACCCCTCGCAGGGTATACCGTCCGGCAGGCAGGATCCCCCGGTCCGAACCCGGCAGCGCGAACGTCGCTTCGTAGATGAGCGAATCTCCAGGTCGCACGATCTCACGGCCGAGCACGGGAAGGAAGATCTTGCCTTCGGACCACCGAAAGACGACCTCCCCGCGCTCGTCCTCCAGAAGGACATCGAACCGTTGCGAGCTCGGGAAATCGAGTGCGAGCGCTTCGGCCGACTCGTTCGTGAGTCGGATGCGCACGCGCACAGTGGGTCCGGGGACAACGGGAGGGCGCGGAGGCATGAGGTTGTAGACGTACTCCAGCCGATCCGCGCTCACCTCGAAAGCGATGCGATCCGGCCGTGCCGCGCGCTTCGTATCCGCGAGTGGGAGCACGATCATGAGAGACAGCCCGATGAGAATTCCCACCCGAAGCGGAGTGCTTTGTGCGGTTCGGAATAGCGAGCCCAGCATATCGCCCATCTAGGTCAACCTCCATTCCCGCAGGATCACACGGCAGGTGCAAAAGCGCCCGAGTTGACAGAGGGCGAGGCGATCGGCCGTGAAGGAGAAGGGAGCGATTGGCTCGGTCACCACGCCCTTGCCCAGGGTGATATGTGGGAAGTAGTGCGCGCCGGAGGCTCGCGCGCGGTAGTTTCGGACCCATTCGACGTCGCGCGGTCGAGGCGGTTCGTCGCCATCGGCGAAGGCTTCAGGAGGTCCATCCCCCTCGTCAAAGGGCGCGAGCGCGTCCATGAGGCGCTCATGCAGCCGTTGCAACTCCGGATGCGGTGCGATGACAAACTGCACGGTCTCGCCACGAACTTCGATCCCGGAGACCGTGAGCGTCATCGGGGAGAACGCTTCAAGCTGCGACTCCACGGCCGCGAAGATCTCGGGCAAGCGCGAGCGTCGGACGAACTGCTGAAGGAGCGTGATGTGCGGCCAGTGCGTCTGGTCGAAGCGAAACCCTCCCTGGCCCTGCGCCCACAGCCTCGCGTTCACGGCCTCGGCCCGCTTCTGAACGTCCTCCGGCAGCAGAAACGCGACGTCTATGGCAAGGAGCGATGCCTCCATAGCTCTCACGGGGAGTCTAGCCGATCCTCAGGGTGAAGGGAAGCTCAGTCCGAGGAAGAAGGTGGTGGGGATGAGAGGACTCGAACCTCCACGGACGTAACGTCCACAGCGTCCTGAGCGCTGCGCGTCTGCCAGTTCCGCCACATCCCCACCGCCGTCACCGGTGTATATCCTAGTGAGGATGCCCGCCGGGCGTCAAGCCGGGCGGTGACTCCCCTGCGGGCGGCCTCGCCGCTCGCCCGCAGGGGCCGGGCCAGCACCTCACCAGTTGATCCGCGCGCCGAATTGCACGATCCGAGGATCGTACGCGCCGTTGTGGCCGCTGATGCGCCCGAAGTTCGTGCTGTTGATGTTGGTCGTCGGAGCGCCGAAGCTCACGGCGTTGAAGAGGTTGAAGAACTCGGATCGGAACTCGAAAGTCACCGCCTCAGTGATGCGCACGCGCTTGAGCAGATTGAAGTCGAAGCGCCAGTATCCGGGCGTGCTCAGGACACCGAAGCCGAGTGAGCCCAGCCGCCCAGGCTGCGGATTGGCGAAGATGCTCGACGCGGCGCGCCCATCGGGCCCGATCAACGAGGGATCGAAGTAGAAGACGCCGGAGCCCGTCTTGCGCACGCTCACGAGCTTCTTCAGATCCTCCACCGTCATCCCGACGAGGTCTACGGTATTGTTGCCCGAACGGCCCACGCGGTTGATCGTCCCGCGCCCGGAGACGATCGAGAGCGGCTGCCCCGTGTAAGCAATGAAGATGCCGCTCATCTGCCATCCGCCGAAGAGCTTGTCCACCCAGCCGCTCGTGTTCAGGAAACGCTTGCCCGAACCGAACGGCAGCTCGTAAATGAAGTAGGCGTTGAACCGGTGCCGCGTGTCAAAGCCCGCGCGCCGGTACTCGTATCGCGGATGGCGCAGGCTGATGAACGCCGAGAAGTTGGAGCCGGAGCCCTCGAAATCCGTGAGCGCCTTGCCGAAGGTGTAGTTCGCATTGAACTGCAGGCCCGCGGAGAAGCGCCGACGCACCTCCACCTGGAGCGAATGGTAGTTGGACGAGGAACCGTTGGTGATCACGTCGGAGAAGAACGCCTCGGGATTGACCACGAAGAAGTTGATCGGCAGATTGCCGCGCGGACCGGTCAGCGCGTTGAGGAAGTTCAGGAAGAGCTGACTGGCCAGCTCTCCGGCCTCGTTCTGATCCAAGCGGAGGATGAAGGTCGAGTTGCCGAAGCCCGAGGAGAGCGGCAGTCCAGCAAACAGCGTCTCGAAGATCGGCAGCGGCACTTGACCCGGCAGGCCTTGGTTATCAAAGCGCGCGCCGCGGCCCTGCGCCCGGCTGATCGCCAGATTCCGCTGCGCGTTGAGGAACTCCTGCAGGAAGCCGTTCTCGAAGATGTTCGTCTCATTGAGATCAATACCGCGCCAGAGCTTCACCCCGCGATTGCCCACGTAACTGATCTCCAGCGCGAGATTGGGCATGAGTTCGCGTCCGTAGCTGAGCGACCAGGTCTGCACGTAGGGCGTGCGCAGGTTCTCGGCGAAGCCGAAGATTCCGCTGCCCCGGTTCTCGCGGAAGTTCTCCAATTGCGGGATCGGCACGCGGAAGACCGGAACAGCCGGCTTCGGCCATCCGTTGCGCAGCGACGTGAAGTTCGCGCCACCCTGGATTCCCTGAGCCGCCGTCGTGAGCGAGATCGTCTTGGTGAACCCCAGGTTATTGCCCAGGGCATTGGTGATCACGCTCACGCTCTCGAGGGAATACGCGATCGAGTAGCCACCGCGGATGACGCCCTTGCCCGGTCCGCCGAAGAAGACGCGCGTGAACCAGTTCCGTCGCTCCGGCGACCAGGCGAAGCCGAAGCTGGGAGCGAAGTTGTTCAGGTCCTCATTGTAGAACTTCCGTCCATTGGAGGAGCCGGCCAGGTCGAGCGTCACCGGCGAGCCGGTCATCACCCCGGGGCGGAAGAGGTTGCCCTTACCGGAGATGCCAAAATATGCGGCCTCGCCGCCCACGGGCTGAAGCGCCAGCCGGTTTAGTTGATCGGGCACCGTCATGTATTCGTACCGAACTCCATAGTTGAGCGTCAGGTTCGGCCGCGCGCGCCAGGAGTCGGAGAAGTAGAAGCCCCAATACCGCTGTCGGATCCGGTGGCGGAAGAATTCGCCCTCGACAAAACCCGACTGCGGATCCTTCACATTGAAGGTCTGCGAGACGCCCGCGATCTGACCGATCAGGATCGCGTAGACATTCTGTGCCAGAGATCGGGTCGCGCTCGTGCTGGAAGGGAAGGCCGCCGTCGGCAGGGGCGAGGGATTCGCCGCATTGACGCCGATGGTGAGCGTCGGGATCGTTCCGGTCGTGTTCGCCGTCTGGTTGCCGACGATGGAGCGGAAGTCACCGCCGAAGCGGAGCGTGTGCCGGCCGCGAATCCAGGCGAAGTTGTCGAGCCACTGGAAGTTCGAGGTATTCCGACCACTGGTGATCCCAATCAGATGCGGGTCGGTGATGGTGGGAAAGTCCACCCAGTAGAACTTCCCGGCCAGCTCGAAGGCATCGAATTCCCGCCCGAAGATGACCGGAGCCCGCTGGAACCCGAATCGCGCCTCGTTCACCTTATTGGGGCCAAAGGTCGAGCGGACGGCGAACGATCCGGTCGAACGCCACGAATCCTGAAATCCTCCTTTCATGCCGGGGAACATAGGCTCGAAGCCATTGAGGGTGTCATTGTCTGTATCAAAGCGAACAAGGTGATAGATCGCTTCCGCCGTGTGCGTGTTGTTGATCCGCCAGTCCACGCGCCAACTCGGTCGAATGACGCGGCTGAACGTGGGGACGTTCCACCGGAATCCCCCCGTGACCAATCCGTCGCCGATCTGGAAGTTGTTCGGCAGCGGATACCGCTCGTTGATGATCCGCATGATGAACGGATCCGGCCCAATCCCCCCAGCCTGGAAGAGATCCACCGTTCGGATCTGCCCGCTCGTATCGCGATATCGGAAGATCCCTCGGCGTGCCTCCTCCGTCAGCACCGTCCGATTGCGCGTGACTTCGCTCGCCGTGGTCGTGATATCGAGTGAGGTGAACATGAAGATCTTGTTCTTCACAATGGGGAAGCTCGCCCGTCCACCGAACTGATTGCGAATGAGCTTCTCGCGCGGCGTGCCCGTCAAGTTGTTGAAGAACGAGTTCGCATTCAGGACCGTGTTCCGATGGAATTCGAAGAGGCTGCCGTGAAATTCATTGCTGCCGCTCGGCGTCACCAAACGGATGAAGACGGCCCCACTGCCGGTGGCCGACGCATCCGCTGTGCTCGTCGTGATGCTGAACTGCTCGACGTTCTCCACCGTCGGCGAGGAGATGATGAAGAATCCATCGCCCGAACGGAGGAAGTTGTCCTGCACGTTGATCCCATCCTGCGTGATGTTGATGACCGATTGGCGCAAGCCGTTGATTCGCGACGCGCGCTCGCCTCCAGATGTCGTGACCCCCGCCGAGAGCGTCGCCAGCGTGATCGGATTGCGCGCGACCAGTGGCATGTCCAGGATCGGACGCCGACTGATGACGGTCGTCAGCTCCTGACTGGTCTTGCTGATGACCTCCTCGCCGGTGGACGTGACCGTGACTTCTTCCACAACTCCCCCAACCTCCAGTCTCACGTTCACCGAAGCGTAGACGGCCACATCCACGCGGATGTTCTCGCGCACGAACTTCTTGAATCCCGGAGCTTCAGCCGTCAGCGTGTACGTGCCGACCGGAAGAACGGGGAAGATGAACACGCCTTGAGCGTCGGTCTGCGTCGTCCATTTGGCATTGGTGGCGGTATTCACCACCTCGACCTTCACCCCCGGCAGGTACGCCCCCTGCGGGTCTTGAACGGTCCCATCCAGTCGTCCTGTATTGGCCTGTCCCCAGATGGTGGGGAAGAGCCCGAAGACCAGAAGGAGTGAGCTCACCACGATTCGTCTCAACATACCCTAAGCCCCCCTTAGCTCAGTTTTCACTGCTCTTTTCGGCTTCTTGGTTTAGCAAGTATCGTGCCAAGGCTCTCCGTGAAGCTTCAGCTTCGAAAAATCAATGACTTAGCAAGGGACTCGTCTCTCGAGGCTTCCAAATTTTCGGAAAAATCTTCCAGAAATTTGGAAACTTCCGAAGATGTGAAGCTCAGCGCGAGGGCCTAGGGGCTCAGCGTGCACCAGTGGACGCGCTGGGCGAAGAGGTCGGGGTATTGGGTCTTGAGCCATTCGTGTCGCTTCTGGTGGCAACTGGTGATGATGATCTGGTGCTCGCGCGAGAGCTCGCCGAGCAGAAGGCGCATGAGTCGCGCGAAGCGCGCATCATCGGAGTTGGCGAAGGGTTCGTCGAGGATGAGCGGCAGACGACGATCGCGCGAGAGATAGCGGCTGACAGCGAGGCGCGCGATCAGGCTGAGTTGCTCGCGCGTGCCGAGCGAGAGCTGCGAGCGGAGCTGATTCGTCTGCAGGATGTCGTCCCGCTCCTTCAAGGCGACGCGCAGCCGCAGCTCCCGATCGAATTGGAGGGCCGCGTAATCGGTCTGGAGGGTGCGAAGCAATTCGCGGGAGATGTCCGTGAGGGCTTCGGCCCACTGGTCGTGAATCTCCCGCGCAATCCGCTCGAAGATATCGAGCGCGCGCTCGACAGCCTGTTTGAAGTTTTGGACGCGCTCCAGATGCTGCTTCAATTCCTGCTCCTGCTCGAGCAGCTCGGGACGCTGTTTCTCAAGGCGATCGAACGTGGCAGCGATTTGCGTTCGGAGCTGGGTCAACTCTTCACGCCGGGCGCGCTCGTGTGCGCTCCAGTGTTCGGCTTCGCTCGCATACTCCTCGGGGGAGCGTTCGGGCATATGGGCGGCGAGCCCAGGATCCTTGGCTTCCCGCCTGCTGAGGCTCTCGCGCACGCGCGTGCGCTGTTCAAGGAGGACAGAAAGCTCGGGAAGCGTCATCAGGTCTCGTTCCACTTGTTCGAGCTTTTGCTTCACGCGTTGTAGGGCGTCGTAGCGCTTGACACCCTCCCGAAAGCGCGCGACCGCCGCTTCTATGTCCTCCAGCGAGGGGGTCGTCTCCGTGGGATCAACGGCGTGGGCCTCCCGAAGCAGGGCGAGGATGCGCTCGCGGTAGTCCTGCTCCTCTCGGAGCGTGGCCTCTCGGTCGGCCTCCTCTTGGGCCAGCCTTTCCTCAAGCTGCGCCCGCTCGTGCCTGAGCTCGAACACGCGATCGAGATCTCGGATCAAGCGTTCGATCTCCTCCTGAATCGGTTCGTCGCCCGGGCGTCCAGCCCGGTCCAGGAACGCGCGGAGATGGCCTCGCTTCTGCTCGAGCTCGAGCTCGCGCTCGCGAAGGGTCGAGCGCTCAAGAAGCAGAGGCTGCAGTTCCGCCGTCAGGGTCTCGAGCCGCCTGCAAGCGTGCGCCAGAGACTCCAATGAGTCCAATCCCGTCCGGGCGAGAAGCGGACGCATCTGGTCCTCAAGCTGCGCGCGCTCGATGTGCAGGATCTCGATCTGCTGCTGAAGGCGATCGGCTTCCGCGTGAGCGCGCATCCATTCCTGCCGGCGGTGCGTTCTGGCGGTGCGGCGAAGGGCGAGCCAGAGACCGAGCGACAGTGCGGTCAGAAGGCCGGGCAGAACGCTCGCGTGATCGAATCCGAGAAGGAGAGCGATCGAGGTGATGATGCCCCCTATCAGCGTGAGTGCGAGCATGCGCTCTGCCCTTCGGCGCGCGCGATCGCGCTCTCGCTCGATCTCCGCGCAGAGCGCCAGATGTTCTTCCCGGCGTTCTTCCGCGAGACGGCTCTGGCGCTGGAGATCGCTCCGGCGCGCTTCGGCTTCGAGCGCGCGCCGACGCTCTTCCAAATCGAGGGCGCCCACTCGCTCGCGCCACTGCTCGAACTCCTCAAGGTGGATACCGCGCTCGGCGAGCCGCTGCTGCTCGGCGTGCACTTTCTGCCATCCTTCGTGGATCTTCCCGTGAAGCTCTTTGTACTGCTCGGCGAGCACGACCAGTTGCTCGCGATCTGCTGGAGTGAAGGACGCGAGCGAGCCGAATCGCTCCTCCTGCTCTCGGATCTCGGCATATCGGCGATGCGCGCGTCCGAGCTGCTCCTCGCGCGCCGCGCGCTCGCGCGTGATTCGGCGCAGAGCGCCCATCCAGCTTTCCAGGTTCGCGAGCTGCGCCGCCGGGAATGTCTCATAAGGCGCGAGCGCCTCGTATTCCTGTCGCAGGCGATGTCGTTCCGCTTCGAGGCTCTCTCGTCGCTCGCGCGCGCGCTCCAGCCGCTCGTATTCGGCGCGTTCGCGCAAGTAGTGTGCGAGCCGCTGCCGCGCCTGCGCCTCTTCGATCTCGCGCTCCAGAGCACCGATTCGAACCAGTTGCGGTTCAATCTGGCGGCGCTCCCGATCCAACTGCTCCAACTTCTCACGAATGTCTTCCAATTTCGCCTTCACGCGCTGAAGCTCGGTGTCAATCCTCAGCGGCCCCTTCCCCGTGCGCGAGGCGGGGAATTCCTCAAGGGCTTTCCTCAAAGCCCTTATGGCATCGGCCGCCGTCCGATCCCCGGCCTCGGCATCGGCGATCTTCTGAAGCTGCACGGTGAGGTCGCTCAGATCGGGGAGCGCTTGAAGCGCCGCCTGTCGAACGAGGCACGTGTTCACGAACTGTTCGCGAGAGAGCCCGAGAAGAATCTCCCCGACCTCCCTCCGCTGTCGGACGAATGCGTCAGTGATCTCCGTTCCCCCCTCTGAGAGGTTGAAGATCCGCGCGCGACCGCGGTGGAAATCCCTGAGGATGCGCAGGCGGGTCCAGCCGTGCCGGCCGAGGGCGCGCACCTCCAAGCTCACCTGATATGGCCCGCCATCATCAGGACGATACACTTCGCGCTCGGCGAGCGCATCCGGCGTTGTGCGCTCGCGGGGGGGGAAGCCGTAGAGCGCCGCCACAATGGCCGCGACGATCGTGCTCTTGCCGAATTCGTTCTCCTCGATGAGGAGGTTCACCTTGTCGGGATCGAAGACGATCTCACAATTCTGCAGCTTCCCGAAGCCGACAAGATGCAGGCGTTCGATCTTCATGGCTGCACTCTCTCCTGATGGGTGCGCGTCACTCCTCGTAGATGGGCTTCACCTCGCCCTGGATGAGCGCATCGAGGCCGTAGTCGAGCGCTCGTTCAAGAAGCGCGCGTTCCTGCGGATCGGACGTCGCCGTGATGCGCCGCCGCATCTCTTGGATGAAGCGACCCTGCGTCGTGCGCGGATCGGCCGTGTCCAGATCGTAAGCCGGACGCGTGCGATCGGCGATGGCCAGGTGGAAATACTCGTGTTGCAGATCTTCGAGGATGGACGCCGGGCGAAGGCCCCGCGGAAGCCGTCCCTCCATCCGCAGGAAGACGATATCCGAGGCCGTGGCGCCACACTCGCGCAGTCTCCCGATGACGCGCTCGCGCAAGCCGCTTTCGGTCTCAACTCCGGTCACGTCCACCTCCACGTCGTGGATCATCCGCTCATCCACGCGAATTTTCTCCATTGCAAGGAGGCCGTGCTCGCCAATCTCCCCGAGCAGGGCATAATGAGGGCCAGCTTCGGAGAGATAGCGACCGGCGAGACATCCGGTGTAGGCGGCGCGCACGCGCCCCTCCGCGTCGGTGATCTCCGCATAGTGATGGTAATGGCCGAGGGCCGCATAGGAGAAGCCTTGCGCGAGCAGCTCCTGGCGGGAGAAGGGGGCTGTGAACATCTTCTCGGAGCGGTCGCGCCCGGCATATTCGATCCACGATCCGTGAAAGAGCAGCACGCTTATTGGAGCGCGGGGACGCGGAATCGGAGCGCCCAACAGCCGTTCCTCCAGAGGCACGTTGCGCACGTGCGCGCGTCCGGTGATCGTGACCTCCGGGCGCGCGGGATGCGGCACCGTCTCGAATTCGGCCGTTCGGAAGATGGTGACGTTCTTCGGCCATAGGCGCATGCCGCGCGCGCGCAGGACCTCGTCGGCGTAAAACGACGTGGGCGAGCAACAGTCGTGATTGCCGGGAGCGATGAAGACGGGGATGGGATCGAGCGACGCGAAAGCTTCCAGGACGCGCGCGACGGTCTCGGCCGAGATCGCCTCATCGTCCCACAGATCGCCGGGGATGAACAGGGCTTCGACCTTGTGCTCGCGGGCGAGACGGCAGGCTTTCCCCACCAGCTCTGTGATCTCTTGGCGGCGCTGCTCGCGCTTCTCCCGGGGCCAGGCCAGTTGCGAGCCGGTCAATCGGGAGTCCAGATGGACGTCGGAGAACTGCAGGAATCGAAGCCTGACGACCATGTCGGTCCTCTCTCGCCCGGCCCGGGCCTCCGCCCCTCATTTCACGCTGATGTTGTAGGCTTTGATCTTGCTGTTGAGCGTCGTCGTGTTCATCCCGAGCAGGCGCGCGGCGCGACTCTGATTGCCGCCGGTGATCTCCAGCGCGCGCCGGATGAGGCTGATCTCGAACTTGGCGACCTCATCGTAGAAGGAGATGCCCTGCGCGATGGGGATGTCCCGCGCCAGATCATCCGTCCTCACGCGGTGCAGGAACTCCTCGGCCGCGCGCGGATCGAGGATCTCATCGGGCAGACAGTCGAGCGTGATCCGGTCGCCGCGCGCGATGATGACGGCGCGCTCGATCACGTTCTCCAACTCGCGCACATTGCCCGGCCACGGATATTCCTCCAGAGCGCGCAGCACCTCCGGATCCAATTCCGTCGAGATGTTTCGATTGTTCTCGGCATTGAATTTCCGGATGAAGTGTTGGACCAGCGGCAGGATGTCCTCCTTCCGCTCCCGCAGCGGCGGCAGATGGATCGTGATGACGTTGAGCCGATAGAAGAGGTCTTCGCGAAAGCGCCCCTCGCTCACGGCCTTCTTGAGATCAATATTGGTGGCCGCGATGATCCGCACGTCCACCCGCCGCGTCGTCGTGTCGCCGAGGGGCGTGAACTCGCGTTCCTGGATGACGCGCAGGAGCTTGGCTTGGATGTCGAGGCTGATGTTGCCGATCTCATCAAGGAAGATGCTGCCGCCGTCGGCGATCTCGAATCGGCCCTTCTTGGCGGCGATGGCGCCGGTGAAGGCGCCTTTGACGTGACCGAACAGATCGCTCTCCAGAAGCTCCGGAGAGACATTGCTGCAGTTGACGGCGACGAACTGACCGGTCTCCGCGCGCGGGCTCATGAAGTGGATGGCGCGGGCGATCAGCTCCTTGCCCGTTCCCGATTCGCCTTGGATCAGCACGGTCGAGCGCGTGGGGGCCACCTGCGCGACCAGATCGAGGACCTTGCGCATCTTCGGACTGCGTGCGATGATCTGGCGAAGAGCCGATCCCTGACGCAGCGTCTGGCTCAGGATGCGGCGCTCCTCGTCCTTGCGACGGCGGCGAATCCCGGCCTCGACCACCTGCACGATCTGATCGTTCTGAAACGGCTTGCGGATGCAGTTGAAGGCCCCCAGTTGCCAGGCGGCCATCGCCGTCTCGAAGGTCGCATAGGCCGTGATGATGACGACCACGGCCTCGGGGTCGAGGCGCAGCAGCTCCTGCAGCGTCGCGATCCCCCCCATGCCGGGCATGGAGACGTCGAGCAGGACCAGATCATACGGGCGTTCGCGGAATTTCTCCAACCCTTCTTCGCCTGTGCGCGCGGTGTCCACACGATAGCCCTCGGCCGTGAGCAGGCTCTCGAGGACATCGCGCATTACTTCTTCATCGTCAATGACCAGGATCGTCCCCTTGCGACCCATAGCGTTCTAAATGGTAGCACAAGGTACGAGCCGAGCAGAATGGGCGTGTTCGGTGAGGGCGCGCCGTCTTCCGGAGAGATCAATCTCCGGCCGCCACGGCTCTTTCCGGCGTCTCGCCCAAGGCGCCTGAGGCGCGCCGAGCGTTCAGAGCAGGCAGCGCGATGGTGAACCGCGTGCCGCGACCGACCTGGCTCTCGACGAAGATGCGCCCGGCATGTTCTTGGATGATGCCGTAGCTGAGTGCCAGGCCCAGGCCGGTCCCCCGCCCCACGCCCTTGGTCGTGAAGAACGGATCGTAAATGCGGGCGATGTGTTCGGGCGGGATGCCCACCCCCGTGTCCTCGACGTCCACGCAGACCTGACCATCGCTCAGATAGGCGGCCAACGTGAGCCGTCCGCCCTCGGGCATGGCATCGCGCGCGTTCAGGATCAGGTTCATGAAGACCTGCTGCAACTTCGTCGCGTCACCGAGCACCGGCGGCAGCTCCTCGGCGTATCGTCGCACCACCTCGATGCGCGTATTGCGCAATTGGGGTTCCAGAAGCTGGAGCGTGTCGTCGAGGACGCTTCGGATGTCCAGCTCGCTCACCGTCGGGCGCTCCATGCGCGCGAAGTTCAACAGACTCTGGACGATCTGTGACGCGCGCAGCACCTGCGTCTCGATCTTCTCCAGGAGCGCGCGACGCGGATCGGTCGGGGGGAACTGCTTGAGGAGCATCTGCGTGTAGCTGGAGATCCCCGCCAGCGGCGTGTTCACCTCGTGCGCGACTCCGGCAGCCAGCAGGCCCAACGAGGAGAGTTTCTCCCGTTGCTGCAATTGCTCCTCAAGCCGCACCCGATGCGTCAGGTCTTCGAGGACGAGCAGCGATCCCGAGGGCCCGCCCGAGCGCATCCAGAGCGGGACGAGCGAGACATTGAGGACGAGATCACGGTCCTCACCCGCGCGCCAGCGGAACTTATAGATGTTTCGCACCTCGGGCACGGCCCATCCGTGAGGATGCGTGACGTCGCGGAGCGCGCGGAGGAGGTCCGGGTCCAGAAGCTCTTCGATCGGACGGTCGAGCGCTTGCGGACGCGGGATCCCCACGAGTGCTTCCGCCGCCGAATTCCACATCGTGACGCGCCCTTCAGGCGTGAGGGCGATGATCCCCATATTGATGGATTCGATGACGCTCTCGCTGAACTCCTTGAGTTGGGCCAACTCGGCAGCGCGGCGGGCCTGCTCACCGTAGAGGAGGCTATTTTCGATGGCAATGGCGAGGTATCCGGAGATGACGCGCAGCAGCCCGACATCCTCCGAGGTGAGAAGCGGCGCCTCCATGGGCCGACCGAGCGCCAGGATCGCGATCGGCCGATCGTGAGTCAGGCAGGGGACGAAATACTGCAGATCATCCACGCCGCGCGCGAAGGTCTCCGGGAGCCAGGGGGTCACCTCGCGCGCGAGGACGCCACTGCGGCCGCTCTCGGCCAGGACGATCCGCCCGAAATCCGGAGGCAGCTCCAGATCCGCCGCCGACACGCCTCGAGAGAAGGCGAGGCGATATCCCACCGGCGTGCGCGCGTCCTCGATGAAGATGGCGATCTTCTCGACCGAGAAGATCCGTCGCAGGTGTTCCGCTGTTCGCTCCAGCAGGGCCTCCAGATCCGTCGTCGCCGAGATCGTCCGGATGAAGGCATCGAGACTGCGGCGGGCGCTATATCGCTCGCCGTAAAAGAGCCGATCCATGCGCTCCATGAGCCAATTCTTGATCGGCGCGAAGAGCATGGCGATGGCGAGCACTCCGCCCACGGTGACGGCCTGAATGAACCAGGTCGGCGCATTCGGCACCAGTTCGGTGATGAGCGTCGCCCCCTTGCCCAGAATGATCGCATAGAGCGCGGCCACCGACGCCGTCGCGAGGAAATGGACGAAGCTGCGCCGCACGATCACGTCCACGTCCATCAGCCGATACCGCACGATCGAGTAGCCGAACGACAGAGGGATGAAGATGAGCGGGCCGATGGCCAGCGCTTCGGCGACCGGAGAGACGTTCGGGGTGACGAAATATGTGTAGAGCTCGTAGGCCGTGAAGGGGAGGATGCTCACGCCGAGTCCCCAGACGATCCACTTCATCTGTTGTCGCAGCAGGGGAGTCTCGGCCTTGAGAAATGTGCGGACCAGGAGACCACCGCCCGCGAGGAAGCAGCCGATGAATTGAATGAGCGCCGCCGCGTCCAGGTGCGCGCGCAACCGCACCACCGATTCGGTGCGAGGTCGCCAGCCAGTCGCCAACGCGATCTCCAGGGCCAGCAGGATCATGGCCGGCATGTAAATGGCCACCGTAACCGCACGCCGCTGCCGCACGATCTGCCGCCGGAGTGGAAACAGCGCCGCGAAGTGCAGAAAGAGTGGGGCCAGAAGCAGCAGCGCGGCATTATCGGCCAGGAAGATGATCCAATCCAGCCGATCGAACGTCTCCGTGAAGCTGTAGAAATGGACGACGAAAGCCATCAAGCAGATCAAGTAGAAATGGCGCACATACGGAGCCCGCCCCTGCTTGAGTAGCACGTAGAGGCCGATCACCAGGTAGACGACGCCAATGGCCGCCAGATAGAGGCCTCGCCCGAGCTTCTGCGGCTTGGCCACTAATTCGGGGATGTCTGCCACCCACGTCGAGCGATCCCCGTAGACATTGGCGCGTTCGATGAGGTAGGAGATCGGTGCTCCGACACCCGCCGCCTCGAGATAGATCTGGACATCGCTTGCGCGCGCGACAGCGTCGAAGGGGGAGCTGCCGCTCAGGCTGATCCCCACCAGGCGATCACCTCGGCGCACTCCAGCTCGTGCGGCCGGACCCTCGGGGTCCACGATCGTCGCGACGATCCCCCGAGGAGAGTCCGCCCACGTCACCCCATCATATGGAATTTGAGGCCGCTTGAGACGAGAGTGGAGGTTGAGGGTCCCCAGCAGGACCAATGCGCCGGTCACAAGCAGGAGGAATATCGTTTGTCGGCTCAACCTCCTCGGCATCATCGCCAGTTATGTAAGCAAATTCCATTCCGCGAAATGCGCAGCGACGGTAACCGCTGAATTTTCAGCCCGTTCCCTCAAGAGAGGGGATGTTGGGGCTTCACCAAACCTTCCATTTTTTCGGAAACTCCTTCCATATTTTCGGAAGTTGCTGCCGCTCATGCCGCGACCAGAGCCAGAGGCCCAGAGCGTCAGAAGCGCAAGGCGAGGCTCCCCCGAATCGAGCGAGGCGCGCGGACCAGGAGGAGCCCGCTCCCCTCCGCATGCGCGTTCTGGGGCCATGCGATCAGATTCCGCGCTTCAATGATGGCTTCCCAGCGACCCGGCAAAAAGGCGATGCTCGGCAGTTCCTGAGCGATGATCAGCGTCAGGCCGGGATCAAGGGGGGGCAAGTGAGGAAGGCCATCTTCCAATGGCCGCTCCCACACGGGCGCGATCAGCACCGAGAGGACGTGAGAGGGGAGGCGATAGAACGGGTCCGCATCCATCGCGCTCCATCTCCGCGCGGCGCGGAAGTGAGCCGCCACGCGCGTGCGCGTGCGGGCGAACATGGCGTCCACGCGTCCGGCCAGCAGGTGAAAATCGCGGGGCGGGAGGGCACCGACCGTCTTCTCGGAAGGCGACGACCGTTCAGTGCCGAAGGCGTAGCCGACGGTCGCCCTCACCGAACCGCCAAGCGGGCGAGTGTAGAGGACGCGAAGGCCGTGACGTGATCCGATCCCTGCGGAGAAGACGCTCGCGCCGTGGTCCGCTTGCCCCAGCTCCTCACTTGGGCTCGCATTCTGAAAGATCGCGATCTCCAGCTTGTGCTGCTCTCCGAGCGCCCGCTCCAGGCCCACCTGCCACTGATGGCCCCCATCCATTGGGCGCCCATCCCATTGGAGGTGAGGCCGAGCGGGATAGGGCGCCGGGAGCGCAGCGCTTCCGCGTGTGAGATCGGCATGCACTTCCTGGAGCGAGGAGAAGTCAGCCTTGATCCGCGTGTGTTCGGTGAGCGTCCATCGCAGACCGAGTCGGGGGATAGTCTCCCAGGAGGCAAGTCCATGCGCGCGAGTTCGCTGCACGTCCAGACCATAGGTGAGCGAGAGCGCGGATGCGACGTCCCATTGATCGGCGATTCGAAATGCCAATTGCCGCGCCTCATGTGGCCATTCCGGAGTCGCGCGCCATTCGGTCGCGGCGATCACAGCGTTCAGACGATGGGACTTGAACGGCTTGGCCACGGCCTCCATCTCCCATCGCCCCGGATATCCCCCCCATCCCGTCGTCTGCGCGGCGATAGCGAGCGCCAGCCGAGGAGATAGCTCTTGCGCGAAGGCGAGATTCATCGCGCCGCCCGAGGCCACGCGCCGCCGATCTCCGCGAAGAGAGCCACTGGTGATGGTCACCTGTCCGCGCCACCGGCCATCGAGGAAGCCAACGAGGACGCGCTCTTCCATCTCGCCATTCTTGTTGAACCGCAGGACGTGACGGCGCGAGGCGCGAACGGCCCATCGGTAATCATCGCGATCCTGGCGGCGTTCGACCAGGGTGTCCGTCCGCCGCAGCTCCAGGTCGAAGCTGAGGATGACCTGCGGCTTGATCTCGACGATGCGAGCGACGGGGAGAAAGCCCCGTGCTTCTGCCCGCACGCGATATGAGCCCGGAGCCAGGTTCTTGATGAGATATTTGCCGTCCATGCCCGTGCGCAGCATCTTCACCGGCCGATCCGACGTATTGGCCGGCAAGAGTCGCACGATTGCACCGATGACCGGATTCCCCGCCTCGTCGAGAACGACGCCCATGATCCCTCCCGAAGGGCGAGGCGGCGAGGAGGCATGCGCAGGCATGCTCAGAAGAGCGAACACACACACGACGGCCGGAAAGACGCGCGACGGTCTCATATTCACCCCCTTTCTCGGAGCACTCCCCCGATGGCAGGCTCGCGCGCCTGATCGTGTGGGGTCTTCGCGAAGACGACGCGCGGGCAATGTCGAACATTTCGGTCGGCCATCATAACCGGTGAGATTGTGCCCGATGGCCCGACGGCCTGTCAAGCGCATGGGCTTTTTCTGATCCCGTGCGCTTCCGCCTCCCCCCGCGAGCCCACGGCGCTTATTTCGTCGTCTCCGGCCATCGCGTTTGATAGTGGCATTCGGCGCAGTAGGTGATGATTCGGCCAAAGAGCATCACGGCGAGCATCGCGTCCTTACGATCGGCTTGGTTCTTCACCGACTGCGTGTCGCGCGCGAGATTGCGCGAGATGTTCGCCAGATCAGCGTTCGTCTCCAGTTTCGCGTACTCCTCGGCGAGTCGGATGAGTGCCGCCGCCTGCGCGCTCAGCTCTTGGAAATCCGCATCGGTGAACTTCGCTTCGATCGCTCCAGCGAAGATCTTCTCGTGCAGGGCCCGATAGGCGTGCCCCATCTCGACCATGTTCTCCTTCTTCGAGCGTTGTCCCGGAGGATCCGCGCCCAGAGAAGCGCGCCCCACGGGGATCCCCATGAGCATTCCGACCACGATCCACCCGACCACCGTCCTCATGGTTGTCACCTCCTCACGGCGTTCTCGGGGCTAGTGTAGCATATCCGCGGAGAGGCTTCCGCATGCGGAGGGAGCACGCGAGGACTTTGCGCGTGAACGGAATCGCCCTTGCCAGAGCCGGCGAAATCGGGTATAAGGGACAATTCAAGTTTCGCGGCACTCTCGCGTGGAGGGAGAAGCATGGCATATACGATTGCAGAACCGTGCATCGGCACAAAGGACACGGCCTGCGTGGATGTCTGCCCGGTGGATTGCATTCACCCGGGGAAGAACGAGCCCGGATACGATATCGTCGAGCAGCTCTACATCAACCCTGAGGAGTGCATCGACTGCGGCGCGTGCGTGCCGGCCTGCCCGGTCGAGGCGATCTTCCCGAACGACGAAGTTCCCGAGAAGTGGGCGTTCTACATCGAGAAGAATGCCGATTACTATGCGCTCTCGGCGGCTGAGTTTCAGGCCAAGTGGAATTCGCCGAAGCCGGAGTGAGTCCGGGCGCATCACGAACATCGGCGTCTGAGCGGGCGAGAGGGAGTGCCCCCCTCGGAAGAGGCCAATGGGGTATTCCGATGGGCATTCTCCCGAGTGTGAGCGGACGCCGTGATATTCTGAATCACAGAGGATGGAGTCCCAGAAGGGCCTCCAGCAATCGAATGGCATCGTGAGCGGTGATGATCCCGTCGCAATTCACATCCGCTCTTGGTGTGGGCGGCGCTTTTCCTTGAAGGATACGCAACACGAGCTGCAAGTCCTGCCGATCCAGACGCCCGTCTCCGTTCACGTCTCCAGAGTGTCCGCACGACGGTGAGCCGATGCGAAAGGGATCGCTCTCGGTCAGGGCGAAGCCCACGTCATTGAAGGCGAGGACCGCAATGCGCGCGGATTCGGTGGGAACGTCGGGGACGATCCAGAGAAAGCTCCGCGTCTCGGCCGGCAGTCCGCTCGCGATCGGGTCCGGGAGCGCGCCCGCGCGGGGGAAGAAGAGGAGGTCGAAGGAGGTCGCCTGGGACGCGGTCCAGTGGATGACGATCGGCTGGCCGGGACGAAAAGTCTCCCCTCCGCGGGGGAAACGCACCATCGCCGTCGGATACGAGGGGGGGACGATCGTGGATTCCGCGGAATAGATCCAATCCCCCAGGCGCGTCCCATCTCCATCAGCGGCATTCCCGGTCGCATAAAAGGTGACGGGACCGACATCGTGCTCGGGCGCGCGCCAGGCGAAGATCCACTGCGCGCGATCCGGTTGTCCGGCGAACGTGCCGGCGCGCGTGTGTTGGACATACAGACGTCCCGTGGGCCCTGTGACGATCTGCGTGTGGGCGGGGTCCGTGAGCACGAATTCCCCGGCTGGTTCGAGTGTGTTCGTCGCGAGCGCCGTCAGTTGAAAACCCCAACGGCGCTGTCCCGCGTGTTCGAGCCTCACGGTGACCGGCAGCGTCTGGCCCAATTCATACCGAGCGGGATGTTCGAGCTTCAACTCGCCCGGTCCGCGATCGGTCTCTTCCCCGAACGAATCATGACATTCCGTGCAGGCGCCCTCGCCCGGAGCCCGCGTGAATCCGGGAGGTGGGCCTGTCGAGAGCCCGAAGCCAACCAGCCCCACCGCCATGAGGAAGCCGAGGGCGAAGAGGCAAACACCGTAGGCGCGCTTGCTCATCCTTGCGCTCGGGGCCCGCGACAAATGGGGCCTCGGCTTCGCCAGCGGCCGTTCAGGCTCGGATGACATCAAGAAGCTCGAACGCGCCACCCAGGATCTCTCGCGAATCCACGAGGAACCACTGCTCCAGGATCGTCGCGTAGGTCGAGCGAAAGTCGATCGCGCGGGCGGAGAACTTCGGATCGCCCAACCCGGGATTCAAATCCTCCGCGCGCAGGCTCGGGTGCTCGCCCACGATCCCCCCCTTGACGCGCGTCCCGATGAGGAATTGTGGGCCCACGGTCCCGTGATCGGTACCTTGATTCCCGTTCTCAAAGACCTTGCGGCCGAATTCCGACCACGTCATCATGAGGACGCGATCATCGAGTCCGAGCCGCACCAGATCCGCGTAGAAGATGGCCACCGCCTCCGAGAGGCGTGAGAGCAAGGTGGCATGCGGCGTCGCTTGCGATTGGTGCGTGTCGAACCCTCCGATGCTCACATAGAGAATGCGCGTGCCCAGATCCGCTGCCAGAATCTGCGCCACCTGTTGCAGCGCGCGCGCCAAGGGATTCTGCTGGTTGTACGTGATGGCGGGATCAGACGTGTAGCGCCGGATGCCGGACTGCAGCATCTGGACGCTCTCGTACGTGTCGAGCGCGATGAGCCGAATCTGCTCGCGAAGCACGTGCTCGGGAGCCGCCTCTCGATTCAGTGCCAGAAACGCCTGCATCTTGTTCTCGTGGTCGCCCGGCGGCTGCGTTCGGAATTGATAGTTGGCCACGTTGCTGATGGCTGGCACAAGGACCTGCTCAGCGCGAAGTGTGAGCGGGAGCCGCCCTCCGGCGAGGGAGACAGCCAACAGGGGATTGTCCGCCGAGGAGAAGGCGATGTCCAAATAGTCCCCGAGCCACCCAGTCCGCTTCATTCCCTGCGGGTCGGCCGTGTGCCAGATGTCTTGCGAAGCGAAATGCGAGCGATTCGGGTTCGGATATCCGACGGATTGAATCACCGCGACGTGCCCCTGAGCGTAGAGGTCCTTCAGAGGCGAGAGACTCGGATGAAATCCCAAGAGCGTTCCGGCCGCGTCCGTCCCAATAGGCAGGACGTTCTCTTCCGGGATGGCGAGCGTGGGACGATACTGGCGATACAGCGAGGCCGCCGAACCGGTGAGTGGGATCACCGTATTCAGCCCGTCATTGCCCCCGTCCATCTGGATGACGATGAGGATGCGGTCCACGGGGCTGAGCGCGGCCGCCTGTGTCAGGACGCTCTCGGAAGCGGCTCGGACCTGGCGCAGGAAGGCCTGCTGGCCGAGGCCCACGCTCAACAGCGTCAACCCGCTCTTTTTGATGAATTCCCGACGCGTTGTCTTGTTCATCGAAGCCTCCTCAGCAGAGCTGAAAGTCCGGGGCTGCGAGCATGAGATGAATCAGCCCGCGAATCTTCGTGGTCACGAGGGCGCTCGGGCTCACGTTCGGGATCGGGGCCTGGAGATAGGCGATGAGCGCCTCGCGCGCTTCGGTCGAGGGCGGAGCCGGCCACAGCCACCGGGCGAGGATGTCCACGACCTCGCCATATCGGTTCTGCTGCATCGCCTCCTGCAGTCCCGCTTGCGCGATGAGCCGCGCCAGGTCTATCCCCCCTTGGGCGACCCCGAGCGAGAGCACATCGTTGGCGAAGTTGAAGCGCGCCAGGACCGAGGTCGTAGTGATCCACGCCAGGCCCTCTCGCCAGCCGCTCACATCCGGGGGGGCGAAGAGCTGTTGCCCCATTTGAATCATCGCATTCTGAATCAGACGCATCGCCGTGGACGATCGCGAGAGCCCATCGGGGCGGCCAGTGGTGCGATCAAAAGTGAGCAGCCGCATGAGGCTCACCACATACTCGGTCGGGCTCTTGACGCGCGCGCGGAAGGCCCGCTCCGAATAGAACGCTTCCGAGACAATGTTGCCCGGAGTGAAGATCGTCCGCAGCATATTGCGGATGTTGAAGGGTTCCTCCCCATGGGCGCCATCGAAGACATCGGCCAAGGCGTTGATGATCTCCGGCTCCGGATCCTCATAGCCGAAGAATGTGAAGAGCCGATAGCCGAGGAACCGTCCGACGGCGCTCTGTTTCTGCCCGGGATTCCGATGGCGCACGATGTTGTCGAAGATGAAATCGGCGTTGGTGCCCCCGCGCTTGCCCAAGTGTTCGTAAGGGCCGAAATCATGCCGCTGGGCGTCGAAGGAGAAGACACGAGGGAAGGTGAACCCCACCGCACGAGGAAGGACACGCCATCCCGTCAGCGCACGAGAAG
Organism: bacterium HR10; assembly: GCA_002923315.1. Classification (GTDB taxonomy): domain Bacteria; phylum Acidobacteriota; class Blastocatellia; order HR10; family HR10; genus HR10. Next base: position 63,059 of record BEHM01000003.1, read on the forward strand.
CCTGTCGGATGTCGCGCTCGGTGTAGTTGGGGACTCGCGCCACGACGTCTTCCACGCCCATCGAAAATAGCTCGTGAAGCTCGCGCGCATAGTTCTCATTACTCCCGACCTCGCTGTTCTTCTTCACGTTGAACTGGTTGTCGAGCCAATAGAGCATGGCCGGGTCTTTGCTCAGGTACTCCAACATGCGGCGGAAATTCCCCACGGGGAACGGGTTCCCCGGCGCCGGCCTCAGCAGTCGCCCCGTATCCGGGTCGAAATTGCCTCGGAAGTTCTCGTTCTGCAGGTAGATCTGCTGCCAGAACTCCAGACCTGTGATCGAGGTCGCAAATAGCCCATGCCAGAAGAGAACCATTTTCTCCTGCAGGGGTCTTGCCGTCGTCGCCATCGCGTGCAGCCACCAGCGCGTCAGCTTGGTCAAGAAATCCCCCCGCATGCGATTGAAGTCATCTTGAGAGAGATCCAAAGCCGCCAGCAGCTCCGGATCCGGGGGGACATCCGGGAACTTCTCGAAGTTCAGCAGGTCCTCAACAGTCGCCTGGAGACCCCGTGCCGTTGCAGTTTCCACCTCGTCAGGATGGGCTGTGAATCCGGCACGACGAAGCAAGTGTGCGATCTTGTCATACTCGTCCAAAGGCATAACGCCCTCCTCAGACCTGACCTCACCACACTCGCCCAGAGAGACGAGAAACGAGTCGAAAAAGTTTGAAAACTTTCTCGACTGCAGGTCCCAGGCGCCCGAGCTAGGCCGAGGACGGCGCTTCGGCCGATTCCTCCCGACGCGGTTCGCCCGAGGCGCTCAAGATGGCCGTCTTCAACGTCTTCGCGATGCGGAACTTCAAGACAGCTCGGGCCGGGATCTCAATCGGCTCTCCCGTCTTCGGGTGCCGTCCTGTGCGCGCCTTCCGCTGCGAGAGGATGAGCTTCCCAATCCCCGGGAGAGAGAAGATCCCCGTCGTCTTCACCTGCTCGGCCGCCAGCGTCTCAAGCTCTTCCAAGATCCGGCGAGCCGTCGCCTTGCGCAGCTCGAACTTTTGCGCCAAATGCTCGGCCAGTTCCATCTTCGTCAGTCCTCTGCCCTTCCCCTTCATAATCGCCTCCTTGGGGGCTTCTGCATTCTGTCCGATACGCTGCAGAAGCCCCATGGCATCGCCGACTTTCGACCACGCGGATTATATATCAAGGAGGCGAAAAATCCCCAAGGTTTTTCCAGGTGAGCCGAGGGCCTTCGCTCCACCCAGACCAGGCGGAGACGACCGCCTCAACCCCGTTCCAGGTGCGTCGGGAGGCCACTCTCGACCTGTTATTCTCCTTCGGCGCGCTCGGGGATGGGACGGATGGCCCACCGCTCAGCTTCTGAGGCCCGTCGGTGACGTTGACGCCCATTGCTCCGATACGGGGGATCGCCAGTCTCCGACTCCGGGCTCGCAGACCCCGTGCTGTGGATCGGAGCCTTCTCGACTTTGGCCTCAGATGGTTTGCCGCCTTGAAGGCCTTCGATCCCGAATCTGTTGAATTGCCGGATCCACATCCGAACGCGGCTCTCGTGCCGCCCGATCCGCCGCGCGATATCCGGTGCCGAAAGTCCATCGGCCGAAAGCAGCACGATCCGGGCTCGGAGGTAATGGTCTCGCGATGGGGGGTTCTTGATCCACTCCTCTAATATCTTCCGCTCCTCAGGAAGCGGTTGCCGGGCGAAAGTCGGTGTCATTGCTTGACCTCCTCGATTATTTAGTCTCGTTTAGTTCACGATCAAGTACAAGGGCATAGTATACGATTATTGATCAGAAAGTCAAGTCTCAAATTTTACGTAGCCGTCAGATTATCTATGTGAATTGAAGGGGGAGGTACGACTCCGGGCCAGACCGGGAGGATATTCGGAAGGCAAGGGAGCGCGCGGTCATGTGCTCCCTGCTGGGAAGGGGTTGTCGGTTGACTTTCGGCCAGTTTTTCTGTAGGCTCTTGGCCGTTGCTTCGGAGGGGCTCTGGAAACCCCTGTGGGGTTCCACCTCATGGTGGGAGTTGGAGAGCCGCGGGAGCAATGGAAAATTTTGGGAAAGGAGTGAGAGGCAAGCGATGCGAGAAACAGGGCGCGTCAAATGGTTCAACAATAAGAAAGGGTATGGGTTCATCGAGCGTCAGGAAGGTGGCGATGTCTTCGTCCACTACACGGCGATCAAAGCCGAGGGGTTTCGATCCCTTGAGGAGGGAGAGATCGTGACCTTTGACGTCGTACGCGGGCCGAAGGGCTTGCAGGCTGAGAATGTAGAGCGGTTGAGGTAAGGCTCTGCATCTTTCTTCGGCCCTGGGCCGATTTGGCTCAGGGCTTTTTTGTTAAATGGGGGGCCGCGCCCCGTTCATAGCTCTGAGCCATTGGTCAGGTTAAAGACCGTGAGCGGTGGGCTTCAGGTTTTTCCCTGGTCTCGCCTATAATCTCCCCTCTTAAACCGCATGATGGGGAGGTGCTGATGGTGAGTCGCTTACCGGAAGGCATGGTTTTTGTGGCTGAATCGGCGGGGATCGAGGAGTACCGCATGTCAAACGGGATGAAGGTCTTGCTCTCGGAGCAGCGGGCGGCGCCTGTGGTCGCCTTCATGGTCCTTTACCATGTGGGATCGCGGAATGAGGCGGTCGGATACACGGGGGCGACGCATCTTCTGGAGCACATGCTCTTCAAAGGGACGCCGACGTTCAATGCGCGACGGGGGACAGCGATTGCGACCGTATTGCATCGGATCGGGGCTGCCTTCAATGCGACGACCTGGTTTGATCGGACGAACTATTATGAGGCCGTTCCCCGCGAGCACCTGGAACTGGTCATGCAGCTGGAAGCTGATCGCATGCGCAATGCCCTCATTCTGGACGAGGATCGGGAGCAGGAGCGCATTGTCGTGCGGAACGAGCTGGAACGGGGGGAGAACGATCCGCTCAATGTCCTGGAGATTCACACATGGGCGACGGCCTTTCGCGAGCATCCGTATCATCATCCGACGATCGGGTGGCGGAGCGATGTCGAGAATGTCCCGACGGAGCGGCTTCGGGAGTTCTACCACACCTTCTATTGGCCGAACAATGCGACGGCGATCGTGGTGGGGGATTTTGACCGGGAACAGGTGTTTCGTTGGCTCGATCAATACTTCGGAGCGATTCCGTCTTCGCCACATCCGATCCCGGAAGTGTACACGGTGGAGCCGCCGCAGGAAGGTGAGCGCCGGTTCATCATCCGGCGGGCGGGGGAAGTGGGCGCACTGATGCTCGGCTATCATACGCCGGAGGCGAGACACCCGGACATCTATCCGCTGGCCGTGCTCGCGCGGCTTCTGGCCGGAGGGGTGACGACGCGTCTCTATCAACGGCTTGTGGATGGAGAGCTGGCCATCAGTGTGCGGGCGTGGGCCTCGCATCTTCGGGACCCGGGACTTTTTGAGATCACGGCCCTATTGCGGCCGGGGGTCGAGCATGCTCGGGTCGAGCGAGCGATTCGTGAAGAGATCGCGCGGCTGCAGGATGAGGGGGTGAGCGAGGCGGAACTGGAGCGCGCCAAGAATAAGATCGAGGCCGATACCTTTTACGCGCGTGATGGAGCCTTGCATTTCGCCTTCGCCCTGGGAGAGGCCGAGGCGAGCGCCGATTGGCGCTGGTTCGTGGAGTATGTCCCGAACGTGCGGCGGGTCTCGGTGGAGGACGTGCAGCGTGTCGCTCGAACCTATCTTCATGAGGACAATCTCACGGTCGGGTGGTTCGTCCCGAAGGATACGGGGAGGAACGTGGGGGGGATGTCGAAGGGTGACGTCGCCTCGCTGCCTCGTCCCGCGTTCTTCTCGATGCCGTCGGGGGCAACGGGCCAGGATCCGGCGCATCCTCAATATGGACGACCCTTTGCCGAACGCACGGTCCGCTTCTTCCTTCCCAATGGGGTTCGCGCGTTGATCCTGGAGAATCACGCGAATCCGACGGTGGAGGTCCGCGCGGCGCTCTTCGCGGGTCGGGCCTTCGAGCCAGCGGAGCGGCCAGAAGTGGCCGCCGCGACGGCCTCCATGCTGATGCGCGGGACGGAGCGGCGAAGCAAGCTGGAGATCGCCGCATGGCTTGAGGATGTCGGGGCCGAGATGCAGATCGGCGCGAATCGGTTCCTGGTCACGGCGAGCGCGACCTCGCTCGGTCACGATGTCGGGCGCTTGCTGGAGACGTTGGCCGAGGTGCTGCGAGAGCCGGCCTTTCCCGAGGAGGAGCTGTCCAAGCTCACGCTGCAGACGATCGGTCAGATTCGGCGGAGCCAGGAGAGTACGAGCGTGCGCGCGTTCGAGCGCTTCTCGCAGCTCATCTATGAGCGATCGAGCCCGTTTTATGAGCGCCCGGCTTCTGAGCGCATAGCGAGCCTGGAGACGATGACGGTCGAGGAGGTGCGCCGTTTCTACCGCGCGCATTATGGCCCGCGCCATCTGGTGCTGGTGGTCGTCGGGGACGTCAGGGCCGAGGAGATCGGACGGCAGATCGAGCGGGAGTTCGGGGATTGGCGGGCCGAGGCGACGACGAGCGAGGACCCGCGCGCCCTGTGGGCGCGGATGCCGCGCGCGCCTTTGCCTGAGGCGTCGCGTCGCGAGGTCGTCTACATGCCAGATAAGGCGAATGTGGACATCGTCCTCGGGCATGCTGGGCGACTGCGGCGCACGGATCCGGACTATTTCGCGGCGATCATTGCCAATGCGGCGCTCGGATATTCCACCCTTTCCTCCCGCTTGGGCGTGCGGGTGCGGGATCAGGAGGGGCTCACCTATGGTATCGTCTCGCGCTTTTGTGAACCGAGCTTCCTGGACGGACCGTGGGCGGTGAGTGTGACGGTCAATCCGAAGAACGTGGAGCGCGCTGTGGCGTCCACACTGGACGTGCTCACCCGCTATGTGGCCGAGGGGATCACACGGCAGGAACTGGAGGATGAGAAGTCGGCCTTCGTGGGATCGTTTCTGGTCGGGCTGGGGACCAACGCCGGGATTGCCGCGCAGCTGCTTCTGGCCGAGATCTTCGGGTTCGGGCCATCTTATCTCGATCGTCTCCCAGACGACGTCCGCGCGCTCACGCAAGACGAGGTGAATGCGGCGATTCGCACCTACTTTCATCCGGAGCGGCTCATCACGGTGATCGCCGGGGAATATCAGGCGTGAGGGGGTTCCCCCTTCTTGAGGGAAGGGGCGTAACCGGGACCTCTTGGCCCAACGTACTACGGTTTGGGAACCAAGATGGCACAAGCCGGGTTGTATAGAGCGTGGTGGCGGAGACGCGCAATTCGGCGAGCGAGCTTGTGCCCGACGACGAGGAGTTGGTCGAGCGGAGTCTGGCGGGCGATGCGGAGGCGTTCGAAGTGCTGGTCAAGCGCTACGGTCGGGCTGTCTACAATGTGGCCGGGCGGTTCTTCCGCCAGCCGGAGGTGCGGGAGGACATCACGCAGGAGACCTTCCTGAAGGCCTATCAGGCGCTGCACACGTATCGGCGGGGAGCCTCCTTCGAACGGTGGCTGATGAAAATTGCGGTGAATGCGTGCTATGATGAACTCCGGCGGATGAAGCGGCGGCGGGAGTTCAGCCTGGCGGATCTGGCCGAGGACGAGCGGACGTGGTTGGAAGAGGCATTGGCGAAACCGGCGTTCGAACTGTTCGAGCAGCAGCAGCAGAGCGAGGACGCGGCGGCCGTGGCCGAGAAGCTGTTGGCCACGCTCTCGCCCGAGGACCGTTTGGTTATGTTGCTGTATGAGCGCGATGGGCTCTCGACGGCCGAGATCGGCGACCTGATGGGCTGGTCCCGATCGAAGGTGAAGATCCGGCTGTTCCGAGCGCGTCGCGCATTGGATAAACGGTTGCGCCGCCTGTTGCGGGCGGCGCGGCCCACGTCGGCGGCGAAGGTGCGGGTTGAGGAGCCGCCGTCCCGAAGGGCTGAGGGAAAATGACCTGCCGGGATGTGCGACGGCATCTGATGGCGTGGGCTCGGACGGGAGTCGGGGATCGCGCTGAGCGCGAGGCGATCTGGGCGCATCTCCGGCAGTGTCCGAGCTGCGAAGAGCGAGCGCGCTTGTGGGCGCTCAAGCACGTGCTGTTGCAGGCGACCCGAGCGGACGCGGCTGATCCGGCTCCCTCCCTCTACGCGCGTGTGAGCGCGCAACTGCGGCAGCAGCGCGCTCGCGCGGTCTTCTCTTTCTGGGAAGCCGTGCGAGCGTTCTCGGCGAGCGTCGCCCTGGTGGCGATGATCGTCCTCATCCTCCTGGTCGGCGTGAACATTTACGTTCATCAGCAGATTCCGAGCGGGCGCCGGGATTTCATCTCGGCACTGATGGAGCGGAACTTCTCCGAAGCCGAACGCTTGGTCTTCGCCGGGGAGGAGGAGCTGAATCCGGATAGCGTTTTGAGCGCTCTGGTGGCCGAGTCGCGGGAGTCGAGATGACGTTTCGGAATGGCTCATGGCGGGCTCGCCTGACGGTCTTGGGCGTCTTCGCGCTCGGGGTGGCTCTGGGCGCCCTGGCGATGGAGTTTTATCAGCAGAGTGTCCGAGGACGGAGCTCCGCGGGGCCGCCGCCGCGCGGGGAGAGTGCGCGAGAACGGCATCTGCAGTATCTGGTCAAGGAGTTGGGGCTGACCCAGGAGCAGACCGAGCGCGTGCGACGCATTCTCGATGAGACGCGGCAGGAATTCCTGCAACTTCGGAATGAGATGCGGCCACGATTTGAGGAGATTCGTCGTCGCTCGCGCGAGCGATTGCGCGCCGTGCTGACGCCGGAGCAGCAGGCCAAATTTGATGAGCTGATGCGGCGCATGGATGAGGAGCGGGAACGCCATCGTCGAGATGAGCCAAAGGGGAAATGAGCCTATGGTGTTGGAGAAGGTGAGAGCATTGGTGACGAAGAAGCGGATGGTGATCCTCGTGTTGGCCCTCGTGGTCGTCGTCGGCGGGATTCTCTCGCTGACGGTCTTCCGCCAGGGGGCGGCCGCGAGTGAGTTCTTCACCGCGCCTGTTGACCGCGGGCCCGTGCGCAACGTCGTGAACGCGACGGGGACGGTTCAAGCGGTCGTGACGGTTCAGGTGGGGAGTCAGGTCTCCGGGCAGATTCAAGCCCTCTACGCGGATTTCAACTCCGTCGTCAAGCGCGGGCAGCTGCTGGCGAAGATTGATCCGCGCAATTTCGAGGCGCAGCTCCTGAACGCGCGGGCGAATCTGGCGGCGGCCGAAGCACGGGTGCGCACCGTAGAAGCTGAGCTGAACACGCAACGGGCGAATTTGGCGGCGGCCCAGGCGAATCTGGAAGCCGCGCGCGTCGCCATGGAGAACGCCAATCTCATCCTGCGCCGCTATACGGAGCTGGCGCAAAGCGGCGTGCTCTCGCAGAACGAATACGACAACGCCAAGGCGAATGCCGATTCGGCGCGGGCTCGATACAATCAAGCGCTCGCGGCGGTCGAGCAGGTGCGGGCGCAGATTCGCGCCACTGAGGCGCAACTGGAGCAGGCGAAGGCTCAGGTCGAGCAGGCGCGCGCGGAGGTCAATCGCGCTCAGGTCAATCTGGAGTACACGAACATCTATTCACCGGTGGATGGGGTCGTCATCTCGCGCAATGTGGACGTCGGTCAGACGGTGGCGGCGAGCTTGCAAGCGCCCACGCTCTTTGTCATCGCCAACGATCTGACGAAGATGCAGGTCCATGCGAATGTGGATGAGGCGGACATCGGGAAGATCTCCGAGGCCGTGGACGTGCGCTTCACCGTGGACGCGTATCCCAACGACACGTTCGTCGGGCGAATTCAGGAGATTCGGCTGAACCCGCAGACGGTGCAGAATGTGGTGACCTACAGCGTGATCATCGCCGTGGACAATCCCGACCTGAAGCTCAAGCCGGGGATGACGGCCAATATCACCATCACGGTGGATCAGCGGGAGAACGTCTTGCGCGTGCCGAATGCGGCGCTCCGCTATGTGCCGCCGGGCGTCACGCGAGAGCGGGTGATGGAGCTCTTGCGGCAGGGGCCGCCGCTTCGACCGCCTCAATCTACTGAGCAGAAGCGAGCCGAGTCTTCATCGGCGCCTTCGGGTCGTGCTGAGCAGGCGTCGGGCGCGCGTCCTCAGGGGGCGCGGGAGCCGAGTCGGGCTTCGGTGGAGATCCCCGGGCTTTCGCCGGAAGCCGCGGCTTTGCTCCGGCAATTGCGCGATCCGAATTTGGCGCCCGAGGAGCGGCGCGCGCTCCTGGAGAAGATGCGCGCGTTGCCCGAAGCCGAGCGGCAGAAGATTCGTGAGAGTTTCCAGCGCTTTCGTGGCGCGGGTGAAGGGCCCTCGTTGGCTTCGGCTCAACCGAGGGGCTCGCGCGGCCCGACTCCTTCGGTGACGCTGGCGCCGGGGCAATTGTGGGATCCGGCGGAGAAGCTGCGCTTCCCGGCACCGCGCGAGACCAGTCGCGTTCGTCCGGCCATCGTCTGGGTGCTCACGGCGCAGAAGAAGCCCGAGCCGCGGCGGGTCCTGCTGGGCATCACCGACGGGGTCTACACGGAAGTCGTCACGGGGGAGGTGAAGGAGGGGGATCAGGTCATCATCGGCGATACGTCGCAGGCGCCCGCGCAGCAGTCGAGTGGCCCGCCATCGCCCTTTGGTCGGCCTGGGGGATTCGGTCCGCCGCGGCCGGCCGGTGGCGGCATGCGCCGGTGAACGAGTGATGGGGATGTTCGCACGGGACGTCGCTGGGGCTCTCGTGAAGTCACCTTCATGAGGAGGGGGAGCTTGGTCGAGACGATCCAGAAAGAGGTTTGGCATCGCAAAGAGGATGAGAGCAGCGTGCGGCTGCCCCCGTACGCGCCGAATCAGGTCATTCGTCTGGAGCGGGTGCATAAGGTGTATAACACGGGCGAGGTCGAGGTTCACGCGCTGCGGGGGGTCTCGCTGGTGATCGAGCGCGGGGAGTTCGTGGCGATCATGGGACCATCCGGATCGGGGAAATCCACGCTGATGAACATCCTGGGGTGCTTGGATCGCCCGACGCGCGGGCGGTACTTCTTGGAGGGCGTGGACGTCTCGACGCTCTCCAGGAACGAGCTGGCCGACATTCGCAATCGGCGGATTGGATTCGTCTTTCAGGCGTTCAACCTGGTGCCGCGTACGTCGGCCCTGGAGAATGTGGAGCTCCCGCTCCTGTATGCGGGCGTGCCGGCCAAGGAGCGGTTGCGGCGCGCGCGCGAGGCGTTGGCTGCTGTGGGACTGGCAGATAAGGAGAGGAGCCTTCCCAATCAGCTCTCCGGCGGTCAGCAGCAGCGCGTGGCCATCGCTCGCGCGCTCGTCAACAACCCCTCGATCATCCTCGCCGATGAGCCGACGGGGAACTTGGACAGCCGGACGTCGGTCGAGGTGATGGAGATCTTCCAACGCTTGAATCGAGAGCGGAATCTGACGATCATCATCGTCACCCACGAGCACGACATCGCGCAGTACGCCCGGCGCATCATCCTCTTCCGCGATGGGCGCATTCGACACGATGTGCCGGTGGAGGCCCCGCGCGAGGCGCGTGAGGTCTTGGCGAGTTTGCCACCGGAAGAGGAGGAGGGAGACGCGTATGAGGATTTGGGCTATTTTGAAGGTGGCCTTCCGGGCCTTGGGACGGAATAAGCTGCGCTCGACGCTCACGATGCTCGGCATCATCATTGGCGTCGGGGCCGTCATCGCCATGGTCTCCATCGGTCAGGGGGCGCAGGCGATGGTCAAGGACCAGATTCAGAGCATGGGGACCAATGTCATGTTCGTCTGGGCCGGGAGCCGGATGTGGGGAGGTGTGCGCTTGGGCGCGGGAGCGGCCGCCACGCTCACGGCCGAGGATGCGGAGGCGATCGAGCGCGAGATCCCGCTCGTGCGGGCGGCCTCTCCGATCGTGCGGGCCTCGGCGCAGGTCGTCTTCGGGAATCAGAACTGGTTCACCTCGATCCAGGGGACCAATGAGAAGTTCCCAACGATTCGAAATTGGCCCGTGCGGGAAGGCGAGTTCTTCAACGAGGGTGATGTGCGCGCCGCCGCGCGCGTCGTCGTGCTCGGCAAGACCGTGGTGGACAATCTCTTTCAAGGCCTCAGTCCGGTCGGACAGACCATTCGCATCCGCAATCTGCCCTTCCGCGTGATCGGCGTCCTCGCTCCGAAAGGGCAATCCGTGATGGGGCAGGATCAGGATGACATCATCGTCATGCCCTACACGACGGTGCAGAAGAAGCTGCTTGGACAGCAGATCCTCTCGGTCAATGCCATCATGATCTCCTTCGTCTCGCCCACGGCGGCGACGGTGGGTGAGCAGCAAGTGGCCGAATTGCTGCGACAACGCCATAAGACGCCTCCCGGGCAGGACGATTTCATGGTTCGGAATATGACGGAGATCGCCGAGGCGGCCGAGCAGACCAATCGCGTGATGACCCTGCTGTTGGGCAGCATCGCTGCCGTCTCGCTCATTGTCGGGGGCATCGGCATCATGAACATCATGCTCGTGTCGGTGACCGAGCGCACGCGCGAGATCGGCATCCGTATGGCCGTCGGCGCGCGCCCTGGTCATATTCGCATGCAGTTTCTGACCGAATCGGTGGTCCTCTGCCTGATGGGAGGGATTCTCGGGCTTCTTCTGGGCGTCGGACTCTCGGTGGGCATCTCGCGCGTGCTCGGCTGGCCGACGCTCGTCTCGCCGCTCTCGATGGTCATCTCATTTGGCTTCGCGGCGGCCGTGGGCATCTTCTTCGGATATTACCCGGCGCATAAGGCCGCTTCGCTCGATCCCATTGAGGCGTTGCGCTACGAATGAGATGGGGGCTGGGGTTCTGGACGAGGGACCCCAGCGAGATCCCCCCGAGGGCAGAAGCAAGTGCGAGCTGTTGTCCAACGTGTCGCGTGCGCGCGCGTGCGCGTCGGTGGCCGCGTGGTCGGAGAGATCGGGCGCGGCCTTCTCGTCCTGCTTGGCGTCGGCCGGGAGGATACGGAGGCCGACGCGGATTACCTCGCCGAGAAGATCGTCCACCTGCGCATCTTCGAGGACGACGCGGGGAAGATGAACCGTTCGCTTCTGGACATCGGCGGAGAGATGCTTGTGGTCTCGCAATTCACTCTTTACGGAGACTGTCGGCGAGGCCGACGTCCCTCGTACTCCGATGCTGCCCCACTGGAGCGAGCGCGCGCGCTCTATGAGTACTTCATCGAGAAGGCCCGCCAGTATGGCCCGCGCGTGGAGACCGGGATCTTTCAGGAGATGATGGACGTCGAGCTGGTGAACGCCGGTCCGGTCACCCTGCTTCTGGATAGCCGCAAGCAGTTTTGAGATCGCGCGCTCTCACCCGGTCTCCTTCTCCGAGCGGTGGTGCGCGCGCGAGAAGTGTTCATGCACGATCCGCCAGTGACCGTTCTCTCGATGGAAGACGTGTGTGCCGCGTCCGTGAATCTCGCGCCGGTGCGCGCCATCGCTCAGGGTGACCGTCCAATAGAAGCTCACGACTGCCGTATCGCCGAACGCCTGAACGAGCGGCTCCGAGATTCGGTATTCGACGTGCTCCGCCTGTCGCAGATAGTACTCGAACGTCTCGCGCAGCGCCTCCAGTCCCCGGACGCGCTCGTGCCGCGTCGAGGAGAATCCCACGATCGCGGGGGAGAAGCTGGCGAGCGCGGCGGGGACATCCCGGCGATTGAAGGCGGCGACCTGTTCCTCCTCTAAGGAGAGAAGCTCGCGTTCGAGGTCAGCGTCGGCCATATCCCCCCTCCGGTCACGAGTCTTCATCCGGCGATTGTTGTAGCACGAGATGCGAGTGGGAGGCAATCGCAGATCGCCCTTCGCTTCTCCGAGTGGAAGTGGTATACTCGAAGGCCCCTCGCGGGGGGCAACGCGCTTGGTCGGTGGCTCATCCAATTGGGCTCGGATGGGAAGGCCTCAGATCAAGGAGGGGATATGGCACGAAAGACACTCGATGAGATGCTTTTGGGAAGATCGCTTCCAAACGAACCTCAGGAGGGGGCATCGCCTGCGGAAGCGAGACGTCGCCTGTGGCCGCTTCTTGCTGGAGCCGTCCTGATCTTGGGCGTCGTGGGCGCCCTGCTCTATCTGATCTACGACCTGAGGGCGACGACGCGGCAACTGCGCGCTGAGCTGAACGAGACCAATCGGGACATGGAGGTGGTGCTCAAGCGTTTGGATGATGCTGACGCGCGCTATGCGAATTTGAAGGCGCAACTGGAGGTCACCACGGAGCACATCGGCATCACGGAGAAGGAGCTGCAGCGCGCGCGTGCTTTAGCCGCCGAGATCAAGCGGGAGCAAGAGCAGCGGGTCGCTGCGCTTCAAGCCGAGCTGGCGCGAAAAGCGGAGGCCGCGCAGCTCTCGGCCTTGCAGGAAGAACATGCGCGTCGGATCGGCGCGATCACCGGTGAGATCACGACCGTCAAGGGCGATGTCTCGGCCACGCGCCAGGAGGTGGAGCGCACCAAGCAAGAGATCGGGAGCATTCAACTGAAGCTCAGCGAGTATGGCACGCTCATCGCGCGCAATCGCGAGGAGCTTCAAGAGCTGCGGCGCCGCGGCGAGCGGGAGTATTTCGAATTCGACATCACGAAGAAGAGCGGGTGGCAGCAGGTCGCCGATATTCGGATTCGGCTGACCAAGACCGATGTCAAAAGGCAGAAGTTCAACATCGCGCTCTACGTGGGCGATCGTCAAGTGGAGCGCAAGGATAATCTCATCAACACGCCCATCCAGTTTCGCGCCGAACGGGGGACGTCACCCTATGAGCTGGTCGTCAACGAGGTGAAGCCCGATCGCATCATTGGCTATCTGGCGGTGCCGAAGGATCGCGCGGCGGCCCTGCGCCCGGCGATCACGCGGTAGCCGGACGCGAGGGCGCCATCGTGACAATTGCGGGGAGGGGATCAGCCCCTCTCCGGTGGGAAGTATTCGGGCCAGCGTCGGTCCACCAGGCGCACGATGTCCTCCCTCATCTCGAGGGGGCGCGGATATCCCTCCTTCCACGTCGCATCAATGGCCAGGCGCCCGCGATACAGGGGGCGCGCTCCGACCAAGCGCATCTCTTCGCACAGGAGATCGCGGGCGGGATCGAAGCGCGTGAAGATCCCCCACAAGAGATTCTCCTCATCCTCGAGTCGCACGTCGGGGCTGACGGCGATCAGCATCCTCACGGGGCCCAGGGTCGGAGCGCGCACCAGGTCCTCCAGCACGGCGCGCGCTTCGCGCTCGATGGTGAGGACGAGTACCCCCCCGTCCAATACGCGATGCGCGAGGATGCGCCGATCGAGCGTTCGCGGATCGGTGACCTCGGTGGGTGGTGGGCTCTCTCGAATCCGCTCGCCCGTGGCGTCGAGGATGAGTTTGCCGCCGACGTGGGGGACGAAGGAGGTGAAGTCGAGTGTGTCCAGCGGAGCCGTCGGCAGCAGCACCAGATGCTGCTGCGGATCGAAGCGAAACCACAGCTCGCGCAGCAGGGCCGGGAAGCTCCGGCAGTCCACATCCTCCCGCACCAGGATCATCACTTTCGTGAGGGCCAACTGTCCAAGTCCCAGCAGCGCGAAGGCCGTCTTGAGCGCTTCCTTCGGATGGCGCTCTCGAAGGGAGACGCCGAGCAGATTGTGGAATCCGGCTCCCGGAAACGCCCAAAGGTCCACGACGTTCGGATTGAGGAGCCGCACGAGCGGGCCGATCATCTCGTTGGCGGCGATGCCGAGGTACTTGTCCTCCTGAGGGGGCTTGCCCACGACCGTGGCCGGGTAGATCGCTCGGCGACGACGCGTGATCCGGTGAATCTGAAAGACGGGGAAGGGAGCGGCTTCCGAATAGTGGCCGAAGTGATCGCCGAAGGGGCCTTCCATCTGGCGTTCGTAGGGGGGGACGATGCCTTCAAGGACGAACTCCGCATGAGCCGGAACAAGCAGCGGGATCGTGCGGGCTGGAACCAGGGGAATTGGTCGGCCACGCAAGAATCCGGCGAACGCGATTTCGTCAAAATCCTCCGGCAAGGGCAGGATGGCGGAGAGCATCAGTGCGGGATCGCCGCCCAGGATCACGGCCACGAGCAGCGGACGGCCCTCACGCTCGGCCTCCTCGTAATGCGCGCGACCCCCCTTGAGGCTTTGCCAGTGCATTCCCGTTCGATCGCGTTCGAAGACGTGCAGGCGGTAGAGGCCCAGATTTCGCCGATGCGTCTTCGGGTGTTCCGTGAGCACGAGCCCAAACGTGATGAAGCGTCCGCCGTCCTCCGGCCAGCATTTCAAGATCGGGAGCTTCCAGAGGTCCGGCTCCTCGAGGACCTCGTGTACGGGCGCGCGCCGCACGCGGCGCGGACGCATACTGAGCGCTCGACGAAGGAGGGCGCGCGAGCGCCAGAGGCCGCCGAGAGTCGGAGGATTCAGGTCTTCGAGCGCGCGAAGGAGTTCATCGCCGATCTCAGCCGGCTCTCGCCCCAAAGCCCATCGGATGCGCTCTGCCGTCCCGAAGAGATTGATGACGAGGGGAAAGGCGGCGCCTTTGGGGCGCTCGAACAGCAGCGCGGGACCACCCTCGCGAACTACGCGCTGCGCGATCTCGGTGACTTCGAGGACCGGGTCCACTTCGACGTGAACGCGGACGAGTTGTCCTCGTTGCTCCAGGAAGGCGAGAAACGCCCCCAGGTCCTCGAATCGGCCTCCTCTGTGATCCGAAGCACTCCGCCCGAACATTCGGTCTCACAATGTACACGAGGGATCGGCTCAAGGGAAAGGGGCGGGAGGTTCTCTATGTGGGCGTCATCGAAGGCATTCGTGACCTCTCCCGCGTTGTCCCTCCTGCGGGTGAGGGAGCGCCCCAAACCTCCTCTTTACGGCGCACGGCGTTTGGCCTAGACTAGGGCGCATGCGAAGACGTGCGTGCGGGAAAGGAGGAAGCGGTATGAGGTGGTCGCGGTGGATCGGAAGTGCGCTCGTTGGGATCTGCGTTCTCGTGAACCCGCTGTGGGGGACGTCGCTCCAGAGGCATCCGTCACAAGCGCCGACTCCTCCCGAGACACTGACCATCGAGGGGAAGAAGGCCTACATCGTCATTTTCAATGAGCCGCCTCTTGTCCGGTACGAGGGTGGGGTTCGGGGGTTAGCGGCGACCAGCCTGCGCGTCGCGCCGCAGAATCGGCGCGAAGGGAAGCTCGACCTGCAATCACCGGCTTCGGCCAATTACCTGAGCTATCTCGAAGCTCGACAGACGGTTTTCGCCGAGCGGCTCCGGCAGCGCGTGCCCGAAGCGCAGTGGGGCTATGCGTATCGCATCGTCCTGAACGGCGTGGTCGTGCTGATCCCCGAGGATCAGGTGGAGGAGGTCGCGCGATGGCCGGAGGTGGCGCGTCTGGCGCCCATTCGGCTGAATCGGTTGTTCGCAGAACCGATGACTCCACCACCGCTTGATGTGAGCAATCCTTTGATGGGCGCGCCGGCGCTGTGGGAGGCGGTCGGGGGGCCGGAGAACGCCGGACGGGGCATCAAGATCGGGATCATTGATAGCGGCGTGGACTTCAGCAACCCCATGTTCCATGACCCGACGCTTGTGCCGCCACCGGGATTCCCCAAGGGCGATCTCGCGCTCGCCAACAGCAAGGTGATCGTGGCCAAGGTGATCCCGTCGCTGCAAGACCTCAACAACAAGAACATCAATCCGGGGCATTTCACGGCTCAGGATTTGGTTGGGCATGGGACGCATGTGGCGGCAGCGGCGGCGGGGAATTTCGTGGACCTGCGCGGAACACCCGGCGCACGGCCGGTGACCTTGAGCGGCGTCGCGCCCAAGGCGTTCATCGGGAGCTATCGGGTCTTCGCGCCGAATGCGGCGACCGACAACGTCGTCAAGGCCATTGAGGAGGCCGTCGCCGATGGGATGGATGTCATCAACATCAGCTTCGGCAGCATCTCGCTCGGCCCTTCGGAGGAGCCGGACCCGCAGGTGGAAGCCGTCGAGAACGCCGTCGCCGCAGGGGTCATCGTCTGCGTGGCGGCGGGCAATTTCGGTCCGGATCGTGCGTCCATCTCCTCGCCGGGGACGGCCCCGAGTGCCATCACTGTCGGCGCCGTGACCAATGCGCACGATGGGTTCACGCCGGGGCAACTGCGGGTCGTCCAGGTGACTTCGCCCGAGCCCCCGCCGAACTTCGTGCGGATCGTGGGCGTGCGCGCCAATCGGTTTCCGGACTCGCTGGTGGTGCCCGTCGTGGATGCTGATCTCCTCGATAATGGGCAATTGGATGGCGGCGGATATGGATGTCAGCTCCTCCCCTCGGCGCTCGTCCGGGATCGCGCGCTTCTGGTTCAGCGCGGCAATTGCCTGATCCTCACCAAGGCCTTCAACGCCTGGGTGAGCGGTGCCGCAGCGCTCATCATCTACAACAATCAGGAAGCGGGGGATGTGATTGACGCCGTTCCGCTGGCCGGGCAATTTCTGCCGACGCTCTTTCTGCCGCGTTCGAGCGGACTCGCGTTGAAGAACCTCGTGGCGACGAACGCGACCAATGGACGGGAGACGATCATCACGTTGACGCAGGCGAGCGAACCGCTCGTCTTTGAGCGGCAGCCGCATGTGTTGTTGGAGCAGAGCTCGCGGGGGCCGACGCCGACGCGCCTGCTGTTGATCAAGCCCGATCTGGTGACGATTGGGGGCGGCAGCTACGGTCCGGCCCAGGACGATGATCCGCGTGGCGAGAATCGGTTCCCGCGCCCCGATCCGGGGTCGCTACAGCCGACGTTGTACGATCCGAGCGGCTATGTCTTCACCTCGGGGACCAGCTTCGCCGCGCCGCGCGTGGCCGGAGCTGCTGCTCTGCTCAAGCAACTCCACCCGGATTGGTCGCCCGCGGATATCAAGGCCGCATTGATGACGACGGCGGCGCGCCCGACGGGACCCAATGAGGTGGGATTGGCGCGCGTCATGGATCGCGGCGCGGGCCTGGTGGATCTGGAAGCTGCGCGGCGCGTGCTCACGCTTGTGGATCCGCCGAGCCACAGCTTCGGTTCGGTCGTCGTGGGGACGCCGACGACGCTCATTCGCGAGTTCGTGATCAAGAATCGCTCCCAATCGGCGACCACCTATACGGTTCAAGCAGCGCTGTCACCGCCGGCGCCTTCTTTCCTGAAAGTGGACGTCTCACCGACGCAGCTCACGGTGCCGGCCGGAGGAACGGGGACGTTCACCCTGAAGCTCACGATTGATGCCAGCTCGATCACCAGCCGCATTGACAGCGAGGGATTCGTGCTCATCGCCGATGGCGAACAGACGACGCCACGGCCACTGTATGTCCCGTTCTGGATTCGGACAGCGCCGCGCTAGCATGGGGGTGCGGGAGATGGTCCTGGACGCTGATCGAGGGGCTTCCCTCGGACGACGCTGGTGGTCCTGGGAAGCTCCTCGCCGCGCTGGCGGGCGTGCGGAGTTGCTCCTCATTCTCCTCATTGGGGCTTCGCTGGGGATCCCGACGCTCCCACGGCGCGAGGCTCCACGCGCCTTCGACATTGAAAACGGACGCACCTGGGGGAGGGAACCGAGCGGGCCGATCTTCCAAATCCGCGCGCATCGCATCGTCGAGCCGCAGCCGATTGATATCGAGCATTACAAGTTGCAGCTCACGCTCTTTCCTGAAGAACGTCGTCTCGACGGTCGGGTGACGATTCGCGGTCGTGCGACGGCGCCTGTTGATGAGGTTCGGATTGATCTGGTCACCGCGCTCGCGGTCGCACGGGTACTGCTGGATGGCGTGCCGGTTTCATTCACCCACGCGGAGGATCGCGTGCGCGTGTTGGTGTCGCTCACTGCGGGACAGACGTTCACCCTCGTGATCGAATACGGTGGGCGACCGACGCCGATCGGGCGATTCCCCAGTGGGATGTTCTTCAGCTCCCATTCGGGATTTCCCGTCGTCGCGACGCTCAGCCAACCCGATGGCGCGCCCACCTGGTGGCCCTGCGTGGACGATCCCGCCGATAAGGCGACGGCGGACCTTGAGGTCACCGTCCCTCCGGGGTATGTGGTCGCCTCCAACGGGCTCCTGGAGGACGTGCGCCTTCATCCCGATGGATGGCGCACCTATGTGTGGCGAGAGCGGTATCCGATCGCCACGTATCTCATCTCGATCGCGGCCACGAACTTCGTGGAATTCTCCGACGTCTACGTGGCGCGCGACGGCACGACGATGCCGCTCCTTTACTTCGTCTACCCGGAGCATTTGGATCGCGCGCAGCGCACCTTCCCGGTGACGCGCGAGGCGTTGCGCCTCTTCGCCGAGCTGTTCGGCGAGTATCCCTTCCTCGCCGAGAAATACGGCATGGCCGAATTCCCCTGGAGCGGGGCGATGGAGCATCAGACGATGACGAGCATCGGGTCGTCCGCGCTCATGTCCGTGGATACCATTGTGCACGAGGCCGCCCATCAATGGTGGGGGAACATGGTGACGCCGCGCACCTGGCACGACATCTGGTTGAGCGAGGGGTTCGCCACCTACGGTGAGGTCCTCTTCCGCGAGCGGATGTACGGGGCCGATCCGGGACAGCTGTTGCGACAGCGAGATGACGGCCTCGCTTCCGGGCGGCTGCGCGGAACCGTGTACGCCGAGGACGCGACGGATCCGTTTGACGACATTCCCGCCATCTACACCAAGGGCGCGTGGGTCGTGCACATGCTCCGGTATCTGCTCGGCGAGGATCGGTTCTTCGCGGCGCTGCGGGAATACGGACGGCGCTTCGCCTATGCGAATGCGAGCACAGAGGATATGCAGCGCGTCGTCTCCGAGTTCTACGGCGCGTCGCTCGACTGGTTCTTCGAGCAATGGGTCTATGCGCCAATGCGCCCGATCTATGCCTTCGCGTGGTCGGTGCAGCCGGAAGGCGCGGGCTATCGGCTTCGCCTGTGGCTGGAGCAGCGGCAGACGCATCTTGTTCCGAGGCGAGATCCGGCCCGGCCACCTATCTACATCATGCCGGTGGAGTTCACCCTTCGCTATGCGGATGGAACGGCGGAGGTGAAGCGCGTGTGGAATCAGGCGCGCCGCGAGGAGTTCACGTTCCTCCTGGAGCGTCCCCCCGTGAGCGTCACCTTCGACGAACGCGGGTGGGTCTTGAAGGAGGTCCTCAAAGGAGAACCCGCGAACGCGTTGGGGCTTGTCGGAGCTCGCTCGCGTGGGTGAGATCGCCTTGACAAAGTGTGAGCTCTGCCGATATACTCACGCGCGCTTTTTCGTGGAGATCAACTGGGACGTGGGACGGATGGCCGTAGTATTGGAGACGCCAGTGGAAGAGCTGCGATTGAGGCGCTACCATCTGATGGTCCTCCTCTACTTCGTGGGTCTCTTCCTGGCGCAGTATGCGGTGGCCTATCGCTATGCGGGCGCTTTTCCCCCCGAATGGCGGGGCCTGTTTCTGATGACGGTCGTCATGTTCTTTCTCTTCCAATCGCTCTTCATGGTGGCGGTCGTTCCCATGGGGATGCTGTTCATCTACTGTTGGCTCTATCTGATTGACATCCGGGCGCGGGCGCGCAGCCTCTATGCGATCGCCGCCACGTCGCTTTTGCCTTTCCTCGTGCTGCTGGGGGTGATCCTCGTCTATGTGGTCGCCATCATGGATGTGCATGTGCCGCCGACGTCAGACATTCAGAAGCTCGGCGAGTTGATTCGCGCCGACCTCATGAGTAAGCGCTTCCCGGTTCGGGGATTGGGTCTGGCGGCGGCGATCCTGAGCGTCCTCATCTGCGCTCATCAGATTCGGCAGCGACTCGGGCTCAGCGAGCTGCTGCGGCAGCGAGTGCGCAGTGGGCCGACCTGGCTGCAACGTGTGGCCGAGCGTGTGGACTTGAGCGTGGTCGTCGCGCTCCTCATCCCGTTGACGTTCGTCGGGTCCTTGTACGCCTTCAATCGGGTGGGGAGTGTGTTCGCGGGGAATGTCTGGGAGAAGCTGAACCTGCCGATCCCGCCCCCGCAGTGATGTCTGCTATGAGCCTGCTCTTTCCGAGTGCCGAATGGGCGCGCGCCTTTCGCGAGCAGATCAATGCCAGTTCCGCGTATCGGGAGTCGGCGGGCGATTGGCGCGCCGGGCCGATCTGCTTCGTCATCCGCTTCGGCGAGGAGAAGACCTATCTTCGGCTCGATCTCCATCAGGGGGAGTGTCGCGCGGCGGATGTGGTCACCCCTCAGGAAGGGGAGGGCGCGCCGTTTCTCATCTCGGCCGAGTACGAGGATTGGAAGCGACTCTTGCACGGGCAGCTCGATCCGGTGCGGGCGATCTGGATGGGGAAGTTGCGCGTTCGCGGTGATCTCTCGCTGCTGCTGCGCTACATGCGCGCGGCTCAAGCTCTGCTCGCGTGTGCGGCGCGCGTGCCCACGCGATTTCGGGATGAATCGTGATGGAGCTGAAGGGGGCACATTCGAGCGGATCGTGTCCGGCGACAAGAAGGGAGGAGACGAGGCGAACGGCAGAGCGCCTTCGGGCTCATGTTCAGAGCGTTCGGGCGCGGACGCTATCGGTACTTCGCCGCATTCCCCCGGATCGGATGACGTGGCGGCCGGTGGAAGGGATGCTCACGCTGGGACAACTGGTGCGGCATCTGGCTCAGGCCGAGATGATGTGTCAGGAGGTCGTGAAGGGGCATTGGGATTTGAAGCAGCTTCTGGCCGTGCGTCGCGATCTGGATCTGATTGAGGCGACTGGTCCGGCCGAGAATCTCATGGCCGAGTTGGCGCTGCTTGAGGTGACGCACCGCGAGACGCTGGAGTTGCTGGGGACGCTCACGGATGAGGATCTCGCCCGTTCGATGAACGGGCTCGCCGGTCGCGTGACGCTGTATGACGTGATCCTCGGCCTCTGCGAGCACGAGGCGCATCATCGCGGGCAGATCGTCGCTTATCTTCGCATGCTCGGCATCGAGCATCTGTCCCCCTGGGGATTCTGATCATCGGGGTGTGGCCCCTGCGCTCCCCCCTCGGAGGCTCTTCGGAAGTGAGTCCCCTGCGCTCTCGATCTTGTCCTCCCCGGGGTGAGGCGGTATAAGATAAGAGGCATCGAAGGGGGGAAGGATGTTCACGCCACCTTCAGACGTGGAGCGAGAGGAGCGGCGGCGACGATGGCGGGTCCTCGCGATCACAGCCATTGGGTTTGCCGTGATCGGAGGACTCGTCCTGTATTGGAGCGCGCGGCGCACGACGTCGGGGCCGGCTGGCTCTGCGGGGGCGGGGCTCACCGGGTTCGTAGCGGCGGGCTCTCCGGAGTTCGAAGCCTATCGCCGGTTTGTGACGGTGGAGAATCAGGAGGCGACGCAGGCGCAAAATCTCATCGGGCAGAAGCAGGTCGTCGTCTACGGGGTGCTCACCAATCGGGGATCGCGCACGCTCACGGGGGTGCAGGTTCGCGCCATCGTCTACGATATGGAGAATCGGCCTGTGGCTGAGCGCACGGCCTTCCCGATCCCGCGTCGGAGACCGAGCTTGGGGCCGAATGAATCCATGGTCATTCAGGTCAATGTGGATAATGTCCCGCCCAAGGCTGAGCTGGCGCGGTTTGAGATCGTGGTCGAAGGGTTGCGGTTCCAATGATGGCACCGGGCTCGTCCCGTGAGCGCGACCGCGCGCCTCTGGTCCGCCTCTCCTCGTGGGTGAGGAGCAGGCTATGAGGAGAACATCGGCTTTTTACTTCGGGATCGTGAGCATCGGGGTGCTGCTTGCTCTCGCGCTTTCGAGTGGGGGGCAGCAGCGGTCCGCCACATCGTCGGCGCGGCGTGCGCCCGGCCTGTATGCCATCTTCGAGACGAGCATGGGGCGGATCGTGTGTCGGCTCTTCGAGCAGGAGGCGCCCAAGGCCGTCGCCAATTTCGTGGGGTTGGCGGAAGGGACGAAGGAGCACATCTCGCCATGGACCGGGCGGAAGATCAAGAAGCGGTTTTACGATGGCTTGATGTTCCATCGCGTCATCCCGAATTTCATCATTCAATCGGGGGATCCGACGGCGACCGGTCGGTATACGCCGGGCTATACGTTCGAGGATGAGATTCGTCCGAATTTGAAGTTCGACAAGCCGGGGCGTTTGGCGATGGCCAATCGCGGGCCGAACACCAATGGGAGTCAATTCTTCATCACCGTCGCGCCGGCGCCGCATCTGAACGGCAAGCACACGATCTTCGGCGAAGTCGTCGAGGGGTTGGACGTCGCTCGGCGGATCGCCAACGTCCCGCGCGACGCGACGGACAAGCCGATCCGCCCTGTGCTCATTCAAAGGGTGATCATCGAGCGGGTGAAGTGAGCGCGCATTGCCCGAAAGGAGGTGAGCAGGCGGCGCGCGACTCTCTATGGGGAGCGCGCCCGCAGTGAGCGTATGCGATTCGCCAGACTCGTGGACTATTTCGAGCGGCTGGAGGCGACGACCAAGCGGCTGGAGATGTTCGACATCTTGAGCGACTTGTTTCGCGACGTGGAGGCGGAGGAGATCGCCCCGGTCGTCTATTTGCTGGAAGAGCAGTTAGCGCCGCCTTTTCGCGGCATTGAGATCGGGATGGCCGAGAAGCTCGTGCTGCGCGCCATCGCGAAGGCCACGGGGGTCGAGGAAGGGCGCGTGACGACGCTGTACAAGAAGTTGGGCGATCCCGGGCTGGTCGTCGAGCGGCTGCTTGAACAGAAGAAGGAGGCGTCCGCGCGCGGGAAGCTCACCGTCCTCGCCGTCTACACGCGCTTGATGGAGATCGCGGAGCAAACGGGTGAAGGGAGCGTCGAGCGCAAGATACAGGGGCTGAGCGACCTGTTGGCGGAAGCCGGGCCGAAGGAGGCGCGCTATATCGCGCGGTTCGTCATGGGACGATTGCGCTTGGGGATCGGTGATCCCACGATCTTGGATGCGCTCTCGAAGGCGGTGGCGGGAGATCGGAGCTTGAGGCCAGAGTTGGAGCGGGCCTACAACCTCTGTTCCGATCTCGGATTGGTCGCGCGGACGCTTCGAGAACAGGGTCTGGATGGGATTCGCGCCTTTCGGGTCCGCGTCGGCCATCCGATTCGTATGGCTCTGGCCGAGCGGTTGCCCACGGCTGAGGAGATCATCCGGCGGCTCGGGCGGTGTGCCGTCGAGGTGAAGATTGATGGATTTCGCTGTCAGGTGCACAAGCAGGGGAATACGGTGGAGATCTTCTCTCGAAATCTCGAGCGCACGACGCCGATGTTCCCGGACATCGTCGAGGGGGTGCGGCAACAGGTGGCCGCGCGCGAGGCGATTTTCGAGGGCGAGGCCGTCGCCGTGAACGAGGAGACGGGCGAGATCTATCCCTTCCAGGTCACCGTTCAGCGCAAGCGCAAGCATGGGGTCGCAGAGATGGCGCGCGAATATCCGCTGGTGCTGTACGCCTTCGATCTGCTCTATAGCGATGGCGTGGACTATACGCCGGAGCCGTATGAGCGGCGACGAGAGGCGCTGGAGCGAATGATCCGCCCGGGCGATCGGCTCAAGCTTGCCGAGATGATCATCACTGATGATCCTAAGGTCGTGGAGCGGTTCTTCGAGGAGAGCATCGAGCGCGGGTTGGAGGGCATCGTCGCCAAGCGGCTCGACGCGCCGTATCAAGCGGGCGCACGTGGCTTCCATTGGATCAAGCTCAAGCGCTCGTACAAGGGCGAGCTGAGCGATACGCTCGATGTCGTGCTGATCGGCTATTTCCACGGACGCGGGTCGCGGGCGCGACTGGGCATCGGGGCGTTGCTCGGAGCTGTGTACGATGAGGAGAGTGACACGTTCAAGACGATCGCGAAGATCGGGAGCGGATTGAGCGAGGAGGAATGGGTGCGGATTCGCGAGCTGCTCGATCGCTCGCGCGTGTCGCATCGTCCCGCGCGCGTGGATTCGCTCATTGAGCCCGACGTGTGGGTGGAACCCCGCTATGTCGTGACGGTGCTGGCGGATGAGATCACGAAGTCGCCGGTCCACACCTGCGGTAAGCGCGATGATGAGCCGGGTTATGCGTTGCGCTTTCCCCGCGTCGTCGGCTGGATTCGGGAGGACAAGCGGCCGGAGGATGCCAACACGGTGCGCGAGGTGCTGGAGATGTATGAGATGCAGAAGCGGGTGAAGCTCGCCGGATGATTCGGCGGAGCCATCACGCGCGGGGGATTTGGCGGCGTGAGTCCTCCCTGCACTTTCCGATGCCCCTTCGTCTGATATGCCTCCCCACCGCGCACATCGCGTGATGCAGCTTCGTCGTGAGATCTCCCCCACGGCCGCGCGGTGGGGAGTGGTCTTCCTGACGGGCGTGGGGGTGGCTCTGGCGCCCAGGCCCGAAGAGATCGCGCGCGAGTCGTGGCATCTGCTGGCGATCTTCCTGGCGACGATCGTGGGGCTGATCGCGCAGCCGATGCCGGGTGGGGCGATGGTGCTCCTGGGCGTGCTCGCGCTCGCCATCACGGGAACGATGCCCGTCGGTGAGGCGCTCGCCGGGTATGCCGACCCTATTGTCTGGCTCGTGCTGGCGGCCTTCTTCTTCGCGCGCGGGATGATCAAGACGGGGCTCGGGCGGCGCATCGCCTTCCTCTTCATTCGCGCCGTGGGGCGACATTCGCTCGGTCTGGGCTATGCGCTGGCGGCGACGGACATGGTGCTGGCGATGATCATCCCGTCAAATGGCGCGCGGTGCGGGGGGATTCTCTTCCCCATCGCGCGGAGCCTAGCCGAAGCGTACGATTCGCGACCCGGAGATTCAGCGCGCCGATTGGGCGCGTTCCTCATGGTCCTCGTCTATCAGTGCGAGGTCATCGTGTGCGCGATGTTCTTGACCGGACAGGCCTCCAATCCCTTGATCGCGAAGTTCGCCGAGCAAGTGGCGGGCATCTCGCTCTCGTACGCGCGTTGGGCCGTGGGGGCGATCGTGCCCGGCGTGCTCTCGTTCGCGCTCATCCCCGTGCTCGTGTATCGGTTGTTTCCGCCGGAGCAGAGGCGCACGCCTGAGGCGGCGACTTTCGCCGAAGCGGAGTTGAAACGCCTGGGGCCGATGTCGCGTCAGGAGAAGGTGATGCTCCTGGTCTTCCTCATCGTGGCCGCCCTCTGGATGACGATGAGTTGGCACGGCATTCACTATGCCGTGATCGCGCTCCTGGGGATCGCGTTGCTGCTCCTCGGCGGCGTGTTGAACTGGGAGGACATCATCGCCGAGCGCGGCGCCTGGGATGTCTTCCTCTGGTACGGGGGCCTCGTGCGCATGGGCGGGGCGTTGGGCGAGACCGATCTCACGCGGCGTTTCGCGGAGGCGGCAGCGGCCGTGACGGCCGGATGGAGTTGGTGGGGAGCGTGGCTTGTTCTGGCACTCATCTACTTTTACGCGCACTATGGGTTCGCGAGCATCACGGCGCATGTGACGGCCATGTACATCCCGTTTCTCGTCGTCGTGCTCGCGGCGGGGGCTCCGGCTCCGCTAGCCGTGCACGCGCTCGCTTATCTCTCGAACGTGATGGCCGGACTCACGCATTACGGGACGACGCCGGCACCCATCTACTTCGGTGCGGGGTATGTCGCGCAGACGGTGTGGTGGCGGCTGGGGGTGATCGCCTCCTGGGTGAATCTGGCGATCTGGCTGGGCATCGGAGCGGTGTGGTGGAGGGCGCTCGGGTGGTGGTGAGCTTGGCGCGCGATGGTCTCCACCCTCGTTCGCGGATGGGGGATCGCTTGGTCAGGTGGCGCGGGCGTGAGGGCATCGGCTCGCCGATCGGGGCTGCCCGGCGCGCGAGGCTCCGATACGTTTTCACGTGAGCGCGGTGGGATGGATACGATCACGCATGGAATGATCACTCGGGTTTTCGCGAAGGCGATTGTCCCGGAGCCGCGCGGGCGCGATCTCGTCGTGCTCGCCACCGTCTGCAGCGTGCTGCCGGATATAGACATCTTCTTTGGGGCGGGCGATCCGCTGGCGTCGTTGCAGAACCATCGAGGGATCACACATTCGCTTCTCGGAGCCGTCCTGCTGGGGTTCCCCATCGCGGCGCTCGCTTATCATCGGGTTCCGCGCGCGCTCTTCATGTGGTGGCGCGGTGCGGAGAGTCGGGTCATCGTCGGCAATCCCCATGGGCGCGAGGACGCATCGCTCGGCTTTTGGGCGTTTTACCTGGCGAGTGTCCTCGGCATCGGTTCGCACATCTTCTTCGATCTCGTGACGTCGTATGGGACGATGATCCTGCAACCGTTCTCCGATCGGCGGTTCAGTCTCGACCTCTGGTTCATCATTGATCCGTACGTGTGGCTGATCCTCAGTGTGCCGTGGCTTCTTCGGCGCGCATTCGGACGGCGCGCGTGGCGAGCGGGATGGGCATATCGTGTCGGCGCGATGCTGCTGGTGGGGTATGTGGGACTCGCCGCGTGGGTGCAGGTGGCGGCCCTTCGGCGACTGCAGGCGTGGGTGCGAGCGGAGGGTATCTCGGCCGTGACGATCGGGGCCATCCCCGTCGCTTTCTCGCCCCTTCATCGAAAAGGCATCGTCATGACGCCCGATCGCGTGTACGACATCCCGGTTCGAGTCCTGCGCGCCGATTTCGGTCCCATCGCCGTTCATCCTTCGCCGTTTCGCACCGACGATCCGTTCATCCTCCAAGCGTGGGCGACGCCCGAGGGGAAGCGGTATCGCTGGTTCGCCCGCTTCCCTCTGGCGATGCGCCACGAAGAGGGAGGACGGCAGCGCGTCATCCTCTACGACTTGAGATTCGAAGGACGATTGGAGGACCTGGATGCCGTGGGGCGAGCGATCGCGCGCGCGCTCCTTCGGCGCTGGCCGGCACTGATGGAGCGAAAGCGGCAGGCTCTGGAGGTCGTCTTCGACACGCGCGGGCGGATCGAGCAGATCCGGTTCGTGCGCTGAAGAACGCCGATGTCAATGGGTGAAGCGAAACGGCCCGTGACCGAAGCGCTCGTGCGCCGGGGGAGGCCGATCGCGTACAAGATCAAGGTCCGGCCGGAGGATTTTCAGGTCACGGAGATCGCTGATCTGACTCCCTCCGATCGGGGACGGTATCGCCTCTATCGCCTGACCAAGGCCGGGTGGAATACGACCGACCTCTTGCGCCGATTGGCGCGACGGTTTGGACTTCCCTATGACGCTTTCTCCTACGGAGGGCGGAAGGATCGTCACGCGCTCACAACACAGTACATCACGATTCGCGATGAGCGCGATCTCTCGCTCACCGAGTCGGCGTTCGCGCTCCACGCCCTCGGATGGGTGGACGAGCCGATGACCCCGGAATTCATCCTGGGCAATCGGTTCCGCATCACGCTGCGGGCGATGCGCGCGGAAGAGGTCGCGCAGGTGGAGCGCAATCTCCAGGCCGTGCGGGCCTACGGTCTGCCGAATTACTTCGACGACCAGCGCTTCGGCTCCTACGATCGAAAGCGCGGCTTCATCGCAGAGAAGCTCGTGAAGGATCAGTGGGAAGAGGCGCTGAAGATTTACCTCACGCTGTGCTATCCGCAGGAGAAGCGAGCGGCCAAGGAGCGCAAGCGCTATTTCCTGGAACATTGGGGAGAGTGGGACGCTTGCCTGAAGCAAGCGAAGACGGTGACCGAACGTCGCCTCTTCCGCTTCCTGCAGCGGCGCGGAGGGGATTATGTAGGGGCCGTCAATCTCATCCCGCGCGAGGAGCTGGCCCTGATCCTCTCGGCCTATCAATCGTTCCTCTGGAACGAGATGGTGCGAGAGATCGTGCGGGAGTGGGCGTCCCCGATCCTGGAGGTGCGGGGTGTCGTCACGCGGTATGCCTTCTATCTGACGCTCTCGCGGGAGGCGCTCGAGTATTTGCGTGAATTGAAACTCCCCACGCCCGGCCCCGGCGCTTCTCCGCCGGATCCCTATGCCGAGCATATCTATCGGAAGGTCTTGGAGCGCGCGGGGATCACATCGGAGAACGCCCTCGCGCTCAAGAAACTCAGGCGCGCTTACATGAAGGCCGTCCCGCGCGATGTCCTTCTTTTTCCCGAGGGCCTGGAGATGCTGGAGGTGGCGCCGGACGAACTCTATCCGGGCCGCGTGAAAGCCGTGCTCCTTTTCACCCTTCCGCGCGGAGCCTATGGCACCATGGTGCTCAAGCGCCTCACCTTGCGCGTCTCAGATGCATGCGGCCGACCCCCTGCATGAGCCGAGATCGGGCGTCGAGCTCGCCGCCTTCAGGTTCGCGCCGTCCTCATGCGGATAGGGAGGACGTCCACTGCGGCGGCGTGGGCGTGCCGCGCATCTTTTGCCAGAACTCCTGAGCGATCTTCACGCGTTCCTCGCGCGTGCGTCCTTGATCGAGCCGTTGGAACAGCTCATGCAGAAGCTGCTTCCGCCGCTTCAGCTTCCGGTGCCGGCGTTGTCGCAGCTCTTGTGCGCGCGTTCCGGCTCCCATCGCTCTTCTCCCTCCTTCGGAACATGAAGCCCACATCTTGAAGGGAGGGCCAATCCCGAGGACGAGAGTTATAGATGATTTCCAGCGCCGTGTCAAAATCCGGGCGCGGACCTTCGCCTCAGCCCGCCGAGACATCCGCGCGCATGATCCCTCGGGTCAGGCGATCGCCATGTCGTGGGACGGCTCTGACTGAGCTTGAGGGCGAGAGATGACCTTGCAGGGGCTGTCCCTATGGTGAGGTCGGGGCCCCTCATGAGGTGCGCAGGATCTCGCGCGCGAGGGCGTTCTGGGGATCGTGGCGCAGGACGCGTCGGGCCCATGCGCGGGCCTCTCGTTTCTGACCGCTGCGCCAGAGGGCCTCTGCCAGCCCGAGGTAGCTCTCCAGGTGCAGTGGATCGCGATCCAGAGCCTTTTGGAATTGCTCGCGGGCTTCACGAAACTGCCCCGCGTTCAGGAGGAAGAGCCCGTAGTTGTAGAAGGCCAGCGCCTGATCCGCATGATCGCGCGCGATCTCCTCGAAGAGAGCGCGGGCGCGCGCGGTCTCCCCCAGCTCGGCGTGAATCATCGCCAGGAGCGTGCGCGCCTGGAAGTCGCGTGGATCAGCCTCCACGCTTCGGCGAGCGAAGGTCAGCGCTTCCGCCCATTTCCCTTGCTGAGATCGGATCACGGCCAGGTGAAACCATGCGCGGCCACTTCCCGGAGCGAGCGCGAGCCATCGCCGGCAGACCTCTTCGAGCATCGCCAGTTCGTTCGCTCCGGCCAGGCAGGCCGCGTATTGGCTGAGGAGCCGGAGATCTCCGCGTGCTCGTGAGATCCGCTCCACGCTCTCGCGCAGGAGCGCCAGGCACGCGTCGTAGCGGCGTTCCTCCTCGTACCACGCCGCCAGGGCGAGTCGCGCCTCAAGGTTCTGCGGATCGTCCCGCACCAGTCGCGTGTAGAGCGCCTCAGCTTCGAGGCGGTGTTCGCGCGTGCGCGCGACGCGTCGCAGCCCCGCCAGGGCCTCGGCCGCATGGGGATTGCGTTCGATCGCTCGCCGATATTCACGAAAGGCCTCGGCGAAGCTCTCGGCGCGCTCATGCATGCGTCCTTTGTTCTGGAAGCTCTCCCATGTCGCGCGCCGCGACATGTCCCGGACAGCTCGAGGCGGGGGCAGCGTGCGCGGGAATTCCAGAAGCGCCTGCAGGTTCGATCGGCTCGTCTGCGCGTGCATCGCGCGCGGGCCGGAGAACTCCAGAAGGGGATGATCGTCCGTGTGCAGCGGGGCTCCCTGAGCGAAGCGCGCGAGATCCTCGCCGTGCATCACGTAGAGGCTGAGCAAGGTGTAGAGGTCCACAACGCCCAGCCGGTGAAGATCGGCCCTCACCTCGGCTCGGGAGAAGTTCCGCTCGATGCGCTCACGATCCAGATCGAAAGCCGGGTCCTGAGCCCCGATGAGGAGGAGGTCATTCTCATTGAGCACCCAGAGGAACGCGCGCGGGAAGACGGTGTGAAATGTCCGCAGCAACATCTTCAAGTCCGACAGGGGCATGTTGTACGCGTGAAACCATTGACAGACGAGCCCGCGCTCGGTCAGGCGCGCCCGCATGAGGTGGAAGAATTCGCGGGTGAAGAGCGCGCCGACGCCCGCGATCCAGGGATTCGAAGGCTCGGAGATGATGACATCGTAAGCCTCCCGGGTGAACAGGAGGTAGCGGCGCGCATCGCTGAGGATCAGACGCGCGCGGGGATTATCGAGGACGCGGTCGTTGACGTGCTCGAAGAATCGAGCTGCGCGCACGACTTCGGGAGAGATCTCCACGACATCCACGCGCTCGAGCGGGTACAGGAGAGCTGTGCCGGCGGTCACGCCGCTCCCCAAGCCGATGACGCACGCGCGTCGCGGCCGTTCGGCCAGAAGGAGGGGCAGGTGCGCGAGCAGTTTTTGCGTCAGCATATCGGCGCCACCATCGCTGGCATCCACTTTCCCATCGAGCGAGAGTTGATGCTCCTCTCCCACGCGGCGGACGGCGACGGTCGCCATCGCGCCTTCTCGGTAATAGAGCAGGTCGCCGCGATGCGCGATGATGTCAGCGTCCACGTCGGCATAATACGGCGCATACTTATAGAGCCCGGCCGAGAGCCGCTCGACATCCCAACGCGGGAGAAGCGCGAGGGTGAGCAGCAGGAGTCCGGGGATCCCCATGCCGAGGCTCAGGCGCAAGCCCCATCGCATCGAGAGCTGAAGGAGGAGGAGCAACCCGATCCCCGCGTTGAGGGTGATGCCGATCCAGAACGTGCGTTCGGTCCCCACGTTCGGGATGAGGAGGAAGCCCGTGAGCAGCGCGCCTGAAACAGCGCCCGCGGTGTTGGTGGCCAGGACCCGACCCACGTGTCTCCCGAGCGTTCGTTCTTCGCGCACGGAGAGTTTGACGATCATGGGGAACGTCGCGCCCGAGAGCATCGTGGGCACGATCAAGAGGCCGGCGATCATCATCGCCTGTAGCAGTTGAAGCCGCGCATAATGATCGGCATGCGCCTGCACGATCTCGCTCACAAGAAGCGGCAGGCGATTGAGGATGGGGAGCGTCGCAGCGACCGAGAGCCCGAGGAGGACGTAGAGACTGGCGAGCCACGCCGTGAGCCTCGCGGGGCCATCGGCGCGTTCTCCCCACCGATCGCTTCGCGGGGCGAGCAACCGACTTCCGAGGGCCAGGCCCGAGATGAAGACCGTCAGCATGAGGCTGAAGGCGTAAACGGTCGGCCCCAGCAAGAGCGCGAGGATCCGCGTGTACGCGACTTCGTACAGAAGGGCTGTGAATCCGGAGAGAAGAACGACGAGCGGGAGCAACGAAGGGGATCGAGACGGCAGCGTGCCGTCGGGGAGCATCCCGGCATGACGCGCGGCTGCGTGGGAGATCTCCGCATGGTCTTCAGCGGAGACCACGCGCGCGCAGACGAAAGCGATCAGAGCGACGCAGATGTTGATCGCGGACGCCAGGGCCTGCGACCGGTGCAGACCGAGCGCGGGAATGAGAAGGAAGCCGCTGCTGAAGCTCCCCAGGGCCGCGCCCAGGGTGTTGATGGCGTACAATCGGCCGATTTCGCCGCCCAGGCGTTCGCCGCGTCCTCGACCGAAGAAGACGCTCAACACCGGGAAGGTCCCGCCCATGAGCACCGTGGGCGGGAGCAGGAGCGCTGCGCCGATGACGGCTTCCGCGAATGCGAGGGTGCGAGGAGACCCCATGTGAGCGAAGGAGACGAGCAGCATTTCGATCCGAGATCGGCTTCCCAGTAGCGCGAATCCCCAAAGCCCAATGCCGAGCTCCATGAAGGCATAGGCGCGCAGCGTTTTCGAGGGATCAGGCCATCGCTCCGTCCATCGCCCGAAAACGTAACTGCCGAGTGCCAGCCCGCCCATGAAGATCGCGAGGATGAGGCTCGTGGAGAAGAGCGTGTTGCCCAGCACCAGCGAGAGCGCGCGCATCCAGAGGACTTCGTAGAGGAGGCTGCAGACCCCCGAAAGCAGGAAACTGACGAGCAGCGCTGTCCGTAGGCGAGCTGCGCGATTCGACATAGCTTCGGCGCTCGGAGTCTACCTGACGAGGAGACCGGGGGTCAATCCAGCCCGAGGCCCACCCAGGTGCCCCCTCGCGAAAAAAAATCCCGCTTGCCCTCCGGCGAGGGATGTGATATAAAAGCGCCGCGTTTGAGCTCAAACTAAGGAGGGGTAAGGCATGAGGGAAAGGTGGCTCGGTCTCGCACTCGCCCTTCTCCTCAGTGCGCCGTCCCTTCCGCTGTTCGCTCAGGAGATCACCGGTCATATCAACGGACGTGTCACAGATGAGAAGGGCGATCCTGTTCCCGGAGTGAAAGTCACGCTCACGAGTCCCGTTCTGATGGGCGAGCGGACGACGGCGACGAGCGAACTGGGGACGTATGCCTTCACGGCCTTGCCGCCGGGGCTTTATACGCTCAAGTTCGAGGCGTCGGGGTTCAAGACGCTCATCCGAACGGACATCGAGGTTCGCGTGGGCTTCACGGCCACGATCAACGTGAAGCTGGAGGTTGCGGCCATCGAGGAATCGGTGACGGTCATCGGGGAGACGCCGATTCTGGACGTCTCGGCGACGCAGGTGGGCGTGAATTACACGGAGCGGCTGCTGAAGGAGTTGCCCACGGCGCGCGACATCTGGGTGACGCTCGCCATGACCCCAGGCGTCACCATGATCGGCCGACATGATGTCGGTGGGGCAACGGCGGGGACGCAGACGGCGTATCGTAATTACGGCGCGCGCGGCCAGAACTGGCCGAACATTGACGGGGTGATCACGGCGGAGGGCTCAGAGGCCGCGGGCTTCTATTACGACTACGGCGCGTTCACCGAGATGCAGATCGTGGCGGCATCGAATAGCGCGGAGGTACCCGTGCCCGGCACCTTCATCAACACGGTCATCAAGACTGGCACCAATGAGTTTCACGGCGATTTCTATGTGGACTATGAGCGCGAGGGGTGGAATTCCGACAACGTGAGGGGGCGGAGTTATCGGCTGCCGACGGGCGTGAGCCTCCCACTTGTGGACATGGGCATCCCCCGCGCGGCGAAGATCAAGCTCTACAACGATTGGAATGCCAACGCGGGCGGGCGGATCATCCGCGACAAGCTCTGGTGGTTCGCCTCTTGGCGCGATCAGCGCAATCATGCGGGCGCACTCGGTTGGGTCTCCCCGAAGGGGGAGAGGGATCTCTTCCCCACGCGGTTGCAGAACCAGACGATCAAGCTGACCTACCAACTCACGCCCAAGAATACGATCCACTGGTTCGCGCAAGGGGGACGGAAGATGCAGCCGTATCGCAATTGGTTGGCGCCGGCGCCGGATCGGTTCACGTCCCCCGATGCCGTGGCGAATCAGGACTCCTGGTCCTGGGCGGGGAAGATCCAGTGGGTTTCCACGCTCACGCCGAGAGTGCTCCTGGATGTGAACGTGGGGCACATGGGCTACGATTGGCCGCAACGGCCCTACAGCAATCGCCCACGCTATCGCGACTTCAACAACTCGCTCTTTCAGATCGGTCCGCCCGAGGGCGCGTTCTTCCTGAACGAGCAGCGGCGGTGGCAATGGCAGGGACATCTCTCCTGGCGCGTGGACAATTTCCTGCGCGGGAGCCATAACCTGAAGTTCGGCGTCTGGCGGCTCTTCGAAGCCCGACGGCGAACGGAATATGGCGTGTGGGCCGGCAACGCGCAGGACGTCGTCTATTGGTTCCGCGGCTGCACGGGCGTGGCGCCCAATCTCTCCTGCGATACGGCGACGCCGGTGGAGATTCGCCAGTACAACTACCCGTGGTTCTTCCATCATGGCCTGCACACGACTTCATTCTTCGTCCAGGACGGATGGGAGGTGGGGCGGCATGTCCGGCTCAATCTCGGGATGCGACTGGACAGCTACCGCAATTTCTGGCGCGATCAGAAGCAACCGGCCGGGCGCTTCCAGCAGGAGCATGTGATCCCGAAGAACGACGACGTGCTCAGTTGGACGAGCGTCGCCCCACGACTCGGCTTTGTGTGGGACCTGTTCGGCGATACGAAGACCGTGATCCGCCTGAGCTACGGGCGCTATTACTTCAATCCGAGCACGGATATCGTGGCGGCGGTGAATCCCTCGACGCTCACCTACAAGCGGTTCGCATGGAACGATAAGAACGGCGATCGGGATTGGTCCCCCGATGAGCTGACGCTGATCGCCGTCGTCGGCGGGCAGAATCGGACGCTCGATCCGAACGTCCAGCATCCCTATACGGATGAGTTCACGGCGGGGATCGAGCGCGAGCTGATGCGCGATCTCTCGGTGCGCTTCAACATCGTGCGGAAGTTCGAGAAGAACCGGTGGACGAGCTTCCCGCTGCACGCGCCCTTCTCAGCCTATGCCGTGCCCGTGACGGTGACCGATCCGGGGCGAGATGGGCGGGCCGGCACGTCGGACGATCGTCAGATCACGCTGTACGACATTGATGACGCGGCGCGGCTGGCGAACCCGCGCTTTCTCATCGCGACGAATCCGGCCTATCAGAACAACTTCACGGCCTACGAGATCGAAGTCTTCAAGCGGATGTCGCGGCGATGGATGCTGATCACCGGCTATACGATCGAGAAGCTCAACGGTTGGACCGAGGGGATCAACGATCAATATCCGACCAATCCCAACGCGCTCCTCAACAGCGCGCGCCATACGTGGGAGTGGCTCTACAAACTGCAAGAGATTTACGAGCTGCCGTGGGGATTCCAGTTCAGCACGGTCTTCAAGCACCAGCGGGGAGATCCCTATCGTCGGACCTTCGCCGCGACGCTTCCGAAGTTGCGAACCGTGACCGTCTTCGCCGAAGGATTCGATTCCGGTTTGCGCTTGCCGAATGTCAATCTCTGGGATCTCCGGATCATGAAGCGGTTCCGGATCGCCGAGCGACATCGGGTGGACGTCATGGGCGATCTCTTCAATGTGCTCAACGCGAACACGCCGCTGGCAGTGGTGACGACGACGGGCGCGCGCTTCGGGCAGCCGACGCGCATCTTGGGGCCGCGCGTCTTTCGTCTGGCATTTCGATATTCGTTCTGAAATGGCGAGCCCATCGG
The DNA here is from genome assembly GCA_002923315.1 of bacterium HR10. Taxonomy (GTDB): domain Bacteria; phylum Acidobacteriota; class Blastocatellia; order HR10; family HR10; genus HR10. The sequence goes on from BEHM01000003.1 coordinate 98,039, forward strand.
TCGCTCGACCGGACGTGAGCGGCCGATGGGGCTCGCCCGATCACGGTTATGGCAGCGAGAGCTGTTTCATCCCCCATCGGTCGAGGACGGCTCCGCTGCCCGATTTTTTCGCAACCATCCTCGCGACGGAGGAGGAGACGATGAAGATGACACGGAAGGCATTTCTGGAACTCACCGGACGAGCGATGATGGGGGCGATGGTCGCCCCCGACTTCTTTCATTTCCTCGAGGCGCCGCGTGGCTTCATCGAGGACATCCTCGAATCGCCGCGCGTGAAGAAGATTCACAAGTACATCGAGGATCACAAGGAAGAGCACATCGCCAAGATCCAGCGCGATCTCCGGCAGCCCTCGGTGAGCAGTTGGAACATGGGGATTCAGGAGATGGCGGAGCTGATGCGAGAGTCCTTCAAGGAATTGGGGTGCAAGGAGGCCGAGTTGGTCAAGACCGACGGCTATCCGGGGGTCTGGGCGTGGTATGATGCGGGAGCGGCGAAGACGATCTCGACCTACATGATGTACGACACGCAGCCCTTCAATGAGCGGGAGTGGTCCTCACCGCCGCTGGCGGCGAATCGGGTGAAGATGGACCCCTTTGGCGAGGTGATCATCGCTCGCGGGGCGATCAACTCCAAGGGGCCGAATCGCATGTTCCTGAATGCCTGTGAGGCGATCATCGCGTGCGAGGGGAAGTTGCCCCTGAACATCATGTTCACGTGCGATGGGGAGGAGGAGCAAGGCAGCCCGCACTTTCATCAAGTGCTCGCGCCCTACATCTCCCGGCTCAAGACGTGCCGAGCGCACTTGAGCGCCGGCCCCTCGCAGAATCGGGATGGA
>BEHM01000004.1 GCA_002923315.1 bacterium HR10
CACCTTCACCTCCCGAAACGCCACCGCCCGCACCGCCCCCTCCCGCACCTCCACCTCATAACTCCGCCCCGTCCGATTGTCGATGATCGTCAACGTGTCCTTCGCCATAAAGACCTCCTCCTTCAAGCGTTGAAACTCCACAGAGGATGAAGCAATTCACGTTCCCTCGCTCAAGAGGTCACAGCCGACCGATTCAGCCAAATGCCCCGAGTCCTCAAGAGAAGACGGCGCCGTATCGTGGCGGATTGAGACGGCCCTCTTTGGCTGGGGCATTTAGCCGACCGCAAGGGGGAAAATCCCAGACTCCGGGCCGGGTCTGAGCGGAGCTTCGCCCGAAGGATCATCTCCTCTCCCCCTCTCCCCATCCCCTCCAGGCTGGGATGTGGTTTTTCCCGCAGAGACGGGGAGTTTCCCGCAAAAGGGGCAGATGCGCGGAAGAAGTCCCCCGCTAAATCCTTGCTCTCGAAGGCCGAGATCGAAGCCTCGTGCGGCACAGGTCTTGCTTCCCGCAATGGTGCGGAGCCAGGGAGCGAACCATGCGGGAGATCGAGGCCATCATCGAGCGCTATGGAGCCCAGCGGCGGCATGTGATCTCCATGTTGCAAGACATCCAGGCGCGGTTCCACTATCTGCCGAAGGACGCGCTCATGGAGGTCGCCGCCCGTGTGCGCATCCCATTGATTGATCTCTACAGCATTGCGACGTTCTATAACTGCTTCTCGCTCCTCCCCAGAGGGGAGCACGTCATCAAGGTCTGCTTGGGCACGGCGTGCCACCTGAAAGGCGGGACCCGGTTGGTCGAAGCCCTGGAGCGCGAGTTGGGGGTGCGCGAGGGGGAGATGACGCCGGACGGCCGGTTCTCCTTCGAGACGGTTCGGTGCGTGGGAGCCTGCGCGTTGGCGCCACTCGTGCTCATTGACGAGCGGTACTATCCGAAGATGACGCAGCGGAAGCTGACGCAGGTGCTCGCCCGATTGCGGCGTCCTCAGCCCGCTGCGGAGGCCGGATGATGAAGATTCGCACGCTCGAACAACTGCGGGCGTTGGAACACGAGCTGCGCGCGGCGCGCGACCGGAAACCGTGCGTGCGCGTATGCGGGGGGACCGGCTGCCGCGCGCGCGGCAGCGAGGACGTCTTCGGACGTTTCCGCGTGGTGCTGGAGAACGAGGGCCTCGCCGACGCCGTGGAGGTGAAGTTCACGGGATGCCACGGACTATGCGAGCGTGGCCCTTTAGTCTCGCTCGCCCCTCACGGGATCTTCTACCAGAGCGTCGAGGCCGGGGATGTGCCCGCCATCGTCACAGAGACGCTCGCGCGTGGCGTGGTGATCGAGCGCTTGCTCGCTCAAGATCCGATCACGGGGAAGCGCGTTCGACAGGAGCAGGAGATCCCCTTCTATCGGCGACAGCAGCGCATCGTCTTGCGCTTCAACGGCGTGATTGATCCGACCGACATCCGGGAGTACATCGCCCTCGGAGGGTATCGTGCGCTCGGCGACGTCTTGACCCACAAGACCCCGGAGGAAGTGATCGAGATCATCGAACGCTCGGGTCTCCGAGGACGAGGGGGAGCGGGCTTCCCGACGGGGAGGAAGTGGCGGCTGGCGCGCGCGGCTCCGGGCTCGATCAAGTACGTGATCTGCAATGGGGACGAGGGCGATCCCGGAGCCTTCATGGATCGCAGCCTGCTGGAGGGGAATCCGCACAGCGTCATCGAAGGGATGATCATCGGCGCGTATGCCGTCGGCGCCACGCGCGGGATCATCTACGTGCGCGAGGAATATCCGCTGGCTGTCCGGACACTTCAGATCGCGCTCGCGCAAGCGCGCGAATACGGGTTCCTCGGCGAGGCGATCTTCGATTCCGCGTTCTCCTTCGACATCGAGATCGTGCGAGGCGCCGGCGCCTTCGTGGCCGGGGAGGAGACGGCCTTGATCGCGGCCGTGGAGGGGAGAGTGAGCGAGCCGCGCCAGCGTCCGCCTTATCCGGTCCAGCGCGGCGTGTGGGGCCATCCGACCGTCATCAACAACGTCGAGACATGGGCCAATGTCCCGATCATTCTGGAACGAGGACCGGAATGGTTCGCCCGCCTCGGGACGGCGACGAGCAAGGGGACGAAGATCTTCTCGCTCGTGGGGAAGGTCGCCAACACGGGACTGGTCGAGATCCCGATGGGGATGACACTGCGAGAACTCGTGGAGGAGATTGGCGGCGGCGCGCTCCCGCAGCGCGAGATCAAGGCCGTGCAGATTGGCGGACCCTCGGGGGGATGCCTCCCGAAGGCCCTCTTCGATCTGCCGATTGATTACGAGAGCTTGACCGAAGCGGGTGCGATGATGGGGTCGGGCGGCTTGATCGTCATGGACGATCGAACGTGCATGGTGGATGTGGCGCGATACTTCATGGACTTCCTGCGCGATGAATCCTGCGGCAAATGCCTCCCCTGCCGCGAGGGGACGCAGCGGATGTACGAGCTGCTCACGGCGATGTGCGAGGGGCGCGCGACGGACGCCGATCTGGATGTGCTCGAAGAGCTGGCGCAGGTCGTGAAGGAGACATCGCTCTGCGGTCTCGGTCAGACGGCGCCCAATCCCGTCCTGACGACGCTGCGCTACTTCCGCTCGGAATACGAGGCGCACATTCGGCAGAAGCGCTGCCCGGCGGGCGTGTGCAAGGCGCTCATCCGCTATGTGATCAACGCCGAGCGCTGCACAGGCTGCGTGGCCTGCGTGCAGCCATGCCCGCAGCACGCGATCAGCGGTCAACTCAAGCAGCCGCACGTCATTGATCCGGAGCGGTGCATCAAGTGCGGCATCTGTTACGAGGTCTGCCAATTCGGAGCCGTCGAGATCGTATGACGAAGCTGCGCATCAACGGCATCGAGGTGGAGATTGAGGAGGGCGCGAGCCTGCTGGAGGCCGCTCAGCAGCTGGGGATCGAGATCCCCACCCTCTGCTTCCACCCGGGATTGAGCGCCTACGGCGCGTGTCGTCTCTGCGTGGTCGAACTGGGCGATGGTCGGCTCGTCTCCGCGTGCACCTATCCGGTGCAGGAGGGGCTGCGGGTGCGCACGCACTCGCCGCGCGTCATGCGCGCGCGCCGGATGCTCATCGAGCTCCTCCTCTCCATCTGCCCCAGCTCCAAGCGCCTCCAAGACCTGGCCGCCGAGCATCAGGTCGAGCGCGTGCGCTTCGCGGTTCGCGACGAGCGATGCATCCTCTGCGGCCTCTGCGTCCGCATGTGCGCCGAGCAGATGATGGCCCATGCGATCGGGTTCGTGAATCGCGGATACCGGCGTCGGATCACGACGCCCTTCGACCTGCCCTCGGAGGTCTGTCGCCGCTGCGGGGGCTGCCTCTACATCTGCCCGGTGTGCGAAGTGCGGTGCCAGGGGGTGGAAGCGCCGAGCGCCGTCTGTGGTTCCTGCATGACTCCGGCTCCGACGTGTCCTCCCGTGTATGAGGATCTCGCGTGCTATATGGGAGCGGCGGGCGAATGCGGGACGTGCGTGAGGAATCCCCGAATGCCCGATTCGCATTCGCCGACGGTCGCGGGAAGGAGGGTGAGGGTATGAGCTTCTCACGATTGAATGCATCGGCCGCGACGCTCACGAAGAATCGGACGGAGGGAGCCATCGTCTCCCTGAGCGGGATGTGTGCGACGTGTCTGGACGGATGCATCGGGATGTGCGAGATCGGGAAATCGGCCTATCGCGGGGCCGAGGTCATCTATCCGCAGCCGTTCGGGATCATCACGGCGGCCTCGGAGAAGCGGTATCCGGTGGATCTGTCGCACTTCACGATCCTGGGAACGGTCGTGGGCGCGTGGGGCGTGCCGCCAGATCCGGATGTCGCGATCTTTCCGGCGGTCTCGCTCGAACGGCGCATCGGTCGAGATAAAGGGATCAAGGTCAAGCTGCCGATCCTCATTCCCGGATTGGGCTCCACGGCCATCGCGAAGAACAACTGGGAGGGGTTGGCCATTGGGGCGGCCATCGCGGGCATCCCCCTCACCATCGGGGAGAATGTCTGCGGGATGGATGAGGAGGCCGAATTCAAAAATGGGCGCGTCGTGCGCTCCCCGGAGATGATCCGTCGGGTGAAGCTCTACAAAGAATGGCAACAGGACGGATACGGGGCGATCATCGTGCAGGCGAACGTGGAGGACACGCGGCTAGGCGTTCATGAGTACGTCATCTCGGAACTGGGCGTGGAGGCCGTCGAGTTGAAGTGGGGCCAAGGAGCGAAGGACATCGGCGGGGAGGTGAAGATCAAAGATCTCGGGAAGGCGCAACTGCTGAAGCGTCGGGGCTACATCGTGTTGCCGGACCCGGAGGACCCCGAGGTCATCGAGGCCTTCCGGCGCGGCTCATTCCACGAGTTCGAGCGCCACTCGCGCATCGGCATGGTGGATGCGGAGAGCTTCCTCCGACGCGTCGAGGAGCTGCGGCGCGCCGGAGCGAAGTACGTCTTCCTGAAGACGGGTGCCTATCGGCCCGCCGACTTGGCGCGCGCGCTGAAGTTCGCCTCGCTCGCCGGGATTGATCTGCTCACGGTGGACGCGGCCGGGGGCGGCACGGGTATGAGCCCCTGGCGCATGATGAACGAGTGGGGAATTCCACCGGTCGAGCTGCATTCGCTGCTTTATCGGTATGTCGATCATCTGGCTCGGCGTGGCGAGTATGTGCCCGACATCGCCATCGCCGGCGGCTTCGCCTTCGAGGATCAGATCTTCAAAGGCTTAGCTCTTGGCGCGCCTTACTTCAAACTCATCGGCATGGCGCGCGCGCCCCTGGCCGCCGCGATGGTGGGGAAAACCATCGGGCGCCGAATCGAGGAAGGGGATCTCCCCGTTTACATCGCCCGCTTCGGCGAGACGGTGGAGGAGATCTTCGTCACGGCGCCGGAACTCAAGCGCCGGTTCGGCGCGGACTTCAGGCGTATCCCTCCAGGAGCCATCGGTCTCTACACGTACCTGCAACGTCTGGCTCAAGGCTTGAGACAGCTCATGTGTGGGAGCCGGAAATTCGCCTTGGAGTACATCAGCCGCGATGACATCGCAGCGCTCACCGAAGAGGCGGCGCGCATCAGCGGTATCCCGCACGTCATGGAGGTGGATCGGGTCTTGGCCGAACGTATTCTCAACGGTGTCACGGCCCCTCAGCCGTTCGCCGAACGAGAACTCATCCGCTGAAGGAGCAGGGGAGATGATCACCGAGAACGAAGCTTTGGAATATCACCGCCAAGGACGGAAGGGGAAGATTGAGATCATCCCCACCAAACCCTGCATCACGCAACGAGACCTCTCGCTCGCCTATACGCCCGGCGTCGCCTTCCCTTGTCTTCGAATCAAAGAGAATCCCGAAGACGCCTACGAGTACACGGCCAAGGGGAATCTCGTCGCCGTCGTCTCCAACGGGACGGCCGTGTTGGGGCTGGGCGACATCGGGGCTTTGGCCGGGAAGCCCGTCATGGAGGGGAAGGCCGTCCTCTTCAAGCGCTTCGCCGACATTGATGCCATTGACATTGAGATCAACAGCCATGATCCGGATGAGATCATCCGCGTCGTGAAGCTCTTGGAACCGACCTTCGGGGGGATCAATTTGGAGGACATCAAAGCGCCCGAATGTTTTTACATCGAGGAGGCCCTCAAGCGGGAGTTGAGCATCCCCGTCTTCCACGACGACCAGCATGGGACGGCGATCATCTCCGGAGCAGCCCTGTTGAACGCCTTGGAGTTGGTCGGCAAGCGCATTGATGAGGTGAAGGTCGTCTTCAATGGCGCGGGGGCCTCCGGCATCGCGTGCGCGCAATACTATCTGCGACTGGGCGTGCGTCGGGAGAATCTGATCCTTTGCGACAGCAAGGGCGTCATCTACAAAGGGCGGCGGGAAGGGATGAACCCCTGGAAAGAAGCGCTCGCGGCCGAGACCGAAGCGCGAACGCTCGCCGAGGCGCTGCGGGGAGCGGACGTCTTCGTCGGTCTCTCGGTGGCCGGCTGCGTGACCCCGGAGATGGTGCGCTCCATGGCTGAGCGACCGATCATCTTCGCCATGGCGAATCCGGATCCGGAGATCACCTGGGAGGAGGCGAAGGCGGCGCGGCCGGACGCCATCATGGCGACCGGACGATCCGACTATCCCAATCAGGTGAACAACGTGCTCGGCTTCCCCTTCATCTTTCGCGGAGCGCTCGATGTGCGCGCGACGACGATCAACGAGGAGATGAAACTGGCCGCGACGCGCGCGCTCGCCGCCCTGGCGAAGGAGGATGTCCCCGATGCGGTGATCCGCGCCTACGGGGGCGAACGCTTGCGCTTCGGGCCGGATTACCTGATCCCGAAGCCCTTCGATTATCGCGTGCTGATCTGGGAGGCTTCGGCCGTCGCGCAAGCGGCCATGGAGACGGGCGTCGCCCGACTCCACATTGATCTGGAGGAGTACAGGGAGCGGTTGGAGAGCCGCCTGGGCAAGGCGCGCGAGGTCATGCGCGTCGTCATCAATCAAGCCAAGCGTGACCCCAAGCGTGTCGTCTTTCCTGAGGGGGAGAATGAGAAGGTGCTGCGGGCCGCTCACATCCTCGTGGACGAAGGGATCGCGCGCCCCGTCCTGCTCGGAGACCCCGAACGCATTCGGAACATGGCGGAAGAGGTGGGCGTCTCCCTCGATCAGGTGGAGCTCATTGACCCCACGCGCTCGCCGAAGTTCGAGGAGTACGTCGAGGAGCTTTATCGGCTGCGCCAACGCAAGGGGGTGACCCTCTCCGAGGCGCGCGTGCTCATGCGCCATCCCACCGTCTACGGGATCATGATGGTGCGCCAAGGGGATGCCGATGCGGTGATCGCCGGCGTGACGCAACATTATCCGGACACCATTCGCCCGGCTCTGCAAATCATTCAGATGCGCGAAGGGATCTCGCGCGTCTCTGGACTCTTCATGATGATCCTCAAGGACAAGGTCTATTTCTTCGCCGATACGACCGTCAACATCGAGCCGACGGCCGAAGAGCTGGCTGAGATCGCTATCTGCGCGGCAGAAGTCGCGCGCCGCTTCCACATCGAGCCGCGCGTCGCGATGCTCTCGTTCTCCAACTTCGGAAGCGCCCGGCATCGGTTCGTCGAGAAGGTGCGCCAAGCGACTGAGATCGTGCGACAGCGCGCGCCTGATCTCATGGTGGACGGCGAGATGCAGGCGGACACAGCCGTCGTGCCCGAGCTGATCGAAGAGCACTATCCCTTCAGCACCCTCAAGGGAGGGGCCAACGTCCTCATCTTCCCCGATCTGCAGTCGGCCAATATCGCCTATAAGCTCGTGCAGCGCTTGGGGGGTGCCGAAGCCATCGGCCCGATCCTCATGGGGATGCGAAAGCCCGTCCATGTCCTGCAGCGCGGCTGCGACGTCAAGGACATCGTGAACATCGCAGCGATCGCCGTCGTGGACGCACAGGAAGCCGAACACGGCCCGCGGGCCGCTCAGTGGGGAACGCGCGCGGCGTGATGCGTGCTCATTGCCCCACCGAGAGCCCATGAGTACAATTACGCGCTCTGATGAAGCGGGTGAGGGCGCGCCTGAAGCACCTCGCGCGTCCACCGCCCCAATGCGCGGAGAGACGAACTATGCGAACGATGCGCTCGTGGGCCGTGTTCGGTGGAGGGATGCTCCTCATCGCTCTGGTGACGTGGGCGATCTCCCTTCGAGATGAGACCGCGACATCGCTCGCTCAGCGAACCCGGGGGACGCCGCCGGGACTTGCGCGCGTCAAGCTCAGCGGGAAATGGGGGTACATTGATCGCTCCGGACGGATCGTGATCAACCCGCAATTTGAGGAAGCGGGCGATTTCTCCGAAGGCCTGGCCCGCGTCAAAATGGGAGGGAAATGGGGATACATTGATCGGACCGGGCGCTTCCTCATCAACCCTCAGTTCGAGGAAGCCGGGGATTTCTCCCAAGGTCTGGCCCGGGTGAAGCTCGGCGGGAAATGGGGATACGTGGATCGCAGAGGCGAGATCGTCATCTCCCCCCAATTCAGCGAGGCGAGTGATTTCTCCCGCTCTCTGTGAAGGGCGGCGCGCGAGAAAGCGAACGGTCTTCCTCACGCGACCGATCCCATCTGAAGCTGACCTTGACCTCCGATGACGCGCGCCTTGTGGCAGGGTCACGCGCCTGCGCGAAAAGGCGACACGAGAGCGATTTCCCCCACTCTGGGGGATATCCCCCAACGCGCCGAGAGAGGAGCACTCCCCCCTTTCGGCCTTTATCCCGTGATGCTCAATGAGTTAGCGAAGCGTTGAGGGGAAAAGCGACGATGGTATAATCCTTGCAGGAGAGAAGGACTTGATCAGGACACAAGCAGCCTCCGCACGGTGTGGCCGTAGGAGAAGGGGGCGATGGAACGGCCAAAGATGTCGTCCACAACGGGAGCTGGGCGAGGAGACGCCTCACGACTCCTGCCGATGCCAGGTGGGCGGCGACGGTGCGTCCACGCTCCGATCCGAATCCGGCGAAGAGTCGGAAGCGGAGAGCACGACCAGATGCGAGATGCGATGCATGGGCGGCGCCTGCAGAGGCAGCGTGACGGTGAAGGTGCTTCCCTTTCCGACCTCACTGGTGACGGTGATCGTGCCCCCGTATCCGGTGACGATCCGCTGGCACGTCGCCAGTCCCAGGCCTGTTCCTCGTTTCTTCGTCGTGAAGAAGGGGCGAAAGATCTTATCCAAATTCTCCGGAGGGATGCCCTCACCGTTGTCGGTGACCGAGAGCTTGATCGCCCGCTCCTGTGGATCGTAACTCGTTCGGACGAGGATATGTCCGTCCTCGCGCACCGCCTGAATCGCATTGAGCAGCAGATTGAGGACGACCTTCTGCAACTCGTCCGGATCGGCGATCAGGGACGGCAGCTCGGGAGCCGGTTGGAACTCCAGCGTGATATGATGATTATTCGCGAGCTGAACGCGGGTGGCCGAGACGACATGCTCGACCAGGCGGTTCAGATCAGTCCGGACATGAGCGGGCGGGCGCGGACGCGCGTAATCGAGCAGGTCCGTGATGATGCGATTGATGCGCTGGACCTCTTCCAAGACGTGGCGCAGGACCGGGCGATGCGGGTTCTCTTCAGGGAGGTCCTCGAGAATGATCTCCAACGCCCCTTTCATCCCGGCCAGCGGGTTCTTCACCTCATGCGCGAGACCAGCGGCCATCTCTCCGATCAAGGCGAGCTGCTCCGCCCGCGCCATGCGGCGTTCCAAAAGGACCTGCTCCGTGATGTCGGAGACGACGTGCACGGTCCCATACACCCGTCCCTCCTCATCCAGGAGGGGATCCACGGTGACGCGCAAGATTTGGCCATTGGGGCGCTCGATGACTTCCGTGACCTGGCAGGGCACATCGGAGGTCGCCCGCAGATCGGCGCAGTTGGGCAAGGGCGTGTCTCGGCCCAGCATGATCATGCAACAGTGATTCTGCAGGAGCTGCTCGCGAGGCACCCCGAGCAGGCGGCCGAGCGCCTCATTGGCCTGAATCACGCGCAAGTCGCGCGTGTGAACGGAGATGCCATCCCGAATGGCATTGAAGGTGCTCTCCCACAACTTCCGCACGCGCAGATTCTCATCGAAGAGGCGCGCGTTCTCGATGGCGATGCCCAGTTGATGCCCGATGGCTTCCAGCAGATCCACGTCGTCGGTGATCTCGCGAGCGGGATCGTAGGTGGCCGTCACGAGCACGCCGATCGTCCGCGCGTGGGCGATCAGGGGAACACAGGCCATAGCGTGGAGGCCCAACTGGCGCACGATCGGGCGTGTGATGCGCGGATCGGTGGCCGCATCCCGCAGCACCAGAGGGGCGCCGCTGGCGAAGACGCGCCCGGCCACTCCCTCACCGGGCTTGAGCCGATCCACACCTTGGACGTATTCGGACGAAACCCCTTGGGCCGCACGCACGCGCAGTTCCCCCGTCTCCGCGTCAAAGAGCATGATCAACGCCATATCGGTCGAGAGCAACTCAGTGATCGTCCGCAGCACTTCCTGCAGCAGCGGATCCAACTCCCGCGCGCGACTGAGGGCGGCGGCCAGGGAACTGAGGGCCGTCAACTTCCGCAGTGTGCGCTGAACGTCCTCGGGACCTGCTGGGCGATCGGAGGAATCGCGCACGGCTCTCCCTCGGTCCTCGACCGATGGAGGAGAAGTCCCACGAGAGGAGACGCCTTGCTGCCTTCTGGCCTTCTTCATCACCATAGCCCGAGAGGTCGTCACAATAGTAGCGCGCCGGGAGAGACCGAGTCAAGATGGTCAGACAGGCGATGCTTCCGGGGGAACCTGCGGAGACATGATCGCGAAATCGTCCGGCTCCTGAAGAGCACGGACTTCTGCAGGAGGAGGAGATTATGGCCAAATCGAAGATTCTCATCGTGGACGATGAGGACCTGCTCCGGTGGTCACTTCGCACAAAGCTCGAGCAATGGGGATATGAGACGCTCGAAGCTGAGACGGCGAAGCACGCCCTTCGGCTCTTCACCGAAGAGGCTCCGGACCTGGTCCTTCTGGACATCAAGCTCCCGGATGGCTCCGGCATTGATGTCCTGCAGCGGATAAAAGGGCAGGATCCGAACGCTCAGGTCATCATCATCACGGCCAATACGACGGTGGATAACGCCGTCGCGGCCCTGCGGCTCGGAGCCTTCGACTTCATCTGCAAGCCGATCAACTATGGCGAGCTGGAGGCGGCCGTTCGAAACGCTCTGGAGGCCAGCCGTCTGCGCGATACGCTGCGGCGCGTTCAAGCTTTCCCCAAAAAGCGGTTCAGCTTCGACATGATCGTGGGCGAATCGCCCCAGATGAAGGAGCTGCTGGCCATTGTCAAGCGCGTGGCCGAGAGCGAGGCCTCCTGCGTCGTCCTGCAAGGGGAATCGGGCGTGGGCAAGGATCTGATCGCGAAGGCGATCCACTACCAGAGTCGCCGCGCCGATTTCCCCTTCGTGGCCGTCAACTGCGCGGCCATCCCGGAGACGCTCATGGAGACCGAACTCTTCGGCCATGAGAAGGGCGCCTTCACTGACGCACGGGCGCAGAAGAAGGGCGTCTTCGAACTGGCCGACGGAGGGACGATCTTGCTCGATGAGATCGGCGAGCTCCCGCTCGGATTGCAAGCGAAACTGCTGCGCGTGATCGAGGAGCAACAGTTCCGACGCGTCGGCGGTGTGCGCAATATCAGTGTGGACGTGCGCGTCATCGCCAGTTCCAACCGGAACCTCGAAGAGGAGGTCAAAGAGGGGCGCTTCCGCGCTGATCTCTTCTATCGGCTGAGCGTCGTGCAGATCACCATCCCGCCCTTGCGCGAGCGAAAGGAAGACATCTTGCTCATCGCCGAGCACTTCATCAAGAGCTTCAACGTGAAGATGAAGAAGAACATCCTCGGCCTGGCTCCGGAGACCAAACGCCTTTTCCTCGAGTACCACTGGCCGGGCAACGTCCGCGAATTGAAGAATACCATCGAGCACGCCATGATCTTCGAGGACTCGCCGTATCTCACGCCGAGGTATTTGCACGAGCGCATCCTTCGCCCCTCCGCCCAACCGCTCAGCCTCATGCGCCGGCCGGAGAATCCCTCGGCGCTCCTGGCCCAGCTCGTGGGCAAGCTCTCGCTGGAAGAAGTCGAACGCGACATGATTCGACTGGCGCTGGAGGCGGCGAATTGGAATCGCACGCGCGCTGCGGACCTGCTCGGCATCTCCCGCGATGCCATCCGGTACAAGATCAAGAAATACAAGCTCGCCCGACCTCCTCTCCTGCCTGGTGAGGTCCAGGCTACCTGAACACCCCTTCGGCGACTCCGCAGGAGACGACCGTCGTGCGGCGATTCCGCATCAACGGTCGCTTCCTTGACAAACGCCCAGATGCTCTTTAATATCTCCACTTCTGGATCAGCGGGCGGTTAGCTCAGTGGCAGAGCACCTGCCTTACAAGCAGGGGGTCACTGGTTCGAGTCCGGTACCGCCCACCACGCGAGACCGGAGGAGAGGTAGACCCCCGGGTTCGCTGGTGATGATCTTTGAGAACGCGCGGGGCGGTAGTTCAGCATGGTGTAGAACGCCGGCCTGTCACGTCGGAGGTCGCGGGTTCAAGTCCCGTCCGCCCCGCCAGCTCGATTCCCTCCATTCGATGCTCCGCCACTTTCGCCGAACGCATTCTGCCCTTTCGCCCACACCGGGTGTTTTGCCCCGTCGCGTGCATCGCCGCGTTCCCCTTACCTGCCGAAGACTCCCGAACCGGTATCTCCTTCAAGGGCAACGACGAACTGCAGCGGTGGAACGTCCACTGAGCGCATGCGCGCTCCCGTGGTACGTGATTTGCACAAACATCCCGCGAACACATCGGGCGTGGAGGGGAACGATGGCGACGCGAACCGGCATCGGCGCTGCGATCGAGGGCCTTCGGACGTGGCTCGCTGAAGTCGCCGAAGAGCAATTTCAGCGTCATCGCCGATGGCTGCGCGACTTGGCGCCCGAGCAGGAACGGGCGATTCGCACGCAGCTGCTCCCGTCGGTGGTGGACCAACTCGTGCTCGCGTGTGTGCGAGAGGGACTCTGGTGCGAGATCTCGGATGGCGCGAAGGCCCTGTCCCTGCCCAAGAAGGCGGGCCGATGAGCGGACGCTGTCGTGAGGCCCTCGATATCGCGGGATCGGAGCGCTCACGATGGACGAACGGACGAAGGCGACCATTGAGCCGGAGGAGGGGCTCCCCTCGGAGGCCCAAGCGATGGGGCGTCCCGGTTCAATCCTCGGAGCCGTGGATCGAGTCCTCCGATGGTTGAGTTCGCTGCAGGTGGGGATCGCCCTCATGTTGATCCTCATCGCCGCAGCGATCGTGGGGACCCTCATTCCGCAGCACACCACAGAGGACTTCGAGCGCTTCTACGCGCAGTTGACTCCGGCCGAGCGCGCGCTCTATGGCCATCTGGGATTGTTCGACGTATACCACTCGTGGTGGTTCACGACGGCGGTCATGCTCTTCGCCTTGAACCTCGTGCTGTGCTCAATTGATCGTCTTCCCGCGACCCTTCAGTACATCCGCCATCCCAAGGTCTCCGCCACGCCTGAGTTCGCGCGTTCTCAGCCGTTCTCCGCCGTGCTCCGCACGACTCGAAGCGCGGCGGAAGTCCTCGAGCATCTTCACCATCTCTTCGCGAAGTACGGATGGCGCCCCCGCTCGACCACCGCCCCCTCTGTCACAACCGTCTTCGGTGAACGTGGGGCGTGGAGCCGATGGAATTTCTTCCTCGTCCACACTTCGATCCTCGTGATCCTGGGGGCGGCTTTCGTGAGCGCGCGATGGGGGTACGAAGGGACGATGGTGCTCTCTCCAGGAGCACATGCTACGGCGCTGACGTTGCCGGGATCGCGGTGGCGCGGCCTCCCCGAACGCTCTCTCCCGCTCCCCTTCACCGTTCGATGCGAGGCCTTGCGTGTGGAATTGAAGAACCCGCGTGGCCCGCTCATCCCGCAGAATGTGATCAACTGGTACACGGACATCATCATTGAGGATGGCTCGATCCGGCGGCGGGCGAGCATTGCCGTGAACACCCCCTTCGATTATCGCGGGTATCGCTTCTTCCAATCGGGGACGGGGCGTCCGGGCGATGCCAGCCGCATCACGCTCGCGATTCGCGCCGAGAACGGGCCGGAGCGCCTCATCTCCCTGGTGAAGAATCAGACGGTGAGAGTGCCGGGACTCGGCCAGATCCGCTTCGTTCGATTCACCGGTGATTTTCGAGCCGCAGGATCGCCCGGCTCCAGGTCCGACGGCTATGAGAACCCGGCGGCCGAGCTGGAGATCATCACCGCGTCGGGAGAGACGCACACCCTCTGGGTCTTCGATGAGCGCGTCACCGAGCAGCTCCGGACGGGAGCGTCGCGCATCACGTCGCCGGAGCCGGAGATCTCAGGATACCGACTCGTCCTGAAGGACTTCGACAAGGTGAGCTTCGAGCACATCCTGCAAGTACGGTATGATCCCGGGGTCACCGCCCTCTACGCGGGGTTTGTGCTGCTGACGCTGTCGCTTCTGTTTGTCTTCTTCTCCTCCCATGAACGGGTTTGGGCCGTTCTGGAGCCGGAGGGCTCCTGCCTCCTTGTTCACGTGGGCGCGCACGCGAGCCGCAATGAGGATCGCCTGAAGGGGCGGTTCCAGGCATTCGTGCGCGACGCACAAGGAACGATCGCTGAGGGGACGTCCGATCCGCCGCCGACTCAATAGACGAACTCTCGCACATCGTAGATGCTGATCCTGGGCCGCTCAACGGAGGAAGCGAATCGAAGCCCCTCGCGGATGAGGTGGATCTGCCGCTTCACCTCGTGTGGCGCGAGCGCTCGGATGTGAAACGCGCGCGCTTTCTCCTCATAGTCCGATCCCGGATGGATGTAGAGCGGCGAGAGGTAGATGATATCCTCGCGCCCGAGCGGCATCTCGTTGAGCACAGCGATCGTCTCTCGAACGTGAGAATCGAAGAACGCTTCTCCGCCCAAGCCGACGAGGATGATGACGCCCACGGCGAGCCCCGCCGCTTTGATGCGGGAGACGACCTCCAGCGCCTCGCGCGCTGTGCCGGGCTTGTTCACGAATCGCAGGAGCTCGTCATGCCCGCTCTCGACGCCGAGATAAAGGCGCTTGACGCGTCGTTCGCGAAGCGCGGCGAAGTCCTCCGTCGTCCGCCGCATCCCGCTGTAGGCGTCGAGGAAAGAATAGATGCCCTCGAACGCTCCTTCCACGCGCCGTTCGTCGAAGACGAAGGATTCGTGAATGATCTCCAGGATGCGCAGGAGCCGCTCCTGAGGGATGATGAGCGCGTTCGCATCGGCCAGAAAGAGCGAGCGCCGAAGCGTGATCGAGTCCCCTAAGAACTCTCTCACGGCGGCGATGTGTCGGCGCACTTCCTCATCGGTCTTGATCCGGAACCGACGATCCCGATAAAAGTCGCAGAACGTGCATTTGTTCCAATGGCACCCCTCGGTCACCTGAAGCACGAGGGCGAGATATTGATCGGGCGGCAGAATGCTGACGGGCTTATAGACGGAGAGGAACCGCTCTTCGTCGCGCGCGTACGCCTGGACATCCCAGGCGAGGAGGCGCTCCAGCCACCGGTCGAGGTCCGACGCTGACACCCCGCCGCCGAAAAATTGCACGCGCGCGTCTCCGCGTCGAAAGGCGGCGATGGTCGTCTGCACGTCCGACCATAGCTGAGTCAGAAACGCGCGCTTCTCCTCCTCGGCGAGCACTCGAACTTGCTTCGGCGCCTCTGGCTCTCCCTGCTCATGCCATTTCTCGACGACCGTCCCGCTCAATCCACGAACGAAGGTGCGGCCCTCTCGATAGGCGGTGTACAGCCGCCCCGCGCGATCGAAGGAGAGGACGAAGCGACCGTCATCCATGATCGAGAGCGAATGCGGTTTGACGCTGATCACAAGATCACTCGCGTTGCGCACCGCTCACCTCCATCGCTCCCATGACGCTTGATGCCCGCTTCTTCCAAATGGTATCAAGAAGTCGTTCGCCTGACCACGCCCTTCATCCCCGTCGCCCCGGCAGGCGTGATATAATTCACCGGCCATGCAGGGGGGGTTAGACATTCTGACCCGGATGGACACGCTGCGCAAGGTCGCCTTCTTCTCGACACTCGGCGAACCGATGTTGCGCGATCTGGCCGAAGCATGCCGACCAAAGCACTATCGGAAGGGCGAGATCCTCTTCCTGGAGGGAGAGCCGTGCCCAGGGCTCTTCATCGTGCATTCGGGCGCCGTGAAGATCTTCAAGACATCACCCGGAGGACGCGAGCAGGTCCTGACTGTGGAATCCGCCGGGCGTCCGATCGCCGAACTCGCCGTCCTGGATGAAGGGCCATATCCGGCCTCGGCGATGGCGGTGGAGGATACGACGGTCCTGCTCATCCCCAAGGGCGATTTTCATCGGCTCTGTCGTCAGCATCCGGAGATCGCCTTCGGCATCATTCGTTCGCTCGCCGGGCGATTCCGGCGGCTCGTCGGATTGATCGAAGCCCTCGCTTTCCTGGAAGTCGGCCAGCGTCTGGCCCGGTGGCTACTGGAGAAGGCGCTGCGCGAGGGACGGCCGACGGCGCGCGGTCTTGAATTCTCGCTCGATCTGACCCATCAGGAGCTGGCCGCCCAAATCGGGACGGTGCGCGAGTTGGTCTCCCGAACGCTCAGTCGGTTTCAGCAACAGGGGCTCCTCGCAGTGGAGAACCGCGCGATCGTCATTCTCGATCTTGAGCGCTTGAAGCAAGAAGCGGAAGGAGCGTGAGCACGGCTTCCGGAACTGCTGCGGACGAGATTGCGCCGCGCGTTTCGCCTGCGGGAAGAAGGTGCGGGGGAAAAGCCCCACTGAGGGGGTGATTTTCGCACGAGTCTCCCCTTCGGGCGAAAGGGAAGTGGCAATCCGAGGCGCACTAAGTCATGCGAGATCAGCGTGAAAGGAACGAGAAGCCACCTCGCCCCCTCTGGAACGCTATTTGCGTTCTCGAAGAGATGGACATCATCCTTGGGTCTTTGACACCGGCCGTCCTGGTGGCGCAGGCCGACCTCGCCTTGCATGCCTTCCACAAAGACCTCACCACAAAATGGCTTGGCCACCAGGGGCCTTTTTTCTATGCGCGCGCGGCCAACCGGGTTATGTCGCCCATCGGAGACCAAGCTGCCGTGAACCGCGGCAGGAGCCCGCGATCCGCTCGGGGCTCCTGGTGGCTTCCCGTCTTCACCTGTTCACAATCCGTTCGTCTGCGGTTCACGCTTCCGAAGGGCTGCCTGGGTCTCTCCGCGGCGTTCTCTTCCCAGAGACGCTCCCTGAAGGAGGTTCTGCATGATCATAGGCATCCCCAAGGAACGACCCGCGCTCAAAGGGATCGAGGAGAAACGCGTCAGCCTCTCCCCGGCAGGTGTTCGCGAGGTGACCGCATGGGGAGCTGAGGTCGTGGTGACCTCCGGCGCCGGTGTGGGGGCGGGCTTCACGGATGAGGAATATCGAGCCGCTGGCGCGCGCATCGTCTACTCCAATGAAGAGGCGATTCGACGGGCTGACCTCGTCCTCAAGGTCCAACGCCCGACTCCTGAAGAGTGGACGTTCTTTCAGGAGCGCTCCGCCCTGATGGCGTTCCTGCATCTGGCCGTCGCTCCCAAGGAGTTTTTGCGCGCGCTGGTGGAGAGGCGCCTCACGGCGATCGGATTTGAGATCGTCCAGGAACCGGATGGAGCACTGCCGATCCTGCGCTCCTCGAGCGAGATCGCCGGGAAGATGGCCGTGCAGATCGCCGGTCGCCTGCTGGAGAGCACCTCCGGAGGCCGTGGGATCCTGCTGGGCGGAATCCCCGGGATCCCCCCGGCGGACGTCGTGATCCTCGGCGGCGGGACACTCGGCTATTACGCCGCGCGCTCGTTTCTCGGCATCGGCGCCAGCGTCTACATCCTGGACAAGGACATGAAGCGCCTCATGGAGCTGGATCGGCTGTTTGAGGGGAGAGTAGTGACGGCGTTGGCCACGGCGAGCAATATCGAGAAGTTCGTCGCCTTCGCCGATGTCCTCATCGGGGCCGTGCTCGTGCCGGGACAGCGCGCGCCCATTCTCGTCACTAAGGAGATGGTGCAACGGATGCGCCCGGGGAGCTTGATCATGGACTTCTCCATTGATCAGGGGGGGTGTGTGGAGACCTCGACGCTGACGCCGAGCGAGGAGTTCCTCTTCACGAGCTATGGCGTGACGCACTTTTGCGCGCCGAACGTTCCGGCTATGGTGGCCCGCACGTCCACGCATGCTCTGACCAACGCCGTGCTCCCCTATCTGCGCGAGATCGTGCATCACGGGCTCTTGGGCGCGCTGAAGAGGGATGCCGCCTTGCGCCGCGGCCTCTACGCGTTCAATGGATCTCTCACACAGGCGCTGCCCTCGCCCGATCTGCCGTGCGCCGATCTGGAGCGCCTCGTGCAGGAGGCCCCATGATGCACTGGATGGACGAGTATCGGAAGCGACGCGCGACGGCTGAAGAGGCCGTGAGGCTGGTGCGCTCCGGCTGCCGGATCTTCGTGAGCGGGAACGCCGCGACGCCCTTCGTCCTGCTGGAAGCGCTCGCGGCGCGCGCCGCGGAGCTGGAGCGCGTCGAGGTGACGCATGTCCTGCTGCTCGGCGAAGACCCGCTCTCTCGACCCGAGACGCGCGACCATGTCCGTCACAATTCGCTCTTCGTTGGGCCGGCAGACCGCGCGGCCGTCAACGAGGGGCGCGCCGATTATGTCCCGATTCATCTGCATGAGATTCCTCGCCTGTTCAAGAGCGGACGCATGCCGGTGGATGTCGCGCTCATCCACACGACGCCGCCGGACGAGCACGGCTTCATGAGCCTCGGCGTGGAATGCCTGGCTACGATGGCTGCCGTCGCGAGCGCGCGCATCATCCTCGCGCAGGTCAACGATCAGATGCCCCGCACGCTGGGCGACTGCTTCGTGCACATCTCGCGCATCACCCGATTGGTCGAAGTCTCCTGCCCGTTGCCCGAGCTTCACCGATCGAGCTTCACCGAGGTGGAACGACGAATCGGTGAATACACTGCCGAGCTGGTCGAAGACGGAGCGACTCTTCAGCTCGGCATCGGGAGCATCCCGGACGCCGTACTCGCCGCCTTGAAGGACAAGCGCGATCTGGGCGTTCACACCGAGATGGTCTCCGATGGGATCATGGAGGCGATCGAAGCGGGCATCATCACCGGCGCGCGAAAGACGATTCATCCGGGCAAGGTCGTCTGCACCTTCGCCTTCGGGAGCCGGCGTCTCTACGACTTCCTGGACAACAATCCGCTCTTCGAGTTCCATCCGTGCGACTACACGAACGATCCGTTCATCATCGCGCGCAATGAGAAGATGGTCGCGATCAACTCCGCCATCGAAGTGGACCTGACCGGGCAGGTCTGCTCCGATTCGATCGGAACGCAGATTTATTCCGGCTTCGGCGGGCAGCTCGACTTCATACGCGGCGCCGCGCACGCGCCCGGCGGGAAGCCGATCATCGCGATGCCCTCGACGGCCCGTGGGGGCGAAATCTCGCGCATCGTCCCGATGCTCCGACCGGGAGCTGGCGTTGTCACCACGCGCGCGGACGTGCACTATGTGGTCACTGAATATGGGATCGCGGACCTGCACGGGAAGAACCTGCGGGAACGCGCCGAGGCCCTCATTCGCATCGCCCATCCGAAGTTCCGCGAGGAGCTGGCCCGCGCCGCTCGCGAGCGTCGGCTGCTGCCAGCGCTCTTTCATCTCGGAGAACCCGCGCCGATGCCCTCCTCCCCCCCGTCGGAGGGGGACGATCCGGCGCTACGAGAGACAGAAGGGAGGAACCCTTATGGCGCAGAGACCACAGGTGACGCTTGATGGGAACGAAGCCGTGGCGTCCATCGCCTATCAGCTCAACGAAGTCATCGCCATCTATCCCATCACTCCCTCTTCGCCGATGGGAGAGCTGGCCGATCAATGGGCGGCTGAAGGGCGACCGAACATCTGGGGCACCGTGCCGACGGTCGTTGAGATGCAGAGCGAGGGGGGAGCTGCCGGCGCCATCCACGGAGCCTTGCAGGCCGGTGCGCTGGCGACGACCTTCACCTCCTCGCAAGGTCTGCTCCTGATGATCCCCAACATGTACAAGATCGCGGGGGAACTGACGGCCACGGTCTTTCACGTGGCCGCGCGCTCGTTGGCCACGCATGCCCTCTCGATCTTCGGCGATCACAGCGACGTCATGGCTACGCGGGCGACCGGATTCGCGCTGCTGGCCTCCGGTTCCGTGCAGGAGGCCATGGACATGGCCCTCATCGCGCAGGCGGCGACCCTGGAGGCGCGCATTCCCTTCCTCCACTTCTTCGACGGCTTTCGCACCTCTCACGAGGTGATGAAAGTCGAGATGCTCACGCCGGAGGATCTGCGCGCGATGATGGATGACGAGCTGGTGCGCGCGCATCGCGCGCGAGCGCTCTCGCCCGATCGCCCCTTCATTCGCGGCACGGCGCAGAATCCGGACGTGTACTTCCAAAGCCGCGAAGCCGTCAATCCCTTCTACCGCGCCTGTCCGACGATCGTGGAGAACGTGATGGATAAATTCGCCCATGTGGTGGGCCGACGCTACCACGTGTTCGACTATGTGGGCGCCCCCGATGCGGATCGGGTGCTCGTCCTCATGGGGTCGGGAGCTGAGGCAGCTCATGAGACGGTGGAACATCTGCTGGCGCGGGGCGAAGCTGTGGGTCTCATCAAGGTTCGCCTTTACCGACCATTCTCCATCACGCACTTCATCGCCGCGCTGCCCCCAACGGTCCGCATCCTCGCCGTCTTGGATCGCACGAAGGAGCCAGGGAGCCTCGGCGAGCCGCTCTATCTGGACGTCGTCGCAGCCGTGCACGAGGCGATGGCGGAAGGGACGGCTCCCTTCCCCTCGCCGCCTCGCATCATCGGTGGGCGCTACGGTCTCTCCTCGAAGGAGTTCACGCCCGCCATGATCAAGGGCATCTTCGACGAGATGAAGAGAGAGCACCCGAAGAACCATTTCACCATTGGCATCCGCGATGACGTCACGCACACGAGCCTCGCCTACGAGCCGACGTTCTCCACCGAGGATCCGCAGACTGTGCGCGCCGTCTTCTACGGGCTCGGCGCTGACGGAACAGTGAGCGCCAATCGGAATTCGATCAAGATCATCGGGGAGCATACGAGCTATTATGCGCAAGGCTACTTCGTCTACGACTCGAAGAAAGCGGGCTCGATGACGATCTCGCATTTGCGCTTCGGCCCGCGCCCGATTCGTTCGACCTACCTCATCACGCGAGCGAACTTCGTCGCGTGCCACCAGTTCCCCTTTCTGGAGCGCATCAACGTCCTGAAGGTGGCCGAGCCGGGAGCCACGTTCTTGCTCAACAGTCCGTATGGCCCAGAGCAAGTATGGGACCATCTCCCCCGCACGATTCAGCGGGAGATCCTCGAGAAGGGCCTCCGCTTCTTCGTCATTGATGCGTATCGGGTCGCGCGCGAGGCGGGCCTGGGAGGGCGCATCAACACGATCATGCAGGCGTGCTTCTTCGCCCTCATCACGGGCGAATATCCGAAGACGCCCGACGGCTCGGACAACCGAGGGGGATACCTGAAGGGCGTGCTCTCGCTCGATCAGGCGCTGGCGGCCATGCGCGAGGCGATCCACAAGACATATGGCAAGCGAGGCGCGGCGATCGTCCAGAAGAACCTGGCCGCTGTGGACCGCGCCCTGGAGAACCTCCGTGAAGTCCGCGTTCCAGGGCGCGTGACGAGCCCGTTCGATCTCCGTCCTCCGGTTCCTCAGGAAGCCCCCCCCTTCGTGCGCGAGGTGACGGCGCGGATGATCGCGGGCGAGGGCGATGAGTTGCCCGTGAGCGCCTTCCCACCAGATGGCACGTATCCGAGCGGCACGACGCGATGGGAGAAGCGAAACATCGCGTTGGAGATCCCCGTGTGGGACGAGTCCCTCTGCATCCAATGTGGCAAGTGCGTGCTCGTGTGCCCGCACGCGGTCATTCGAGCCAAGGTGTACGACCCGACCTGGTTGGCCGAAGCGCCGCCGACGTTCAAATCGGCTCCGGCGCGATGGATCGAGTTCAAGGGATGGCGGTATACGCTGCAGGTCGCTCCGGAAGATTGCACCGGCTGCGCCCTCTGCGTCGAGGTGTGCCCGGCCAAGAGCAAGAGCGAGCCGCGCCACAAGGCGATCAACATGCACCCGCAGGCGCCACTGCGCGAGGCGGAGCGCGCGAATTGGGAGTTCTTCCTCCGACTGCCGGATGTGGATCGGCGGTCGCTTCACCTCGGTCAGGTGAAGGACGTCCAACTGCTGGAGCCGCTCTTTGAATTCTCCGGAGCATGCGCCGGATGTGGCGAGACGCCGTACATCAAATTGCTCACGCAGCTCTTCGGCGATCGCCTGCTGATCGCCAATGCGACCGGCTGCTCCTCGATCTACGGAGGGAATCTCCCCACGACACCGTACACGGTGAATCGCGAGGGGCGCGGCCCCGCATGGTCGAACTCGCTCTTCGAAGATAATGCGGAATTTGGGCTCGGCATGCGCCTGGCTTTGGACCAACACGCCGAGTACGCCCGCCAACTCCTTCGACGCTTGGCCTTCGCCATTGGCGAGGAGCTGGTCGAAGCCTTGCTGACTGCCGATCAAACGACCGAGGAGGGGATCGAACGTCAGCGCGAACGCGTGCGCCTGCTGAAAGAGCGCCTGACCGCGCTCTCACACCCGGAAGCGCGCCAGCTGCTGAGCGTCGCCGATGCGCTCGTGCGCAAGAGCGTGTGGATCATCGGGGGTGACGGATGGGCCTATGACATCGGCTACGGGGGATTGGATCACGTCCTGGCCTCCAGACACAATGTCAATCTCCTCGTGCTCGATACGGAGGTGTACTCGAATACGGGAGGGCAGATGTCCAAGGCGACGCCCCGTGGCGCCGTCGCCAAATTCGCGGCAGGCGGGAAACCGACGCCGAAGAAGGACCTGGCGCTGATGGCCATGACCTATGGGACCGCCTATGTCGCCCGCGTCGCCATGGGCGCCAATGATACGCATACGGTGAAGGCCTTTCTGGAAGCCGAAGCCTATCCTGGCCCCTCGCTCATCATCGCTTACTGCCATTGCATCGCGCACGGCTACGATCTGCGCTTCGGCATGGAACAGCAGAAGGCCGCTGTCCTCTCTGGCTACTGGCCCCTGATGCGCTTCCATCCCGATCGGCTCAAGGAGGGGAAGAATCCGCTCATCCTCGATTCCAAAGCGCCGAGCCTCCCCTTGCGCCAGTACATCTACAACGAGACGCGCTACACGATGCTCGTCCACAGTCGGCCGGAAGCCGCCCGAACCCTGCTCGAACTCGCGGAGAAGGACGTGCTCGCGCGATGGCGGCTCTACGAGTACCTGGCGAATCTCCCTGTCGAAGAATGGACGAAGGAGGCGCGCTATGCCTGATCTCACGACGACCTATCTCGGCCTGACGCTCCGCAATCCGCTCGTCGTCTCCTCCTGCCCGCTCTGCGAGAGCGTGGACAACATTCGGCGCATGGAGGAGGCGGGAGCGGCCGCCGTCGTCCTTCATTCACTCTTTGAGGAGCAACTCCACATCGAGAGCGAGCTTCTGGATCGCTACCTCTCGCACGGCGCGGAATGCTACGCCGAAGCGCTCAGCTACTTCCCGGATATGGCCTCGTACAAGCTGGGGCCAGAGGAGTATCTGGAGCACATTCGTCGCGCGAAAGCGGCCGTGAGCATCCCGATCATCGCGAGCCTCAATGGCGTCACGCCGAGCGGATGGATTCGGTACGCCCAAGCGATCGAACAAGCGGGAGCCGATGCTCTGGAGCTGAACATCTACTATATCCCGACCGATCCGAACCTCACCGGCACCGAGGTCGAGCGCCGATATGTCGAATTGGTGCGCGCCGTGAAAGAGAGCGTCACCCTCCCCGTCGCCGTCAAGCTCGGGCACTTCTTCACCGCCTTCGCGAACGTGGCCAAACAGTTGGACGATGCCGGAGCGGATGCGCTCGTGCTCTTCAATCGCTTCTATCAGCCCGACTTCGATGTGGAGCGGTTGGAGGTCGTCCCGACGCTGACGCTCAGTCGCCCGTATGAGTTGCTACTGCGCATTCACTGGGTCGCCATCCTCTACGGGCGCATTCGCGCGGATCTGGCCGTCACCGGAGGCGTGCACACCGTCTACGATGTCGTGAAGGCCATCATGGCTGGAGCCAGCGTCACGATGATGGCCTCAGCACTGCTGAAATATGGCATCGGCTACATGCGCACGGTCCTGGCTGACCTCGCCCAATGGATGCAGGAGCACGAGTACGAATCACTCCGCCAGATGCGCGGGAGCTTGAGCCAGCAGCGGGTGGCCGAGCCCGCCGCCTTCGAGCGGGCGAACTACCTGCGCGTGCTCAGCTCCTACGCGTGGCGCTTGCCGGAATAGGCGCATGCCGGCCTGAAACCTTCCGGGGCCACGCGGGATCATATACGGTGCTGGGGCGGATCTGATTCGCGAGTGGGCCCCGCACGTGGGTCCCCCGCGTCAGACCCCCGAGAGCGGCGAGAAAGGAGGAGACGTGCGATGCACTATCCATGGTGGTATGTCCCGTTCTTCACCTCCCCCATGCTCATCGCCATCATTGCCGTCCTTCATGTCCTGGTCGCGCACTACGCGGTCGGCGGCGGCCTCTTTCTGGCCGTCGAGACGCAGTACGCCTACCGGCAGAATCACCGGGAATACCTCGCCTATCTGAAGGAACACGCCTGGTTCTTCATCCTGATCACCGTAGTCTACGGGGCGATCACAGGCGTCGGCATCTGGTGGACGATCGGCGTCGCTTCGCCCCTGGCCACACAAACCCTCATCCACATCTTCGTCTTCGGATGGGCGATGGAGTATGTCTTCTTCGTGCTGGAGATCGTGTCGGCGTTCATCTTCTACTATTTCTGGGGACGGCTCGATCCGAAGACCCACGTGCGCGTGGGCTGGATGTACGCCGGATCGGCATGGATGAGCCTCGTGCTCATCACCGGTATTACGGCCTTCATGTTGCACTCCGGGCGATGGCCGGAGGAGCGCACCTTCTGGGCCGGCTTCTTGAATCCTCAATTCGTCCCGCAGGTGCTCGCGCGCACGGGTGGAGCCTTTCTGCTCGCTTCGCTTTATGTCTACTTGCACGCTGCGTTCAAGGCGAAGGATCCCGCCTTGCGCGATCTGATCGCGGCGCGATCGGCCCGACCGGCTCTCCTCGGATCCCTCTTGATCGTCCTGGGGGGGATCGGCTGGTACCTCACGCTGCCCGAATCGGCCAAGGCCGCGCTCGTCGCTGCGAGCACGCTGAACATCCTCGTCGTGCTTCTGTTCGCCGTCACGATCGCCGTATTCTTCATGCTCTATCTCGGCCCCTATCGAAATCCGGGCTGGCTCTCGCCCGGATTCGCCCTCCTCTTCTTCACCTTCGGGCTTGTGGCGATCACCACGGGCGAGTACATCCGCGAGGCCGTTCGAAAGCCGTACATCATCTACAATGTGGTCCTGGGCAATCAGATCTACGCGGAGAAGGTGCCGGAGCTCCGTCGGACCGGCTATTTGGAAGGTGGAACCTGGACGAAAGCGTGGGTGAGCCACCATTATCCTCAGGTCGTGAACGACGGCCGCATTGATCCGCCGCGGCTCCTGATGCTCCCTGAGGAGGATCAGGTGAAGCTCGGCGAGGTCCTCTTCCTCTATCACTGCAACGATTGCCACGCGGGACGACGCGGGTTCTCAGCCGTCGGCCAACTGCTGCGCGGATGGACGCCCGACATGGTGCGCACGGTCGTGAAGCATCCGGAGAAAGCCCACTTCTTCATGCCGCCTTGGGCCGGCACGCCCGAGGAAGCGGAGTTGCTCACGAAATATCTCCTTCGGATCACGCACCCGCGACCCGGCGGCATGCGCTTCGGAGAAGAGCGATAGGAGGTGCATGATGGATCCCACGACCTTGATCGGCCCTTCAAGTCCACTGGGATATCCCGCTCCCTACTGGTTCCTGGTCTTCTTCAAGGTCCTAGGCTTCACGCTTCACATGATCCCCATGCACTTGTGGTATACCGGCATCCTGCTGGCCATGCTCTTGCAATGGCGCGGGGGGGAAGAAATGCAGCGCCTCTCCCGACGCCTGATGCGGCCGATGCCGATCGTGATCGCCCTGGGGATCAATTTCGGTATCGTCCCCCTGCTCTTCACCCAAGTCGCCTACTACAAGGTCTTCTATCCGGCGACGATCCTCATGGCCTGGCCGTGGGTGAGTATCATCCTCCTGCTCACGCTCGCATATTATGGCGTGTACATCTACGTCGCCGGACTCCGCTCGGAAGGGGCCACACCGGCGCGGTGGCGGCAGGCCGTCGGATGGGTGACGGCCGCGCTCTTTCTCCTGATCGGCTTCTTCTTCTCGAACGCCTTCAGCTTGATGACGAACGTGCGCGCCTGGCCCGATCTCTGGCTTCGCGAGAGCGTGGCAGGCGCGCCGCTTGGGACCGCTCTGAACACCGACGATCCGACGCTCTGGCCCCGATGGCTCATGATGTTCGCGTTGGCCCTGACCACGACGGCTGTCTTCATCACCGTGGACGCGGAGTGGCTCGCTTCCCGAGAGGGCGCCGAATATCGCGCGACGGCTCGGCGCGTGGCCTTCACCGTCTCCACCCTCGGAGTCATCGGGTTCGCCCTCACCGGCTCCTGGTACGTTTTCGGAACATGGCCGGAAGAGGTGCGCGCGGCGATGATGCATGGTCCCATGCGCGCCTTGACAGGTCTGACGGCGCTCGGCCCCGGCCTCCCCTGGCTCTTGATCCTCTGGCAATGGCGACGAGGAGGAACGCGGGCGCGCGCGGCGGCGACGGCTTTGGCCCAGGTTCTGGTCCTGGCCCTTAATGCCATCAGCCGTCAGATCGTCCAGAACGTAGAGCTGCGCCGCTTCCTCGATGTGACGGCCGAGCCGGTCCACATTCAGTGGAGCCCTCTCATCCTCTTCCTTCTGCTCTTCGCCGCTGGACTCGGCGTCGTCGCGTGGCTGCTCGGCCAGCTCCGAACGGCAGAGAGCCCGAGCGGATGAGCACCACGCATCGAAAGCAGGGGGACGGCTATTCCCTCCTCCCCATACTCCCTCGCGGTGGGGATTGCCAAATGGATGGTTTTTTGCTAAAAATACAACCTGCGTCGCCGTGGTGAAGCCCGGTCTAACACACTGGTCTTTCAAGCCAGGATTCGCGGGTTCAAATCCCGCCGGCGACGCCAAAAATTTTTCCCAGTGAGAGGATTCGCTTCACCGGCTCCCCGGCCACCCCTTAATACCACGCGGGTCGCTCACGCGCCGGTGATACGCTTCTGAGGCCCACAAGCGTCTTCACGGGCCCGACGGAAACACCCGCCAAAGGGATGGAAGCCCCTCCCTCGAGGCACTCAGTACATTCCCCAGATGAACAGTTTCCGGCGCAGGAAACTCTGCCTCTGACAAGAATCCTCCTTCCCAGGGCCGGAGCCAAAGCGTGAGGGATTCGTTCTCTGACGGGAGGCTGCGCATTGGTGCCGCTAGCGGGGCTTGAACCCGCACTCTCAGGCTTGAGAGGCCTGCGTGTTAACCACTTACACCATAGCGGCACCCATTTCGGATGGACATTTTAGCTGCTCTTTCCCCATTCGTCAATTCCGCTCGCCTCAAGGATGCACCCTTGGCGAACGCCCAGCGGACACGGACGCTTGATCGCCCCCGAGCGTCCTGCTAGGATGATGCTGCGCTGAAGAGGGAGATCGACTCGATCGGATCTCGCCGACTCGGCGCTCTCCGACTATGGCTCGTGCGACGCGCGCAGAGTCCTATCACATCGCGACCCCGCCACGGGTCGAGCGCCTCGCCTCCCTCGATGTGTTTCGCGGCCTGACGATCGCGGGTATGATTCTGGTGAACAATCCCGGCAGTTGGAGCTACGTCTACCCGCCGCTGGCGCACGCCGAATGGCACGGATGGACGCCCACGGATCTGATCTTCCCCTTCTTCCTCTTCATCATGGGCGTGGCGATCCCGTTGGCGCTTGGACGGCGCCTGGCGCGCAGCGAATCCAGACGCGCGATCTGGGGACATATTGTGCGCCGCGCGCTCATTCTCTTCGCCCTCGGCGTGTTTCTGAACGGTTTCCCCCAGTTCGACCTCTCCCGGATCCGCATCCCCGGCGTTTTGCAGCGGATCGCCTTGTGCTATTTCTTCGCCGCTCTTATCGCTCTGAAGGCGAAGACGAGGGGCCAAATACTGGCTGCCCTCGTTCTGCTCGCCGTGTATTGGCTGCTGATGAAGCTCGTGCCGGTTCCCGGCTACGGCGCTGGCGTGCTGGAGAAAGAGGGGAACCTGGCCGCCTATCTGGACAACATGCTGTTACACGGCCACCTCTACCGGCCGACTTGGGATCCGGAGGGACTCCTGAGCACAATCCCCGCCATCAGCACGACACTCTTTGGCGTCGTGACCGCCCACTGGCTCACGTCGTCCCGGATGGCGCGAGAGAAGGTGCTCGGTCTCATCGGCGCCGGGATCGCCGGTGTGGCTCTGGGGCACGTGATGAATCTGTGGTTCCCGATCAACAAGAATCTCTGGACCAGTTCCTATGCCGTCTTCACCGCTGGAATGGCATGGCTCTGTCTCGCCGCTTGCTTCTGGATGGTCGAAGTGAAAGGGATTCGCCGACCATTTGTCCCCTTCCTCATCTTTGGGACGAACGCCATCACCGTCTTCGTGCTCTCGGGTCTTGTCGCCCGCATAATGAGTCTCGTGAAGATCACGCGACCGGATGGAGCGGCGATCAGCGTGAAGGCATACATCTACGAGACGCTCTTCGCCTCGTGGGCCGGCCCCTGGAGAGGATCGCTCCTCTTCGCCCTCGCGTATGTCGCGTTCTGGCTCGCGCCGATGGGACTGCTCTACCGCAAGCGTATTTTCCTCCGGATCTGACACGTCCGGCCTCTGCAACGCGCGGCTCAATGCGACCCGAAGACCCGAAGGCTGGCGCGCGGAGGGTATCTCAGCGCCGCCGGAGCGCGGGGTCCACATACATCCCGTAGCGCGTCGCTCTCCCCACCCGCCAGAAATAGTCGTACACGGTTCGCGAGATCTCCCGAAAAGCCGCCGGCGCCTCCTCCCCCATCCCGTAGTTCTCCATCACGACGATGACGTAGGGCCGCTCGCGCAGCTCAACGATCGCCCACTCGGTTGACACTCCGGGGATGCTGCCGGGCTTTGAGGCGATCGGTACATCCGAAGGCACGCCCGCGCTCACGGCCGTTCGCTTCGGCTTCTTCAAAATGGCCAGGATCTGGTCGCAAACCTCGCGATTGATGAACTCGCCGCGATAGAGGATCTCCATGAGACGCGCGGCTTCGGCCGGCGTCGAGAGATTCTCCTCCCCACGCGCCGAGGCCGCCGGATCAATCATCTTCCGCTGCAAGCGCGTCCGCGTCAGCCCCAATGCGGCCATCGTCCGGTTGACGTTCTCCATCCCGACCATCTCAATGAGCATGTTGGTCGCCGTGTTATCGCTCAGCACGATCATCAGCACGCACAGATCGTAGATGCTCAATTCGGATAACCCCTCGCCGAACTCCTTCAAGATCCCGCTCCCTCCGACGACGTGCGCCTTCTCAAGGCGCCGCCGATCCGTCAGCCGAAATCGCCCTTCATGGGCTTGCTTGTAGACTTCCATGAGGATAGGGATCTTGATGGCGCTCCCCTGCGGGAAGACGAGATCCTCGTTGATGGCGAAGCGCTCACCGCTCACCAGATCCACGACGACGATCCCCATCACCCCTCGCGCGCTGGCCACGATCTCCCGCAGCCGCGCTTCAGTCTTCTCCCGCAGGAGCCGCACGTGCTCCTGCGGGATCGGAAATCCGACGAGGAGCATCCCCGCGGCACACGCGCCGTGTCGGATCGCCCTTTGAAATCGAACGCTCCATGCGCGCATCATTCGACTCACCTCCTCTTTGATGTTCTCCCCCACGTCTTCCAGAAGCCGTATTATAAGGCTCTCGGCCAAAGGCGACCGATCCTCGAGATCCGCCGAGCGAGGCGATACGCCTCCCCCAAACAGCGAGGTGCGAGCGCGATCATCCCTTCTATTCTCGTCCCTTCGCGCGGAGACTCCAGAGACCCGCGGAGGCAGTGGCTTCACGCCTTGTGCATGCGACCGGCATGGAGGCGACGCGCTCGGGATGCTTGACAGATCGTCCCCCCTCAGTAGAATGAGAGGGGAGAGCTGCTATGGCGAAATACATCTTCGTCACGGGTGGGGTCGTCTCCAGCTTGGGGAAAGGGATCGCGGCGGCTTCGATCGGGCGTCTGCTTGAAGCGCGCGGGTTGCGCGTGACGCTGCAGAAGTTCGATCCCTACATCAACGTAGATGCGGGCACCATGTCCCCATTCCAACACGGCGAGGTCTACGTCACTGATGACGGCGCGGAGACCGATCTGGACCTCGGTCACTACGAGCGGTTCACCAGCGCCCGCATGACGCAGGCGAACAACTGGACAACCGGGCGCATCTACCTCTCGGTCATCGAGAAGGAGCGACGCGGCGATTTCCTGGGCAAGACCGTGCAAGTCATCCCCCACATCACCGATGAGATCAAGGGAGCGATCCGGCAGATCTCCGAAGGCGTGGACGTGGTCATCGTGGAGATCGGCGGCACCGTCGGTGATATCGAATCGCAACCCTTTCTGGAAGCCATTCGTCAGCTCGGCAATGAGGTCGGGCGCTCGAATGCGATCTTCGTGCATCTGACACTGGTCCCCTACATTCGCACAGCCGGAGAACTGAAGACCAAGCCCACGCAGCATTCGGTCAAGGAGCTGCGCGCCATTGGCATTCAGCCCGACATCCTGCTCTGTCGGACGAGTCGCCCCCTGCCCCCGGACGTGAAGTCGAAGATCGCGCTCTTCTGCAATGTCTCGGAAGAAGCGGTCATCGCCGCGCTCGACGTGGAGTCCATCTACGAGGTCCCTCTGGAATTCGCCAAACAGGGCCTGGATGACCTGATCCTCCGCATGCTGAAACTGCCGGCCACTGAGAGCGATTTGCGCGACTGGGTGCGCCTCGTCGAGGCGATCAAGCATCCGGCCGACAGCGTGACCATCGGCATCGTGGGCAAGTACGTGCAGCTGGAGGACTCCTACAAGAGCCTGCGCGAGGCGCTCGTGCATGGCGGCGTGGCGAACAATCTGCGGGTCAACATCCGCTGGATTGAAGCCGAGCATCTGGTCGCCGACGATCACTGGGAGGAACGGCTCCGCGACGTGGACGGGATTCTCGTGCCAGGGGGCTTCGGCAAGCGCGGCATCGCCGGCATGCTCAAAGCCATCACCTACGCGCGGCGCACCAAAACGCCCTTCTTCGGCATCTGCCTGGGTATGCAATGCGCCTGCATCGAGTTCGCACGAAACGTGTGTGGGTTGGACGAGGCCGACAGCACCGAGTTCAATCCTGAGACACCGCACCGCATCTTCTACAAGCTGCGCGACCTGCTCGGGGTGGAGCAGATGGGGGGGACGATGCGGCTGGGCGCCTACCCCTGTCGCTTGCGCCCCGGCACCCTGGCCGCGCGCATCTACGGGCGAGAGGAGATCAGCGAACGCCATCGTCATCGCTACGAGTTCAACCCTGAATACGAGGACCTCTTCGCCGCCCACGGCATGGTCTTCTCCGGCAAATCGCCCGATGGGCGATTCGTGGAGATCATCGAGCTACCCGATCACCCCTGGTTCCTCGGCTGCCAATTCCACCCCGAATACAAATCGAAGCCGCTTGAGCCGCACCCACTCTTTGTGAGCTTCGTGCGCGCGGCCTATCAGCATCGCCTCCACTCGGAGGTGAGCCGCCCCGAAGACGCCACTCTTCCCACAGAAGCCGAAGCGCGGGAGGCGCGCTCTCTCCCGACGGTGTGATTCGAGAGCGTCCTCTTGATATCGCGCCCTACAAAGCCCACACGAGCGGGTGTGCGAGTATAACCCGGGGCGAGCCAGAGGCGAGGCCATCGAGAGACCGCCATTCCGCATTAAGCCCGCGTGAGCGGGCGTGCGAACGTAGCCTAGGGCGAGCCGAAGGCGAGCCCTAGGGTAATGGGCGCCACCCTCATCCCCAAGCCCCCGAAGGGGGCGGCCCATCGGCATGGGCACACGCGGTGTTTGTGCAAACGGCGTCATGGTCCGCAACCGCATGGGCCGCCCGCTCGCGCGGGCTTGGGATGGGATTTTGGGGGCCTCTTCCCCTAGGGCTCGCTCACGCTCGCCCCGGGCTAATCTCGGTCGCCCCCTTCGAGAGCTCGCGCGTGGTATGCACGTAGTGTCGCTCAAATTCGGCCCTCGAATCGAGAGCGTCCGCGCAGGTCGCTCCCTTGACTCGCCCGAGGTCTGACATAAAATTTCTTCCCCCATGCTCTCGCATGAGCGAACAACCTGAGGAGGACGCCACATGAGAAGATCAACGGCAGGATCGCTGACGCTCATCCTCGCCTGTGCGATCGCTGGTCCCGTCGGATCCTCGAACGCGCAGAGCGCGATCTCGGAGCGTTCACCGCGCCCCATCGCGTTGAAGGCCGGCCGATTGGTGGATGTGAGGAGCGGACAGGTCATGGAGAACGTCGTGATCCTCGTGCGCGGCGAGCGAATCGAAGCCGTCGGACGCGACGTCGCGACTCCGGCCGATGCTGAAGTGATTGACCTCAGCCGTCATACGGTGTTGCCCGGATTGATGGACATGCACACGCACCTGACGGGCGATCCGAGCTACGGCTACTCCGATCATCGGCTGCACGAATGGCCGGGATATGCGGCGCTCATCGGGGCGAAGAACGCGCGGCGGACGCTGCTGGCCGGATTCACCACGGTGCGCAATGTCGGTGCCGATGAATGGGCCGATGTCGCGCTGCGGGACGCCATTCGGAACGGACTCATTCCCGGTCCCCGTATGTACGTTTCGGCGCACGCCATCGGGATCACGGGTGGGCATTGCGACACGAATGGCTATCGCCCGGACGCGTGGCCCGAACCGGGAATCGAACGGGGTATCGTCAACGGCGTGGATGAGGCGATCAAAGCCGTGCGGTATCAGATCAAGTACGGCGCCGATGTGATCAAGATCTGCGCCACCGGAGGAGTGCTCTCGGCCGGGGATGCCGTCGGCGCACCCCAGCTCACGCTGGAGGAGATGCGCGCCATTGTGCAAACGGCCGCATGGGCTGAGCGCAAGGTGGCCGCGCACGCGCACGGGACGGAGGGGATCAAGCTGGCCGTTCGCGCGGGCGTGGCTTCGATCGAGCACGGCTCCATGCTCGACGAAGAGGCCATTCGGTTGATGAAGGAGCATGGGACGTATCTCGTGCCGACGCTCATGGCGTTCGAGGCGGTCGTCGCGGGGGCCAAGAGCGGGAAGCTCGCGCCATGGTCGGCGAAGAAGGCGCTGGAGATCGAACCGCATGCGCGACGCTCAATTCAGATGGCCATTCGCGCAGGAGTGAACATCGCCTTCGGGACGGATGCTGGCGTCTTCCCGCATGGAGAGAACGCCGAGGAATTTCGGCTTCTGGTGCAGGCGGGCATGACACCGCTTCAGGCCATTCAGAGCGCGACGCTGCAGGCGGCGCGATTGCTCGGCGTGGAGAAGGACCTGGGGACGCTGGAGCCGGGCAAGCTCGCCGACATCATCGCCATACGGGGTGATCCGCTCTCGGACGTCGCGCAGCTCAAGCAGGTGGACTTCGTCATGAAAGGCGGCCGTATCTACAAGCGCGACGGCGTGGAGGTGCCATTCGTCCCGGGACGATGAGGGGGAGGAGGACGCGCGATGAATCAGGAGATGTCGGGCAAGCGCGTGCTCGTCACCGGCGCCTCCAGCGGCATTGGTCGCGCGACGGCCGAGCGCTTTCTGGAAGCAGGCGCCGAGGTCGCGCTGGTCGGGCGTCGGGAGGCGGCGCTCGCTGAA
Source organism: bacterium HR10 (assembly GCA_002923315.1). Classification (GTDB taxonomy): domain Bacteria; phylum Acidobacteriota; class Blastocatellia; order HR10; family HR10; genus HR10. The sequence goes on from BEHM01000004.1 coordinate 33,589, forward strand.
GTGGCTGCTCCCTATCCAGGGCGCGCGCACATCCTCGTCGCCGATCTGGCGGATGAGCGGCAGTGCGAGCTGTGCATCGAGCAGGCCGTGGCGAAGATGGGCGGACTGGATGTGCTCGTGAACGCCGCCGGGATTCTCAAAAGTGGGAGCCTGGAGACGACGTCACTCCAGTTGTGGGACGAGATGATGAGGATCAACCTCCGCTCGATCTTCTACCTCATGAAGCTCGCCGTCCCGCACCTGGAGAAAACGCGCGGCGCGATCGTGAACGTCTCCAGCGTCACGGGATTGCGCTCATTTCCCGGCGTGCTCGCCTACTGCGTGAGCAAGGCGGCGCTCGATCAGCTCACGCGCTGCGCGGCCCTGGAGTTGGCGCCGAAGGGCATTCGGGTGAACGCCGTCAATCCAGGCGTCGTGCGGACGAATCTGCACCGAGCCGGGGGGATGAGCGAGGAGGAGTACGCGGCCTTCTTGCACCGCAGCACGACCACGCATCCACTCGGGCGCGTGGGAGAGCCGCGCGAGGTCGCCGAACTCATCTACTTCCTGGCGAGCGATCGGGCGAGCTGGATCACGGGCGCGACGGTGAGCATTGACGGCGGGCGCGCGCTCACGTGCGCTCGGTAGGGGGCGCGAGGATAAGCCGCGGGACAGGAGCGCGCGCCGGGTCCCCGAAGAACCGCCGAAGCTGCTCGGCGAAATCGGCCACATCGAGCCCGTGGAACGGCGTGGGGACGTCGGCCAAGCGCGCCAGCGCGCGCTCGACCAATCGGCGCGCTCCGCGCAGATTCCCGCGCCGGAAGTGGTGGAGGGCGACGGCCGCCTGGATCAAGCCGTGGTAGAAGAGCCGCTCCGTCCCCGTCGCACGGCGCCAGAGGGGTTCGAGCACCTCATGCGCGGCGAAATACTCCTCTGCGTTGAAGAGAGCGACCGCCTGAAGATATTCGAGCGCCCCTTGGTCAGATCGCATCTCTCCCGTGTCCATAGATCATGCCATCGCACTCATCGCTCCGTCTTCTTCCTCCCGGCCAACGAGCGAGGCCGATGCGACGGCATCCTCGGCGGCGAGCCTCATCAGGCGGATGCCCTGCGTGCTGCGCCCGGTCTCCCGGATCTCGGAGACTTCCAGGCGCAAGACCTTCCCCTGCGTGGTGATGAGCATGACTTCATCGTCCTCGCGCACGGGCATGACGGCGACGACCTGACCGTTGCGCTCGGTCGTGCGGACGTTGATGATCCCTTTGCCACCGCGCGCCTGAACGCGATAGGCCCGCAGCGACGTCTTCTTGCCAAATCCCTTCTCGGTGATCGTGAGCATCTGCTCATCGCCGCGCACGGCGGCGACGCTCACCACGTAATCCCCCTCGCGCAGCTCGATCCCGCGCACCCCGCGCGCCTGCCGCCCCATCGGCCGCACGTCGTTCTCATCGAAGCAGATGGCCATCCCCTGGCGCGTGGCGAGGAAGATCTTCTTCCGCCCATCGGTCAGCTCCACGGCGATCAACGCATCGTCCTCGTCCACGCTCATCGCGATGAGCCCACTCGCGCGCAGGGTGTCGAACTCCGAGAGCGCGGTCTTTTTGATCACCCCCTTGCGGGTGACCATGACGACGTATCGGTCGGGGACGAACTGTCGGACGGCGACGATGCCGGCGACCTTCTCCTCACCGGTCATGTGCACGAGGTTAGTGATGGCGCGGCCGCGGCTCGCCGCTTGCGCCTCGGGGATCTCGTGGGCCTTGATGTTGTAGACCTTCCCGCGATTGGTGAAGACCATGACGGTGCTGTGCGTGGAGGCGACGAAGACCTTGGTCACGAAATCTTCGCCGCGCGTCATCATGCCCGAACGGCCGCGCGTGCCGCGGCTCTGTTGCCGGAAGACCATCAGAGGCGTCCGCTTGATGAATCCGCTGTGGCTCACCGTGATGACGACCTCCTCGTCGGGGATGAGATCCTCCAGCTTGAACTCCGCCTCCTCATCCACGATCTGCGTCCGCCGCGCATCGCCGAACTCCTTCTGGATGGCGCGCAACTCGCGGATGATCACGTTGCTCAGCGCGCGCTCGCTCCGCAGGATCTCCTTCAGCTCGGCGATGCGCTTGATGATCTCCTCGTACTCCTCGACGAGCTTCTGCCGCTCCAGATTCGTCAAGCGCTCGAGCTTCATCTCGAGGATCGCGTGCGCCTGCGCCTCGGAGAAGCGGAACCGCCGCACGAGCGCCTCGCGCGCCTCCCGGCCCGACTTCGAGCGCCGGATCAGCGCGATGACGGCATCCAGGTGATCGAGCGCGCGCTTGAGCCCCTCCAGGATGTGCGCCCGCTCCTCGGCGCGCCGCAGCTCATAGTGCGTGCGCCGACGCACGACCTCGCGCCGGAAGGCGATGAATTCCTGCAACGTCTCCAGGAGATTGAGGACCTTCGGCTGCCCGTTGACGATGGCCAGATTGATGACGCCGAAAGTCTCCTGCATGGGCGTGAGCTTGTAGAGCTTGTTCAGGATGACCTGCGGCACGGCCTCGCGCTTCAACTCGATGACGATGCGCATCCCCTCGCGGTCTGATTCGTCGCGCAGATCGGCGATGCCCTCGATCTTCCGCTCGACGACGAGCTCGGCGATCTTCTCGATCAACTTCGCCTTGCTCACCTGATACGGGATCTCGGTGACGACGATCGCCTCCCGTTGTGCGGAGCCCCGCCCGATGCGATCAATGGCCGCGCGCGCGCGCATGATGATCGTCCCGCGCCCAGTCAGATACGCCTGCCGAATCCCCTCGCGCCCATAGATGTAGCCTCCCGTCGGAAAATCCGGCCCCGGGATGAAGCGCATCAGGTCCTCGACGGTCGCCTCCGGATTCTGCAACAGGTAGATCGTCGCCTCGATCACCTCGCTCAGATTGTGCGGGGGGATATTCGTCGCCATCCCCACGGCGATGCCCGAGCTGCCGTTGACGAGCAACTGCGGGAACCGAACAGGAAGCAGCGTCGGCTCCTTCAAGGACTCATCGTAATTCGGCTGAAAGTCCACCGTCTCCTTGTCAATATCGGCCAGGACCTCCTCGGCGATCTTCGCGAGCCGGACCTCGGTGTAGCGCATCGCCGCCGGCTCATCCCCATCAATGCTCCCGAAATTCCCCTGCCCCTCGATGAGGGGGTAGCGCATGGAGAACGGTTGCACCATGCGCACGATCGTCTCATAGACAGCGGCGTCCCCGTGCGGATGGTACTTCCCGATGACATCGCCGACGACGCGCGCGCTCTTCTTGAACGGCTTATTGTGGGTGTTCCCCAGCTCGTACATCGCCCAGAGGACGCGCCGATGCACGGGCTTGAAGCCATCGCGCACATCCGGCAGGGCGCGACCGATGATGACCGACATCGCGTAATCGAGATAGCTGCGCTTCATCTCCTCATCGAGATTGACCTGCAGCTTCTGTTGCGCTTCCATCATCGTCCCTTCCTCCCTGGAGAAGTCATCCTCAGCGACGCGCGAGGGCGCCATCGCGACGGTCCCTTCGGACAAGACGCATCATTCAACCAGGCACCACCCCGCGGAGGGCGAGCGACGGTCCCTCTTCAGGTTCGACGTGGCGCCGATCGTGAACCGAGAGGTACCACCACGTGGAGAGCACGGCGCCAAAGAGCAATAGCAGGAGCAGGATGAGCAAGGCCCGAGCGACGGTTCGCGAGGGGATTCCCGGCAGCTCCCCCTCCGGCGGATCGTCGGCGAGGCCCGGCGCTTCAGAGGATCCCTGCGAGCCACCCCGATCCTCCGCCCCCCTCTCCTGCGCATCCGGGTGAGCGTCCTCGCGCCGCGTCGTCCCCGGACCGCGCGTCCCATTGGCGACGGGAGCGGGGACGAAGCGAACCAGCTCATCCCAGAGTTCTGGCTCCACGACTTCAGGAAGCCGATCGTCCCGCTCAATGTGCAGCGGAGCAGGCTCCTCGTCCTCCCGTGCTTGCGGAAGCGCATCACCGTCAAACCGCGCGAGCAGGACGGTGATATTGTCCTCACCGCCACGCTCCACGGCCAATTGCACGAGCGCGTTCGTCGCCTCCACCAGATCCGACGCTCCGAGGATGATCTCGCACATCTCCGGCGCGGTGACCTTGCCGGAGAGGCCATCGCTGCAGAGCAACACGTGATCCCCGCGCCGCACCTGCACGCGGTCCATGACGATCACCGTATGCGGATGCGCGCCCAAGGCCTGAAGGATCACGTTTCGATAGGCGTGCCGTTCGGCCTGCTCCTCGGTGAGGAATCCCGCCTCGACCAGATGATGAACGAGCGATTGATCCTTCGTGAGCTGACGGATGCGCCCGGCGCGAATCATGTACGCCCGGCTATCCCCCACCTGCCCGAGATAGAGCCATCCCTGATGGTACGCAGCCGCCGTGAACGTCGCCCCCATGCCCATGAGCTCCGGATGCTCCTGACTCTTCTCGTAGATGAGGCGATTCGCCTGCTCCAGGGCCAGACGCAATCGTTCGGAGAACGGCAGGTGCGCATAGAGGGCTCGGGCATCGAACCGATGCAGCAGGCGCGCGACCGTCGTGACCGCCAAATGGCTCGCCACCTCGCCGGCCAGAGCGCCCCCCATGCCATCGGACACCGCGAGCACGATCCCAGAGGGGCCGATCTCCCAGCGCCCGACGCCATCGGGCACGCATGCGCCATCGGCCGCCGTCCAATATGCTCCTCGCTCCACGTCGAGGATGAGGAAATTGTCCTCGTTGTTCGGTCGCACGAGCCCGACATCCGTCCGGGCATGCCAGGTGACGATCACGCGCTGCTCGTCTATCATACGGGACATTATACGGCTCCCGACCCGGGATTTCGAGCCACATCGTGACAGGCGCGATGGCTCACAGGCGCGCGAGCGCGCGATCGAGATCGGCGATGATGTCCTCGACATCCTCGCAGCCGACCGAGAGGCGAATCAAGCCGTCGGTGATCCCGAGTCGCTCGCGCTCCTCCCGCGGGATACTCGCATGCGTCATCGTGGCCGGATGAGAGATCAACGTCTCAACCCCTCCCAAACTCTCGGCCAGGGTGCAGAGGCGAACGCTCTCCAGCACGGTGCGCGCCCGCTCCAGCGATCCCACGTCGAAGGCGACCATGCCGCCGAAACCCGACATCTGGCGCCGGGCCAGTTCGTACTGCGGATGTGAGGGCAAGCCCGGATAGTAGACGCGCTCGACCCGCGGATGCTCGGCGAGGAATCGCGCGACGGCGCGCCCGTTCTCATCATGCTGCCGCATGCGCAGGGGCAACGTCTTGATCCCTCGCAGCACGAGCCAGGCATCCAGCGGCGCGATGATCGCCCCGGCTGCGTTTTGCACGAACCGAATCCGCTCGGCGTCCTCGGCGTCTCGCACCACGAGCGCCCCACCGACGCTGTCGCTGTGGCCGTTCAGATATTTCGTCGTCGAGTGCACGACCACATCGGCCCCCAGTTCCAAGGGCCGTTGAAAGTACGGACTCATGAACGTATTGTCCACGACCACGCGGATGCCGCGCGGGCGCGCCAGCTCCGAGATGGCGCGAATGTCGGCCAGGATCATCAAGGGATTGGTCGGCGTCTCCAGGAAGATCATCCGCGTCTCCGGACGAATCGCGCGCTCCACGTGCGCGACCTCGCGCGTGTCCACGTAGCTGAAATCAAGACCGCACTGGCGCCACACGCGCTCGAACAGCCGGAACGTCCCCCCGTAGACGTTCTCGGAGACGATCACATGATCGCCCGCGCGCAAGAGCGCTTGCACGAGCGCGTTGATGGCCGCCATCCCCGACGCGAACGCAAAGGCCGCCGTCCCTCCCTCCAGCGCCGCCAAGCACCGTTCCAAGGCGAATCGCGTCGGATTCTGCGTGCGCGCGTACTCGAAGCCCTTATGCTTCCCCAACCCCTCCTGCGCATAGGTCGAGGTCTGATAGATGGGGACGCTCACGGCGCCCGTCGCCGGATCCGGCTCGCTCCCGATGTGAATCGCCTTGGTCGAGAATCTCATCACTCCCTCTCCTTCTTCCCGCTCAAGATCGAGCAGGCCTGGCGCGCGCCCGATGGATCAATGGCCGACGCGCCCTGCTCGATGTGGCGGATGATCCCCTCCTTATCAATGACAAAGGTCGTGCGTCGCGCGACGCCGCGTTCCTCGTCCAAGACGCCGTAGCGTCGGGAGACCGTCCGATGGAAGTCACTGAGCAAGGGATACGTGACGCCCAGATCCTCGGCGAAGCGCTTGTTGGCGAAGGGGCTGTCCACGCTGATGCCCAGAATCTGCGTGTCCATCGCTTCGAATTTGGCCACATCATCCTGATAGGCCTTCAATTCGCGCGTTCAGCCCCCGGTGAAGGCGAGCACATAGAAGGCGAGCACGACGTTCTTCTTCCCCTTGAAATCGGAGAGCCGCACGGGGCGATTGTTCTGATCCGGCAACGTGAAATCAGGGGCCGGGTCCCCCACCTTCAGAGAGGTCACAGGCGCGTTGCCCTCTTGAGAGCGGTCCGCGGGCGACCCCGCGCCCAGAAGCGTCAGGGCGAGCATCAGGCTCCCCCCAGCTGCGATTCGAAAACATCTTCTTCCCGTCATTGATCCTCCCCCCAATTGTGATCCCCGCTCACACCTTCAAGAGATCGCCAGCCTCCCAGGCTGCCCTCATGTCCCGGGCTTGCGCACCTCGCGCACGCGTTCGAGATACCTCCCCGTCTCCACCTCGATGCGCACGACCTCTCCCTCCTTGATGAACTGCGGGACGAGAACCTCCATGCCGTTCTCCAGGATCACGGTCTTATAGGTGCTCGTCTCATGCTCGCGCAGTCCGGGCGGCGCCGAGACGACCCGCAGCTCCACGACCTCCGGAAAGACGACGTTCACCGGCACGCCCTCGTACATCTCGACCGGGATGCGCATGTTCGGCTGCAGGAATCGCTCGCGATGCCCGATCGCCTCGCGCGGGAGGCTGATCTGCTCGAACGTCTCCGGGTTCATGAAGTAGAAATCCTCGCCGTCCGTGTAGAGGTACTCCATCTCCTGGCGCTCGAGGATCACGTCCTCGAGCTTATCGTTGGGATTGAAGCGCCACTCCTTGATGTGCTGAGTCCGAAGGTTCCGAGCCTTGGCGAACACCATCCCGCCGAACTGCCCGCCGCCGGCATGGTATTCGGCCTCGATGACGCGGTACAACTCGCCCTCGATTTTGATCACCATCCCGTCTCTGAGGTCGGCTGCCACGATCATACCTCGTTCCTCCGATGTGGCTTCGCCTCGCCTTTAATGTACGCGCTCCCATCCGGGAGCGCAAGAGCGCCCCCTTTCCTGGCGCGAGGAGCGTCGCGTATACTTGAGGGGTGAAGCGGTGATCCTTCGCGAGGAAGAGAGCGCATGGCAGGCCGAGGAGTTCAAAGCGACAATGGTCTCACTGGCGAAGAAGAATCTGTTTCACGATCGCGTCCGGTTCCTCGTCGCCCTGATCGGCATTCAGTTCGCCGTCGTGCTCATGACGCTGCAGATCGGTTTCCTCCTGAAGTTCATGACCAACGCCTCTGTCCTCATTGACCACATCGAGGCCGATCTCTGGATCACGGCGAAGAACTTGAAGAATTTCGATTTCGGCCTCCCCTTCTCCGAGCAGAAGCTCTACGAGGCGCGACGCGCTCCCGGCGTCCTCTGGGCCGAGCGCTTCCTGATGGGCTTCAGCTACTGGAAGATGCCCGACGGCGGACAGGAGACCATCCAGGTGATCGGCTTCAATCCGGAGACGCGAATCGGCGCGCCGTGGGACATCGTCGAGGGCGATCTGACCGATGTGAAGTACTTCAACCAGATCTTCATCGACGAAGCGGATCGAGCGCGCCTGGGCTTCCCCCGCGTGGGCGACGAGGTGGAGATCATCGGCCAGAGGGCGCGCATCGCGGGGATCACGCGCGGAGCGAAATCCTTCACGGGCAGCCCATTCGTCTTCACTTCGTTCAAGAACGCGCTCAAACTCTCGTTCATCCCCCCGGGGCAAACTGTCTATATCCTGGTGAAGGTCGCCCCCGGTTATGCCGTCGAGGAGGTGAAACAATATCTGGCCGAGACGCTCACCGGCGTGGACGTCTACACCAAACGGGAATTCAGCTGGAAATCGCGGCGCTATTGGCTGCTGGTGACGGGAGCGGGCATCGCCCTGCTCAGCACGGCGCTCCTCGGTCTGTTGATCGGGACGATCATCGTGGGGCAGACGATCTACGCATCCACGATTGATCATCTCCGGGAGTTCGGGACGCTCAAGGCCATCGGCGCTTCCAATGCCGATCTCTATCGGATCATCATCGCGCAGGCCCTCATCGTGGCCCTGATCGGATACGCGACGGGGATGCTTCTCTCCCGCATCTTCTTGCACGTGGCGCGGCGGGCGGGGCTCGAAGCGTATCTGCCCCCGGAGGTGCTCCTGGCCATCTTCGGCCTCACGGTCCTCATGTGCGTGAGCGCTTCGATCATCTCGATCTACAAGATCACGAAGCTCGATCCCGCGCTCGTGTTCCGGAGTTGAAGCGCCTATGAGCCGAACCGTCCTCGTCTTAGATCGCGTCAGCAAGGTGTACGGCGAAGGCGCCTCAACCGTCATCGCCGTGCGCGACGTGAGCTTGGAACTGACAGAGGGACGCTTCGTCTTGCTGATGGGGCCTTCGGGCAGCGGCAAGACGACGCTCCTGCTACTGATGGGCTGCTTATTGAAACCCACGAGGGGGCGCCTCTTCCTCTTCGAGCACGAGGTCTCGGCCCTGGATGAGCGGACGCTGCCGCTGTTGCGACGGCGATACATTGGCTTCGTCTTCCAGACGTTCAATCTCTTCCCGGCATTGACGGCACTGGAGAACGTGGAGCTGGCGCTGAACCTCAAGGGGATCACTGGCCGGAGGGCGCGGCAGCAGGCGGCCGAGCTGCTCGCGCGCGTGGGCTTGGGCGAGCGCTTGCATTTTCTGCCGCGAGATCTGAGCGGTGGTGAGAAGCAGCGCGTGGCTCTGGCTCGAGCCCTCGCCGGCGATCCTCCGATTCTGCTCGCCGATGAGCCCACCGGAATGCTCGATTCGCGAACGGGCCGACAGATCGTCGAGCTGCTCGCCGAGCTCTCGCGCACCGAGAACCGACTCGTCTTCATGGTCACGCACGATCCGAGAGTGCGCGACCTCGCCGACGAGGTCCTCGTCATGGAGGACGGAAGCATCGTCGCGCGCGAGCGCGCGGAGGAAGAGATGGCTGCCGCGAGTCGCGGAGAACGAAGATGAGAGCCCTCACTCGCCTGCGCATCGGCGGCACGCTCGTCGCACTGGCCATGGTGGTCTCTCTCGGCATGTACATCATCCGGAATCACCGAGACGCGCCGCCGACGGTGCGCGTGCGGCGCGGGATGATTCATTGGCGCATCGCCGCCCATGGGCGCGTCGAAGGGGCATCGGAGGAGATCCTGCTGAGTTTCAAACTCCCGGGTCGCATTCGCGCCCTCTACGTCGAGGAGGGCACCCGTGTTCGCGCGGGTCAGGTGCTCGCGGAGTTGGAGAACACCGAGCAGCTCGCGCGCCTGGAGGCCGAGCGCGCGCTCCTCGCGAAGGCCGAAGCCCAGCTGGCACTGCTGCGGGCCGGAGCCCGCGCCGAGGAGAGGGAGAGCGCGCGCGCCGCGGTCGAAGAAGCGCGCGCCGTGCTGGAGCATGCCGAGGCCGCCTATCAGCGCGCGAAGCGATTGCAGGAGCGCGGCATCCTCTCTCGCGAGGAGCTGGATCTGGCCGAGCGCGAGTGGCGAACGGCTCACGCCCGTTGGGAAGCGGCTCGACAACAGTACGCGCGCCTTCTGGCCGGAAGCCGTCCCGAGGAGATCGCTGCCGCCGAAGCCGAAGTCCGCCTGGCGCGTGCGCGTGTGCGCGAGGCCGAAGCTCACTATGAGAACACGCGCCTGCGCGCCCCCTGCGATGGGATCATCCTCCGGCGCTTCATGCGCGCGGGCGAGATCGTGCGCCCGGAGACGCTCGGGCAACCCGTCCTCTCTATGGCCGACGATTCCCGACTCCGCGTCCGCGCCGAGATTGATGAGACCGACGTGGCGAAGATCCGCCTCGGCGCCCCGGCCGTCATCACCGCCGACGCATATCGTGGCGAGACCTTCACGGGTCGCGTCATCAAGATCGGCGCCGCCGTCGGCCGCAAGACGATGATGAGCGATGACCCCGCCGAGAAACGCGATCGCGAGGTCCTGGAGACGTGGATCGAACTCGATCCGAGCGCGCGCGGACGGCTCGTGATCGGCTTGCGCGTGGACGTGATCATCGAACTCGCCCGGAGGGAGAACGTGCTCATCATCCCCCGAAGCGCCGTCTTCGCGCGCCAGGGCCGGACGTTCGTGAAGGTGCGAGAGGGGGATCGCTGGATCGAACGTCCGGTGCGCCTCGGCCAGCACGATGAGATGCATGTGGAGGTTCGCGAGGGCCTCGCCGAAGGCGACGTGATCCTCAAGACGCCGTGAGGCGGCAACGATCCGTGCCAATTCCCCGCAGGCTCGATCGGCGCGACGGACGATCGCTCACATCGCCGGTCTTCGGTGAGATCTCCCTGTGAACGAATTGCCTCTCCGCATCCCGCTTGCTATGCTATAGGCCCAAGCTCATGCGGGGAGGCGCGACGATGATGAAACACGTGCTGATCTTGGTCCTCGGCATCAGCGCTGGCCTGTTGTCCGGGATGTTCGGCATTGGTGGAGGCATCCTCATTGTTCCACTTCTGATCTACGGCCTGAAGCTCTCCCCCCATGAGGCCGTGGGGACGAGCCTCGCCGCTTTGCTGCTGCCGGTCGGATTCCTCGGGGCTCTTCAATACTATCGCGACGGGTACATCCGCATCGGGTACGCCGCTCTTTTGGCCGCCGGGTTGTTTCTGGGCGCCTATTGGGGCGCGCGCATCTCGATTTCCCTTCGAGGCACGACCCTGGAACGACTGTTCGGCGGGCTGCTCATCGCCGCCGGTCTGTGGATGGTCTTTCGCCGATAGGGTGACAGGGGCTCTCTGCAGGAGCCTGTCGCCTCCTCGGTGAGGCGAAGGCTCCTTCTCTGACGCGCCTCTCTATTCACGACGCTGTCGCATGCGGACGGTGCGCAGACGATTGAGCGCCGCCGCAATCTCGTATCGGCGCGGACGGGCGAAATTCCCTGGATGCTCCTCGCCGCGTCGAAACGGATCCAGCACCTCCAATCCCTCGCGCTCAAAGAGCCGCTCCAGCTCATCCAAGACTTCGCGCACCGTGCGGCGGCCGTCCATAAACCGCTCCGCCGCGCAATGCAGCGCATATCCGATGGCGCGCGTCTGACTCAGGTCCACGATCTGCTCTACGGCGCGAAGATCAATGGCCGTCTCACCGAAGAGGATGAGGTCCACCGCCTTCGCCTCAATCTTCACCTCACGACGCCCTCGCGAGGGATCGAGACTCTCCGCGAGCGGAATGCGCTCGACCAGACGCTCCAGGGGGTGGGACACTTCGCGACGTCGCTCCGTGGGAAACGCGCGCGCGATGCGCCGGGCCTGCTCGGTCACATCCTCGGGCACATACTCCCGCATCAGGATGACCGTATCGGCGACGTCCAGATAATCGCCCGATCCCCCCATGACGAGGATCGTCGAGACGCCGAAGCGCTCGTACAACTCGCGCACGCGATCCACAAACGGTGTGATCGGCTCCAACGCCTTCGCGACCAACGCCTGCATCCGCGCGTCCCGTACCATGAAGTTCGTCGCCGACGTGTCCTCATCAATGAGCAGCAGACGCGATCCGGCCTCCAACGCCTCCAGGATATTGGCCGCCTGACTCGTGCTCCCGCTCGCGTTCTCTGTCGAGAATGCGTCGGTGCGTTGCCCATAGGGCAGCTCGCCGATGAAGGGCGTCAGGTCCACGCGCTCGATGCGACGCCCATCCTCGGCGCGAATCGTGACCGCGTCCGCGCGCGTGACGACGTATTCGCGCCCATCGCCCGGGATGTGCGGATATACCCCGCGCTCCAGCGCGCGCAGCAGCGTGGACTTCCCGTGATACCCCCCACCGACGATCAGCGTCACCCCTTCGGGAATGCCCATGCCCGTGATCACTTCCTGCACGCGTCCATCCCGAACGATGGGATTGGGTACGGTCAACGTCACCCGCAGGGATTCAGGCGAACGGAAGGGAATCGCCCCTTCCAGCGGCAGCTCGCTCACGCCACTGCGCCGCGGCAAGATGGCTCCATCCGCCACGAAAGCCACCAGCCGCCGCGCCTGAAGTTGTGCGCGAATGGCCTCCTGATTCTCCACGCACTCGACGAAGCGCCGACACTCTGACTCGGGTACTTCCGTCCAGAAGAGACTCCGACGCACGATCTCCGGGACTTCACGACAGAGCATCTCCTCGGCCTGTCGCCCAAGCACCGTGCGTCCGGCGGCTGGCAATCCCAGTTGCAATCGACACTCAACCCACTCCGGCCGCACCCGAACGGCCGTTCGCTCCAGGACCTCTTGCCCGCCAGCATCCACCCAGATCAATCCGCTCTTACCGGATCCGCGATGCCCTCGACTCACCGCCTCGATGTTCTGACGCACGCGTCGCGCCAGGAAGTCCTCAAGCGCCAGGCGTCGAACAGGCGTTCGATAAAGGTCCGGCGGAAACCCCGCCCGCCGTCCGTCCACGCGCACGCGCATCTTCGATGGGGGGGCGAAAGGATCGCCCTGAACATGGTCCACATAGAGCACCCATCCGGGCCCCTCATACGCCCCCTCGATCTCCTCATACGCTTTGTACCCGCGCCCATCCAACCGATGAAGCAGGCGTCGGAGATCCTCCAGCGTTCGCATCGCTCATTCTCCCCCTTGCGTCCGAGACCATTCGAAATGATGACATTTTGGCCGCGAGCGCGCGCTTCGTCAATGCGCGAAGACGAACCGCATCCCAGTTCCCCGCGACAGGAGATCGCTTCCCTTGACAAGTCGAGGGTGTGGCCTTTAGTATGAAAGACGATTCAGACATCATGTCGTGGCGGGAATTGGTGCAGGAGAACTTTCAATGCCTTCAGTCCAGATCGGCGGCCTGAACCTTTTCTACGTCGAGCGCGGACGGGGGGATGTGGTCATCCTCCTCTCGGGCCTCGGCGGCGACCATTATCTGTGGCACCGCCAGCTGCCCGCCTTCGCCGCGCATTTCCGGGCCATCGCGATCGATAACCGGGGCGCTGGCCAGTCGGATAAACCGGATGTCCCCTATACGATCGAGCAGATGGCCGATGATGTGGCCGGTTTAATGGATGCCCTGGGGATTGAGTGGGCTCACCTCGTAGGGGCCTCGATGGGCGGCTTCATCGCCCAGATGTTCGCCCTGCGCTATCCCCATCGGCTCGCCCGTCTCGTCCTTTGCTGCACGTCCTTCGGCGGCCCCAACGTGGTCCCCATGCCGTCTGAAAGCCTGGCTGTCTTCACCGATCGAACCGGGGATCCGGAGACCGATCTGCGGCGCCTGTGGGCGATCTCCGTGACGGAGCGGTTCCTCCGCGAATACCCCGAAGCCCTTGAAGCGTATGTGGCCTGGCGGGTCGCTCATCCGCAGCCGCTTTACGCCTACCAGCGCCAGCTGGCCGCTGTCCTCGCCTTTAACCTGGAGACGCAGGTTTCCCAGATCCAGGCTCCCACCCTGATCGCCCATGGCACGGAAGATCGCGTGGTCCCGGTGGAGAACGCCCGGCGCCTGCATGCGCGCATTCCCCACAGCCGTCTGATCCTCTTCCCCGAGGCTGGCCATCTCTTCTTTATCGAGCGGGCGGAGGACTTCAACCGTGTAGTGATCGCCTTCCTGAAAGGAGAGGAGCCCTCTGGATGATCCCGGCGGCGGACTGGCTGGCGAAACGGGCTCGGCTTTCCCCGAACCGCGTGGCGCTGATCGAAGCGGCCACCGGCCGGCGGCTCTCTTACGCGGAATGGAACGCGCGGGCGAATCAGGCGGCCCATGCGCTGCAGGCCCTGGGGCTGCGCAAGGGGGATCTCCTCGCCGTTCTCTCCACCAACCGACTGGAGTATCTGGATCTGCTCTTCGCTTGCCAGAAGACTGGCCTCATCCTGCAAGCCTTGAACTTCCGACTGACGGTCCCTGAGCTCCAGGCGCTGTTGCAGGACATCCCGCCCCGGGCCCTGATCTACAGCGGGGATCTGGCGGAGAAGGCGGCGGCTCTGGAGGAAGCGGTCCCGATCATGATCGCACTGGACGAGCCGATTCGGGGCGCACATCGCCGGTGGAGGGGGCTGGTGGAACGGGCTTTGGATCGGCCACCGGATCCGATCCCGCTGTCCCTGGAGGATCCCTGGGTGCTGTGCTACACCGGCGGGACGACGGGCCTGCCGAAGGCGGCGATCCTGACTCACGGCACCATTACCTGGAATGCAGTCAACACGGTGATGAGCTGGGGGCTTCGCCCTGATGACCTCGCCGTTCTGAACGCTCCCCTCTTCCACACCGGCGGCCTCAACGTTTTCACCACCCCTCTGGTCCATATCGGCGGCGCCTCCGTTCTCTGCGCGGCCTTCGATCCCGATCAAGTGTTCGATCTGCTGAGGCGGGAGCCGGTCACGCTCTTCTTCGGCGTGCCCACCATGTTCATCCGCCTACAGCAGCATCCCCGGTGGGAGCAAGCAGATTTCTCCCGCTGTCGCATCGTGATCAGCGGCGGCGCTCCATGCCCGATGCCGGTCTTCGAACGCTTTTTCGAGAAGGGAGTGCCCTTCAAGACCGGTTATGGGTTGACGGAGGCTGGCCCCAACAACTTCTGGTTGCCGGACGAGAAAACCCGCCGTAAGCCAGGCTCCGTCGGCAGCCCGCTCTTCCACGTTGAGGTTCGGGTGATCCGGGATGGTCGAGAGGTCGGACCGGGCGAGGTGGGGGAGCTGTGGATCCGCGGCCCCCATGTGATCCCGGGCTACTGGAACCGGCCGGAGGAGACCGCCCGGACCATTGTGGGGGGCTGGCTGCGAACGGGGGATCTGGCCATGTTCGATGAGGAGGGGGATTTTTATATCGTCGGTCGGATCAAGGATGTGATCATCTCCGGTGGGGAGAACATTTACCCGGCTGAGGTGGAGAGCGCGATGCTGGGGCATCCGGATGTAGTGGAGGCAGCCCTGATCGGGGTGCCGGATCCGGAGTGGGGGGAGGTGGGGCGGGCGATCGTGGTGCGGCGGCCTGGGAGCACCCTAACGGGCGAGGAGCTGCTGGCCTATCTGCGCTCTCGCCTCGCGAGTTACAAGGTGCCGAAGTCCATCGTCTTCGTCGAAGATCTGCCGAAAACCGGCGCCGGAAAAATTGATCGAGCGACGCTGAAACAACGTTACGGGAGCCAATGAGAGATGGCGAACGCATCCTTCTGCAGACGTGCACTCGAGGAGAGAAGCCGATGACGGTCATAGGTCTTGCCGGACTTGGTCTGTATATCCCGGAACGCACGATGACGGCTGAGGAACTGGCCACGGTCTCCGGGATCCCGGCCGAAGTGATCCGAACGAAGTTCGGGTTGAATCAGAAGCATCTCGCCGATGTCGCCGGAAAGGGAGAGACCGTCTCCATGATGGCCGCCGAGGCTGGGCGGCGCGCCCTTCAGGACGCCGGGATAGCCCCGGAGGAGGTCAACGCCCTGATTTACTTCGGGAGCATGCACAAGGACTACTACGTGTGGCTGGCTGCGCCGCGCATTCAGGAGCTTTTAGGAGCGCGGCGCGCCTATGCATTTGAAATCAGCGGAGCATCAGCCGGGCTCCCCTTCGCCTTGAAAGTGGCCCGAAGCATGATGCTCACGGATTCCACTTTGCGCTTTGTGTTGCTGGTGGCAGCTTCGACTGAATCCATGCTCCTGGACTACACAAATCATCGCGCGCGCTTCATGTTCAACTTCGGCGATGGAGCAGCGGCGTGCCTGCTCCGCCGCGACTTCCCCGTCAACATCGTCTTGGAGTCCGCCTTCCTCACTGACGGTCGTTTCGCCGAATTCGTTCGCGTCCCGGCCGGAGGAGCTGTGCTCCCTCCCAGTCACGAGACCGTCGAGCGCCGTCTGCACGCTCTCGATGTCACCGATCCCGCGCGAATGAAGGAGATGCTCGATCCTATTGCACTGGACAGCTTCGTGCGCGTCGTGCGAGAAGCTCTCGCCCGCAGCGGGGGCCTTCGCCCAGACTTCCTGGTCCCCTTGCACACGAAGCGCTCGCTCTTTGAGGCGCTGCTATCCGCACTCGGGCTGACGGAATCACAAGCGATCTATCTCTCGGATTACGGCCACCTCTCAGCAGCCGATCCGTTGCTCGGACTCCATCTGGCTCGGCAAGAGGGGCGATTGCGGGACGGGGATGTGGTGGTCCTAGTGAGCGCGGGGACTGGATACTCCTGGGGAGCAACGGTCATTCGATGGGGGAGGTCCGTATGAGCAATATACACATCGGGGCGAGCGCCTCTTGGTCGAAGACGATCACCATGGCCGACATTCGGGCTTTCGCCGCTCTCACCGGCGACGAGAACCCCCTGCATGTGGACGAGGCTTTCGCTCAAACAACGCGCTTTGGCCGACCGATCGCTCACGGCATGCTGGTGGCGAGCTTGATCTCGACCGTGCTGAGCCGACGGCTCCCCGGACCGGGGACGATCTACCTCAGCCAGAGTCTCGACTTCGTCCGCCCCGTCTATCCGGGCGATACGATCACCGCCCTGGTGGAGGTGATCGAGATTCGGGACGATAAGCCGGTGGTCACGCTGATCACGCGATGCGTGAACCAACATGGGGAAGAAGTCGTGCGCGGGAGAGCCGTCGTCCTCGCTCCCAGAACGTGATGCGTATGAGGGGGATCGCATCGGATCCAGAGCGATGGCGGCCTTCGGCCGCCCACCTTGACATGTCTTCATCCTCTGCTACGCTTTCCCTTCAATGGGCTTGATGCCGCGTGCGGCGAAAAAAACGCGAGCGCCCTCGACCGCGCGAGGTTTGGCGACGAGGGAGCGCCTTCTGGCCGCCGCCCAAGAGGTCTTCGCCGAAGGGAGTTATCATGAGGTGTCCGTCTCCGCGATCTGTCGCCGCGCGGGCGTCGCTCTGGGGACCTTCTACCAATACTTCGCCGATAAGGAGGCGATCTTCTCCGAATTGGTCGCGCGCGCCAGCATGGCCTTGCAGATGGAACTCACCCGTGTCCTGCACACCGAAGGCGACCTTCGCGCGCAACTGGATCGCATCCTGACGGCGTTCTTCGCCTTCATCCGCCACCATCGAGCTTCTTACCGGATCTTTCGAGAGGTGGAGTTCATCAACAAGCGCATGCACCATCGGTTCTACGATGGGCTCATCGCGCTCTTACGGGAATTCCTGGCCGAGCAACGTCGCCGCGGGCAGATTCGCGCCCTCGATCCCGAGGTCGCCGCCACCGCCCTTATCGGCGTGGCATACTTCCTGACCCTCCGATGGCTTATCCTTGGTCCGGGCGAGGTCCCCGAATCCGCTCGTCACACAGCCGTCGAGTTCCTCCTGTCTGGGATTGATACCGGTCGTCCCCTCACCTCCTCGCGACATCCCGGCGGCGCGACCTCCTTCAGCGAAGTCACCCCGTCCCCTCCCGTGACGCGTGGCGCCCTCTCTCGCCAGAGACTGCTGCAAGCCGCCAAAGCGTGCTTCAGCCGCAAGGGCTTTTACGCGACGTCCATCGCTGAGATCACCCGGCGCGCGGGCGTCTCACTCGGAGCCTTCTACCTCTACTTCTCCAGCAAGACCGAGATCCTCGATGAGCTGGTTCGGGATCTCAACACACAACTGCGCCGGAATGCCCGCGCGGCGATCGCCGGCCTCACCGACCGCCGCGAGATCGAGCGCGAGGGCTTTCGCGCCTTCTTCGACTTCATTCGCCGAAACCGAGAAGCTTATCGCATCGTCCGCGAAGCCGAATTCGTCTCCCCCTCGGTCGCCCGCTGGTACTTCGAGCGATTGGCCCACGGATATGTCCGCGGACTTCAAGAAGGGATGCGTCGCGGAGAGATTCGCCCGCTGGATGCGGAGGCCTTGGCGTATTGTCTCATGGGCATCGGTCACTTCGTGGGCCTGCGCTGGGTCGTCTGGTCCAAGCGCTCCACGCTGCCCAAACGCGCGCTCCATCACGTGATAGACTTGATCCTTCACGGCCTGAAGGCCTCTCCGTCCCGGGAGGAAGGATCCCCATCCTAGGGATGGATGGGTCCCTCGCCGATCTTGGGGACCGGAGCCCGGGCCCTTCAGCGCGACGCTCGTCAGGGGTTGCAAAATCGGCAATGTTGTGATATATGAATCACGCATCATATTCTCGGCGAGGAGGTGCGATATGCGCGCGAGAGGAAGAGGGCTCATGCTCGCAGGGCTCCTCCTGGCGGGGTCCGTCGCCGGTTCCCCCTTGCCCCAAACGGCTTCGACGGGGCAGATCATGGGGACCGTTCGAGACCCGTCGGGAGCCGTTCTCCCCGATGCTCTCGTGGTGGTGAAGAACCCGACGGGTTTGATTCGGGAAGTCCGGACGGACGAGGTCGGGCGCTATGTCGTCCCGCTCCTCCCTCCCGGAGTCTATCGGCTGGAGATCAGCCGCACCGGATTCAAGACCTACGTCCTCGAAGACGTCACCGTGCGCCTCACCGAGACGACGGTGGCCGACGCAAGCCTGGAGATCGGCGAACTCGCCGAGACGATCACCGTGGAGGCGGAGAATCCGCTGCTTCAAGCGGACCGGCCGACGACCGGGCGCGTGATCACCGGACGGGCGCTGACCGAACTGCCGCTGGCCACGCACAATTTCACGCAACTGTTTGCCCTGACGGCGGGCACCAACGTGGATCTGCCCGATCATTCGGCGAGCGGATTGAATACGCTCGACATCTCGGTCAACGGCCTGAACCGCTACAACAACAACTTCCAACTCAACGGCATTGACACCAACGGCATCGGCATCAACAACGCCTTCAGCTATCCCGTCCCGGCTCCGGATGCCCTGCAGGAGTTCAAAGTCCAAACGAGCCTCTACGATGCCTCCTACGGCCGCAGCGCGGGCGGTCAGATCGTCGTCGTCACGCGATCGGGGACGAACGAATTCCACGGCAGTTTCTATCATTTCCTGCGGAACGACAAGCTCAACGCCAACGACTTCTTCTTCAACAGCACGGGGACAGCCCGACCGAAGTTCATTCGCAATCAGTTCGGGTTCACCCTCGGTGGCCCGATCTCCCGGGATCGAACGCATGTCTTCGGGTCGTACCAAGGCTCGCGGGAACGCAATGGCGCTGCTCGCGGGGCTCTCTCGACGCTGGCCTTGCCGCCTCTGCTGACGGACGATCGCTCCCCGGCGGGGATCGCGCGGGCCTCGGGAGTTCCTGAGACGGCCATCTCGCCGGTAGCCTTAAGGCTCCTCAACGCGCGTCTGCCCGATGGCTCGTTCGTCATCCCCTCGCCTCAGGTGAACCGTCCGGGCGTGAATTACTCCGTCTCGGTGCCCATTCGCTTTCGGGAAGACCAGTTCACCGTCAACCTGGATCACCAGCTCCGCGCCAACAACAAGCTGAGCGGCAAGTTCTTCTCCACGCAGAATCCGGAGAAGGTCGGTCTCAACGTCTTCTTCGGCGCGAACGTGCCCGGATTCGGCTCCTCGCTGCAAAATAACAATCGGCACCTGGCTCTGTCCGATCTTCATATCTTTGGTCCGAACTTGACCAATGAAGTGCGCGTCGGGCTGCACCGGTTGGCGGCGGACTTTCGTCCGAACGAGCCGATCACGGCGGCATCAGTCGGGATCTCGCGCTTCAACACCTCGATCTTCCCGGGCATTCCCGCCATCGGCGTGCTCGGCAGCTTTCAAATCGGTCCCGGCCCCTTCGATCAGCTCTTCACCGTGATCAACACCTTCACCTATGCCGATACCGTCTCATATATTCGCGGTCGTCATCACCTGCGGATGGGCGTGGAAGTCCGTCGCCTTCAGGAAAACGGCGATTTGCCCTCATTCCATCGCGGGCAAATTCTCTTCCTGGATTTCCCCTCGTTCGTCCGGGGCGACATCTTTCTGACGCTCGTGGCTTCCGGCATCAGCGATTTTCATTACCGCAACACGGACTTCAATGCCTTCGTCCAAGACGACGTGAAAGTCAGCCCGCGCCTGACGCTCAACCTCGGCCTGCGATACGAGTTCAACGGAGCGGCGTCGGACAAGTTCGGCCGGTTGCAGACGTTCGATCCCGCGCAGTATCGCACCGGCCCTCCGCCAAACGGATTCGTGATCGCCGGCAATGCGAAGGGACGATTTCGAGTCCCCGGCGTCCCGTTGGTGAGCGACACGATTCTGAAGAGCGAGGACCCCCACAACTTTGCGCCTCGTTTCGGTTTCGCGTACCTCCTCTCGGAAGCGCATCGCATAGTCCTGCGCGGCGGGTACGGCATCTTCTTTGATCGGCTCTCGAATCAGCCTCCCTTCTTCGCCGTCGGGTCCATCCCCTTCGGAGCCTTTGACGTCGGCGTCTTCCCGACCGTGTTCCGCGGTGCGACGTTCGCCAATCCCTTCCCCTCTCTCGGTCTGCCGAGCGAATTTCCGAAAGTCCCCATCGTTCCGGATGCCGCTCAGTTGGCGACCGGAATGGCTCCCATCTCCGGCTTCTTCATGGACCCCAACATGCGCACGCCCTATGCCCAACACTTCGGCCTCAATCTTCAGCACGAGTTCGCCAAAGATTTTCTTCTGGAGATCGGCTACGTCGGGACGAAGGGAACCAAGCTCATCCAGCAGGTGCGAATCGCGCAGGCGGAACTGGCCAGCCCGTCGCGTCCGATCAACGGGATCACCGAAAATACGCCGGCCAACGCCGTGCTGCGCTCTCGATTCCTGGGATTCTCTCCTGATGGACTGAAACAGTTTCAAACGTCGGGCAATTCCACTTATCACTCGCTCCAGCTCACGGTGACCAAGCGCCTCGGTCGCGGACTCCAATTTCTGGCGGCCTATACGTTGAGCAAGTGGTTGGACGATCGCACCACGATCACGGGCTTGCAGGGCGATGCGACGGCCTTCGCCCCCGGCGATCAATTCCATCTCTCGCTCAACAAAGGCCGGTCGGACCTCGATCGGCGCCATCGCCTGGTCATCAGCGGGACATACGATTTCCCAACGATCACAAACCGTGGAGCGCTCGGCCGTCTCCTCTCCGGCTGGGAGCTCGCCTGGATCGCCACATTCCAATCGGGCCGTCCCTTCAGCATCTTGGACTCCAGCGGGGCGTCGCTCTTCGGCGTGACCACCTCGCGTGCGAGCTTCGCTCCCGGAGCGACGCTCAAGACGGCTCTCCGACAAGGGCCTGTGCACCGCCGGTTGAATCAGTTCTTCAATCCGGCGGCGTTCGTCCCGGCGGGTCCGGGCTTTGGAAATGCCGGGCGGAATATCCTCACCGGGCCGGATCAGCGAAACGTGGACCTGTCGGTGCTCAAGCGAATCCCCATTCGTGAGGGACAACATCTGGAATTTCGCGCCGAATTCTTCAACGCTTTCAACGTCGTCAACTTCGCCAACCCGGGAAGCGACATCGCTACGCCGGCGACCTTCGGGGTGATCACCCAGACGAGCACCAGTCCGCGTCTGGTTCAGTTCGCCCTGCGGTACAGCTTTTGAGGAGGGTCGTTCATGCCGTTCGTCTCCGTACGCGATCGTCGCTTCCATTATCGAGAGCATGGCGTGGGTGATGAGCTGATCCTCTTCATCCACGGGAATCTGGCGTCGGGGCGATGGTGGGAGCCGGTGATCTCCCGCCTGCCCACGGAGCGCTATCGAATGGTGGCGCCAGACCTGCGCGGTTGTGGACAAAGCGACAAACCGGAGACGGGATACACTGTGCCGGAAATGGCTGAAGACGTTCGGGCCTTTGTGGCGACAATAGGGCTGTGCTCGTTCCATCTGGTCGGACACTCGATGGGCGGCGCGATTGCGCTTCTCTACGCGCTCGATCATCCGACGACGGTCCGCAGCCTGACGCTGATCGCGCCGGTCCCCCCCGAGGGCCTCACCTTGCCGGAAGACCTCTATCCGCTCATGCAGCAGATGCGGGTGGATCGCGCGCGATTGTGCGAGGGCTTCATGGAATTCCTGCCCGCGATGGCACACGAGAATCTGCTCGAAGCGCTCGTGGATGATGCCCTCGCCTGTCACCCCGCATGTTTCGACGAACTTCCCCGGAGTTTCGAAATGCTGCGGTTCGCCGACCGCCTGGAGGAACTTCGCGCGCCAACGCTCATCGTCTGGGGCGAAGAGGATCGGCTCATCTCTCGCCCGGCAATGGAGCGATTACACGAAGCCATTCCGGGCAGTCGGTTAGAAATCCTGCCGGGCGTCGGTCATGGACCGCAGGTGGAAGCGCCCGATCAACTGTCTCGCCTACTCGCCCAATTTTTCCGCGAAATTTCTCCAAGGAGGAGGAAGCCATGATGTGTCTTAGACGATCCCTTGTCGTTTTCATCTTAGTAAGCGTCCTAGGGATAATCACCCCTCGGGGGTATTCCCAAACGGCTTCGACGGGTCAGATCGCCGGGACGGTGCGGGATCAGACGGGCGCTGTGATCCCGGATGTGACCGTCGTGGTGACGGAAGCATTGATGGGTATCCGGCGAGAGACGAAGACCGATGCTTCGGGCGGTTACGCCGTGCCGCTTCTGCCGCCGGGCGTCTACACGGTGGAATTCAGCCGCGAGGGGTTTCGTCGGCTCGTCCGGGAAAACGTCGCCGTACGCATCACGTTGACGACGACGGTGGATGTAACGCTGGAGGTCGCACCGCTCGGTGCGGAGACCGTCACCGTGACGGAAGAAGCGCCTCTGCTGCAAACCGATCGGCCGACGACCGGACGGGTCATCGAAGAACGCGCGGTCCGGCAACTGCCGCTGGCGACGCGCAATTTCCAACAGCTCCTGGCGCTCTCGCCGGGCACGCTCGCCTCGGTCGTGCGCAATACGGATGTCGGCCGCGGCGATGCCATCATTCAGGTCAACGGCCAGCGCCAAACGCAGAACAACTTGCAGATCAACGGCGTGGATGCCAATTCCATCGCCCTGCACTCGACCTTCAATCTGCCGGTCCCGGCCACCGAAGCCATCCAAGAGTTCATCGTCCAGACGAGCCTCTACGATGCCTCACAAGGGCGCAACAGCGGCGGTGTCATCGCCGCCGTCACCAAATCCGGGACGAATGAATTTCACGGCAACGTCTACGAGTTCCTCCGCAACCGCGTGCTCAACGCCAACGATTTCTTCCTGAATGCCTCCGGCCAGAAACGGCCGATTCTCACGCGCAATCAATTCGGCTTCACGCTAGGCGGGCCTGTCCTCAGGGACAAGACGTTCTTCTTCGTCTCCTACCAAGGCACGCGCGAGCGCAACGGCGCTTCGCTCATCAACAGCGTGACGAGCCTGATCCTACCTTCAGCCCTGACCGATAATCGCAGCGCCGAGGCGCTGGCGGCGGTCGGCAACACGCTCCTGCCCGCGGGCGCACCGCCGCTCCGCCCCTCTGACATTCATCCGGTCGCGCTCGCTCTGCTCAACGCGCGCTTTCCCGATGGGCGTCTGGTCATTCCGAGTCCGCCGCGCAGCCCGGGTCTCTTCACCACGCTCACGCAATCGGGCATCTCGCGCTTCCGCGAGGACCAGTTCAACCTCAACCTCGACCATCGTTTCACCCCTAACCACACGCTCTCGGGCAAGTTCTTCTTCAACAACGACACGACCGATGCGGCCATCACCTCGTTCGTGATTCGTCCGGCCAATGCCGTGCTCGGCTGGGGCGGACCGCTCCAGCGCAATAACCGGGTCTTCTCGCTGCGCGACACGCTCGTCCTCACGCCGACGCTTCTCAACGAGGCGCGCTTCGGCTACGCGCGCATCTTCCTCGAAGCGGTCCCTCGCGAGCCCTTCACAGCGGCTCAGTTCGGCATCGAGAGCCCGCTTCGGACGCTCTTCCCCGGCCTGCCGCAGATCAACGTCTTCGGCTTGTTCACCCTCGGCCCGGAAGGGCTCTTTGATGCCGAGGTCGTCCAGGAGCATTTCACCTATGGGAATACGCTCACCTGGACGAGAGGACGACACACGCTTCGCGCGGGGTTCGAGGGGCGACACTATCCGTTCCTGCTCCGATTCCGACTGTGGAACCGCGGGTTCATCCAGTTCCTCAGCTTCACGGACTTTCTTCAGGGGGACATGTTCATCTCCTTCATCGGCTCGGGCGATCCCGAGCGCGAGCCGCGCATCCGCGACCTGGCGGCCTTCGTGCAGGAAGACTTCAAGGTCACGGATCGGTTGACGCTCAATCTCGGCCTTCGATATGAGCTGCTCGGCTACATGAGCGAAGTGCGCGGGCGGTTGGTCGGCTTCTTCCCCGATCAATACCGACCGGGGCCTCCGCCGAACGGCTTTGTGCTCGCCGGGAACGCCACGGCCTCGCTCCCTGACGTGCCGCTGGTCGAGAAGACCCTCATTCCTCAGGATGAGAACAACTGGGCGCCGCGCTTCGGTATGGCCTGGCGGCTTCGTGATCGCCTCGTCCTGCGCGGCGGCTATGGCGTCTACTTCATCCGCACGTCGGGGCAAATCGGCGGGGGGATTCAACTCTTCAACTATCCGTTCTTCGTCCTGCCGGTCGGAGCCGGATCGCGCCTCCTGCAATCGCTCGGATTCCCGCTGCCGGTGGCGCGCACGCTTGGCTTGCCCTTCAACCGCCCCTTCATTCAGGTACCGCCGCCGTCGGCCTTCCCCGTCGTTCCGACGATCCCGTCACCGTTGCGGGATCAATTCGGCAATCCCATTCCCATCTCGGGCGTCTATCTGGATCGGGGATTCCGCACCCCCTACACTCATCAGTTCGGGCTGAACCTGCAATGGGAGACGGCCCGCTCGCTGCTTCTCGAAATCGGATACACGGGGACGCGAGGGATCAAGCTCACTCAGCTCTTCAATCTCAATCAGCCAGTCTTCGACCGAGCGACGGGGCGGTTCGTTACCCCCCTGCCGGCGTTCTCCAACAATGGGAACATCGCCGCGGGCTTGCACCTGATTCAGACGACAGGGCAATCCTACTATCACTCGCTGCAGCTCTCAGCCACGAAGCGCCTGAGTCGCGGATTGTCCTTCCTGGCATCGTACACGCTCAGCAAATCCATAGATACGAACTCCGGCCCGCTGGCTGGCGATCTGGCCGCCAATCCCGGCGATCAGCAGAACCATCGCCTGAATCGCGGACTCTCGGATTGGGATCGGACGCACCGGTTCGTCTACAGCTTCGTGTACGACCTGCCGAAATTCTACGGCGGGGATTCGGGCGTTGGGAGACGGCTGCTCAACGACTGGCAGATCGCGGGCGTCGCTGTCTTTCAATCCGGGACGCCCTTCACCGTCTTCGCCACCGGAGGAGGTGGCGGCATGAACCTGACGCGCGCCAACTTCGCGCCGGGATTCCGCGGATCGGCCGAACTGAGCGGTTCGGTCACGGCTCGCCTCACGCGCTTCTTCAACACAGCCGCGTTCGTCCCTCCGCTTGGCGCGACCTTCGATCCGAATGCTCCTTTCGGCAACACGGGGAGGAATATCTTGCGCGGACCGGATCAGCGCAATGTGGATTTCTCGATCATCAAGTTCATTCCCATCACTGAGAGAACGCGCATGGAGTTCCGCGCTGAGTTCTTCAATTTGACGAACACGCCGAGCTTCGCCAATCCCGATTCGAACGTGCTCTCCTCGGCGTTCGGCCGGATCTCGAGCACGAGCACGGGCCCGCGCGTGATCCAGTTCGCGCTGAAGCTCAATTGGTGATGGAGTGTGGACTTGTGGCGTGCTCTCCGCATGGGGTAAAAATGGGGGGAGTGAACCAGACCATGTCGGAGGTGTGACTATGGTGAAGGAGTATCCCTTTCTCCTTGGAGGCGAGCCGAGGTATTCGGGGACGAGGGTGGAGATTCGGGATCCGTACGATCGCGCGGTGATTGGTGTGGTCCATTGGGCATCGGCGGAGGAGGCGGGGGAGGCGGTGGCGGAGGCGGTGCGCGCGTTTGAGGAGACGCGGCGGCTGCCGTCGCATGCGCGGGCGGAGGTCCTGCGGCGCGTGGCGGCGGCGTTGAGCGAGCGGCGGGAGGAGCTGGCTCAACTCATCACCCGCGAGGCGGGCAAGCCGATTCGGGATGCGCGCCTGGAGGTGGCGCGCGCCATTCAGACCTTCACCGTGGCGGCCGAGGAGGCCAAGCGTCTGGGCGGGGAGATGTTGCCTCTGGATTGGATGGTGGGGTCGGAGAACCGCTGGGCGCTCGTTCGCCGCTTCCCCATCGGGCCCATTCTGGGCATCACGCCGTTCAACTTCCCGCTCAATCTGGTGGCGCACAAGGTGGCGCCGGCGCTGGCCGCAGGCAATCCCATCCTCATCAAGCCGGCGCCGCAGACGCCGCTCTCGGCGCTGGCATTGGGGGAGATGGTGGTTCGAGCGGGATGGCCGCGCGGGGGGATCAGCGTCCTGCCGTGCGCGAATGAGGTGGTGGCCGAGTTGCTGCGGGACGAGCGGATTCGGATGCTCTCGTTCACGGGCAGTGCGGAGGTCGGCTGGAGGCTGAAGGCGCAGGTGCCGAAGAAGCGGGTGACGCTGGAGCTGGGGGGGAATGCCGCCGTCCTCGTGCACGAGGATGCCGATCTGGCGTACGCGGCGCGGCGAGCGGTATATGGGGGCTTCGCCTACGCGGGGCAGACGTGCATCTCGGTGCAGCGGATTCTCGTTCATGAGGCGGTCGTCGAGCCCTTCCTGACTCGATTCCTGGAGGGGGTGCGGGATTTGGTTGTGGGGGATCCGAAGGAGGAGGCGACCGACGTGGGGCCGATGATCAGCGAGGCGGCCGCCGAGCGGGCCGAGCAATGGATTCGGGAGGCCGTCGCCGCGGGAGCGCGCGTGTTGGTGGGGGGCGAGCGGCAGGGGGCATTTCTGATGCCGACGGTGCTCGCCGATGCGCCGCCGGAGACGAAGGTCTGGAGCGAGGAGGTGTTCGCTCCGGTGGTGGTGGTGAACCGATATGCCGATTTCGAGGAGGCGCTGCGACAGGTCAACGCCTCGCGCTATGGGCTTCAGGCCGGCCTCTTCACCCGCGACGTGCGGCGCATCTTCCGGGCCTATGAGGTCCTGGAGGTCGGCGGGCTCATCGTCAACGAGGTGCCCACCTATCGCGCCGATCACATGCCCTACGGCGGCGTGAAGGACTCCGGCTTCGGCCGCGAAGGCGTGCGCGCCGCCATCCAGGAGATGACCGAACCCCGCCTCCTCGCCCTGAACCTGAATTGAGAGAGATGCCGCGCACGAAGGTCAACGGGATCGAACTGTACTACGAAGTCCACGGCGCCGGGGAGCCACTGCTTCTGATCGCCGGACTCGGATTCGGCGCCTGGAGCTGGTTCCGCCAACTCCCGGAGTTCTCGCGAGAGTTCCTGACCATCGCCTTCGACAATCGGGGAGCGGGTCTCTCAGAGAAGCCCGAAGGCGACTACACCATCGAGATGATGGCTGAAGATGCCGCGGGACTCCTTGGCGCGCTGAACGTGGAGCGGGCCCACGTGCTCGGTCATTCCATGGGAGGATACATCGCGCAAGAGCTGGCGCTCCGTCATCCCGATCTCGTCGCCAAACTCGTGCTGGTCTCGACGAGCTTTGGAGGGAAGAACGCCGTGCTCATGTCTCCCGAAACAGCAGCGCAGATGCGCTCGGAGCTGGAGGCCGTGGGCGAGGAGAAGGAGAGAGCCTTGCGTCGCGGCCTGGTGCTGCGGTTCAGCGAACGATTCCTCGCCGAGCATTCGGAGATCGTCGAAGAATTCCTCGCGCGGCGCAAGGCCCATCTCCCCCCGGCGGATGCGTGGCAGCGGCAATTCGCCGCCTGCCTCCGCTTTGAGACCGAATCGCGTTTGAGCGCGCTTCGCGCTCGGACGCTGATTCTGACCGGCAGCGACGATCCGATCGTCCCGCCGGAGAACTCCTTCCGACTCGCCCGCGCCATCGCGGGAGCTCATCTGGTCGTCTTCCCCGGAGCGCGCCATCTCGTCTTCATCGAGCGCGCGGAGGACTTCAATCGCCTCGTCATCGAATTCGTGAAAGGAGCGTGAAGGATGAGAACAGCGAAAGCGGCTGTCATGCCGGACTTCCACCGTCCCCTGGAGATCCGCGAGTATCCTCTGCCGGAGGTGCTGGACCCCGGCATGGTGCTCGTCCGCGTCGAGATGGCCGGCATCTGCGGGACGGATGTCCATCTCTGGAAGGGACAGCTTCCGATCCCGCGTCCTCTCATCCTCGGCCACGAGACCGTGGGGACGATTGTGAAACTGGGCGAGGGAGTGACGACGGATTGGACTGGGGTCCCATTGAGCGAAGGCGATCGCGTGACGTGGTATGCCGGGCGCTTGTGCGGCCAATGCTTCTACTGCGTGCGCAAGCGACAACCCACGCGCTGCCTCAAGCGCCGAGCCTATGGCATCACGTATGCCTGCGACACGCCCCCGCACTTCCTCGGCGGCTACGCGGAATACCACGTGCTGCTCCCGGGATCGGCGATCTTCAAACTGACCGACCTCTCCACGGAGATGGTCATCGGCGCCGGATGCGCGCTCAACACGGCTGTTCATGGCCTCGAGCGCGTGGGGATCAGTTGGGGCGACATCGTCGTCATTCAAGGGAGCGGTCCCGTGGGCCTGGCAGCGCTCGCCGTGGCCAAGACCGCAGGTGCTCACCTCACGATCGTGATCGGCGGTCCGGCGCACCGGCTTGAATTGGCCAGACAATTCGGGGCCGATCAGACGATCTCCATCGAGGACGTGCCCGATCCGGGAGAGCGGATCGAGCGCGTGCGATCGCTCTCCGGCGGCTATGGGGCCGATGTCGTCATCGAATGCGTGGGGATTCCCAGCGCGGTCGCGGAAGGGTGGGAGATGTGTCGCGATGGTGGGAAGTACCTGGTGCTTGGCCACTACGGCGACGCGGGTCCGACGGCGCTCAACCCCCATGTGATCACGCGCAAGCAGTTGACCGTCTACGGCTCGTGGGCGAGCGAACCCCGCCACATGGCCATGGCGTTAGAGTTCTTGAGGCGAGCGGGCGATCGCTTTCCCTTCGATCGGTTGGTCTCTCACCGCTTCCCGCTGGACCGGGCGGCTGAAGCGCTCGAAGCAACAGCGCACTGGACGTCGGTCAAAAGCGTGATCGTCCCCTGACGCCTGCGCGAACCTCCGCGGCTTCACGCGAAGATATCCGAGGGGGATTCCAGCGCGCGCTCGCTCATCGAAGCGAACGCCCGCTCGCGGATCGCGGCCTCGATTCGTTCATCCACCCCGAAGGGGAGGACCTTCCAGAAGAGCCCCTTCCACTCCTCCCAACGTTCGAGCAGCTCCTGAGCGCGCGGGCTCGACGTTGCCCGAACGTGTTCGCGCAGGAGTAGGCACACCAGCTCCTCGTCTGCATCGCCGAGCGGCACCAGACACACGAGCTCGGGATTGTATCGTCTGGGCAAGCACCGGCGCTCATCGAAGACGAAGGCCAAGCCGCCCGTCATTCCCGCCGCGAAGTTCCGGCCGACCTCGCCGAGCACGAGGACGATACCTCCGGTCATGTATTCGCATCCGTGATCGCCGACGCCTTCGACCACGGCGATGGCCCCACTGTTGCGCACGGCGAACCGTTCGCCCGCCCGTCCGGCGGCGAAGAGCCGCCCTCCGGTCGCCCCATAGAGGACCGTATTCCCCATGATGACGTTCTCATGCCAGGCGTAGGGTGCGCCTTCGGGCGGACGCACGATGATCTCCCCGCCATGCATTCCCTTGCCGACGTAATCGTTGGCATCGCCGAAGAGGATCATCCGCATCCCCGGTACGCAGAAGGCACCGAAGCTCTGCCCGGCCGATCCCATGAAGCGAAGTTCGATCTCCGTTCCCGGCAGGCCCGCATCTCCATACCGCCGGGCGATCTCACCGGCGATGCGAGCCCCCACCGTCCGATCCGTATTTCGAATCGGAAGCGTGAGCCGAACACTTCGCTCCCCCTCAATGGCCGGCTTCACCTCGGGCAGGAGGCGCTCATCGAGCGTATCTGAAGATGCTCCACGACGCGCCGAAGCATCACGCCTGCGCAGGCGTACATGCGCCTGTGACCGTCCGTCGCGCGCACCTCCCCCATGCGCCGCTTCATGCAGACCCGCATGAAGCAGCTCATGCAGGAAGAGGCGCGCCTCCCGATGCGGAAGGAGAAGACCCTGGGCGATGTCCGGTTCACTGGCCGCCATCGCTCTCGGGATGAGGAGATCAGTCCGACCGACGATCTCCGCCAGATGTCGGGCCCCAAGCTGCGCGAGAATCTCCCGAACCTCCTCGGCGATGAAGAGGAAGAACCGCTCGACGTGCTCCGGACGTCCGGGGAATCGCGCGCGCAGATCCTCGCGCTGAGAGGCCACGCCGACCGGACACGTGTTCAAGTGGCACTGTCGCGCCATCACGCAGCCGATGGCGACGAGCGCCGCCGTGCCGAATCCGAACTCATCCGCTCCCAGCAACGCCGCCATGACGACGTCGCGCCCCGTCTTCAATCCTCCATCCACGCGCACGCGGACGCGCTCGCGAAGGCCGTTGGCGCAGAGGACGCGGTGCACTTCGCTCAAGCCCAGTTCCCATGGAATCCCTGCGTGTTTGATCGAGCCCAAAGGCGAAGCCCCTGTCCCCCCATCGTGGCCGCTCACGTGGATGACATCGGCCCCGGCCTTCGCCACGCCCGCCGCGATCGTCCCGATCCCCGCTTCGGCCACGAGCTTCACGGCGATGCGCGCCGAGGGATTGATCTGGCGCAGATCGTAGATGAGCTGCGCCAGGTCCTCGATCGAATAGATGTCATGATGGGGCGGGGGGGAGATGAGGGTAATGCCAGGGAGAGTGTGACGGATGCGGGCAATTTCTGGGGTGACTTTATGCCCGGGGAGTTGTCCCCCCTCGCCCGGTTTGGAGCCTTGCGCCATCTTGATCTCCAACTCGACAGCCGAACAGAGATACTCCGGCGTGACGCCAAAACGCGCCGACGCCACCTGCTTGATGACACTGTTAGACCATGCCCCGTCGGGGCGAGGACGATACCGCTCGGGATCCTCGCCCCCTTCGCCACTGTTGGAACGCGCGCCGAGCCGATTCATCGCGATGGCGATCACTTCATGGGCCTCACGGCTGAGCGCCCCATGCGACATCGCCGATGTCGAGAACCGCCGCACGATCGCCTCGACCGGCTCCACTTCCTCCTTCGGAAGCGAAGGGATCGCTCGCCGAAAGTCGAGCAGGTCGCGCAACGCGGTGGGAGGCCGCTGCTCGACGGCGCGGGCATACGCGCGAAAGGCCTCCCGATCATCCGCACGCACCGCGCGCTGCAATGTCCGAATGACCTCGGGATTGAACGCGTGGTACTCACCCTGACGACGGAAGCGATAAAACCCATGATCCTCCAGCCCGCGTGCGCTCGTTCGGAAAGCCGAATCGTGGATCCGAAGGACATCCCGCGCCAGCCCCTCGTAACTCACTCCTCCGATGCGCGAGGGCGTGCCGGTGAAACACTCCTCCACGACATCGCGCGCCAATCCGATCGCCTCGAAGACCTGCGCGCCCTGATAGCTGAGCAGCACCGAGATGCCCATCTTCGACATGATCTTCAAAAGCCCCTTCTCCAGGGCGCGAACGTAATTCTCCAGCGCCTCCGCCAGCTCCATCCCACGCTCGCGCGCGAGGGCGCTCACCGTCTCGAAGGCGAGATAGGGATGTACAGCGCTCGCCCCGTAGCCGAGCAGACAGGCGAAATGATGATCCTCGCGCGGCTCTCCGCTCTCAGCGATCAGACTCGCCCGCAATCGGAGCCCGCACCGAATCAAGTGGTGATGCACGGCTCCGACGGCCAGAAGCATCGGGATGGGCGCGCGCTCGGCATCCACGGCGCGATCGCTGAGGACAAGCACACTAACGCCTTCGCGCACCGCTCGTTCCGCATCCTCGCAGAGCCGTCGAACCGCGCGCCGAAGTCCCGCCAGCCCATCAGCCACCGGGAAGACCGCTTCCAGACGAGCCCACCGTCCGCGACTTCGATCGAGCACCCAGGCGAGCGCCGCTTCGCTGAGGACCGGACTCCGCAGCTTGATCAGGCGACACGCCTCCGGCGCTTCCTCCAACCAGTGACCGCGAGCGCCGATGAGCGTCGAGAGCGACATCACCAACTGCTCGCGCAGCGGATCAATCGGCGGATTCGTCACCTGAGCGAACCGCTGCTTGAAGTACGTGTAGAGCAGACGCGGTTTCTGCGAGAGCACCGACAGCGGCGTATCATCGCCCATGGAGCCCGTCGGCTCCTTCCCCTCCACGACCATCTGTTTGAAGAGGAAATCCAGGTCCTCGACCGTGTATCCGAAAACCCGCTGCTTGCGCACCAATTCGTCCGCTTCTCGCACCGACCGATCGAAAGAGGCCGCGGCCAGAGAAGACGGCCCTGTGATCAGGTGCTCCCGAACCCATCGAGCATATGGCCGATGCGTGGCCACCGAACGCTTGATCTCCTCATTTCGAAGCAATCGTCCCTGCGCGGTATCCACCGCGAGCATCATCCCGGGCCCCAATCGCCCCTTCTCGACGATTCGCTCCTCGGGGATCGGAAGCACACCGACCTCCGAGGCGACGAGAACGATCCCATCCGCCGTCACCACATACCGCGCGGGTCGCAAACCGTTCCGATCCAAAGCGGCCCCCACGATCCGCCCATCGCTGAAACAGAGCGCCGCCGGCCCATCCCACGGCTCCATCAGACACTCGTGATACTCGTAGAAGGCCCGTACCTCCTCATCCAGGTCCGCGATCCCCTCATGGGCCTCCGGCACCAGCATCATCATCGCGTGCAAGAGAGAGCGCCCCGAGAGGACCAGCACCTCCAGCGCATTGTCCAGGTTGGCCGAATCGCTCCCCTCCTCCCACAGGATCGGCGCCAGAAGCTCTCCATCCTCCCCCCACACCGACGCTCGAAGATCAGCCTCTCGGGCCCGCATCCAATTCCGATTCCCCTGGAGCGTGTTGATCTCCCCATTGTGCGCGAGCATACGAAAGGGCTGGGCGAGCCGCCAATTCGGAAGCGTATTCGTGCTGTATCGCTGATGAAAGATGGCGAACGCCGTCTTGAACGATCGGTTCCGCAAATCGGGATAAAACCGCCCGAGCTGCGACGAGACCATGAGCCCCT
Source organism: bacterium HR10 (assembly GCA_002923315.1). GTDB lineage: Bacteria > Acidobacteriota > Blastocatellia > HR10 > HR10 > HR10. Next base: position 66,885 of record BEHM01000004.1, read on the forward strand.
TGTAAACGATCGTGCGATGCGAGAGGGAGACAATATAGGTCGAGAGCGCCGCCTCGCGCATCCGCCGCTCGATCAGCTTTCGAAGCAGATACAGCTCGCGCTCGAAGCGCTCACCCGAACACGGGGCCTCCCCACTGGAGATCAGAAACTGCTCGATCGCCGGACACTCGGCTGCCGCCTTTTCACCGAGCACATCGAGGGCGACCGGCACCGAACGCCATCCGATCCATCGCACGCCCAATCGGCCGGGCCGACACGACCATTCTCGCACCGTCTCCTCGATGATCCGTCGCGCTTCGGCCAACTGCGTGCCCTCCGCAGGAAGAAACGCCATGCCAACCGCCAGTCTCTCAGTGTGGCAGAGGCGCGCGCCCCGCCGCACCGCCTCGCGCCGGAAAAATCCCTGCGGGAGTTGAAAGAGCACACCGGCTCCATCTCCCGTCTCCGCATCCGCCGAAACCGCCCCGCGATGCTGCAGCCGCCCAAGCGCTTCAAGAGCCCACGCCAGAATCTCAGGCCGGGCCACCCCACTCACATCGGCGACGAATCCCACGCCACAAGCATCGCGCTCTCTCAACGCCTCCTTCCACCCATCCATGCCCCTTTCGCCTCCCTCCCAAGCTCACTGTTGAACTCCATCACACAATCTTCGCAGTTACGACTCCTCCCTCAGGCTGCGTATAGAATGATTCCGGTAGAAGTGAAACAACGATGTCATACTCGCGCACATCCTTGATGAACCGCCGAATTTCTCGAAGCAAGAACTGACGGAACTCCTGCTCCGAACCACAATGCTCACGTTGAGCTAAGAGAAACTGCATGATCTGCCCGTATCTCCCCATAGCGATGTATCCTCCCCGTAAATCTTCCCCGCTCTGTCCGAGCAACTATTGTGCCAAAGATAGGAAGAGGGAATCAGAGGCTATCATGCTGAAAAAAAGCGACTTAAAATCAAACCGCGGAGAAGACGGTCCTCTCAAATGGAACAAAAACGTACCAAATCTCAAATTTGAGACATAAAAGTAACGATCTCTCGTGGATCTCGAGCTGGTCCGATTCGAAACTGCGGAGAATTCAGGAAATAAAGCTACACTTTCGTCCCAAATTTTCCAGACTCAGAACATGTTTGATCAATAGCGCGACGATTCGAATGGAATCTCAAGCATCGGCGACGAAAAGGCATAGATGTCTCCAAGTTGCAACGATCGCCAAACGGAGGTTCTGATTCGTCGTTTTTCTCAATGGATGAGACGATATTGTTACAATTCTCCGATTCTGCCTTCAGAGGCCGTGAACAAGCTATCCTTCTATAGAACAATGAGATAACAAGAGGGAGGGAGGTTCGCACAAGGACCCGGCATGGAGTTTGCAAATAGAATCCCCTCATGCGAGGGGAAGACGAGAGCCTCGCTCGGGCGCATTTGGGTCAGGTCCACGCGCGAGGCTCTCCCCCCACTCCACGAAGGAGGAGGTGTTTTTATGTTAGTTGAGGAGAGGACGCCCACGCAAGCCGGAATGGAGAGATCGTCCCCTGCCTCTGGCTCCCAAAGGAGTGTCGGGACAAAAAGGTCGATCGGCGCTCAGTTCCTGGTCTGCCTCACCCTCGGTTGGCTCCTTATACAACTTTCATGGGCACAGGAATCCCAAGCCCAAAAGCAGAACGCAGAGCCTGCCTCCCAAGAGCAGGGCTCCTCGTTCTGGAAAGGCATTCGATGGAACGGATATGTGGCGATCTCCTACACACACAATACCACTGGCTCGACGAGCACCTTTCGGGTCTTCGACGAAGAAGCCCGCCAGTTTACTCTTCACCAAATGGGGTTCTGGCTTGAAAAACCGTCCACCGGAGAATCACCGCTCGGATTTGGCGTAGACGTCGTCTTGGGCTCCGATGCCAAGAAAATTCATGCGATGGGTTTGGGGGACGTGGATGACCCATTCGATCTCACTCAGGCCTACATCACGTACAGGGTCCCCATCGGAGCCGGTCTCATGCTGAAGGCCGGAAAGTTCGTGACCCTGCACGGAGCCGAAGTGATCCGCCGTCCCGAGAACTTCAACATCTCTCGTTCGATTCTCTTCGGATATGCCATCCCCTTCACCCACGCCGGGTTCCTCGCGACTTATCCCATCACCGACCGATTCACCGTGACCGTGGGCCTTGTCAACGGGTGGGACAATGTCACTGATAACAACTCCGGGAAGTCGCTGCACGGCATGGTCACGCTTCTCCCCCGCAAGGACCTGACCGTGACCATCGGGGGGACGTGGGGCCCGGAGCGAGCGGGCACGAACGGACCGAAGCGCGGCCTGGTGGACGTTGTCGCCGCATATAAACCGACCCCCACCGTGTCCCTCATAGCGAACTTCGACTATGGGCGTGAGGCGGATGCTGTCCCGGATCGACTCGGTGGAGTCCAAAAGGCCCACTGGTATGGGGGCGCTGGATATGTCCTTTATGATCTCACGACCCGATGGGCGATAGGCCTGCGGGGAGAATTCTTCAATGATCCGCAAGGCTTTCGTCTCGGATGGACCGATGCCCATACAGGTCTTCCCACTGGACTCACTCTCCGGGAGGTGACGGGAACGGCCCGTTACAAGATCACCGAGCAACTTCTCGTCAATTTCGAATATCGGCAGGATTTCGCCAATCATCCGGTCTTCGGCCAGAGCCCTGGGCGACAGAAGTCTCAGGGCACCATCCTCGTGGAGCTGGTCTATGTGTGGAAGTGATCCCACTGGGGACTCTCGGCATGAGAAATCCCATCCAGGGTAAGCGTTTGATCTCACGCCATTCGGTCATCGGGTTCGAAACGAGGCGTCCTACATCCGAAATTCTCGCGCACGGCGGCGGAGCCATCCCGTCACGCTGAAGCGTTCCTTTCGGGTCGGCTGCACCTCGTGCTCCACGGTGTCGCTCCGCAGCAGGACGAAGGTCCCGGCCTGCGGCAGGATGTCGTGAGTTGTCCCATCAGGATCGTAAATCCTCAACGCGCCCCCATTGTCCTCACTCCATGTGGGATTCAGATAGAGGATACACGAGATCACCCGTTCGTCGGCCGTGAGGAACCGATCGCGATGCCGCCGATAAAAGGCTCCCGGAGGGAAGACGGCGTAGTGAACCTCGAACGCGATGAGTCCGAGGAACAGCGTCTCGTTCAGAGTTTGTCGCAGTCGCTCAATCTCCGCCCGGTAGATGGCTTGAATGGGCGTCGGAGCGTCTTCATCCCACCAGAGGATCCAATCCCCACGAACCTCAGAGCGAACTCGATAGCCTGCGCCGCGCCCGATACCCGCAGGTCGAAACTTCCCCTCGTGCCAGAGACGTCGTGCTTCCTCGGCCAACTCGCGAACGATCCACGCGGGGAGAGCGTCCTTCGCCACAGCCCATCCCCGTTCCACAAGCTGGTGGAGCGCAGCTGAGAACCGCTCTTCCCAGATGCCGGACATATTGACGCTCTGGCTTGGGTGATCTGGACCTTCTCATTATAGCGCGAGATGCGCAGGACTTGGCTCCTCTCGAATCTGGCCTTCTGTCCTCTTGACGCTCATGGCGAAGGCGGGTAGGCTCCCCCTCTGGCGATGAGGCAGCGGACCCGCATCTTGATGTGGTGGACGCTCACATCGCTCCTGATCGGGAGCGCGATGTGGCCATCTCATCCCTCCTCAGTATCATCCTCCTCGGCATCCGCTTCGTCATCTCCGGCCTCCTGGGTGATCGTGGGAGCGACCATCGTGGACGGCAGCGGCCGGCGGCGTTTCCGCGCCAATGTTCGCATCTCCGGCGATCGCATCGCGCGCATCGGACGGTTCGCGCCCGGACCTGACGAGCGCGTGCTGCGCGCCTCAGGCCTTGTTCTCGCTCCTGGCTTCATTGACCTGCACAATCATTCTGATCGCGGGCTTGAGGCGGAGCCGACGGCGATCAGCCAGATCGCTCAAGGGATCACGACGATCGCGCTCGGCCTGGACGGCAGCTCCCCCTGGCCGATCGCCGATTATCTCCAGAGGCGTCGAGAACGTCCGGCAGCGGTCAACATCCTGCTCTTCGTCGGCCATGCCACAGTGCGCCAACTCGTCATGGGGCGCGAGACGAACCGACCGGCCTCCGAGCGTGAGCTCACAGAGATGGAACGACTCGTCGAGCAAGGAATGCGAGAAGGCGCCTTCGGACTCTCCACCGGTCTCGAATATGACGTCGGCTACTGGAGCACGACAGAGGAGATCATCGCCCTGGCGCGCGTCGCCGCGCGTCATGGAGGTCTCTATGTGAGCCACATCCGCGATGAAGGAAATCGCATGCTCGAGGCTCTCGAAGAAGCGCTGCGCATCGGTCGCGAAGCGAACGTTCCGGTCCACATCTCGCACATCAAGTTGGCGACCGCGAGCGTCTGGGGGAAAGCGCGCGAGGTCGTCGCCCGCATTGAGCGCGCCCGTCAGGCGGGGATAGATGTCACCGCCGATGCGTACCCGTATGAGGCGTGGGCTTCGACGATCACCGTCCTGGTGCCGAGTCGTCGGCACGATGATCCTGCAGCCGTCGCGCAGGGCCTCGAGGATGTCGGAGGGGCAGACCGCATCCTCATCACGACTTGTCCCGCGCGCCCTGAATATGAGGGGAAGACGCTGCGGGAGATCGCCCGGGAGCGGGGGATGACGCCGGTTCAGGTCTACATGGAGATCGTTCGCGAGGGCGGAGCTGGCGTCGTCTGTCGCTCCATGCAGGAAGCCGATCTTCGCGTCTTGTATCGCCAACCGTGGGTCATGGTCGCCAGCGACGGGGGCATCGGCATGCGCCATCCGCGCGGTGCGGGCGCTTTCCCTCGCGTCCTCGCCCGCTATGTGCGCGAGCAACGTCTGCTCACTCTTGAAGAGGCGATTCGGAAGATGACGGGTTTGCCCGCCGCTCGTCTCGGACTGAAGGATCGCGGGCTCATTCGCGAAGGCTTCGCGGCCGACCTCGTCCTCTTCGATCCCCGGCGCGTTCAAGACCGCTCGACCTTTCGCGAGCCGCATCTGCGGCCCGTGGGCATCGAGTATGTCTTCGTGAACGGTCGACTCGTGTGGGAGCGCGGTCGTCCGACGGGCGAGCATCCCGGCCGCATCCTCACACCGCTTGAGCGACCGATCGGGAAGAGGGAGAAACCATCGGAGCGTTGAACCGTCCTGGTCGGGACTAACGCTCGTGCGCGTTCACCCCCCGTAGAAGATCTTCGGACCGAGGTCCTTCAACCACAAGATGGCCTCATCGGGCCGCCCCTCGGGTTCGCGTCGAACACCGGCCTCGACCACCTCCCCGACGACCACGGCATGATCGCCTCGCTCGACGACATCGGTGACACGACATTCGACGAAGGCCGGCGCAGCCCGCAGAATGGGGCTTCCCGTCGTCCCCACGTCATACTCATGTCCGCCGATCTGTCGCTCGTCGCTCTCGACCGGTTTGAAGAACGCGTAGGCGACCTCTCCTTGATCTTTCCCCAGGAAATTCAACGCGAACGCTCCAGAAGAGCGCAGCACGCCATAGATGCGCGAATCCGTTTTGACGGCGACGACCACAAGGGGAGGCTCGAACGAGGCCTGCGTCACCCAATTGACCGTCGCCGCCGCGGCTCCCTCCGATGAACGCGACGTCAAGACATAGAGCCCGTAGGGAATCATGCGCAACGCCGTCTTCTTCGCCTTCTCGTCCATCCTCGCCTCCTCGAAGAGGAATCGTGAGAGGGTCCAATCTTACCAAAAGCGTTCGCTCCCCGAAAGACCGAGCGAATGTTCGCCGCATATTCGGCTGTGAGACATCAGGCGGTTGACTCTCCCGCCCGAGCTTGATAATGTGATCCCGCCAAAACGCCCTTCTGGAGGGAAGATCATGATGAGACGGAAGCGGATGGGGCGCTCACTTGGCGTCGCGCTTTTCCTCCTCGCGATCATCGCCTGCCCTTCTCCTTCGCGCTTTCTCCTCTGGGGCCAAGAGCCGAGGCCGGAATCGAAGCCGGAGGAGAAGAGAGAAGAGCTGCCCATCAAACCGACGGAGACGATCGAGTTCGTGACGGACGAGGGCACATGGATGTCGCTGGATGTCTCTCCCGATGGCCAGATGATCGTCTTCGATCTTCTGGGGGATCTCTATGTATTGCCCATCACCGGCGGTGAAGCGAAGCGCATCTTCGGTGGGATGTCCTTCGAGAGCCAGCCGAAGTTCTCGCCCGATGGGAAGAGGATCGTCTTCCTCAGTGACCGCAGCGGGGCTGAGAACGTGTGGGTGGCCAATGCCGATGGCTCCGATCCGAGACCGGTGACGAAAGGGCGCAACCAGACGTTCGCATCGCCGACGTGGACGCCGGATGGTCGCTACATCGTCGTCTCCCGCTCGACCGATCCGATCGGGACGTTCTCCCTCTGGATGTATCACCTCGAGGGGGGAACGGGCGTTCAGATCGGGCCGCCGGATCCCCCGCTTCCCGAACCGGACTCGCAAGAACCGGCCCGGCCTCGCCAGAATAAACTGGGAGCGGTCGTCTCGCCTGATGGGCGATATCTCTACTATTCCGTGCGCACGGGAGCGTTCACCTACAACGCGATGTTTCCCCTCTGGCAGATCGTTCGCTTCGACCGCGAGACGGGAGAGACGACGACCCTCACCAACGCTCAGGGGAGCGCCATGCGGCCTGTTCTCTCGCCCGACGGGAAGATGCTCGTCTATGCGACTCGGTATGAGAATGGAACGGGCCTGCGCATCCGCGACCTCGAGACGGGCGAGGAGCGCTGGCTGATCTATCCGGTCACGCGCGACGATCAGGAATCGCGCGCGACGCGCGATACGATGCCCGGATATGCCTTCCTCCCTAATGGGCGGGCGCTCATCGTTCCCATCGAAGGCAAGATCTGGCGCGTGGATGTCGAAACGGGGCACCGCACCCTGATCCCTTTCACGGCCAAAGTCGAAGCTGAGATCGGCCCGCGCGTCTACTTCCAGTATCGAGTGGATGACAGTCCGATGGTGCGCGCGCGCTTGATTCGCTGGCCCACCCTCTCTCCGGATGGTCGGCGTTTGGCCTTCACCGCGTTCAACAGGATCTGGATCATGGAGTGGCCTTCGGGGACGCCGCGACGTCTGACGAATGCCTCCGTCGGAGAATTCATGCCCACGTGGTCTCCCGATGGCCGGTACATCGCCTACGTGACATGGACACCACAGGGCGGTCACATCTTCCGCGCGGCCGCTGATGGGAGTTCACCGCCAGAGCCACTGACCCGCCGTCCGGCGTACTACTCCTCTCCCGTCTACTCGCCCGATGGATCCAAGATCATCTTCATCTCCGGTCCGACGCGGCAACACCTGTATGCGGAACTCCGAGAGCGCCTTTCCGGACCGCCTTCGGACCTCCTTTCCGAAGGGATCCACGCCATGGAGATCACGGGCATTTCGCCGAGGGTCGGACTGGACTTGCGGTGGATCCCCGCCGAAGGGGGAGAGTCCAGGCTCATCGGGCCGACGCAAGGAGGGACGTCGCCCCACTTCGCTCGTGAGCCCGACCGCATCTACATGACGACGTCGCGCGGCTTGGTCTCGCTGCGACTTGATGGATTGGATCGGCGCACCCACTTCCGCGTGCGCGGCTCGGCTCCCGGTCCTTTCCCGCCTGATGCTGAGGAGATTCGGCTCTCGCCCGATGGCGAGCGCGCTTTCATCAGCTTGCAGAACAAGCTCTACCTGATTCCCGTCCCAAAGGCCGGACGCGAGACGATCACCATCACGATCACGCCAAATGGACCGTCGGCCGTGCCCGTGAAGCGGCTCTCTCTGGAGGGCGGCGATTATCTCAACTGGACGGCGGATGGGAAGGCGATCACGTGGTCCTGGGGAGCGAGATTTTACCGGCAGGACCTCTCGGCTGAGAAACCGGACGCGACGGATGTCACTGTTGAAGTCCCCCGGGCGCGACCGACCGGCACGATGGTCCTGAGCGGTGCCCGACTCATCACGATGAGGGGCGATGAGGTCATCGAGCGGGGCGACATCGTCATCACCGGAAATCGCATCGCGGCGATCGGTCCCAAAGGCCGAGTCCCCATTCCCGTCGACGCTCGCATCCTCGACGTGACCGGGAAGACGATCATCCCGGGCTTTGTGGACGTCCACGCACACATGTGGCCGCCGCGCGGCATCCATCAGACGCAAGTGTGGCAATATCTGGCCAATCTCGCCTACGGCGTCACGACCACGCGTGATCCACAGAGTTCGACGACCGACGTCTTCGCGTACGCCGATCTGGTCGAGGCCGGTGAGATCCTCGGACCGCGCATCTTCTCGACCGGCCCCGGAGTCTTCTCGCGCTCGGGGCTCGATGACCTGGAGGCGACGCGCGCCTTCCTCAAGCGATACAAAGAGGCGTATCAGACGAATACGCTGAAGCAGTACGTGGCGGGCGATCGAATCGTGCGGCAGTGGGTGGCGATGGCCTGTCGAGAGTTGGGGATCACGCCGACGACTGAAGGCGCGCTCGATATGAAGCTCGATCTCACGCAGATGGCCGATGGCTTCTCCGGACAGGAACACGCGCTCCCGATTCAACCGCTCTACAAGGACGTCATCGAGTTCGTCGCGCGAACGAAGACGTTTTATACCCCCACGATTCTGGTGGCTTACGGAGCGCCGTTCACGGAGAACTACTATTTCGGGTCCGAAGACGTGCACGGGAACCAGAAGCTGCGTCGCTTCATCCCTCACGAGATCTTAGACACGATGGTCCGACGTCGGCGCCAGTGGTTCCTGGCTGAGGAATACGGACACACGGGGATCGCTCGCGCCTGTGCCGCCATCGTTCGCGCCGGCGGGCGCGTGTGCCTCGGCAGTCACGGACAGCTTCAAGGTCTCGGCGCGCATTGGGAGCTGTGGAGCATCGCTTCGGGTGGGATGTCTCCCCATGAGGCGTTGAAGGTCGCGACGATCTTCGGCGCCGAAGCGATCGGCCTGCAGCAAGACCTCGGATCGCTCGAAGTCGGCAAGCTCGCGGATCTCATCGTGCTCGATCGGAATCCACTCGCGGACCTCCGCCATACGGTGAGCATCCGCTATGTGATGAAAAACGGCTTCCTCTTCGACGGCGACACGCTCGATCAGCTCTGGCCTGTGCCGAAGAAGCTGGAGCGTCAGTACTGGTGGGAGGACGATCCTCCCATCGCCACGATGAACAAAGAGCCGCGCAACTGATCGCCGCCGACGATCTGGACGAAGGATTGGGCCCTCACCTCGGGCCCGATCCATCGTCCGGCGCGCGCTTCACCCCTCACTCGAGGCCTGGCAGCGCTCGTCCCTCTCCCGTTCGATCTCCGCGCCGAGGGAGCGAAGTGCGACGTCGAGCCGATCGTATCCCCGCTCCATATGCTCGATCCCCTCGATCACGCTCTCTCCACGCGCGGCGAGCGCTGCCAGAAGGAGCGCCGCCCCGCCCCGAATGTCCGTCGCCCGCACCATCGCCGGGTGAAGCGGCGTCGGACCATGAATGCGCATGGCGTGGAAGAATTCGGGGCGATCGTCATCGAGGTTGAAGTTGTACACAGCGTCCGGATCCTCGACGGGGGGATTGAAGAATTCGATGCGCGCGCCCATCCGCTGCAGCTCCCGCGCGTAGTGAAAGCGGTCTTCGAAGACGGTCTCATGAATGACGCTCACGCCGTGAGCCCGTGTGAGCACCGGAGCGATGAGCGGCTGCCAATCGGTCATGAAGCCCGGATGCGGCGCCGTTCGAATGCACACCGGCCGCAAGGGCTCTTGAGACCAAACGCGCCATGTCGTCCCGACGCATGCGAATCCTGCGCCCATCTCTTCCAACACGGTGAGGAACGCGCGCACATCAGCCGGTCGTACATCTTCGATCTCGACGTCTCCTCCCGTCACCAGCGCCGCGCAGGCGAAGGTGACCGCTTCGTTGCGATCTGGCAACACGCGGTGCCGAGCGCCGCGCAGCTGCGAGACGCCCTCGATGTGAATCGTTCGCCGATCCGTGCGACGGATGTGCGCCCCCATCGCCGTCAGGAAGGCGATGAGATCATCCACCTCAGGTTCTTCGGCGGCATTCTCCAAGATGGTCTCCCCCCGCGCGCACGCGGCCGCCAGCAGCATAGCCTCGGTCCCCGTGTGCGTATTCTTCGGGAAGCGATATCGCGCGCCGCGCAACTGCCTGGCGCGGATGCGCAGATACTCGCCGCACTCGTCCACGTGCGCGCCCATGGCCTCGAGTCCGGCGAGGAGGCGATCCAGGGAGCGCCGCCCGATTCGATCTCCCCCGGGCTGAGGGACACTCGCCTCACCGAAGCGCACAAGCAGCGGGATCAACAAAAGCGGCGAAGCCCGAGTTCGTCCCACTGAGCACGCACGCACGTGCGCGTGCTGAAGGGAGCGGGGATCAATGACCCACGTCGCTGGATCGGAGCGCGTCGCCCGCCCTCCCAGACTCTCGATCGCGCGCGCGACGATGCGCACATCCTCGACATCGGGGACGTTCTCCAAGACGCTCGGGCCGTCGGCCAAGAGGGCGGCGATCATCGCTTTGAACGCCGTATTCTTGGCCCCGCCGACGCGCACGCGCCCGCTGAGCGGTCGTCCGCCTCGGACCTTCCACCTCATGTGTCCCACGTCCCCAGGTATCGAATCTCCTCCTCCAGCAGAATGCCGAACCGCTCGCGCACGGCCGCCTTCGCCAGCTCGATCAGCGCCCGGATCTCCCGCGCCGTCGCCCCGCCGACGTTGAGGATGAAGTTGGCGTGTTTCTCAGAGATCTGCGCTCCCCCCAACCGATACCCCTTCAACCCGCAGGCCTCGATCAGGCGACCGGCGTAATCCCCCGGAGGATTCTTGAAGACGGAGCCCGTGCTGGGTCCCGAAGGTTGGTGCCTCCGCGCTTCGAGCATCCGCTGCATCTTCGCCTCGATGTCAGAGCGCGATGCCCGATACCCTCGCAGTCGGGCTGCGAGCACCACGTCGTTCGTTCGCTGAAACCGGCTCTGCCGGTATCCGAAGTCTAACGCCGAGGAGGGCCAGACGACCACCTCGCCCCGATCATCCACCGCTTCCACATCGAGCACGCGCTCGCCGATCCATTCCTCCCGCGTCCCCGCGTTTCCGACGATCGCTCCCCCCAGCGTTCCGGGAATTCCAACGAGGAACTCAAATCCTCCGATCCCGGCCTCACACGCGCGGCGCGCCAAGGCCACGAGATTCGTCCCCGACTCGGCCCGGATCTCCGCCCCACGCACCGTCACGCCTTCGGCGCGATTGAGGATGACGAGTCCTGGGATTCCGGCATCGGAGACGAGGACGTTGGCTCCGTATCCGAGGATTGTCACCGGCAGCCGCGCCTCGCGCGCCACGCGAACGGCAGCCACCAGGTCCGCTCGCGTGCGGGCGATGAAGAACCATTCGGCCGGCCCCCCCACGCGCCAATTGACATAGGGCGCCAGTCGCTCGCGACGCCGAAGCCGCCCCGGTCCCAGCTGCCTTTCGAAGGCGCGCGCGAATTCGATGGCCGCCGCTTCGGCGACTTCGCTCTTCTCGACCATCTCGCTCCTCGATGGGCGTCAGCGCAGCTCAACTCATGCGGAGAATCTCCTCCAAAGCCGTGCGCCCGTCGGTCCGCTCATCGCGATATTTCACAATGAGCGGGGTCAGGATCGAGAGCCCGTGAGCGCGCGCGAACTCTCCGGGAGCTGGCCGTGCGCCCGGGACGACAACCGCGCCCTCCGGAATCACCAGTGGCTCCTCACGCGTGCCGCGATAGATGCGCTCGTGCACGAGATCATAGACCGGCGTCGAGCTGGTCAGGATCACGCCCGCGCCCAACACGGCCCGCCGTTTGACGATCGTCCCCTCGAAGATGCCGCACTGGCTCCCCACGAGCACCTCATCCTCGATGATGACCGGCCATGCGCCGGGAGGTTCCAGCACCCCACCGATCTGGGCCCCAGCGCTCAAATGCACGCGCTTACCGATCTGCGCGCAGGAGCCGACCAGCACATGGGAATCCACCATCGTGCCCTCGTCCACGTATGCCCCCACGTTGATGTATGAAGGGGGCATGACGACGACGCCCGGCGCCAGATACGCGCCGTCGCGGATCGTCGTCCCCCCGGGCACGATGCGAATCCCCAGGCGCGTCCCCTCCAGCGCCTTCAGGGGATAGGTGTCCTTATCGAAGAATCGGAATTGCGCATTGATCGAATAGTCGGCGAGCGCGCCGATGCGGAATCCGAGCAAGATGCCCTTCTTCACCCAGGGGTTCACGATCCACTGCCCCCCAACGGGTTCGGCGGCTCGGATCCGCCCTTCGTTGAGCTGCCGTTTGAACTCCTCGAAGATCGGACGCCCCTTCTGCCGCGCCTCCTCAACGGGCGCGTCAAAGAGCCGCTCGATCTCAGCTCTGAGCCGCGTGTGCTCCATGTCCTGCTCCCGCCGGAATGAGATTCAGATCGGCGAGGATCTGCCGCAGCCGCTCGCGCGTCTCCGCGCGTGGCGGGACCAGCGGCAGGCGATAATTTTCCTCGATCAACCCCATCATGGCCAGGGCAGCTTTGACGGGAATCGGGTTCGTCTCCAAGAAATTCCCGCGCATGAGCGGCAGCAGCCGATAATGGAGCGCGCGGGCGCGCGCCCAATCTCCCGCGAGCGCCGCCGCCACCAGCTCCCGCATCTCGGCCGGCGCCTGGTTAGCGACGACGGAGATCACCCCATCCCCCCCGAGCGCGAGAATCGGCAACGTCCACGCGTCGTCTCCGGAGAGGACGAGGAACCCCTGCGGTCGCACGCGCAAAAGCTCCATGATTTGCTCCAGATTCCCCGATGCCTCCTTGATGCCGATGATGTTCGGAATCTCCGCCAGACGCAAGACCGTCTTCACGTCCAGATTGCATCCGGTCCGACTCGGCACATTGTAGAGGATCACGGGGAGGCGCACCGACTCCGCGATCGCTCGGAAATGCTCGTAGAGCCCCTCCTGCGTCGGCCGATTGTAGTACGGGGTGACCGAGAGCACGGCGTCGGCTCCCGCTCGCTCAGCTTGCCGCGCCAGCTCCACGGCCTCCTCGGTCGCGTTCGTCCCAGCTCCCGCGATCACAGGCACACGCCCGCGAACGCGCTCGACGACGCGGCGAATGATCTCACGCTGCTCCTCCGGATGCAGCGTGGCGCTCTCGCCCGTCGTCCCACAGGGGACGAGTCCGTCCATCCCCGCCTCGAGTTGGAAATCCACCAGCGCCTCCAACCGCTCATAATCCACCTGCCCATCGCGCCGAAACGGCGTGACCAAAGCGACAAAGCATCCGCGAAATCGGCTCGTTCCAGTCATATGCCTCCTCCTTGAAGGAAGTGTTCCACAACCTCCTCGAACGAAAAGATGCCCCGACGATCTTTCACAAACCGGGCAGCGGCGAGAGCCCCCAGGGCGAAGGCCCGCCGATGGCGGACCGTGTGCATGATCTCCAACGTCTCAAACGGAGCGTCGAACCCCACCAGGTGCGTCCCCGGATGCGCACCGGCGCGCACCGAAGCGACGCTGATCCCTTCGGGCGGGATACGCCCCTCAAGCCGCGTGACCAAGTGCGTCTTCCGCTCCAGATGCTCGAGCAGAATCCGTCCCAAGCGAAGTGCCGTGCCGCTCGGATGGTCGGCCTTCCGCCGATGGTGCCACTCGACGACGTAGGGATCGAACTCGGAGAGATGCCGGAAGAGACGCGCACCATATGCCACCAGGCGAAAGAGCACGTGGATGCCCAAGCAGAAATTCGGTCCGTAGACGAACCCGATCTCCGCGCGCTCGATCACCGGTCGCACGTCATCCCACCGATCGTACCACCCGGTCGTGCCGACGACTATGGGCTTGCGCGCCTCGGCAACCCGCTGAATATTGGTCACGACGGCCTGCGGCGTGGAGAAGTCCACGCAGACGTCCACTTCGCGCAGAGCTTCGGCGGTCAGCCCCCGCCCCTCCGGATTCGTGCGCGAAGTGAAGACGGGTCCGACCTGAAAACCCGCCTCAAGAGCCGCCCGCTCGACCTCTCGCCCCATCTGCCCATATCCGATCAACGCGATGCGCATCGCGACCTCCAAAATAAAAAGCCCCTCGAAACCGAGGGTTTCGAGGGGCCCGATCCGCGCCGGCCCGAATGGGGCTACGTCACCCCCTCAGGCCGAGGAGGACCGAGCCCCGTGCGCTTGACCCGCTTCATCTCCCCGCATTCGCGCAGGGCATGAGCATCCGCTCGGGCGGAGACGCCCAACGCTTCACCGACCGTCCAGTTCATCGTTCGCACTTCCGCGCCCATCGGGCAGTGAGAATGCCACATCTTCTTCATGGTGTCAAGCCGATCGTCGCGCGCCTCTCGCGATATGCCGGCGCCTGCGGAGGCCACCAACAGGTGCAGTCAACAGCACAAGGGAAACCCGCTCTCAGAACGGCATAGGCTTCACGCCGAACTCGCGAAAGAGCGCGCGCTGATTGTAGAGCTCCGACCGCACGACCGGGAGCCATCGGAAGAACCGATTCGGCGGAATGAATGCACTCTGTCCCGAGGGGAGGCGATTCCATCCGCGCGGCGGATTCGAGAGCTCCACCACCTGCGTGTACGACGCGCGATTCGCCTTCGGGACCGGAGGCCCCACGTGAAATCCGAAGAGGTGGCGAAAGCGGATCATCTCGCGCGCGCTCCATGGTATCATCCACGTCGGCCCATACACGCGCGCGAGGTCCTCCACAGCCTCTCGCGCGCTCCTGGCGATGACCTCGCGCCAATCCGCGCCGTTGAAATAATCGCGCGCAGGAGGGACGCCGGACCGCGCGCCCTCGAGGACGTGAAGCACCGTGTTGATGTTCACCTCCGAGAGCCCCTCATCGCCCAATTCATCGGCGAAGATATTCCGAACGAGGCGTCGCCAGATGGCCTCGAAGACCACATTCGCCGGATCCACGCCGGGCGCAGCGACAGCGTCGGCGTAGAGCGCGCCGTCCCAATTCTGCAGGAGCTGCGCGACCACTCCTAAGCGCGGATCGCTGGAACTCGCCTCCTCCAGCGCCCGCGTGAGGTATTCCCTCAGGAATTCCATCTTCGGGCCGGTGTCATCGAAGCGCGCGATGTCTTCCTCCAGCGCCAGAAGATCCTCGACTCCTATCCGCTCATCGTGCGCCTCTTCGGGAGCGCGTCGGAGGAGCCGCATGGGCTCGGCCAAGAGATTCATGATCCGCAGCACGCGATGTTGCTTCCCGAAGAGCACGTCGTCCGGATTATCGAAATCCACCGCCGGCTTGTTGTTCCAATTCGCGAGCCACCCCTGTCGCGGATTGCGCACATGCGGCAGAGGGCGCAGCGCCGCACTCCACTCAGCTTCCCCCGTCCCCGGCAGGGGGAGGCGCGGATCGTATTCACTCGGACGAACGGGCACCCATCCCGCGAGCCAATAGGCGATATTTCCGTCCACGTCCGCGTAGAGAAAGTGGTGCGAGGTCGGGATCCGCCGAACCGCTCGCTCGAACTCCTCCAGCGTCCGCGCTCGATTGATCTCCAGAAATCCCACCCATGTCTCCGTCTCCCGCATCCAATGCGCCCGCCTGAGCGCGATCGCGATGTGGTTGGCTTCGTCCACGTAGAGCACGGGACCATGAACCGTTCGCCTCACTCGGATCGTCTTCGTCTTCGCTGCGCGCAGCGGGAAACCGAGCGGAGACGTCCGAATGGCGATGACCTCCTCACGCACCTCCATGCGCCGATACGCCCCTTGGTAGAGGTACTCCTCGTGATCAGCGGGCTTCAATTGCTCAATGTAGAGGTCGGCATTATCACCGGGACCGCTGGTCGTCGTCCATGCGATGCGCTCATTGTGCCCGATCAAGACGGCCGGTCCACCGGCAAAAGCCATCCCCGTCACATGCCACCCCGGAGCCTTCAGATGTACTTCGTGCACGATGTCTGGATAGAGGAATCCCATCTGCGGCCCGCCGAGCAACAGCGGCCGTCCCGTTCGCGACCTCGTCCCGTCAATGACGAATCCGAAGCTCCCGAACGTGACGGGCAATCCCAAGAGTCGAAAGAGCGCTCGACGCCGCTTCTGCCACTGCTCATATGCGGTGAGGAAGGCGCGAAGATCCGGAAGCCGACGGTAAAACGAGAGCAGCGGGTTCCGCCGCCCGGAACGGGTGCGCGCGATGAGCGCGCGAGCGCTGTGCCCCTCCTCCCACGACTCTTCGGGCGGCACGGTCACCGGAGCTTCCGGATCGTTCAACCACCGGAGGTCTTCGAAGATCGCTTCGCCCGCCTCCGGCCCGTGTCGGTTCACGAGCTGCTGATAGAGGACGAGATTGCGCAACTCCCGCCCGCCGCGCTCGCCGAAGATGCGGGCGGCCAATCGGCAGATGGCGATCGAATCCGTGACCGTCCACGGCTCCGGGAAGTATCCGAGGACGTGAAATTCCCAGGGCAACTTTCGCATCGGGTCCTGGCGCGCCTCCGCCAAGTACCGATTGATCCCATCGCGATAGGCGGCGATGGCGCGCCGGGCGAATTCGGGCATCGCCTCGTACATGGCCTGATATTCCGACTCGGTGTATCCGTGCTGACGCTGCTCAATATCCAGCTCGACCAGCTCTATCGGCCCTCTCACCTCGACGCTCGTCACGATGTTGCCGAGAACCTCAGCCAAACGCCCGCGCGCGGCCCGCCGAAAGACCTCCAGTTGCCAGAGCCGATCCTGCGCGACCGCATACCCATAGGCCTCGAAGAGATCGCGTTCGTTCTCCGCCTCGATGCTCGGCCGACCGTACTCATCCCGGGAGATTCGAGCTGTCGAGATGGTCGTCTCCTCGGCGCGAGCGGCCGTGATCGCCCGCATCCCCAAGGCCTCCAAGAGGAAGATCGAGAGACACGCGATCCCCACGCTCCATCGGGTGAAACGTCGAAACAGCCCACCCATACTTCACCCCCCCGTGGCGTCCTCGGTGGCGAGGGAGATCACCCCTCTCTTCACGCAGGGGATACGCTCAGGAACCCCACGCGAGAAGATTCGCGCTTCTCCACCCCCGCCGTATCTATCCCCGTCCTCCGGCGGGAAATTATAGGGAGAGTTGAGACGTCAGACAAGGGGGGTTGTGCGAAGGGGCGAACGGCGGATCCTCGCGGCTCGCGTTCAGACTTCCGATGCGGGATGATCGGGATTCACCGCCGGGTCGGAGGTCTGACGCTTCCGCCTCCGATAAAAGATCGAGCGATGCAAGCCCGAACGCCGCGCCGCCTCGGCGATGTTCCCCCCTGCCTCTTCCAGCGCGCGGCGGATCAAAGCGTCCTCCAACTCGGCGATATATGTGCGCGCGATCTTCAGAATGGCGCGACGACGCCGCTCCAAGTCCGCGCGATCCACCGGTGGCGTGCGCAGATAGATGCGAAAGGGATTCTTCTCCGCATCGAGGGCGCGCCACCGGCCGAGAAGTGATTCCGGCAAATCTTGAACGCGAATCTCATCCGATGGGGCCAGCAAGACAAGCCGCTGCACGAGGTTCTCCAGCTCCCGAACGTTGCCGGGGAACGAATACTCCTGGAGCGCGATCAACGCCTCGGGATGAAACCGAAGCGCCGGGCGTCCGGCGGCCGGAGCATACCTCTTCAGGAAGTGCAGCGCCAGCAGAGGAATGTCCTCCGGACGTTCGCGAAGCGGTGGGATGCGCACGGGGATGACATTCACGCGATGGTAGAGCGCTTCCAGGAATTTCCCCTCGGCGACCATCTGGCGAAGCACGCGGCTCGTAGCGGCGACGACGCGAACGTCCACGCGAATCGGTCGGCTCCCTCCCAGACGCTCGAACTCCTGGAACTGCAGGAAGCGCAGCAGCTTCGCCTGCACGGGGAGCGGGAGCTCGCCGATCTCGTCCAGGAAGATCGTCCCTCGATGGGCCAACTCCACGCGTCCCAGGCGACGCTCGAGAGCACCGGTGAACGCCCCGCGCTCATGTCCGAACAACTCCGATTCGGCCAGCGTCTCCGGCACGGCCGCGCAATTGACGACGACGAACGGCCCCTGGGCTCGCGGGCTCAACGCGTGAAGCGCGCGCGCGAGCATCTCCTTCCCCGTCCCTGACTCCCCCTCGAGCAAGACGGTCACCGAGGAAGGTGCCACGTGGACGATCGTCTGCACGACCCGCCGCCACTCCGGATTGACGCCCACCAGGCCCTGCAAGACCTCGCCGGACGGCTCGTGCGAGGGCGCATCGCGAGCACTCAGCGCCACGCGCAACCGATCGGCGGCTTCCAGATACACAGCGATGATCTGCGCGATCCGGGCGAGGAAATCCCGATCCGCCTCCGAATACATCGCGGCGACGGTGTTGTTCTCCAGATAGATCGCGCCGAAGCTCACACCGCCGACGGCCAGTGGGGCCACGAGGACCGAACGCACGCCGCGCCGCGCGACGCTCGTCTCCTGCGCATATGCGGGATCGGAGAGCGCATCCCGAATGAGCAGCGTTTCGCCGGAGGCGAGCGCGCGCCACAGCAGCGTCCGACTGAAGGCGTGTTCCTCCGCCGTCAAATCCTCCGAGCAGACATTCCGAGCGCACGCCAGCAGCACGCGCGTCGGATCCACGCCGATCTCCCCCCCGATGCGCAGCCCTCCCGGATACAGCACCAGAAGGATGCGCTCCGAGTGCGTCTCGGCGAGCAGCAGATCGGCCGCCCGCTCCAGAAATTCTTCCGAAGACGCGCTGTGGAAGTAGAGATCGGCCAACTGTTCGGCGACGCGCCCCAGGCGACTCTCCGGCACAAGCGGCTGTAGCTCGATGAGCGCCCGCGTGAGCTTCTCCAGCTCATCGCCGCGAATCTGCCCGAGCGCCCTCGCGACCGCACTCAGCAGACGCCGGACCTCAAGCTCCGAGAGATCCTCCTGCTGCGCGCGCGCGGCGCGGTGCTCCAATTGTTCGAGCGCCCATCGAACGTCACGGAGAAGATCCGCAGCTCTCTCCCACCACGTGCTCATGCTCCGTGCGACACTTCATCCCCCCTCGACGCACAGCCCGCAGGGCAAGCACATCCCATCGCATTCGCAATAGCCGATGGGGCAGATTCCATCCAGGCCGAGCGTCTCGCGCGCGAGCGCGCGCACGCGTCGCTCGACGGCGGCCGCTCGCTTCGCCCGCTGCGCCGCCGTCCTGCCGGCCAGAACGTAATAGACGGCGAATTGCTCGAACGCAGCGAGCACCTCCCGCAACCGCATATAGGCGGCCAGGTCCTCCCCACTCAGCTCGCGCGTCTGAATCTCCCACCGATCCCAGCGATTCTTCGCCGCCAGTTCCAATAAGGCCGGAGAGATCCCGCGAATCCCTTCTTCGCGCTTCCGCCTCCGTCCGACCTTTCGCACCGGGATGCGAACCTTCAAGGACGTCCCTCTTCCCGCTCGCGTCTTCTTCATCGAAAGTCCTCCTCTCACGGAAAGTTCTCAACCATCTTGATCATGCTCCAGCTCGCCTGTCTCCCGTAGTAAATGCGCCCATCCGGAGACCACGTGGGTGTGGAGAGGTACACCCGAGGATCTCGGTTCTCCGTCCGCCTCATCGCTCGTCCGCGCTCCAGCGGAAGGACCCAGAGGTTATCCCGTCCATCGGCGCGCGAGACGTAAGCCATCGCGCGCCCATCGGGCGAGAGGCTGAGGGTCACCAGACTGGCCGCAGCGAGTGCCCCCAGCGAGCGCGTCGCGCCGTCAGGGACGGAGACGCGGAGGAGGCGAATCTCGCGCGTCACATGAGGAGAAAGGCGCGGCCCTTCCCCGATCGCGACAAGCAGGGCCCCGCCAAACCTTAACCACCCCACGAGCCGCATGACCTCTCGACTGCGCATGAGTGGGATCACGCGCTTGCGTTCTACCTCGCTCACCCAAACCGTCCACTGCGCCTCAGGAGCAGCTCTCGACTCCGAGAGGAATGCCAGATACCGCCCGTCCGGAGACCACAAGGGGCAGAAGAACGAGAGCGTGCGATCCGCGTTCCCCGTCACCGGCGTCTCCTCCGAACGATCCAGCTGAGCGATCCAGATGTTCGAGACGCCCGCTCGGATCGCGGCGTAGGCGAGGCGACGGCTATCGGGGGACCAACTGAAATCGCGCGTCTGCAGCCGATTGAAGGGCAGCAGGCCATACCCTCCATGATACACTCCGGCGCGCGTCACCCGTCGCTCCGTTCCTCCGGAAGCCGGGACGATCCAGATGTCGAGCTGGCCATCCGATCCTCGGCGCAAGAAGGCCAGATGCCGCCCATCGGGCGACCACGCGGGATCGAATCCCGCCGTGGTGAATTGAATCGCCGGCTCCTCCCCTCCGAGCGTCCTCACGACGATCTGCGAGCGGAAGAGATCCCCACCGGCGCTCGATTCCGACTTCGTTTGAAAGGCGATCGCGCGCCCATCGGGAGAGACGGTCGGCCACAGCTCCAGGCCGATCTCCGTCGTGACCTGAACTTCCTCCCCCGTACGAAGGTCCACCGCCCAGATGTCGGCGTCGTCCTTTGAGAGCGCATAGAGCACGCGCCGCCCATCGGCGGAGACATCGGAGACGAAGAGGTCCGCATCACTGGCCGTGAGACGCAACGGTGTCCGCTCGCTCACGTCCACGACGCAGATCTGATACACCTCGCCCCATTTGCACGAATAGAAGAGGCGCCGCCCATCGGGATGCCAGACGGGGAACCGCTCTTCCTCGGGGCTTTCGGTGACCCGTATTGGCCTCCCTCCATCGAGGGGGAGCACCCAGATGTCCACCTGCCCCCCTTGGACGTCCACGTAGGCGAGCCGACGCTCGTCCGGTGAGAGGCAGAAATCCACGACGCGCGACCTTTGCGGATCGAACGCGGTGAGCGCGGTCACCCGCCGTGAGGCGACATCAAGCGCGTAGAGGTTTCGGTGCGCCTCGTAGTAGATCGAGTTCCGCGTCGCCGACCACGCGATCAGATTCACCGGGCTCAAGCGCGCCGATGCCGCTTCAGAGACCACATGAAGGAACGTCGGAACGCCCCCGAGCGCAGGGACAACCCAGATGCCCATCTCTCCTCCCCGATCCGAGAGGAAGGCGATCTGCTGCCCATCGGGCGACCAGAGGGGCGAACGATCCCCCCACTCATCGCGTGTGACTTGCACGGCTGTGCCGCCGAGCGTTTGCTGGACCCACAGATCGGGATGCCCGCTCTTTCGCGAAGCGAAGACGATCATCTTCCCGTCCGGCGAGAAGCGCGCGCGGGGCGGGCTCTCACCCGGCTCGTTCTTCCAATTCGCCAGCTGCACGTGCCGCAACGCGGCGACCCACTCCGTGCCCCCATCGGAGCGCAGCAGAGACCAGAGCGCGAGCGCCATCACCACGCCGATCGCGAACGCGCCCACCACGCGGGTGGAGAGGACGGGCCGCGACCACCGCCACCGCTCTCGAACCGTGGGGGTAACAGCGACGATCCGAAGCCCGCTCGTCGCATACCCCTTCTCGCGCGCGAACGTCACCAGGTCCGCCTTCATCTCCGAGATCGTCTGGTACCGATCGGCCGGATTCTTCCGCAACGCCTTCCGAACGATGCGCTCCAGCTCGAAATCCACCGGCGATCCCGTCGCGCTCATCGGCTCCGGCTCATCGTAAAGGATGGCGTGAAGTACTTCGACAGTCGTCGTCCCTCGGAACGGTCGCTGTCCCGTGAGCAGCTCGTAGAGCAACGTGCCGAAGGCGAAGATGTCGCTCCGCGCATCGAGCGGCTCGCCGCGCACCTGCTCGGGCGACATATAGGGAGTCGTCCCAATGAGCGCCGACGTCGTCGTGATCTGCGAGAGCGTGAGCGCCTCCTCCGCATCTCTCCCCTCCAGGCGCACGCGCTTGGCGAGGCCGAAGTCGAGGACGATCGCGCGATCGCGTTCGTCCACGATGACGTTCGATGGCTTGATGTCGCGATGGATGATCCCCTGCCGATGCGCTTCCTCTAAGGCATCGGCGATGTCAATCGCATAGCTCAGGGCGCGCTCAAGGGGCACGGGTCCCTGCTCGAGGATCTCCTTCAGCGTCCTCCCCGCAATGTAGGGCATGGCGATGAAGACGACGCCCTCCGCTTCCCCCACCTCATAGACGGCGCAGATATTGGGATGCTGAAGGGCGGATGCCGCGCGCGCTTCGCGAAAGAAACGGCGCCGCGCTTCCGCATCGGCCACTAACGACGGAGCGAGGACCTTGATGGCCACCGTCCGCCCCAGCTGAAGGTCCACGGCGCGATAGACCTCGGCCATCCCCCCGCGAGCGATCCTGGCCTGGATCTGGTAGTGGGAGAGGACAGCCCCCGGCTGCAGGTGTGACATCTCAGTCCCCCCCTCAGCCCTTCGGCGGTGATGACTGCGGGCATCGGTCTCGATCTCCGCCGCGCTCGTCATTCATGCTCTCCACCTCACCCGTTGAGAATCGCGCCGAGCTTCGCCCCAATGATAGACGAAAGGCCCGACGGCAGCAATCGCCTCCCCAAGGAGTACGACCCGCCCGCTCCCCTTGCATCGCCGGAGCCATCCGGGGATAATACTCCGGCACGTATCCGGTCCAGGGAGGTCCGAATCATGGGAACGCGAAAGCGAGCGACACGACGACACTTTCTCAAGACCATGGCCGCGACGGCTGTCTTCCCTCCCATGCTCTCTCTCCCGAAGGCAGCGAAGGGGGAAGCCGCTTCGCGGACGACGCCGCTTCAGCAACCACAACAGCCACTCACCCCCTCGGCAGCAGCAGAAGCGCTGGGCGAGCTGGTTCGAGTGCGCTATGGTCGGTTCCTGACGGCCGAACAGCTCGCCGAAGTCACCCGCCAGATCGAGCGGAACCTTCGTTCGGCAGAACGTCTGCACAGCGTCGCGCTCACGAATGCCGACGAGCCGGATCTCATCTTCCGCGCGATGCCATGAGCGCGCTTCACTCCTCTCACGACCAGGAGGGTTGACGATGTCCGATCAGGAACTCGCTTTTCTCTCGATCCGCGAACTCGCTCGCCTCATTCGCTCCCGGCGCCTCTCGCCGGTCGAACTCACGAGGATGTATCTGGATCGACTCGAACGGCTCGGACCGAAACTTGGCGCCGTCGTCACGATCACGCACGACGTCGCTCTGGAACAAGCCCGCCGAGCTGAACGCGAGATCATGCGCGGTCAGTATCGCGGTCTGCTGCACGGCATCCCGTACGGGGTGAAGGACCTGCTGGCGACCAAAGGTATCCCCACCACCTGGGGCGCTGCGCCATATCGGGATCAGATTTTCGACTACGACGCGACAGTGGTGCGCCGCCTGCAACGCGCCGGCGCTGTGCTCGTCGCGAAACTCGCAATGGTGGAGCTGGCCGGAGGCATGGGCTATAACACGGCCGATGCTTCCTTCACGGGACCGGGACGCACGCCCTGGAATCTCGAGTACTGGAGTGGAGGGTCCTCCTCGGGGTCCGGAGCAGCCGTCGCCGCTGGGCTCGTCGCCTTTGCCATCGGCTCGGAGACTTCGGGTTCGATTCTGACGCCCGCGGCTTTCTGCGGCATCTCGGGCCTGCGTCCGACCTACGGACTGGTGAGCCGATACGGCGCCATGGCGCTGTGCTGGACGCTCGATAAACTCGGCCCCATGTGTCGAACGGCTGACGATTGCGGGATCGTGCTCGCCGCGATCTCCGGCAAAGATCCGAAGGACCCTTCGAGCGTGGCTCGACGATTCACCTATTCGACTCCCCTCCTGCCCACGCGACGTCTGCGAGTGGGCATCGTCCGAGGCGCGCTCGAACGCGTGCAACCTGAAGTGCGGAAGAATTTCGAGGACGCCGTCGAAGTCCTCAAGAAATACGCCACCGTGGATCCTGACGTCGCGCTGCCGGATCTCCCCTACGGACAGGTCGTCGGGATCATCGTCAATGCGGAGGGCGCGAGCGCCTTCCGCGATCTGATCGAGAGCGGGCGTCTGGCGGAATTGCAGAATCCGCGCGATCGGATCGGGGGATACGCGGGGATGACCGTTCTGGCCGTAGATTATCTGCAGGCTCAACGCGTTCGCGTGCACATTCGTCGTGCACTCGATGAGGTGCTCTCCCGATACGATGCGCTGATCGCGCCCACGCGGGCGACTGTCGCCTATCCTATCGGCCTGGAATTCGAACGCGCCTACCCGGGCACCGGTGGCGGGCCACCGCTCATCCCAGCCGGCAATGCCGCGGGCGTTCCAGCGCTCTCCATCCCCAATGGTTTCGGGCAAGCGGGATTACCGACAGCGCTTCAACTGATGGGTCGCGCTTTCAGCGAAGCGACCCTCATCGCGCTGGCCAATGCGTACCAGCGAGAGACCGATTGGCATCGGAAGCGCCCACCGCTTCAGGCGTGAACTCCCGCCACAGGGGGGGGAAGCGGAGTGCCCCCCTTCACGCCACCTCAGAGAATGCCGCGACCGTTGGCTCGCTCAACCGCAGGAAATCGGCCATGCGCATCCGAATCGAATCCGTATGCGTCCCCGCATTGAAGACGATCTCCTCATCCTGCATCAAAGGCTCGGCCACATAGACGGGAAGGCCGTAGAGATTGCCGAAAATCGGCATCGCTCCGATCTCGCAATCCGGGAAGAGGTCTTTGAACTCCGCCTCCGTGGCCAGGCGAACGTCGGTGGCTCCGACGATTTCGGCGAATCGCGCCAGATCCACCTTGTGATGTGCGGGCAGCACGGCCATCACGAACCGATCATCGGCCTTGAGGATCACCGCCTTCGCCATCTCGCGGCCCCGCACATGGAGCGCGTGGGCGATCTCCTGTGCCGTGAATGCCGGTGAGTGCGCGCAGGCGACATAGGGGACGTGATGCTCATCGAGATACTGTTTCAATCGGGCGACGACTCCCATAAGCCCCCTCCTCCACACAGTGTGCGTTCATGGGGGTCTCGTCGTGACCTTCGAGATCGCGCGAGGCACCCGCGAGGCATTGTCCCACGTGTGGAGGGTGGCGGTCAATCCTCGCTCGAAGGCACTTCACCGCGCGATGCCCCCGCCGAAGCCTGGCGCTGGAAGAAGCGCTCCACGTCCTCGATCCGCGTCGTGATCGGACAGGGGGGGAGGCTCTGCAGGAAGATCGCGCCGTAGCTCTTGGTGCGAATCCGAGGGTCGAGGATCGAGAGGACGCCCACATCACTGCGGCTTCGGATCAACCGGCCCAATCCCTGCTTGAGCATGATGACGGCCTGCGGGACGGCGTAGTCGTAGAAGGGGTCGCCCCCTTTCTGCTCGAGATATCGCTGCCGCGCGGCCACAATGGGATCGGTGGGGACGGCGAAGGGCAATCGGTCAATGATGACGCAGCTCAAGGCCTCGCCTTGCACGTCCACCCCCTGCCAGAAACTCGCCGTGGCGAAGAGCACCGAATGCGGCGTCGTGCGAAATCGAGCGAGCAGCCCTGACTTCGATCCCTGCCCTTGGACGAAACAGGGGAACGGCACGCGATGGCGAACCCGCTCGTACATCTCCGTCATCTGTTGGATCGCCGTGCAGAGGATGAAGGCGCGGCCCCGCGTCACCTGCAGCAGCTTCACGATCTCCTCGACGGCGGCTTCCGTGAACTGCGGACTCCGCGGATCCGGCATCTGAGGCGGGAGATAGAGGATCGCTTGCTCCGCGTAATCGAAATGCGAGGGGACGATCAGCTCTCGCGCCTCGCGAATACCCAGGCGGGATCGAATGAAGTCGAAACGACCGCCGCTGGTCAACGTCGCCGACGTCAGGATGGCCGTGCGCACACGATCGAAGAGGCGTTCGGCCAGGATCTCGGAGACATCAATGGGCGTCGCTTGAAGGAAGAGGCCCCGCCCTCGCCGCTCGTACCAGCGGACGAATCGCGGATCCTGCCCGAGAAGGATGAAGTCGAGATCAGCCCGCACCTGCGCCGTTCGACGAATGAGCGCCTCGATCTCCTGCGGCGGATCCTTCACCATCGCCAGCGTCGTCTCCAAGAGCGAGAGGGCGTTCATCAACCCGAGCAAGCTCTCCCCAGCGCGCGTCAGCTCCAGCGCCTCTCTCGATCCCCCCTCGACGTCCGGCGCGCCTCGATCTTCGGCAGCCCCGCTCACCTCCTCCTCAGCGACGGCCGAACGGAAGAGAAAATCCGGCTCCAGCGGGTAGCGGCCCTCGGGCCGCCCATCGTTCAGGAAATGCGTCCAGAAGCTCTCGGCGCGCTGCTGCACCCGCAGACTGACGCGCATCAGCTCAGCGGCCGATGCCGTATCCGTGATCGGGAGATTCTGCACATCGCGCACCAGCTCGGCCACGCGATACGTGCTCACCTGCGCCCCGAAATATTCGGAGGCGATCTCCTCCAACTCATGCGCCTCATCGAAGATGACGACGGCATAATCCGGGATCACCGCCCCGTAC
The DNA here is from genome assembly GCA_002923315.1 of bacterium HR10. Lineage (GTDB taxonomy): Bacteria > Acidobacteriota > Blastocatellia > HR10 > HR10 > HR10. The sequence continues at coordinate 93,299 of BEHM01000004.1, forward strand.
TCGTTCCCGCGCAGCGCGAGATCGGCGAAGAAGAGATGGTGATTGACGATCACGATATCGGCCTTCAGCGCCCGCTCGCGCATCCTCGTGATGAAACAGGCGTCGTACTCCGGACACTTCTGCCCCAGACAGATCTCCGAGCGCGCGTCAATGGAGGACCAGAAGCTCAGGTTCTCCGGCACGTCCGTCAGCTCCGCCCGATCCCCGGTCTCCGACTGGAACGCCCATCGGCGAATCTCATCGAAATACTTCGCCTCCTCCAGATCGGCGAGGATGGGTTGCGTCTCGGCCCTCTTCAGGCGATAGAGGCAGACGTAGTTCGATCGGCCCTTCATGTAGGCGACGCGCAGCTTCCGCCCCAGCGCCTTCTCCAAGAAGGGGACGTCTTTGAGCAGGAGCTGCTCTTGAAGGTTCTTCGTCCCCGTGGAGATGATGACCCGTTCTGAGGCCGCGAGCGCCGGAACGAGGTACGCGAGCGTCTTCCCCGTTCCCGTCCCGGCTTCGACGAGCAGATGCCCCCCTTCGACAATGGCGCGATAGACGGCCTCGGCCATGCGAATCTGTCCGGGCCGATACTCGTACTGCGGGTGATGCCGACAGAGCAGCCCTCCTTCCCCGAAGACGTCTTCCATGAGAGCGGCCTCTTCGCTTCGTCGGCCCATCGGCAGCTCCTCACCTCGGAGGGATGCTCACCGCTTCCTGCGCGCAGGAGCGCTTCACACTTCGCGGAGGTTGCGCAGCCGATGGGGGTAGAGCGGGAACTGTTCGGTCAACTCCCACACTTGCTGCCGCACCGCACGCTGCACCGACTCGCTCTCGGGCTGATCCAAGACCTCGGCGATCCACCGCGCGATCTTGCGCATCTCGGGCTCCTTCATCCCTCGCGTCGTGACCGCAGGCGTCCCCAAACGAATGCCGCTGGCGATCATCGGCGGTTGCGTGTCGAAGGGGATCGTGTTCTTGTTCACGGTGATCCCCGCGCGCTCCAACGCACTCTCGGCTTGCTTCCCCGTCAACCCCCGGGAGAAGACGTCCACGAGGACGAGATGCGTATCCGTCCCCCCGGAGACGATCCGATATCCCGCTCGAGCCAGCTCCTCGGCCAGCACGCGGGCATTCTTGATCACCTGCTCCTGATAGGCGCGGAATTCGGGCTGCATGGCCTCCTTGAAGCAAACGGCCTTGGCCGCCATGATGTGAACGTGCGGCCCCCCTTGCACGCAGGGGAAGACGGCGCGATCAATCTCCCGCGCGTACTTCTCCTTGCACATGATCATGCCGGCGCGCGGGCCACGCAGCGTCTTGTGCGTCGTCGTCGTCACGAAATCGCAGCACGGGACCGGACTCGGATGCAACCCGGTCGCCACAAACCCCGCAATGTGCGCGATGTCGGCCATCACGACGGCCCCGACATCGCGGGCGATCGCCGCGATCCGCTCAAAATCAATGATGCGGGGATAGGCGCTCGCCCCACAGACGATCATCTTCGGCCGGTGCTCATGTGCCAGCCGCTCCAGCTCTTCGTAATCAATCTGCTCCGTCTCACGATGCACGCCGTAGGGGATCACCCGAAAGTACTTCCCCGAAAAGTTCAAGGGATGGCCGTGCGTCAGATGCCCTCCGTGCGAGAGGTTCATCCCGAGGATCGTGTCCCCGGGTTGCAGCATGGCGATATAGACAGCCATGTTCGCCTGCGATCCCGAATACGGTTGCACGTTGACGTGCTCGGCCCCGAAGAGCTGCTTCGCTCGCTGGATGGCCAGCGACTCCACGACGTCCACGAATTCGCATCCCCCATAGTAGCGCCGTCCCGGATACCCCTCAGCGTATTTGTTGGTGAAGACCGACCCCATGGCCTCCAGGACCGCCTCGCTGACGAAGTTCTCCGAGGCGATCAATTCCAAGCCTCGCGCTTGCCGTTCGGTCTCCCGGAGGATGGCCTCGGCGATCTCCGGATCCACTTCGCGCAGCGCGCGCATCTGCCACTCACTCATCGCCCACACTCCTTCTGCGCGTGATCTCCGCACGCTCGTGCGAGACGGAATCTTACCGCACGGCGGAGGACGCCTTCAAGCACGCGCGCCAGGAGAGCGCTCCGCACCGACGCGCTTTCGCTCCCGACCTCTCCCCAAATAGGCCCGGCAGAGATCCAAGAAGGCCAGGAGCGCCTCCGAGGGCGCCTCCTCCTTGAGATAAGCCAGGCCCAGCTCCCACCGGCTCTTCAACCCGCGAATGGGCAGCGCCCGCAACAGTCCCACCTGCACCTCGCGCTGAACGGTGAGCCAGGGGAGGATGCCGACGCCCAGGCCGACCTCCACCATCTTCTTGATCGCCTCGTCGCGATTCAACTCCATGACGACGTGCGGACGAACGCCCGCATGTTCGAAGAAGAGATCAATGATCCGCCGCCGATTCCCCCCGCGCTCTCCGAGAATCAACGGCTCGGAGGCCAGTTGCATGACCGTCACCTCGCGCGCTTGCGCCAGCGGATGGCTCGGCGAGACCACCGCCACGAGCCGATCCCCATACAGCGGTTCCGTATGGACCAGCGGCGCTTCGACCGGCAGGGAGATGAGCCCGACGTCCAGCCGATGCTCCAGCAGACGA